>JAKLZP010000004.1:0-70988 GCA_022015155.1 Acidilobus sp. | reverse complement strand
CCTTCCTCCTGACGAGCTCCACGAACTCCCTAAGCACATCCTTATCGTCGTGGCCCTTGGCCTGGAGCTGCACCTTCTCGCCGTCATTAAAGGCCACCCCTATCACTATAACTGGGTCCCTGGACGGGTTAGGCGAGCCCTGAGGGTTGTAGGCCTCTATGTCAAAGGCCATTATCCTGAGGCCCTCGAGGGGGTCCACGTCAGCCAATGAGGGCTCCTCGATCAGGTCTGAGCTCAGCCTGTAAACGGCGTCGACCACGAAGTCGTTCCTCTGAACCCTCTCCCCGCTGGCCCTGTACCACCTCATAGGGTACAGGTTCTTGTCTATGAGGTACCTTATGGAGAACCTTACGTCGGCCTCCAGCACCTCCTTGACGCCGGGGAGCTTTGCCACCTCCTCCCTGTAGTCCCTCACGGTCTCAGGGATGACGGTCTGTACCCTCAGGGCCTTGACAGGCCGCCCGAAGTACCTGGCCTCTACAAGGTCTACACCAGTTATGGGGCTCCTCGGCTTGGAGAGCCTCCTGATAGCGGCGCTGACAGCGCTTGGGTCCTGCCCCTCCTCGAGCAGTGCGTAGAAGTAGGGCCTGAAGCTGTCGTCAAGCAGCACTATCCTTCTGCCCTTATCGTCCCTGGCCCATATCTCGATGACCGGACGGCCTGCCTCAACCTCGTAACTCACGTCAAGGATCTGGAACGTCAGATCCTCTGGCAAGCGGCCCCCAGGGTTCCATAGCCTTGGGAGGCCTTAAGCGGTAGCGCCTATCTTTAAGGGATCAGGGCCACAAGGCCGCTGGCCACCACGAGCGCCGAGAGGACCCAGTAGGCCACTGCCCTGGCCCCCTTCAGCCTCTCCTCGCCCATCACGTCGCTCCTTGATGCTACCTTGCCCAAGAGGTACAGCAGAGGCGCCAGGACTATAGTGAAGGAGACCATCAGGTCAAGCATGAGCTCCACGAGGTTCCTTGATATCAGCACTACTAGAAGGGCAGGCAGGGACTCAAGGACATATATGAGCCTGAACGTTGTAGAGCCTCTCCTGACGCTTAGCGACTCTATAACGCCCCATGCCGAGGCCAGGGAGATCACTATCAGGGCCAGGAACCCTGAGAACACGAAGCCCAGCCCCATTATGTACCTGGCCGCCTGCCCGAAGGGTCGCAGCGCGGCCACCATGATGGAGGGGTCCAGGTAACCCCTCACGTCACCTATGGCCACGCCGTCTATGACGGTGATGGCCATGAGGACCTCCGAGACCAGGGCCCCCACGAGGGTCTCGACCCTCTCAGGCCTCAGGTCCTTCCTGGAGAGGCCCTTCCTGGCGTCTGCACCCGAGTGGAAGAAGAGCATCCAGGGCATTATGACAGACCCCACGCTGGCCGCCAGCATGTAGTCGAATTCCCTGTCCTGAAGGGGCATGCCCGCGACCATAGAGTCCATAACGGTCGCAGGGCTGAGCCTCATCATGGCAACCGAGGCCACTATTGTGGCCACCAGTAAGAAGCTGAAGGGGAGCAGGAAGGCCTCCACGTGCCTATAGCGGCCAGTCCAGGCCACGGCTATGTGTAGGACGAACACGAGCAAGAGCACAGGCAGGACAGGCAGGCCCAGGAGGCCCAGCCCCAGGGCTATGCCAGCGTACTCGGCGACGTACTCAAGTACGTCAAGCAGGGCCATTGGGATCGCCGCGGCCATCGCCACCCTCCTGCCGTAGAGCCTCCTTATGGCAGTCCCGAGGCCCATGCCGCTCACGGTGCCCAGGGTCCCTGCCACGTCCTGTATCACGAAGAGGGGCACCGCCAGGAGGAGCATGACCAGGACCATCCTGTAGCCCCAGCTGGCCCCGACCTGGAGGCCTGTGACTATGGAGGCTACGTCTACGTCTGCTATCATCACTAGCCACGCGGGGCCGAAGGTCTTCATGTAATTCTTTATCTTGGCGTAGTCCAAGGCGCTCGCTTCCTCCTATTGGCCTCCAAGATTTTTAAGTCTGCCTAAACTCTGATATTATTCAGAAAAGTAACGTTTATCCGATACAGGGCTACTAGCCAATAAAGGGGGTCAAGGCAGTTTTACCTCGGCTTGGCCGGCGCGCTGATAGCTGTTGAGGGGATAGACGGCAGCGGGCTCAGCACGCACTCAAAGCTCCTCGTCAAGTCCCTTGAATCCCTCGGCCTCAGGTCCGTCTACACTAAGGAGCCCACCGAGGGCCCCGTGGGGAAGCTCATAAGGTCCTTCCTATCGACCAAGGGGCCTGACCCCTACCTGATGGCCCTACTGTTCGCGGCCGACAGGGCATGGCACCTCAGGGGCGACGAGAGCCTTCCTGGCGGGAGAGGGGTCCTCGGCGCGCTTGAGCTGAACTATATAGTGGTCACCGACAGGTACAAGTACAGCTCTATAGCGTACCAGGGCAGCGCAGGTGCCCCAAAGGAGTGGCTGTGGTCGCTCAACTCCTTCGCCAGGGAAGCTGACGTCATAGTTTACATAGACGTGCCCGTTAAGCTGGCCCTGAGCAGGATAGCAGCGAGGAGGGCCGTTGAGGCGTACGAGGATGAGGCCTTTCTGTTAAAGGTCAAGGAGTCCTTCGCTGAGGTCCTTGAGAGGGCCTCGGAGGCCGGCGTTAAGGTCATCAGGGTCCCTGGGTCTGTGGGCGAGGAGCCAAGGCCTGTTGAGGACGTCTCAAAGGATATACTCAGCGGGGTTTTAGAGTGGCTTCAGGAGACCCGGCGACTTAACTTTAAAAGCTAGGCATTTAGCGTCACATGGGGTCTAGGGGATGCCGAGCAGTAAGGTCACGGGCGCCCTCCTGCTTATAGCGTCAATAGTGATAATAGTAGTTTACAACGTGGCCCTCTGGCTGCCTCCCCTCTCGTCAGAGGCCTCGATCTTCCTGCTAAAGCTCACCGACTCAATAATAGTAATAGCGGTGCTGGCCATATTGGCCTGGATAGGCTACACGCTCATAACGACGCCCCCGCCCAAGCCCATCGAGGAGATAGAGAAAGAGCTTGAGAAGGAGCTCAAGAGCATAACCCAGAAGTCCCAGCAGGAGGCGGGCCAGGCAACCTCAGGCTCCTAGCCTTCCGTAGCTGTTTTCGATTTTCAATTTTCATAACAGGTTTATAGGATGTCGCCATAACCAACGTCTACAGGGGGTTGATAGAGCGCTCAAGATATGAGGTCCTGGTAGCCCTGAACGCCCCCAAGCCTGATGAAAATCCCGAGCGAGGCGCAGGAATAGTGCTGAGGTGATGACCGAAATCGGTATGAACCTGAGAGCTAAACCCCTAGTTTTTAACTGTCCAGCTCTGTTGCTTCCCAGAGAGCCTTGAGAGGTAGGTCAATGGCAAGGTCCTCGGCGGCCTTCATCGTAGTCCTGATAGTCGTTGTCGCCGCTGTCCTCTACTGGGGCCTCAGGAGCTACCTGACCCCTACCTCAACGTCAACGGCTACTTCAACGGGTACTACAGGAGTGAGCACCTCAGGTACGACCTCCACTTCCTCAAGCCCTCTAGCGCACACAACGTCAACCTTTACTACTAGCGCGCAGCTAACGCTTGCAGACATCGAGTCAATGCCAGGCCTAAGCGAGACGCCTACCCTTGGTCCCTCTAACTCCTCAAAGGTGATAGTGATAGTTTATGACCCTGAGTGCCCCTACTGCGCCCTCGAGCTCAACGCCACGTTCCCGTTCCTTTACTACGTATCCGCTAACACTAGTCAGGCCCGCGTGATCTTCCTGGGGCTTCCAATCCACGAGTACTCGACTCAGATGCTTGAGCTCCTCGACCTGATCTACAACAAGTACGGGGCCAAGGCCTTCGCTGAGGTCCTGGACGTTAACTACGCGTTCTACGTCCGCAACATACTGCTCTATGAGGAGGGGCAGACGCCGCAGCTCATAATGCCGACGAACCTGACCATTATTGAGATAGCTGATGATCTGGGCTATAACGTGACTCAGCAGGAGGCCTCAGGCTACCTCGGCCTCGTCAACTCGACTATGAGCTTCCTGCTCCAGCATGGGATAACAGGGACGCCGACGATCCTGGCCTTCAACGGCTCTGGGCCGCCCGTCTACGTTCAGGTAGGGCTCGTGCAGCCCACATATCTCATATGCAATTTAACCCTCAAGCTCTCACTCAGCGTCCCCGGTGTCAGCTGCTGAGCTGCAGGGCGTACGAGGCTGAGCTCCCCTGGGGGAAGCGGTACGTAGCAGTGTGCAGAGACGTGAGGGTCCCTGACGAGCTCCTGGAGTCGGCCTCCAGAGGCCTTCCGCCCTCCAGGCTCGTGGTTAGGCTGGCAGAGGAGCCGGACCCGTGCGCCCTGGCCGTCGCCCTGTCATACGTTGAGGAGGACTACTCGTCAGGGCTCGCGAGGCTCAGGACGCCATCCCTTCAGGCGCTCCTGTACTTGACGTCCTCCAGGCAGGTCGACGAGGCCATCTCCAGGTCAAAGGGTGGCGATATTTTGGCCTTTGGGGCTGAGAGTCCTCAGGCCCTGACAGACCTCATGAGGTCCTTCGGCCTGAGCCCTGGACCCCTTCACCCCCTGCCTCAGTGTGACAGGCGCAGCCTTGGGACGCTGGCCGCCAGCAGGCTTGACATAATGAGTTAGGAAATAACCTCCAGAGAGCCCTGCGCAACCGCTAGGAGGGCCTGTGATTAAATGGGCCGCTGCGGACCGGTGACGCCTGGGTCAAAGCTATGAGGCCCTCCTGGGCCTCATGAAGTCAAGGACCTTGGTATAGTCACGCGCCCCAAGCCCGTGGACCTCTGCCTGCTTGAACAGCCTTGACGCTGTGGAGACTATATGGAGGGGTACGCCGGCGTCAAAGGCGGCCCTGCTGGCGTACTCGAGGTCCTTCGCTGCCAGCGAGAGCCTGAAGTGGACAGGTGAGCTTGGGTCGAGCATGCGCGGCAGGTACTTGTTAGCGACCTCGGAAAAGGCCGTCCTCTTCATGACCTCCTGTAACATTGAAGGGCTCACGCCGTAGAGCTCCGCGAGGGTTATGGCCTCACCAAGGACCCCAATGGTTGATATGAGAACGGCGTTATAGGCGAGCTTGAGCGCCATGGCGGACCCTATGGTCTCGCCAACCTCCATTACCTCGCCCGCCGCTGAGAGCACCCTGCCTGAGGACCTGACGCAGCTCTTGTCGCCGGCCGCCAGGAACAGGGCCCTGCCCTGCCTTATATCATTGGCTCCCCCTATGACGGGGGCCTCCACGTAGCATATGCCCAGGCCCTCAAGGTGACTTGCCACAAGCTGGCTGGTCCTCGGAGTGACCGTTGACGAGTTTATGTAGACGAGCCCGTCGGCCCTCCTCATGTCTGCCGCGACGGCTAGAAGGGCGTTGTCGTCAGCCAGGAAGGCTATTGCGAAGTCCGACCTCTCGGAGGCCGACCAGGGGCTTGGGTAAACGGTCGCACCTATGGACTTAGCTAACGACTCCGCCTTCTCACGGGTCCTGTTCCACAGGGCTACCTCAAAGCCCTGGGAGGCCAGCCGCTCGGCCATGGCTGAGCCCATTATGCCAACTCCAAGGACGGCAACGCGCAAGCCGGACCCCCTGTTATTTTAGGCGTGGCCCCCTTATGCAGCTTCCTATGGGGCCGCTAAGTGCCAGAAAGGATATGCCCGATGTGCGGGAGGAGCAGCAAGGAGGTCCCCTTCATAGGCAACCTCTGCAGGGACTGCTTCGTCAAGAGGTACGGCGTCGCGCAGTCCCCTTCACAGGTCGAGTTCACCTACTGCGTCTCCTGCTACGCTCACAGGGCCCAAGGGAGGTGGTCAGCCCCGTACCCTGACCTCAGGGAGTCTCTGAGGGACTACGTGATGTCTCAGGTGGTGCCGAGGCTGAGGCCGGTCGCTCCGATCCAGGAGCTTGTGGTCAAGGAGGTTGAACTAGGCGAGGGGCAACCCCCCAGGGAGGTCTACGTCAGGGTTGAGGGGGTGTACGAGGGCGTAAGGGCCGAGGAGGTCAAGGTCATAAAGGTCTTGCCGAGACCCTCACTGTGCCCCGTCTGCGCGGCCAGGAAGAGCGGCGAGGGCTACACCGCTGTGGTGCAGCTGCGCGCCTACCCGCGGCCCCTCAGCGGCGACAAGGAGGTCGCGAGGCTCGTTCACCGGCTGATAGAGTCCATGGGCGACGAGGTAGTCAAGGTGGAGGAAGTCAAGGAGGGGCTTGACGTGTACCTCAGGGACCACGGCGCCGCGAGGGCCCTCGCCACGAGGCTCAGGTCAGAGGCCGGCGCAAGGATAGTTGAGACCTTCAAGGGGGGAGGGAGGAAGGTGAAGCTCTACGTCTCGGCCAGGCTGGCAACGATAAGGCCTGGTGACGTAATTGAGGTCGAGGGGAGGCCCCTGTTTTACCTGACCTTCACGCCTCAGGGCTTCATGTTCATAGACCTTGACAGGGGAGGGAGAAAGGTGATCCCTCCTGAGGACCTGTGGGACAAGGGCTTCAAGGTCTACGAAGGCCCTAACCTGAGGAGGGCCATGGTGCTCAGCAAGGAGGGAGGAAAGTACGTCCTTTTCTGGGACGGCGGCTCCCTGGAGGTCCCGAGCTCCGACGTCGTCCTGTTGACTGAAGAGGCCTCGGAAGGGCAAGAGTTTTTAGTTTATCTTTCCCAGAGGAGAGTGTACCTATTGAGGAGGGAAGCCTGAGTGCCGGCCAAGAGGCAGGAGGGCAGCAAGGGCGAGACCCCGTTGCCGAGTGATGAAGAGGGTACTATCCTATGTGTGACAGAGAAGATAATAGGGGGTAACTTCGTCGAGGTCGTCTGCTCTGACGGCAACAAGTACAAGGCCATGATACCGGGCAAGATGAGGAGAAAGGTATGGATTCACGAGGGGGACCTGGTCCTCTTCCTGCCGTGGGGGACAGCTGACATGAAGGGCGAGCTGGTTCACCGGTACAGCGAGTCTGAGGCCAGGGACCTCATAAAGAGGGGGCTTGTGCCTAAGGAGCTTGTAGACCTGATGGGCGGTGAGGGGGCTGTTTGAGTCCTCATAGGATCAGGATAGACAGGGAGAAGAGCAAGGTCAAGGACGAGGACGTGGTTAAGACGGTTGATGAGGTCTTTGACGCCTTTACCAACTACCACCTTTACAGGCTCAGGAACACGATTAAGGCCTTCAAGGAGCTCAGGGGGTCCATAAGCTCCGGCAAGGAGGCCAAGGTATTCTGGGCAAAGGGGTGGCGGGGGGAGGAGCTGGCCGTCAAGATATACCTGACCTCGGCGGCCGAGTTCAGGAAGAGCATCAAGGAGTACATAATAGGGGACCCGAGGTTCCCCTCGCTACCGCCCAAGTTCAGGGAGCTGATATACCTGTGGGCTAAGAAGGAGTACAACAACCTTGACGCCATGTGGAAAGCGGGGGTCAGGGTTCCCGAGCCCAAAGCGGTCTCAGGTAACGTGCTGGTTATGAGATTCCTTGGGGAAAAGGGCTTCAGGGCGCCCCTGCTGGTCGAGGCCTACAAGGAGCTCACAGCTGAGGACCTTGAGCGGCTGCTAGCGTACCTGGTAGAGGACATAGAGAAGACGGTCTGCGTGGCCAGGCTGGTTCACGGCGACCTAAGCGAGTACAACGTGATGATATGGGAGGGGAAGCCCTGGCTGATAGACGTGGCCCAGGCCGTCAGCGTCGAGCACGTCAAGGCCAGGGAGTTATTAGAGAGGGACCTGAACAACATCTTTAAGTTCTTCTCCAGGGCCATAGATACGTCGGCGTACGAGGAGCGCCTAAGGGAGCGCGCCTACAAGTGCCTGGAGGCGAAGACGTGATGTCAAGGCCTTTGGCCAGGACCTACGAGCCCGTCCCGCCTGAGTCCTTTGAGAATGTCAAAGAGGGGCTCAGGCAGGTCATGGGTGAGCTGAGAAGGAGGCTCGGAGTAAGGCTGACCCTTGATGAGAGTAACTCAAGGGTCTTGATAGAGGCCGAAGGGGAGGGCGACGCGGCTAACGTCCTGAGGGCCAGGGACATTGTGAGGGCCATAGCCATAGGGTTCAGCCCTCAGGACGCCCTGCAGCTCCTTGACGAGGACTACGTACTCGTCGTTGTTGACGTGAGGCAGGCCGTGGGCGATAAGGAGAACCACCTGAGGAGGGTGCTGGGCAGGGTAATAGGGGAGAACGGGAGGGCGAGGAGGACGCTGGAGGAGATAACTGGCACCAGGATAGTAGTAAACGACAGGGGCCTCGTGGGCATAATTGGCGACTACGAGCGGAGCCAGATAGCCAAGCACGGCGTGGAGCTCCTGGTGCAGGGCAGGATGCACGCCACCGTCTACAGGAGGCTTGAGAGCATGATGAGGGAGCTCAAGAGGAGGGAGTCGACGGAGCTGTGGTTCAGCAAGAAAGGAGAGGGAAGCCAGACCTCATGAGCTCTTAAAACCGACTCCAGGCCACTCTCGCCAGGGAAGCCCCTTGTCTTCATTGATAACGTCTGGGAGCTACGATATCCTTAAGGGGAAGGTCATAGCTGTCCTGGGTTACGGCAACCAGGGGGAGGCCCAGGCAAAGGTCATGAGGGACAACGGCCTTAACGTGATAGTCGGCAACGTTAACGACGAGTACAGGAGGAGGGCCGAGAGGGACGGGTTTGAGACCTATGATATACCTGAGGCCGCGAGGAGGGCTGACGTAATCATGATGCTGCTGCCTGATGAGGTCCAGCCGCTCGTCTTCAACGAGGTGGTGAGGGCCGTCGGCGACAGGGAAGTAGTCCTTGACTTCGCCAGCGGCTACAACGTCGCCTTTGGGCTCGTCAGGCCGCCGCCCACCTATGACGTAATTATGGTGGCCCCGAGGATGATAGGGGCCGGGATCCTGGAGCTCCACTCAAGGGGGCTCGGCTACCCTGTGCTCATAGGAGTGGCAAACGACCACAGCGGCAGGGCGTGGGACTACGCAGTTGCGGTGGCCGCGGCCATAGGGGCCATAGGCAGGCCTGGAGGCGTAGCGGTCAAGGTGACGTTCAAGCAGGAGGCCTTCATAGACCTGCTGGACGAGCACACGATCTGGCCGCTCTTATTCGCCAGCTTCATGGCGTTCTTTGACGTAGCGGTCAACAAGTACGGCGTGCCCCCTGAGGCAGTCCTGCTAGAGATGTACGCCTCAGGTGAGATGGCTGAGGTGGCCTCTATGATGGCGAGGCTCGGCGCCTTCGAGCAGCTGAGGCTTCACTCGACCACTAGCCAGTACGGCCAGCTCAGCAGGGCCTTCAAGTTCTATGAAATGATAAGGAGGGTGGTGGAGGATGAGGCCCAGCAGATATGGCTTGGAGACTTCGCCAAGGAGTGGAGCCTCGAGCAGATGGCCGGCAAGCCCAAGTTCAACGCGCTGTGGGAGGCCGCCAGGTCAAGCGAGCTGTCGATCGCGGAGGACAGGCTTTACAGGCTGCTGGGAAGGAAGTGAACCAGCGCCACGAAATGGCGCCGCGGCCGGGATTTGAACCCGGGTCACGGGCTTGACAGGCCCGCATACTAGCCGGGCTGTACTACCGCGGCGCGCCGTTGAGAAAGGCAAAAGATAGGAGCTATTAACCTTTTTGCTCTCATTACCCAGCGGCCTATCTAACGTCCTAGTCAGACGTACTGATTACAAGCAGGGGACGCAGGTCACCTGACAAAAGCGAAAGGCAGGCCTCGCCCTTTTAGGGCAGGGAGGAGGTCAGCCTTAAGGACTGGCTTGAGGCTGGAGGGCTGCGCGGAGGTCAGGGGGCCGGCCTCTCTGAGGGCCTCCGGAGACGTGGAGGTCCTTGGCTACAGGCCGAGAGGAGAGGTAAGCCTCGTGGTCCCCGTGGGGAGGTCAGTCATAGTCTGCGGCAGCGGCGAGGTGGAGGTCTCAGGGGGCGCAGTCCATGCCTATGACCCGGCCTCTCTTAGGCGGCTTCAGCAGGTGGCGGAGTCGCTGAGAGGGGCAAGAAGGGCTGTCCTGATAGGGCCCACTGACAGCGGTAAGAGCACGCTTGCCGCGTACCTATACAACACAGGGGCCTTTGAAGGCCTCCTGAGCGTTGACGTGGGGCAGAACGAGCTCTACTGTCCCGGCTTCGCGGCCGCCGCCTCGCCGGCCAGGCCGTTCATGCCAGGGATGGCCGTCGGGGAGGCCGAGGCCTGTCTCGTGGGAGACTTCACGCCGAGGGGCCTTGAGGCCAGGTACCTGTACTGCTCGGCCAGGCTGTCCAAGCGGTACGGTCGCCTAGTCGTTGACACCGATGGGTGGGTCCACGGGGAGGGGCTCGAGCTGAAGGCCGCCCTCGTAGCCCAGCTTGACGCGACAGGCGTGGCGATAGGCCTTGAAGGGGACCAGCTAAGGGCCCTAAAACAGTACGTAAGCGACCTCATAGTCTTCAACAGGCTGGCGCCCTATGCCAAGAGCCAGACCGAGAGAAGGGCCAACAGGGACAGGCTGATAGCTTCATGCCTCTCAAGGGCCAGCAGGAGGCTTGTCGGCCTGGACCTCGTGATGGGGCGCCTGCCAGAGGGAGGACCTGAGGGCCTCCTGACCTCGGCTTACGGCGAGGGCCGTGACCACTTCGCTGTAATAGAGAGGCTCTCGGAGCGCAGCGGCCTCGTGTCGGTCCTCACGGGCTTTACGGGCCAGATAGAGGCCCTTAGGCTCGGCAGGGCCAGGATCGACCTCAGGTCCTTCCAGGGCCTCCTGTCTTAGTATGGCCGTTAAAACCTCCCTAGGCGCTAGCCAAGGGGGAAGCTTGAGAGGCCTAAGCCCTAGGGCGACGGCAGCGATAGCAGCCGTTGTCGTCATGGTCCTGTCAATACTCAGCTACGAGGCCTACTACTGGGCCCTCCAGCGGCGCGCCGTAAGCCCGCCCTCGCCGTCCTTGATCTCAGGCTACCTCGGGGGCAGGTGGTCGCTTGACGCCAACAGGTCCTTCACGGCTACGTTCAACGTGACCCAGGGGTACATATCGCTGAGGTACCTTAACGGCTCGTTGGTCACGTGGCCCCTTAAGCCCTACGAGAGCGACTTCGAGCTCCCAGGGCCAGGCGGAGGGGCTACAGGAGGCCTGCCGGCCCTGGCTGACGTATACTTCTTCTGGGGGCCGAACTCCAGCGAGCTCGTCGTTGAGGTCTTTAAGGCCAACGAGACCCAGGCCGAGCAGGTCCTTAGGGCCCTCGAAGCCAGGTTCGGGCTGCCCTCGACAAAGGACGGCGTGAAGTACTACGTAGAGACCTCCCTCGTGCCCCTCGGCGAGAGCCCTAACGTCCACCTTGCGGAGGTCACCTACGTCTACGCCGTGTTCAGGAACTACCTGGTAATTGTGGTAAGCAACGCCACTGTCCCCTCCCAGAGGCTGGCGTCACTGACCGTTAGGTACGCCCTCTCCCTCCCATAAGGGCCTGCTGGCTACCCGGCGAGGGGCCATGAGCGAGGTCAACAAGAAGGAGGCCTATGATAGGCTCGCTGAGGTCATAAGGTCCTGCAGGGCCTGCCCCCTCTACAAGGGCAGGACGCAGGCGGTGCCGGGCGAGGGAAACCTGGACGCTGAGGTCATGCTGGTGGGCGAGGCCCCTGGGAAGACAGAGGACGAGCAGGGGAGGCCCTTCGTAGGCGCCGCTGGGCAGCTCCTCACAGAGGCCCTCGAGAAGGCCGGCCTCCCAAGGCCGACCGTCTACATAACCAACGTGGTCAAGTGCAGGCCCCCAAACAACAGGACGCCGACAGAGGAGGAGGTGGCGTCCTGCATTAAGTACCTGAGGGAGGAGATAAGGCTGGTGAGGCCTAAGGTCATAGTTGCCCTTGGCAACACTGCTGGCTCAGCCCTCTTCTCGCTCGCTGGCCTCAAGTGGAGGGGGGCCACAGCGGAGAGGGGGAGGCAGGTCAGGGCCAAGGTCGAGGGGGTGGAGGTCGTGTTGCTCCCCACCTATCACCCGGCCGCAGCGCTCTACAAGCCTGACCTCAGGGGGCTGCTCGAGAAGGACCTAGAGGAGGCGGCGAAGCTAGTTAAGAGGGAGCGCCAGGGGAGGAGGACGCTCCTGGACTTCATGTAATAGGTGGAAGCGACCTCAGAGCCCTCCTGTAGGACCAGAGGGCCACGGAGGCCGCAAGCGTGGCGCCGGCCGCCAGAGCCGCCAGGGCTATGACGACAGTGCCAACGAGGCCTGAGCTGGGCGATATTATCTGGCTGATCACCTCAGGCTGCGCCTGGCCGTACTGTATGAGCCCCAGGTACCAGGAGAGCTCGTCTATTACGGCCGTCTCCATTATGTAGATGGCGTCCTGTGGGTCTGAGGGGAGGAGGGCGGAGGCGTAGCTCATGTAGGCTGAGTCGAGGGAGCTCAGGAGCCCGCTCCTGGCAAGGGCCGCCGCCAGGACCGCGTACTCGCTGTTAAGCTCAGCAGCGTAGGCCAAGTTGACGGCCTTTGATGAGAAGCTCCCGCTCTCAATGAATATGACGTTAAGGGCGTTGGTCAGGGCGTCCTCATAGACGCCGATGGCGGCCAGGTACTGCCCCTGAGAGAGGAGGCTGTCGCCATAGTTCACCAGGAACTTCAGGTCGTTCTCCATGGCCTGAAGGGCCTCCGCGTCAGCCACGTCGCCTATGGACTCGAGCTGCTGGACGTAGTAGCTTATGAGGGCGCCCGCGTAGTTGAGGGCCGTGTCAGCGTAGCTGCCCACGGCCGAGGCCGTGGCCGCCACCAGGGCAGGGGTGAGGTTGACCCCCTCGTCGACCGTGGCGTTGGCCGCCATAAGCCACCCTATGGCGCCCAGTATCCTGGCCTTGGCGAGGGCCAGGTAGTAGGCCGGCACGTAGACGCCCGTCACGTTGACCTGGGAGGCGAGGCTGGCCGCGTAGCTTGAGAAGTAGAGGGAGTCGGCCAGCCTGGCGAAGGCCGTCGCCATGAGCTCAGCGAAGGTGAGGGAGTAGGACCTGTTGGCGTAGAGCTCCGCGCTGGCCATCATGGCGCTGGCCCTGGAGTAGAGGTCTGAGGCCTGGCTCGTCAGGAAGCCCGCGAGGCTTCCCCCGCTGTCGCTGACCCTCAGGGCCCACAGGGTGTAGTTGGCGGCGAGAGCGTTAACGTAGGCCGTGAAGGCGAAGCTCGCCGCGGCGTAGGGCATGCTCGCAAGGTACTCCCTGACCATCGCTATGTCATGCTCGCTCTCGTTGACGAACTGCTCCACCTGGTACTGAAGGAAGCTGCCAGACCCCCTGAGCAGGGAGGCGGAGGAGCTGACCTGCTGGAGCGCTGAGTTGGTGTCCTCGATTAAGTAGTCCGTGACGTTGACCATGACCTCGTTGAACTGCCTGGGAGCGGGCACGCTGACGTTCATCGTGTACGGGTAGGCCCCGAAGACCTCTGAGAGGGCCTGCACTACGCCTGCCACCGGCACGGCCCTGCTGTCGTTACAGCCCCCGCTGGCTGAGGGCGTGTTGCCGACCGGGTAAACTATGCCTAGCCCCTCCGAGGCGGCGGCCTCGCACTTGTACTGGAGGCCGCCTATGGGGCCCGAGAGGCCCGAGGGGCTTACAGCGCCAGTTATTGCAAACTGGTGAAGGGGGTTAACGTCAAGGCCCGTGGCCAACGCGAGGACCGCCAGCATGATGCCGAAGCTCCCCGAGGGCCCCTCGATGGAGCCTGAGACGTTGAAGTGGACGTAGAGGTTGTAGTTCCTCCAGTTCAGCCCGGCGTACGCCATGGCCACCATATAGGCCATCTCCACGCTGTAGAGGGTTGAGGACCCCACCTGGCCGCTGTTGTCAGTCACGCTGACCTGGCCCGTCCCAGGGTACGTCAGGGTCACGGTCACGTTGGTCACCATGCCCTGGGTCCCGTAGACGGCAGGCAGGAGCACCCAGGTCTCCCTAGTCCAGCTAAGGCCCTGGGCCAAGGCGAGCGGGGCCGCCACGGCCAGGGCAACCATGACGAGCAGCAACGCGGCGGCCGCGTGCTCCCTCAAATTTAAACCCCCGAGCCCCTTGTCGCACTGGGAGGTTTTAGGGTTAGGTGAGCAACCTTGGGCGGAAGGAAGCAGCCTAGGCTTAAGGAGGCCAAGGTTGACGAGAAGGCCGGGTCCGCCAAGGAGCTCAGGATAACGCCGACTCAGGTGATAACGAAGGAGAAGGTACTCCAGAACCCGAGGCTCATGGGCCTCGTATACCTGGTGAGCAGGCTGGGGCCCATACACGAGAGGACCCTCCACATGGTGGTCAGCGAGGTCCAGGCCAAGGGCTTTGACATGGGCTACCAGTTCTTCAAGGTGGGCCAGGACCCCTACAGCCCTGCCCTCAAGAGCGACGTGGTGGCCCTGCTCTACGTAGGCCTCCTCGAGTCGGAGCCGAGGTACAAGAAGCTGGTGGTCAGCTCGGCCGGCAAGGAGGCCCTTGAGAAGGTCGGGGCCCCCAAGGGGCTCCAGGACCTCGTGGAGGCCTCCATAAAGGAGCTCAAGGCCAAGAGCTCGATGATGGACGCCAGGATAGACGCTGAGATGAGGGGAGGCCTCTCGAGGAGGCCCAGCGGGAGGCCGCCCGTGCCGGGGCTCTGAGCTTAAAGGGCGTGAGGCCCAAGGTCCCATTCTGACCCCTAATTATCCTGATAGGCCATAGAGGCCTGGTGCACAGGGTGACAAGCTACGTCCACTTGCTCAGCAAGGAGGCCAGGAGGAAGATCATCGAGGTCCTAGCCTCCTCAAGGGGGGTCAGGAGGCTGGCTGACGAGCTTGGGGTGACGCCGGCTGCCGTGAGCAAGTACCTCAGGGGGCTCACGCACCCCTCGGACAGGGTTGTCGAGAAGGCCATAGAGGCTGCGACGCCTGAGGAGGCCCTCGAGATATCGAAGATAGTGGCTGAGGTCCTCCTTGAGGGCATAGATGACTACGTGAGGTGGTCCATTGAGAAGGGGGTCATGGACGTAAGGGTCTACAGCAGGCTCTCCGAGATAGCGGCGAAGGCTGGGCTGGCAAGCCTCTCCTCTAGGAGGGCCGCCGAGCTAGCTGACGTCAAGGCCTAGCTCTCAGGCATCCTGTACCTGTACCTGAGGCCCAGTATCTTGAAGTCCTCGGAGGCCTCAACCAGCCACCCAGCGAGTATAGAGGTGAGGACCTCGAGGGCGGCCTCCTGGTCAACTCCCAGGGCCTCAGAGGCGAGGGAGGCGTCAACCCTCTCCCTGAACCTCACCCTGAGGGCGTCCATGAGCTCAAGCAGGGTCATGGAGGGGGTTGACCTGACGAGCCTCCTGAGGAACTCAAAGTCGTCCTCGGTGAGCATGGCCCTCTCGAGCAGGTCCTCCCGGCCCCTCCTCCTCAGCAGCTCCCAGTACCTGTAGAGGGGCTCATAGTCGTTAACGAGCTCACCTGTGGCGAAGGGCGGCAGCCTCAGGCCAGGTCCCTAGCCCTTACGGCGAGGGAGGCCTAAATCCTGAGGGGGCCCTTGGGCGGCTCAAGCACGAGCAGCGTGGGCTCCTGGGGCAGGGAGGCCGCGTCAACGGTCACGCTGCTTGAGCTGACCCTCTCAACCCTCCCCCTCCAGGCCTCCAAGAGCCTGTCAAGGGGGTCGAGGGGGACGTTGGAGCCGGGCACCCAGTAGTGGGCCGGCAGGACAAGCCTTGCCCCGAGCCTAGCGGCCCAGCGGACAGCCTCGTCTTGGCCGACGGTGGTCACGTCGCCAGCTGGCACTATGGCTATGTCGGCCC
Source organism: Acidilobus sp. (assembly GCA_022015155.1). Classification (GTDB taxonomy): domain Archaea; phylum Thermoproteota; class Thermoprotei_A; order Sulfolobales; family Acidilobaceae; genus Acidilobus. The sequence goes on along the minus strand of JAKLZP010000004.1, from coordinate 55,324 downwards.
TGCCCACCCTTTCCGCGGAGTCGCTGGGCTCCCCCACGTCGCTCAGGTGAGCTATGGTGAGCCCCTCTACCTCAATTAAGTAGGCCACCACGAGGCCAAACAGGGAGCCGCCCTTGTCGTCGTGGCCCAGCCTCACGCCCCTGACCCTCAGCCCCCCTAGGCTAAGCTCGCCCTCCCTCCACCTCACTATCCTTGTCCTGGGGCCGGAGGCCAGCTCTACAGCGTTGTGGTCGTAGTGGTCGTGGCTTACCAGGACCAGGTCGGCCTGGGCCCTGCACCTGGGCAGGCCGAGGGAGTCGCCGTCGTGGGGGTCCATCGCTACCCTGAGGCCCCCTGCCTCGACCATGAAGTAGGAGTGGCCGCACCAGGTGATCCTCAAGCGCTCACCGGCCTCCAAGGGGTAGGCCGGCTTAAGGCCTCTTGGGTATTAACCTGTTGGCGGCCCTACGTAACTTGCTTGTGATGGCCTGACTAATGAATATAAAAAGCCCCCACTATCTACCTCTCTACCAGAGTGGTCCCATGAGGTCGAGGAGGTCCATATCTGACATCGTTGCGGTTGTCCTGCTTATAGTAATTGCGATAGCGGCGGCCGTGATCATCTACATGTAGCTGAGCGGGCTCATCGGCTCAATGCACACAAGCACCTCTGCCACGCAGGTGAAGCTTGAGATAACCGGGGCCAGCGTGACATATAGTCCGAGCCCCCCATCCCCAAGCAATTACACAGTTACTGCATATGTTTACAACCCGCCAGGAAGCCCCTCAACCTCTATAAAAGTGGGTGAGCTGGAGTTCACCAACAGCACCCTGATTTGTACTAACAGCACGCCTAACGCGCCCAGCACCATAGCCCCAGGCAGCACCGCTACTGTTACATTTAAATGTATAGTTTCAGAACAGTTGCCGACAGGGACGCCTGTAGAGATAGTCTTAGTTACCTCTGAGGGCGTACAGGTCACGTACACGACATCAACCTCTTAATGATGGACCTGAACAAATACTGACAAGCATTTGTGACGGCCTAAGGCCCTTAAACCCCTTATCCTTTTTTGAAAGCCTAGACAGGCCTTGGATGAGAAGGAACTAGAGCTAAGGCTGAAAGCCCTTGAGGACCTTCAGAGGAGGATACTGGCCTGTAACCTCTGCCCAAGGCTGAGGGAGTTCGACATAAGGGTTGGCCTGAACCCGCCCAGGAGGTTCAGGGGCCAGGCCTACTGGTCAAGGCCTGTGCCGAGCCTCGGCGACCCCCTGGCCCCAATAGTTGTTGTAGGCATGGCCCCAGCCCCCCACGGAGGCAACAGGACGGGGAGGATGTTCACCGGCGACCAGTCCGGCAACAACTTCTTCAGGGCCCTCTACGAGGCCGGCCTGGCCAATAAGCCCGTCAGCGTCAGCAGGGACGACGGCCTCAGGGTCTGCAACGTCTACATAACTGCCGTCCTGCACTGCGCCCCTCCTGACAACAGGCCCCTGCCCCAGGAGGTGGCCAACTGCTCAAGGTACCTAGAGGAGGAGGTGAGGCTGCTGCCCAACGTGAGGGTCTTCGTGACCCTCGGCAGGCTGGCCTTCGACGTCCTGACCAGGATACTCGGGGTGAGGTGCGAGTTCAGGCACGGCCTCGAGTGCAAGCTCCCCGACGGCAGGTGGCTGATAGCGAGCTACCACCCGAGCCCAAGGAACGTCAACACCGGGACCCTGACCATAGAGGGCCTCAGGAGGGTCTTCGAGAGGGCCAAGGAGCTAGCGGGCGTCAGCGGTGGCTGCCAGTGAGGGAGGGGCCAGTTGAGGTGGTCCCCGGCCTCTACGCCGGGCCCGGCTGCGTCGACCTTGAGGAGTGGGGGGTTGACGTAAGCCTCATAGTGACGCTCGACCCGACGTGCCCGGCCGAGCACCCGAGGGCCAGGAGGGTCGTCTACCCAGTGAGGGACATGGAGGTTGAGCCCGTGAGGAACGTGGCCATGGCCATGGCCTCCATAGCCAGGGAGCTCGAGAGGGGAGGGAAGGTATACGTTCACTGCTACGCGGGGTGCGGCAGGACGGGCACTGTGGTCTCAGGCTACCTGGTCCTGTTCAAGGGCATGAGCCCTGAGGAGGCAGTTCAGGCCTTTGAGGCGGTGAGGGGCTGCGGGCCTGAGTCGGAGGAGCAGCTGATGTTCCTTGACCTGCTCCACCTTATGAGGAAAAGGATGGGGCCATGGGACGTGATAAGGGAGCTGGCTGAGAGCCTTGGCCTCGGCGACCTCATGGGGAGGGCGTGAGGCCTGTAGCATTGGCGCCCCAGCCCTGGCGGCCGGGGCCGTCATAGAGCCCCTGGCCCACCCCAAGCCAGGCGCGGTGACAAGGCTGAAGCCCCAGGCCGACAAGGACGTCCTCACGTTTGCAGTTCACTCCGCGGCCCTGGCCAGCGCCCTGTTAGCTTCATGCGAGGCCTCCGCCTCGGGCTCCCCTGACCCCATAGCTGTCGGCCTCAGGGCCTACAGGGCCTCGCTGAGGAGGCTTGGGCTCAGGGTCAACGTAGGCCTCGGCCAGGCCCTCATGCTGATACCCCTCTCGGCCTCCCTTCCCACCTCCCATGGCTCACCTGAGCTCATGGCTGGCAGGGCATCTGAGCTCGTCATGTCCTCATCAGCTGAGGCCTCCCGCGAGTACTACGCCCTGCTGAGGGACCTGGAGCCTAGCCACCTGGGGTCCTACAGGGGCCCGCTGCCGGACTTCAGGGAGGAGCCGAGGCTCGGCCTCGGCGAGCTGCTTAGGCTAGTCACCTGGGACCTGGTGGCCTCGGAGGTCACAGGGGGCTACAGGCTGACCCTCAGGGCCCTTAAGGTAATTGAGGGGGCCGGCGGCGTGAGCGAGGGGGCCATAGCCAGGGCCCTGGCGTGGGCGCTGGCCGAGGCAGGCGACACACTGATAGCGAGGAAGTGGGGGCTCAGGGCCTACCTTGCGTCAAGGGCCGAGGTAGCCCTTGAGGTCTCAAGGGGGGACCCCGTCAGGGCCCTGGAGGCGCTCGATGACCTGTGGAGGGGGAGGGGCTGGAGCCCCGGGGCAGTCCTTGACGTCATATCGGCGGCCCTAGGGCTTCACCTGGCCTCGAGGGCGCTGGGACAGGCTTAATTCCCCGAAGGGCTCCGCGGTCCCGTGATGAGGTATGAGGAGGGGCAGCGGCCTACTCATGCACATAACCTCGCTCCCCGGCCCTCCCCTCGTTGGTGACCTGGGCCCCTCGGCCCACGAGTTCCTTGAGCTCCTGAGGGAGGCGGGCCAGAGGTACTGGCAGGTCCTGCCCCTCAGCCCGACGGCCCCTGAGCACGACAACTCCCCCTACAGCGGCCTCTCGGCCTTCGCCGGGAGCCCCCTGATGGTAAGCCTCGACTACCTGGCCGAGGAGGGCCTGCTGACCAGGGAGGAGCTGGCCTCGCTTCCCCGCTCAGACCCCTCAAGGGTCGACTATGAGGCCGCCTACCAGCACAAGGGAAAGCTGCTGAGGACCGCCTTCTCTAGGTTCAGGGCTGGAGGGGACTACGATAGGTTCGTTGACGCCAACTCCTGGTGGCTTGAGGACTACGCCCTCTACGTCTCCCTCAGGGAGCACTTCGGCAACAGGGACTGGGGCTCCTGGCCTGAGCCCCTGAGGAGGAGGGACCCAAGGGAGCTCGAGGCCTGGAGGGCCAAGCTCAGGGAGAGGGTCGAGCTGGAGAAGTTCGTGCAGTTCAAGTTCTTCGAGCAGTGGTCAAGGCTGAGGTCGCACGCGGCCAGGCTCGGGATCCAGATAATAGGGGACGTACCGATCTACGTAAGCTACGACAGCGCCGACGCGTGGGCCAACCCGGGCATATTCAAGCTGGGGCCTGACCTGAGGCCCCTCTACGTCTCAGGGGTCCCGCCTGACTACTTCAGCAGGACCGGCCAGCTCTGGGGCACCCCCGTCTACGACTGGGAGGAGCTGAGGAGGCAGGGCTACTCCTGGTGGGTCAGGAGGATGAGGCACGCCATGTCGCTCTTTGACGCAGTCCGCCTCGACCACTTCAGGGGCTTCGTCGCCTACTGGGAGGTCCCGGCCGGCGAGAGGACGGCAGTCAACGGCAGGTGGGTCAGGGGGCCGGGGGAGGAGCTCTTCAGGGCCATAAAGAGGGAGGCCCCGAGGCTTCAGCTGATAGCGGAGGACCTGGGCTACATAACCCCTGACGTGGTGAGGCTGAGGGAGAGGCTCGGGATACCCGGGACCAAGGTGCTCCAGTTCGCCTGGGACGGGCGCCCTGACAACCCCTACAAGCCCCACAACTACGAGAGGAACTTCGTGGTCTTCACGGGGACCCATGACAACAACACCATAGTAGGCTGGTTCTTCCACGAGGCCAGCCCCAGGGCCAGGGCTGAGGCCATGAGGTACATGGGGCTGAGGGACACGAGGGAGGTGAACTGGGCCTTCATAAGGCTCGCAATGATGTCAGTTGCTGACGTTTCACTGTTCCCGGTCCAGGACGTACTTGGGCTAGGGCCTGAGGCCAGGATGAACACCCCTGGCACCGTTGGCAACAACTGGAGGTGGAGGCTGAGCTCCATGAGCGGCCTCTGGAGGCTCGCCGGCAGGCTGAGGGACATGGCCAGGTCCTACGGCCGCTAGCTGCGGCAGGGCAGGGGTAGCTCATCCCTACAACGGCTTGGGCTTCAGGACAAAAACGCCTGTCGGTGATGGCAACTAGCCCCGCTTCCTTAAGTTCAGATGTGAAGTCCCTCCTTTGGGTCAGCTGAGGCCGCCTAAGAGGACACGCTCGTCACGTATGTCGCCTGGACGCCCTGGGCAGTCACGAGGACCGTCTTTACGGGCGTCCCTGCGCGAAGGCGTACATCGCCGCAGATGAACTCAGCCTTGGCGAAGTCGCCTAGGTATATGACGCCTGACGGCACCTTAAAGGAGCTGTTGGCGCATATCAGCGTGTCGTTGCTGAACTCCAGCTCGCCCAGCGCTATAGAGGTTCTCACGCTGTCAGGCAAATTGTAAACGAGCGTAACAACGTAGGTGCCTGAGCTGTTCGAGACAACGCTGGCATTGGTTATCGTAACCTTGACATGGATAGCCGACGTGTTGGTGTAGACCAGGCTTATGACGCCGCTCAGCCACATGTAAAGGACCGTGACAACTGTTACCGCTATGACGATAAGCAGTATCACTGCAACTATGTTAGAGACCGACCTTCTTAGTCTCATAGCCCACAAGAGGGAAAGGCTAAGGAGCATTTTATGTCTATACCTTTTTACTATAAGCCGAAGAGGAAGGCGCGGGAGGCGTGCTGAAGGTCTTGAAGCCTGTGGACGCCTAGAATTATCCAGAGCTCCTGCCCGTAAAGAGCTCAGCTCTGGCCGAGGAGCCTCCTCCTGTGCAGCCTTGCGGCGTACCCCACGAGGACCCTGTAGGCTATCACTGCTATCGTGACTATGAAGATTGCCTGTGAGAGCAGGTGCGCGCCGACACCATATAGGGCCGCGCTGGCCGCGAAGAGGGAGCCTACGGCAAGCCTCGCTGTCATCTCTCTCCTCAGGTCACCCCTTACCTCGGCAGGGAGCGCGAGGTCCCTGAGGGACCCCCAGACCATGCCGGACCAGGAGAAGGCTATGGCCGCCAGGACCCCGGCTATGTAGGTGAGGTCGCCCGTCCTCAGGACGACTGGAAGAACTGATATCAGTATGAGGATGATCACGTCTAGGACTGGGAACTCGCTGCGCCTAGGAGGGTTGCCCAGCCTCTCGACCACGTACCTCCACCAGAACCATATGACCACGATGTTGACTATCACGAAGTTGACCAGCGAGGCCCAGGTGAGCCTTGAGGCCTCCAGCGACTCGGCGTTGAAGGCCAGGGCTATGGCCACTATCATGGTTGAGAGCTCGAGGACGAGCATGTTCGCCGTGAGCCTTGACTCGCTGCTCAGGGCCTTCACCCCTCCCCTAGAGGCCTGCCTCGTATGAGAGCCTTATCGCCTCAAGGTAGTCCTCGGGCCTGCCGACGCTTACCCACCTCCTCCTTAGCTCCAGCGCCATCACGTTGCCCCCCTCCTCTATGAGCCTCTGAAGGCCCTCCACAAGCTCGATCTCCTCCCCCTCGCCCTTCAATGCCTTCACCTCCTCGAGGGCCCTGAAGACCCTCGGCGACATGACGTATATGGCCGCCATGGCCAGGTCGCTTGGGGGCTTTGAGGGCTTCTCAACGACCCCCCTGACGCCATAGGTCCTGTACCCCCTGAACTCGCCCTGCGAGGAGGGCGCTATGACGCCGTACCTCGTTGGGTCCTCGACCCTGTGCACGAAGAGCACGGCGTCAGGTCTCTCTGCCTCAAAGAGCTCGACGCCTGCCCTGTAGTCCTCCAGCGGCAGTATGTTGTCGTCCGCGTTTAGGACGAAGGGGCCCGTCACAGAGCTCCTCGCCAGGAGGGCCGCGTTGCCGTAGCCCCTCATCTCGGCGTCCAGGACGAGCCTCAGCCTCAGCCTGAGGGGTCCCCTGTTGCCCAGGTAGTCTATAATCAGCGAGGAGTTCCTGCTGAACACCAGCGTCACCGGGTCAAGGCCCAGGGCCTCGAACCTCTCGAGTATGAAGTCTATGAACGGCTTGACGTACCTCCTCCCGTCGCTGTTGAAGCTGAACAGGGGGAGCAGCGGCTTGGGCAGGACGTAAGTTATGTTCCTCATCCTCGTGCCCTTGCCGCCCGTTATTATTACCCCTTCCAAGGCCCTCGTGCCAGCTAGAGAACTCATGAAGGCTAAATTAAGCGCTGTAGACACAGAGTCCACCAACTGTTTTTGTCCCCCAGCGACTTCAAGCTCGGCTGAGCTAATTGGAGACCAAGAGAGTGATGATACTTGGCATCGACGGCTACCTGGGCTGGGCCCTGGCCCTGAGGATGCTGAGGAGGGGGCACACAGTCTACGGCATAGACAACCTGAGCACGCGCTACAACGCCGCCCTGGCCGGCGAGGGGTCAGCGTTCCCCCTGCCTGAGCCCAAGGAGAGGGAGGCCTACCTGAGGGAGCTGGGCGACCTCCAGGCCTTCCAGGTAGCTGACATAACGCAGCCCGGGGTCCTCAGGGAGGCCATAGGGAAGTTCAGGCCGGACGTGGTGGTTCACTTCGCCGAGCAGAGGGCGGCCCCCTTTTCGATGATGGACGAGGAGAGGGCGGTCTACACTATGTACAACAACATCATAGGGACCATGAGGCTGATCTACGCCCTGAAGGACAGGCCCGAGGTCCACATACTTAAGATGGGCACCATGGGCGAGTTCGGCACGCCAAACTACGACATACCTGAGGCCGCCTACGTGGAGTTCACCTACAAGGGCAAGAGCGACCTCATGCCTGTGCCCAAGTTTGCAAGCTCCTGGTACCACTGGACGAAGGTCCACGACACCCACAACCTCCTGTTTGCCAACAAAGTCTGGGGCCTCACAGTGACTGACGTGAACCAGGGGCCGGTCTACGGCACCAGGACCTCAGACATGCTGATTAGCGGCAGCGTCGAGGACCCTGAGGCCCAGGTCGACGAGAGGCTGAGGACAAGGATTGACATAGGTGACGCCTTCGGGACCGTTATCAACAAGAACATAGCCAGGGCCCTGGTGAGCATGGCCCTCTACAGGAAGGAGGGCAGGAAGCTGCCCCTCTACCAATATGGCAAGGCCAGGCAGGTAAGGGGCTTCATAAGCCTTGAGGACAGCATTGAAGCCCTTGAGATACTAATTAACAACCCGCCCAGGGAGGGCGAGTTCAGGGCGGTCAACCAGTTCCACGAGCTCCTGACCACAGGCGAGATAATATTTGCCATCAGGGACTACCTCCGGAGCGCTTACAATTATGAGATACCCATAGAGTGGATAGAGGACCCCAGGGTCGAGAAGGACGAGCACTACTACAACCCTGAGATAAAGGTGCTCCCGTCCCTCGGCTTCAGGCCCAAGTACACGTTCAGGCAGCTGCTCCCCTCCATGGTCGAGGACTTGAGGAAATACCTCGACAGGCTCATGGCCTTCAGGGACGTGGTGGGTGAGGTCAGGATAGGGTGGAGGACTGGCGCGGGCTACTCGAAGAGGGTCCTGAGGAGGGAGGAGTGAGACGAGGGTGGTGGGCCCGGCCGGACTTGAACCGGCGACCTCCGCCGTGTCAGGGCGGCGTCCTAACCAGTCTAGACTACGGGCCCACCGACGTCTAGAAGGCCAAATGGGGATTTAAGCGTTTACGCGTTGAGTCCGTTTATAGTAAGGTTTAAGATATTTTGGTAGCCTAGGCATTTGGAAGACTTGCCATGGAGTACAAGTGGAAGGCGCTCTCCGTCACCAGCGTCGGGACACTGATGTCAGCCATAGACAGCGTCGTCGTCTTGTTAGCCCTAGTCCCAATAGCGGAGGACCTTCACGCTGATTACGTGACGATAGTCTGGGTAGTAGTGGCCTACCTGCTCGCCAACACCTCCCTGGTCCTCACCTTCGGCAGGCTCGGGGACTCCTTCGGCAGGAAGAGAATATACAACCTGGGCTTCGTGGTCTTCACGGTGGGCTCCCTCCTCTCAGCCCTCTCAAGGACAGGGGTCCAGCTGGTGGTCTTCAGGGCTGTCCAGGGCGTGGGGGCCGCCATGATGGTCTCCAACTCACTCGCCATAATCTCGGAGGCGTTCCCCGTCAACGAGAGGGGGAGGGCGCTGGGCATCAACTCAATAGTCTGGTCGTCAGGCAACATATTAGGGATAATATTAGGAGGTCTTATCATAACCTTCACCACGTGGAGGTGGATATTCCTCATAAACGTCCCAATAGGGGTCTTCGGCACGCTATGGGCCTACGTGACCCTTAAGGAGTCTAAGAGGCCAGGGCTGAAGGAGACCTTTGACGTGCCTGCTGCGCTCATGTTCACCACGGGCGTCCTGGCCATACAGCTCGGGGTGACGCTCGGCCTCCTCAGGGGGTGGAACGACACCTACGCCCTGCTCTCCTTAATTGCGGCCCCTCCGCTCCTCCTAGGCTTCGCCCTCTGGGAGCTCTACGGCGCAAGGGACCCAATATTTGACCTAAGGCTCTTCAGGTACAGCAGGATGTTCTCGGCCTCCATCTTCACCGCGACCGTGCAGAGCCTCGCCATGTTCGCAGTCAACTTCCTCCTGCTGTTCTACCTCGAGGGCGTATTCGGCCTCCCCGTGTTAACGGCCTCATACCTTATTATCCCGATGGCAGTCGTTAACATGGTAAGCGGCCCCATAGGGGGCAGGCTCACTGACAGGCTCGGCCCAAGGCCAGTGGCCACCGCAGGGCTTATCATACAGGGGGTAGCCCTCTACCTGCTCGCGACCATGAGCGTGAGCACGCCGCTCTGGTGGGTCGCCTTCGTCGAGGGCCTCTACGGGCTGGGCGGCGGCCTCTTCTGGCCCTCGAACACCACGGCCGTCATATCATCAGTGCCGAGGGAGCGTTACGGCTCTGCCTCAGGGCTACTTACTACGTTCAGGAACACGGGCATGGTACTGAGCTTCGCTGTGGCCCTTACTGCGGTGAGCGCGGCGCTGCCCGCCAGCTACGTCTACCAGCTCTTCATTGGCACCCTCTCGTCTCACCTGCCCTTAAACCTCGAGGTCAGCTATCTTGACGCTCAGGCCTTCGCCTATCACGTGTCGCTTGGCCTCCTCGCCCTGGCCACCGTGCTCTCGGCCCTCAGGCCCTCTGGGACCCTTGCCAGGCACGCGCCTCCCCTAAGGGCTGAGGGCTCATGGGTCGCCACCAGGAGGGATGACCCAGGCCCCTCTGACGGACATCATGGCGAAGAGTGAGCTTCGTCAGGGCGAACCGAAATAATACCCTTCGCCCAGCTGTTGTCTGGGGCCTGGCTTTGGCCAAGGTAAGGAAGCCGGCTCACGCGGGCACCTTCTACCCGGCCCTCAGGGAAGAGCTCGTCAAGAGCATCGAGGAGAGCTTCCTTCACAGGCTGGGGCCTGGAAGCCTGCCCAGGGCCTCACAGACCAGGCAGAGGGCCAGCGTGGGCTACCTGGTCCCCCACGCAGGCTACATGTACAGCGGCCCTGTGGCAGCCCACAGCTACTTCGCCCTCGCCAGGGAGGGGGCCCCTAAGGTGATTGTCGTAGCGGGGCCCAACCACACGGGGCTCGGCGAGTCCGCCTCGGTCTGGCGTGGCGACGCCTGGGAGACGCCGCTGGGCCAGGTGGAGGTTGACCAGGAGGTCGCCAAGATGATAGTGAGCAACTCAAGGTTCTTCACCTTCGACGAGGAGGCTCACGTCTACGAGCACTCGGTCGAGGTGCAGGTGCCGTTCCTTCAGTACATCTTCGGCTCGAACTTCAAGTTCGTGCCCATAGTGATAAAGCTCCAGACGCCAGAGGTCTCATTAGACCTGGCCTCGGCCCTGGTCAGGCTGATCAAGGAGAACGGCGTTGACCTGGTCTTCATAGCGAGCAGTGACATGAATCACTACGAGCCACACGACATCACTGTCAGGAAGGACCTTGAGGCGCTGAAGTTCGTTGAGGCCCTTGACCCAGAGGGCCTCTTCAGGGTCCTGGAGGCCGAGGACATAAGCATGTGCGGGCCTGGCCCCGCTATGACGTTACTCTACATGGGCAGGATGCTCGGAGCCCAGAAGGCCAAGGTGCTCATGCACGCCACCTCTGGCGACGTGACTGGGGAGAAGGACTGGGTCGTGGGCTACGCCTCGGCCGTAGTCCCGCTGCCAGGGGCTGAGCAGTCTTGAGGCTCTCAGTCACAGTGCCCCAGGTGCTCCTCGGGCTCCCGATGAAGGGGTCCCAGAACCCGTACCTGGTCTCGCCCGCGGGCGCAGCGGGCTTTGAGGCGTCCTATAAGGAGGGCTGCTCGGGCTTAAAGGTTGATAACATACAGGCCGAGGTCGCGGGCAAACTGAACAACTTCTGGTCCAGGCTCGCCTCAGGCCTAGGCCTCAGCGGCTGCGCCTCGCTCTCGCTCACGTCAGGGAGGAGCTGGTCCCCCTCGTCGCTTTACGCGGCCTCAACTGTGGCCCTGCTGCACGTGGTGGCCAGGTCCCACGCTGACGTGCTCAACGAGTACGAGATTGTCGAGATGGGCCGCATGGCCGACCCATGGGAGGGACCCCCGTGGTGGCAGGCTGTCATCGACGCCCTGAGGTTCTCCTCAGCGACAGGTAAGGTAGTTGCGTACAGAAGTGAGGAGGAAGCTGTTGAGCTTGTAAAGGCCTCCGTCTCTGCCACCCCAGAGGCCTCTGAGGCCGTCGGTGAGGGCGTAGGCGCTGAGGAGCTGGGCGAGAGCGTCTACAACGCACTGGTCCACATCATAGGGGAGCTCGTGCTTGAGGCCTCTGAGGAGGTAAGGGGCGAGGGTGACTTAGCTAAGGCTGCCCTGAAGAGGCTGCGGGTCCAGAACGCCGTTGCCCACGCCATATATGGCGTCAGGACGCCCGAGGCGGGCTGCGTCTGGGTCCCAGGCCTCCCAGGAGTTCTAGAGCTTGTGTGCCTTAAGGGCTGACGTCGCCCTGAGGGCCTCCCCTAAGCTGTAATTTCTTATCTCAGAGCGCTTAACCCCTTGGGGAGCGACTTGAACTGCCGTGAAGCGGTGGTCAAGCTGGGCGGCTCGGCCATCACAGTCAAGTCGTCACCTGAGACCGTTAACTGGGAGTCGCTGAGCAGAGTTGTCTCGACCCTGGCGTCATTCGTGAGGTCAGGGGGCAGGCTGATTGTCGTCCACGGCGGGGGGAGCTTCGGCCACTACGCAGTGGACAGGCTGCAGCGTGAGAGGGGCTCGCTGGGCCCCCTTGAGGTCGCTGAGGTCCAGAGGGCGATGCTGGTCCTGGCCATGGCGGTCATCAGCGAGCTGACGGGGACCGGGGTCCCAGCGACGCTACACCCCGCCCACACCATGTGCAGGTCCCAGACCTCCTGCGACCTGAGGCCTATGGTGAGCGACTACGAGGCTGGGCTCGTCCCCGTGACCTACGGCGACGCCGTGCTATGTTGCGGCAGAGGGGAGATAGTTAGCGGGGACTACCTGGCCTCCCAGCTCGCCACCCTCGTTAACGCTGGGTGCCTGATATACGTCACCGACGTAAAGGGTGTCCTGGGGCCTGACGGCTCCGTGATGAGGCAGGTGAGGCCTGGCGAGCCTATAGGGGCCTTTAGGTCATCAGGGCCTGACGTTACAGGGGGCATCAGCAGGAAGATATTGGAGGCCGCCTCGTCCGCCGCCAAGGTTGTGAGGATAGTCCACTGGGAGGACCTGGACAGGGCGCTGAGGGGCGAGGAGGTGGGGACGCTCGTAGTGAGGTAGCGGCGTCAGTTCGGGGGTTCCGTTTTTCTTCACGGGTCAAGCCATGCCAGGGTCCTCATCCGCCGCCGCTATACCTGTAGCTTCCAGGGCTTTTTACAAATGAAAGCCTCGCCCTTTAGGTCTGAGGGAGGTCAGGATGTCCTGCCCTAGAGCTTGAAGTCAGGCCACAGCCTCCTGGCGACCTGTTCGTCCAGCTCAATGCCGAGGCCCGGTTCGTCGGTGAGCCTTATCACGCCCTCCGTGACGTCAATCACCCTCTTCCTGCTCTTTACCAGGTCGTTCCAGAAGGGTAGGTCGTGACCGTGGAACTCAAGGGCCCCGAACGTGTTTGAGACGGAGGCGGCGTGCGCCGCCGCCATGGTCGCTATGGGGGACCCTATGTTATGGGGTGACACCTCAATGTCGTACAGCGACGCCAGCTCCTCCACCCTCCTGAGCTCCGTCACCCCTCCTACCTTAGCCACGTCAGGGCCCCAGACTAGGGGGCCTAAGTTGACCAGCTCCTTGAACTGATAGACGGTGTAGAGGTTCTCGCCCACCTCTATGGGCACTGAGCACTTAGAGGTTATTACCTTGAGCTCATCGAAGTTGGTCAAGGTGGTCACCGCGGGGGTTGGGTCCTCAACCCACCTCGGCCTTATGGGCTCAAGGGCCCTACAGATGGCCACGGCGGTGTTAACGTCGTACCTCCAGTGAAGGTCAAACATGAGGTCTACGTCATCGCCCACCGCCTCCCTCGCGGCCCTGGCCAGGGAGGCCAGGAAGTCCACCTCGGCGTTGTTGAGCCTGCCGGACCTCAGCCTCCTTGGGTCAGAGTAGGGGGTTGGCACGTCCAGGTCGAACTTGATCGCCCTCCAGCCCTCCGCCTTCAGCTCCTTGGCCCTCCTCGCGTAGGCCTCCGGCGAGTAGTCCTCGTTCCACCTCTCGGCCGTGAGCCTGCCATGAACTGGCATGGGGGCTATCAGCCTCCCCCTCTCTACCTCCTTGGCCTCGGCCAACCACGGCGGCTCGACGGGGATCAGGGTGGAGTCCATGGCCTCCAGCCCCTTGCCGCCGTGAGCGTCTACGTAGACCGGGATCTCTGTCCTGTCGCCGCCCAGGAGGACGTAAACTGGGACGTTGAGGTACTTTCCTATGAGGTCGTAAAGGGCCATGTCGATGGCCGAGATTATGTGGTATGCTGAGGTCCCGGCATATAGCGTGGCCCACCTGAGCTTCTGAAGGACCCTGTTCAACTTAAGGGCGTCCTCGCCTATCAGGAGCCTGCCCAGCCTCTCCGCTATCTCTGAGGCCCCAGGCGTCGGCCCAGCCTCGCCCGTCCCATAGAGGTCGCCTGCGTACACCCTAACGAAGGTCCACTCAAAGTTAGCCTGTACAGTGAAGTGCGAGAAGCCCGTTATCTTAAGCTCCAAAACACCTTCCCCAGGCGCTTTCCGTTCGGTTGACCCATAAAGGGCTTGATGAAGGCCCTTCGCGACTATACGGCGTCCGCAACTAGCTAAATTAGCTTGCTTAGTTACCGGTTCCACGGTTGTGGGCTTGACCAAGCCCTGGGAGAGCCTCTTCCCTGGAGGCCTGCCCTACGTGGAGCCTATAGATGAGCCTGTCTTCAGGCTCCTCGACGCCCAGGCTGATAAGGCGCCGGAGAGGTGCGCGGCTGTTCAGCTTGAGACAGGAGCCTGCTACACCTGGAGGGTCCTCAAGAGCCTCTCATCAAGGGTGGCGGGCCTCCTCAGGTCACTTGGCGCCCAGAAGGGCTCACAGGTGCTCTTCGCGGCCTTTAACAGGATAGAGGCCCTAGCCGGCCTGCTTGGGATAATGAGGTCAGGCGCCGTCGCCGTCCTCGTGGACCCGCTGACCATATCGGAGGACCTCGCCATGCAGCTTGAGGGGAAGGGCATAAGGGTTGGCGTGGTCTCCTCGGCTTTCTACGAGCGCGAGGCCGAGACGCTGAGGAGGTCAGGGCTCACCGACGTTATTGTCGTTGACGGGTCCCCGAAGGAGGTGGGGCCGAAGGTCCACACGCTTTCAGAGGCCCTCGGCAGTGATGAGGTGATAGGTGATGACGTTGGTGGCTCCTCGAGGTCCGTCATAATGTACTACGCTGGGATAGCCGGCAGGACCATGCAGGTGTACCATACCCACAGGGCGCTCTCAACGGCCGTTGAGGCGCTGAGGGTCAGCATGGCCCTGGACTTTACGCCCATATCCATAGTGGTAGCGCCCATAACCCACGTCCTCGGCCTGCAGGTAAGCACCCTCACGCCGCTGGCCAGCGGGGGCTCTGTGGTCATGATGCAGAGGTGGGATGAGATGCTTGCGGCCAGGGCCCTGGCCTACTATGGCATAAACTTCGTCTCAGGCGCGCCTCTAATGCATGACACCTTGGCGGACGCTGTGGCCAAGCTGGGCGTCAGGCCGGGCGTCAGGCTCGGCCTCTCAGGCGGGGCGCCTCTCAGGCCTGAGACTCAGGACAAGTTCTTGAAGTCACTAGGGGCGCCCCTGGTGCAGTTCTACGGCATGACCGAGACGTGGGTGCTCACCTACCAGCCCCTGACGGTTAAGGAAGTCAAGGGCACAGTAGGCGCGCCCATAGCGGACGTTGACGTGAAGGTGGTAAACCCGGACAACCCGTCCGAGGAGAGGGGAACGGGCGAGGTAGGGGAGCTCCTGGTCAAGGCGCCCTGGCTCATGGAGGGCTATGAGGACGCTGAGGAGACGAGGAAGGCCTTCTACAACGGGTGGCTCAGGACGGGTGACCTCTTAATGATGGACGAGAGGGGCCTGCTGTACTTCAGGGGCGTGAGGAAGCGTATGATCAAGTACAAGGCCTACCCGATATTTCCCAGAGACCTCGAGGTCCTCCTAATGAAGCATGAGGCTGTCCAGCAGGCCTACGTCTATGGTGAGCCTGACCCCGAGGTTGGGGAGAGGCCCGTGGCCAAGGTGGTCCTGAGGCCTGGGAAGTCAGCCACTGAGCAGGAGCTGCTCAACTTCGTGAACTCAAGGGTGGCGTTTTACAAGAAGCTTCACAGGGTCTACATAGTTAGCTCTATCTAGACGACCTAGAGGACCTGCGCCTGCCTTCCTTCTTAGCCTCGGAGGCCCCCTGGCTCGGCACGCCAAAGAGGTCAAGGGTCAGCTGGCCCTTCTTCTCCGCAGGCCTCTCCTGGGGCTGCTCGGCCCCCTTCTTGGCCGTAGCCTCTGCCTTGGCGCCCCGCCTGAGCTCCTGTCTCACCTTCTCGGCCACCCTCATTATCTCGCGGGCCCTCGCGCCGGCCAGGTACTGGACCTCGCCCTCCGTCAGGTCATAGGACACAACCATTCCAGCGGCCCTCTCAACGTCGCCCTGCCTGAACATTATGAAGAGATAGGGAAGGACGTCAGCCTTGAACGTAGCCATCGAGACGCCCAGGCGAGGCGCGACCTTGGCCGCCACGCTGTCCCTCAGCTCCCTGACCTCCCTGAGCTTGGCCATCATCGTTATCTTAGACGGGTAAGCGTACCTGTTCTTGAGGATCTCGCCGCTCTTACGCGCCATGGCGACGCCCGGACCCATCATGTCGAACACGTACGTCAGGAAGTCCCAGTCCCCGCCCTTCGCCCTTGAGAGGAAGAGGCTGGCCCTTGAGAGGGCGTCCCAGGCCCTGAAGGCGTCCTCGGGGTCACCGTACTTGTTAGGTATATTGTCGTTAAGCCAGGCCAGCAGGGTCTCGTAGTCCTCCTCCGAGCTCAAGACAGCCTTCCTGGCCTGCCACCCCTCCCTGGCGTAGAAGACCCCGTTGAGGGTACGCCACAGGTCGATGCTCTTGTCCCTCCCCCTCACGAGGGCTCTGACCAGCTCCATTGTGACCTTCCCGTAGCCCTCGGCGACTGCCTCCAGGTCGTTTATGCATGCCCTCACGTCGCCCATGTTCTTCTCAGCTATGTACCTTAGGGCCTCCCTGTCGCACTCTATGCCCTCCTTGTTACATATGTTCTGGAGGAGCCCCACTACGTTGTTAAGCGTCAGCTCCTTGAACTGGACCATCAGGACCTGCTCCCTGAGGGGCTTTAGCGAGTCCTTCCAGGGGTCATTGGCCGTCAGGACTATAGGGTTCTGAGTGTTAGGTATGATCCTCAGGAGCTCCTCAAGGCCCCCAGCGTCCCCCCTAGCGCTCATGCCGTCAACCTCGTCAAGGAGGATGAGGAGGAGCCGCCCGAAAAGCGGCCTCCTGAAGGCGGCCACGCCAACGGTCTTCCTTATGTCCTCGGCCCTCCTGTAGTCGCTCGCGTTGAGCTCCAGGAGCTCGAGCTTGTAGTCCCTCACTATGGCCTCTACAAGGCTCGTCTTGCCGACGCCAGGGGGGCCGTAGAGGAGGGCCGCCCTCTTGCTTGGGATCTTGCCGGCAAGCCAGCTCTCTATCCAGGTGAGCAGCTGGCTCTTGGCCTCCTCCTGGTCCACCACCTCATCCACGTGCTTGGGCCTGTACTTGATCACCCAGGGCAGCCTTGCTGGGGCCTCGCTCATGATGTCGCCCCATACTTCTTGCCCATCATAGAGAGCCACGCCAGGAAGGCGCTGAGCTGGATATCGTCGTCGCTGCCTTCAACTATCCTGAAGTGTATCTCGCCCAGGTAGTCAGCCACCAGGACCCTCAGCTCCTCGGGCATCTTGAGGTCGGCTGAGAAGATCTCCCTGTGAATCTGCCTCACCACGTCCTCCCCGCTGAGCCCGTACTCTATCATGAGCTTCCTCAGCAGCTCACGGGCCCCTGTGAAGTCGCCCTTGAGGGCTACCTCGATCATCTCCCTTATGTCCTTTGGCCTCGCCATGCCTATGACCCTATAGACCGAGTCCACCGTCACCTTGCCGAGCGAGGCTGCCGTCTGCAGTATGTTGATGGCCTTCCTCATGTCGCCCTCTGACACATCATATATGGCTTCGAGCGCGTCCTCATCATAAGAGACCTTCTCGTTATCGGCTATGAACTTCAGCCTCGACACGACGTCCTCCTTGGAGAGCGGGGTGAACCTGAAGAAGGCGCACCTGCTCTGTAACGCGTCTATAATCTTGGAGGGGTAGTTGGCGGCCAGTATGAACCGCGTGTTGTTGCTGTAGAGCTCCATCAGCCTCCTGAGGGCTTGCTGGGCGTCTGCCGTCATGTTGTCAGCCTCATCGAGGAGGACTATCTTGAAGGGTATGTCAGGCGGCGTCCTGCTCCTGGCGAACTCCTTGACCTTCTCCCTTATGGTATCTATGCCCCTCTCGTCGCTGGCGTTCAGCTCCAGCATGAACTGCCTGTACCCCTCGCCATAAAGGTCGTGGGCCAGGGCGTGGGCCGCCGTCGTCTTGCCTGTCCCAGGCGGGCCACCGAAGAGCAGGTGGGGCATGTTCTTCTCCTTGACGAACCTCTTGAGCCTGTCGACTATCTCCCTCTGATTCACTATCTCATCGAGGGTGCGGGGCCTGTACTTCTCAGCCCACAGGAGCTCAAGCGCTGTGCTCAAGGTCCTTCCCCTAACTGCTTGGCCAGGGGAGCTAATAAGGGTGATAAGGGTTGAGGCCGTCAGGGCTTAGCTAAAGGTGATATAAGGGGCTTCTTCGATAAAAGTCTCCGGCCCGGCTTGGCTTTCTCCGGCCCCCTCTCTGCTTATTGCTTCTCAGGGACGACCCATAAGGGGGCAGGCTTGAAGCTGACAGAGAGGCTCAGGCTGATAGAGCTCGACTCGCTGCTGAGACCTACGAGGGTGATGATACTTAGAGATTACGTCTTGACGTTGCCTGAGGGGAAGCTCAGCGTTAAGAAGGGTGACGAGGTCGAGGTGCCCAGGTGGATGGTTCGGATCCTCATGTCAAGGGGTGTGGCTAAGCCCAAGGACATTGTTGACGTGAACTACATAAACAGCTACCACTACAAGGAGAGGAGGACCTCCGCGACCACACAGCTCAGCCAGCTCCCCCAGGACTTCTACGTGGCCGTGGGCGAGTACCTGAGGAGGCTTGATGAGGAGATAAGGGCCCAGCCCTCCCATATGCTTATAAATGACAGGGACGTCAGCGAGAAGAGCTTACTTGAGCTCTCCCAGCTGAGGCTCAACAAGATAATGAGGCTTGCCCAGACCGACACCGAGGAGGACGTCCTGGGCAACATGACCCCTGAGGAGGCTTTGGTCTACTCGGTCATCAGGGAGACCGTCGACTCGTGGCGTAAGTACATTCAGTCCCTGATCGGGGGTGGCGCCCAGTGAGCGAGGGCGTTCAGGAGCAGCTAACTGTTGGGGAGAAGTTCAAGGAGTTCCTGAGGAGCTTCAAGGACGCCACGGGCCTTAAGTACATGAACAGAATACACAGAATGATGAACCTTGACATGACTAGCCTTTTAGTTGACTACCCGGACCTCTACAGGCACGACCCTGAGCTTGCAGTCCTCCTGGTGGACAACCCGAGACCTGTCCTTAAGCAGTTCGACGACGCGCTCAAGGAGGTGATCGCCGCCGAGGACCCCGACTACGCTAAGAGGAAGGGCAAGTTCCACGTGAGGATTCAGGGGCTTTACGAGACCACCAAGATAAGGGACGTAAAGACGAGCCACATAGGCAAGCTCGTACAGATAGAGGGTATAATCACCAGGATGAGGCCTGTCAGGAGCAAGATGATCAAGGCGGCCTTCAGACATGAGAAGGAGGGGTGTAACGCTGAGTTCCTGTGGCCAGAGGGGGAGGACGAGCTAATTGAAGACAAGATAGAGAAGCCGCCCGTCTGCCCGGTTTGCCACGAGGCCGGCGGGAGGTTCGTCCTTCTCAGGGACAAGTCCGTCTACATAGACTGGCAGGAGCTGACCCTCCAGGAGAGGCCTGAGGACGTGCCAGGAGGCCAGATGCCGAGAAGTATAGCTGTCGAGCTGACGGAGGACCTAGTTGACATAGCTAGGCCTGGCGACCTGGTGACGGTGGTCGGCATAGTTGAGCCCTCCCCCGCCGGAAGCGATAAGAGCCCTCTCTTCGAGCTGAGGGTGAGGGCCAACAGCTTACGCGTCTCTGAGAAGATCCTGGAGGAGGTAGCGATAACAAGAGAGGACGAGGAGAAGATACTTGAGCTCGCTAAGGACCCATGGGTCAGGGAGAGGATCATAGCCAGCATAGCGCCGTCGATCTACGGCCACTGGGACCTGAAGGAGGCCATAGCCCTTCAGCTCTTCGGTGGCGTACAGAAGGTGATGCCGGACGGCACCAGGATAAGGGGCGACATACACGTCCTCTTCGTAGGAGACCCTGGCGTCGCGAAGAGCCAGCTGCTCCAGTCCGCCTCAAGGATAGCGCCCAGGTCCGTCTTCACGAGCGGCAAGGGCTCCACGGCGGCCGGCCTCACGGCGGCAGTCCTCAAGGACCCCAAGACTAACGAGTACTTCCTGGAGGCCGGCGCCCTGGTCCTTGCGGACGGCGGGCTCGCCATTATTGACGAGTTCGACAAGATGAGGCCTGAGGACAGGGTCTCAATACACGAGGCGATGGAGCAGCAGACGGTCAGCATATCAAAGGCCGGCATCGTGGCCAGGCTCAACGCGAGGGCGGCCGTCCTGGCGGCAGGCAACCCCAAGTACGGCCTCTACGACCCGCAGAGGTCCTTCATAGATAACGTTAACCTGCCCCCTACAGTGCTCTCCAGGTTTGACCTCATATTCGTGGTCAGGGACCTGGTGTCCAAGGATCATGACGAGAGGCTGGCCAGGTACATACTTGACGTCCACAGCGACTTCAGCAGGTTCACCCCTGAGATCGATCCCCAGCTCCTCAAGAAGTACATAATATACGCCAGGAGGTACTATAGGCCCAAGCTGAGCGAGGAGGCCAAGGAGATAATACAGGAGTTCTTCGTGACCATGAGGTCCACGGCCCTCAAGTACGGCTCTGAGGGGCAGATACCAGTGCCGGTGACGGCAAGGCAGCTGGAGGCCCTCGTGAGGCTCTCGGAGGCCCATGCCAGGATGGGACTTAAGGATACAGTCACCGCTGAGGACGCCGAGGAGGCCATAAGGCTCATGCTCTCCTTCCTCTCCTCAGTAGGGCTTGACATCGAGTCGGGCGCCATAGACATAGGCATAATATCAACAGGCGCCCCCTTCCATACAAGGAAGCTCATGACGGTCATAACTGACACCATTAAGAGGCTAAGCGAGGACGGAAGGCCATGTGTAAAACACGAGGACCTTATCAAGGAGGTCGTTAACATCACTAAAGCCTCAAAGGAAAAGGTGGAGGAGGCCATAGCCAAGATGAAGCAGCAGGGCCTAATTATAGAGCGCAGGTCCGAGTGCTACACGGTCATGTGAGGGGGTAGGCCTGCAGCTCCCAGCTATAGTCTCCAAGCTTATGAAGGCCCTAGGCTACGAGGACCTGTACCCGCCCCAGAGGGCCGCCCTGGAGGCAGGCGTAGCAGATGGCGACAGCCTAGTGGTGGCTTCACCTACGGCCTCAGGGAAGACGTTCATAGCCCTGATGGCGATAGCCTCCGCGCTTGAGAGGTCACGTTCGGCAAAGGCCTTCTACACGGCGCCTCTGAGGAGCATAGCCACCGAGAAGTTCAGGGAGTTCAAGAGGGTCCTTGAGCCCCTCGGCTACAGGGTCGGGCTTAGCATAGGAGATTACGAGCTCCCGGCCAGGCTCGACTCCTATGACGTCGTTGTCACAACGTATGAGAAGCTTGACTCCATGATAAGGAACTCGCCCGAGATGCTATCGCGCTTGAGCGCGCTAGTCATTGATGAGATACATTACGTAGATGACGATAAGAGGGGGCCCATCGTTGAGACCCTCCTCTCCAAGGTCCTCTATAAGGCGCCAGGCGCCCAGGTAGTGGCCCTGAGCGCGACGGCGCCTAACGCTGACGAACTGGCCTCCTGGTTAAGGGCTAAGCTCGTTATCTCTGACTGGAGGCCCGTGCCGCTACATGAGGGAGTGTATAAGGACGGGACCATATACTTCTCTGACGGAAGGAAGAAGAGGGTTGAAGACGTAACTGTTAACTCAACCCTTAACCTAGTGGTTGACTCATCGAGAGACGGCGGCCAGGCCCTCGTCTTCGTCCAGTCCAGGAAGAAGGCGGTTCAGCTCGCTAAGTCGGCGCTCAGGCTGCTTAAAGGGAAGATCAACTACCGCGCTGAGGTGGCCGCCGAGGTCTCCGAGGCCGTACTTTCTACAGAGGGGCCAAGGGCGCTACGTGAGGAGCTGGCTGAGCTCATAAGGGGAGGGGTCGCCTACCACCACGCTGGGCTCTCAAACGAGCAGAGGACGCTGATAGAGGACGGGTTCAGGCGCGGCGGCATAGCTGCGATATTCGCAACCCCCACCCTGGCAGCTGGCGTCAACCTGCCAGCGAGAAGGGTCGTAGTGGCTGAGTACCTAAGGTATGAGGAGGGCAGCTGGAAGCCCCTCAAGGTCTTTGAGTACAAGCAGCTCGCCGGCAGGGCCGGGAGGCCTGGCCTTGACCCCTATGGCGAGGCCGTGATAGTTGCCATGAGGGGTGACACCGTTGAGGACCTTGAGGAGTACTACATAGAAGGGAGGCTAGAGAGGCTGCAGAGCAGGCTCTACGGCCTCAGGGGGGTCAGGCACTCAGCCTTGGGCGCTATAGCCTCAGGCATAGCCACTGACGAGCGCTCGCTCCTAGAGCTTCACAGGAGGACCCTGTACTACGTCCAGAGGGGGGAGGAGAGGGTAAAGGACTTGGTGAGGAAGGCTGTGGACGACCTCGTTAACTGGGGCCTCGTAGAGAGGACGCCTACTGGAGTTAGGGCGACGGAGCTTGGGGCCAGGATCTCCAGGACGTACCTAGACCCTGCCACTGTCCCAATATTCAGGAAACTGCTCTCAAAGGTCAAGAAGTATACAACGCCGACTCTCCTTTACATAATCTCGGCAATGCCTGACATGACGCCAATACCCACGACAAGTTCGGAGGCCGAGAGGATAATGGATATACTGATTGACGTAGCCCCTGAGCTGGTAGAGGTTGTTGACTGGACGGACCTGGAGGCCGTAGCCTCGGTCAAGACGGCCCTGGTACTCCTGGAGTGGGTAGAGGAGTCCTCTGATGACGACATAATGAAGAAGTATGGTGTCGGCCCGGGCGACGTGGCCTCAGCTGTGGACACTGCCAAGTGGATCTCCAGGTCACTTGCTGAGGTGGCCCCTGCCCTGGGCGCGAGCCAGGAGGTCTCGTCCCAGCTGAAGCTCCTCTCAGCCCGTATAGAACATGGCGTCAAGGCTGAGCTCCTGCCCCTCGTCGCGATACCTGGCGTCGGCCGCGTGAGGGCCAGGAGGCTTTACAACGCTGGCTTCACAAGCCTTGAGAAGCTGGCCACGGCGCGCGTTGAGGACCTTCTGAGGGTCCCAGGGATAGGCTATGCCACAGCAGCCTCCATACTTGAGTTCTTCGGCAGGAAGGACGAGGCTCAGAGGCTTAGGAAGGAGAGCAAGAGAGAGGGTCCTGGGATCACACGCTTTCTGGAATGAGAGGTAACGGCATAGCGCTGTAACTGAACTCCTCCTCAGAGACCCCCATCCCGTTGACGGCCAGCCTCGTCAAGACGGCGCCGGAGATCTCCTCATCGAGGCCCAGCGCCTCAGGGTAGACGGCCCCGGTCGCCCTTAGCTTGCCCTCAAGGACTGTCAGCGCTACGAACGCCAGGAAGCTGCCCGTGACCCTGGCCATAGCCGTGGGCCAATCGTCAGGCCTAACCACCTGGGTGAACCTGAGCCCGCGCCCACCCCTGCCGTAGACTTCCACGACCATGACTACCATGTCCTTAACGTCAACGTGCATGTTCCACAACAGTGACGCCAGGAGGTCGTCAGCCATCACCTCGGCCCCGCCGACCCTCACCGGCCTGTGCTCAAGCAGGCCAAGCCTCTTCAAGCCCTTGACGAAGTCTACATGGCCAGGCCACCTCAGGGTGTACTCCGCCATGAACTCCGCCTTGGAGTAGGTCCTCAGCAACGTCCTGAGGCCGTCCGTTGGGAAGAACTCAAGCTCACCGACGCTGGGCACGTAAATCCTTCCCAGAGGGCCAACAAGGGGGTCAAGCGACGTAACCTTGCCGTTAACTATCATCCTGGCAGGCCTCCTGTACTCGTCTATGAGGTCTGATATGCTCCAGCTCGGGACGAGCCCCAGGGGCGGGTCAGGCCTCTCGCTGATCCCCCCTACAAATATCCTGGCCCCCCTGATCCCTCCAAGCCTCCTGTCGCCAACGCCGACGAGCATGTTGGAGAGGCCTGGGGCGACGCCAGCGTCGAGAACTAACATCACGCCCTGCTTGGCCGCCTCCTCGGCCAGCTCGTCAGGCTCCTGGGGGAAGAATGACACGTCAACTATGTTGTGGCCGAGGCCTATGAGACCCTTGAGGGCCTGGAAGGCAATACCTCCTGGAAGCGCCGTGACGAGGAGGTCGACGTCCCCAACGGCCTTCTTAACCTCGTCAGGCTTCAGGGCGTCAGCCACGGCAAACCTTGTCCTGGCCCTCTGGGCTGACCTAGCCGCCACCTCCTGGGTCCTGTCTACGAGAATTACCTCGTGGCCCTCCTGCGCTATCACGGAGGCCGCCACGGTCCCTACGCCGCCGGCGCCTATGACTGCTACCCTTGCCATCAGCGTTCACCCCCGGGCTCTGAAGTTCCGATCCTCATCATGTCTCAGAAGACCCTCTTCTCTCCACGGCCCGGGTTCAATTTAATGCCTACATGCTCCGCTTAAAATGGTTAAGGTCCACCGCCAAGAGCCGAGTTCAGCCTCTCCACGACGTCCCTTAGCCTCTTAAAGAAGTCCTCAACGCCGCTGACGTTGACCTTCCCGACCTGTATCATCCTCAGCCTTAACGCCGTGGCGAGGCCGCTCAGGAGCTCGACCTCCGTGCTGAGCCCAGCGTAAGGCCTCCTGACGACCTCCTGAGGGCCTACGAGGGCCTCCATGGGCCTGAGGGACCTGGCGAGCTCCAGGAGGGCCCTCTCCATGGAGCCGTCCCTGATGGAGATAGCCCCTTTAGCGTAAAGGTCTAGAACCCTCGCGAGGGCCTCGCGGACCCTGCCCAGGGCATCATTGACGTCAGCTGGCTCCATAGGGCCCTCTGACCTGGTTTTGCGTGGGAACCTTTATATTCAGCTCTACGTTCTCGTCCCCGGTGGCTTAGGCTGGAGACCGGGGCCCTGGTGAGCGAGGAGCTCCTTGGCCTGTCGCTGCTAGTCCTGGTAGGCAAGGTCCTTGGGGACCTGACGGAGAGGGCCGGCTACGGCAGGTTGGTAGGAGAGATCACAGGCGGGGCCCTGCTGGGGCCCTACGCCATAGGTGGCCTCATTAACGGCCTCCTTAAGGCGAGGCTGTTCTACATAGGCAGTGAAATAGTCTTCCTCTCGGAGTTCTCAATGGTACTCCTGGTCTTCGCCTCGGGCCTGGACCACGGCACCGCGCCCCTGAGGCGGGCTGGCCTCTGGGGGGCGCTAGGAGCAGTGTTTGGGGCCGTGACGCCCTTTGCGCTGTCCTTGGCCCTCATGAAGTTTGGCCTCGTGAATGGCGTCCAGGCCCTCTTCATAGGGGCCTCAATAGCTCCCACTAGCCTCGCAGTGGTCTCCGGCATGCTTCGTGAGAAGGCCAGTGGTAGGTTCACGGACTTCCTGTTCTCGGCGGCGGCGCTTGACGACGTGGTGTCGCTAATCATCCTCAGCGTGACCATGGGCGTGAGCCAGCTGGGCTCCAGCTTCTCATCGCTGGCGATCATAAGGACAACAGTCTACTACTCTGTGGCGTGGATCATTATATATTATGCGTCAGTTAAGCTGATCCCGTTCCTGGTCAGCGCGCTAGGCAGGAGGTACGCAGTTGAGGCCTCTCTCGTTGTGCTCTTTGGGCTCATAGCGGCTATGCAGTCGCTCGGCTTCTCCCCCGTCATAGCAGCGTTCATAGCTGGCGTAGCGCTCGCGGAGACCGTGGGTGTTGACGTCCTGAGGGACCTCTATAGGAGCCTGCTGCTGGTATTCGGCTCGGTCTTCTTCGTGGTGACGGGGGCCCAGCTGGACCCCAGGGCCGTGGGCCTCCAGGGCCTGGGCCTAGCGGCCGTCATACTGGCGTTGGCCCTCATAGGTAAGGCCGCCGGGGCGCTGCCGTTCGCCTACGCTTACATCAGGGACCTCAAGGAGTCGACCAGCGCGGCGGTCGCCATGGAGCCCAGAGGTGAAGTTGGACTGGCCGTCGCCTCAATAGGCCTAAGCGTCGGCATTCTGAGTCAAGAACTCTACGGGTCCCTGGTGCTGGCAATAGCGCTCACCACGGTGATAGGGGCTGCCGCCTTCGCAAGACTTTACAGAACGAGCTGAAGGGCCCGCGCCCTCAGTCCAAACCCTGACCCAAAGGGCCTTTGATTCCTCATTACCTTAGCAGGCTCTTAGACATTGGTTGAGCCTCCTCACTGCTTCCGCTCCTGTGAGGTCCCCTGCGACTCCTGAGGGGTCCCCCTGGGCGCTGCTAATTAGCTCGCGTACGCCCATCATGCCTATGGGTGACGCTGGCCCGGCGACCGGGAGGTTTACAGGTATGAACACCAGCATGTTCTTGCCCTCCATGCCCAGCTCGTATATCATGTTCATCCACCTCAGCATGAAGGCCCTGTCGTTATTTACGTAGAGGTTAGCGGCCTCGACCATCTTCTGGGCCGCCTCGTACTCGGCCTGAGCTAGGGTTATCCTCGCCCTCCTCTCCCTCTCGGCCTGGGCCTGCCTCGACATGGCCTGAACGAGGTCCGGCGGTATCTCAACGTTCCTTATCTCAACAGACGTCACCTTGACGCCCCACGCCTCGGTCTTGCTGTCTATTATGTTCCTCGCAAGCGCCGCGACCTTGTCCCTCTCGGCCAGCAGCTCGTCAAGTATGGTCTGCCCTATCACCTCCCTGAGGGTGGTCTCAGCGGCCAGCCTGGTGGCGACGTTGTAGTCCTCGACCTTGAGCACGACCTTCTCCAGGTCAACTGGCTGGTAGTACATGACGGCGTCCACTATCACAGGCACGTTGTCCTTCGTCAGGGTCTGCTCAGTCCTGAAGGCTATGGCCTGAAGCCTCGTTGAGATCCTCATGGGCACCCTGCCTATTATAGGCGGGACGTAAACTATGCCAGGCCCCTTGAGGCCTGCGAACCTGCCGAGTATCAGGACGGGCACCCTCTCCCACTCATTCACTACCTTTATGCCGCTGAGCAGTATCACGGCAACTATGAAGGCTATGAAGGCAATGATCACGTCCAGTACAGCGCTCATACAATTTCCCGAGCTCTACAGCGCAAGCGCATTACTAATAACTATTCATGAGAGGCTCCCCTTAGCAAAATGGACGTCAGGCCTCACCTTCAGGACGGGGGAGTAGGTCATTTCTTGTCCAGGGGCTCGACTATCAGCGTGAGGCCTTCCCTGCCCACCACCTTAACTGTCGAGCCCGCCGCAACAAACCTTGAGGACCTGGCCCTCCACACAACACCTTGGACCCTCACCTCGCCCGTCGGGTTCAGGTCAGTGAGAGCCACGCCGACATCGCCTATGAGCGACTCGGGCCCTGCCATAATCCTCTTCCTCCTGGCGGGGCCCGCTATCCACCTTATGTAAAGCCCTGCCACGAGGCCCACTATGGCTATGGTTGAGTCGATGAGGGCAGACCTTGGAGAGGTCGGCAACGAGGTTGTCAGGTACGGCACGTTAAGCGCCATAAGGTAGATCCCCAGGGCAGAGATCGTTGCCCCAGCGATGACGGCCAGCCCGTGGCCCATCTTGAGCTCCAGGAGCATAAGGACTGCTCCTATCAGGACCAGCGTGAGGCCTATGAGGGAGGCCCCCACCACCTCAGCCCCTACTAGGCCCATGACTATAGCGATGGCCCCCACAGCGCTGAGCAGGAAAGTGGGGTGGTACAGGTCGATTAGTATCACCAGGAAGCCGAGCGATATCAGGAGCCCGTCCACCGTCGGGTTGCTCAGGACGCTTAGGAACTGCTCATATAGGTTCTCTGAGACGCTCACCTGGGCGTAGCCTGACAGGTTCCACATTGCCAGGGCCTGGCTGAGGCTGTTGGCTATCCCGTCTATCAGGTGGTATTGAAGCGCGTGCTGCGCCGTGAAGGCCTTGTCGGAGAGGACCATAATGGCGGCCGCGGTGGCGTTCCTGCCCCACTTGGAGGCCAGGGACTCCATGAAGGCCAGCATGGCCGCCTCGGTGTGGTTCTGCTCGAGGGGGGTTCCGCCTACAACTATTGGCGTCGAGGGGCCTATGAAGCTGCCGTTCGCCATCAAGATGCTGTTGCTGGCCATAGCTATGTAGCTTCCGGCCGAGGCCGCCATGCCGTCAGGGGGGACATACGTGTAGACCGGGATCCCCTGGCTCTGAAGGTCCTCTATGTAGTTAACTATGTTGACCATGCCACTTAGGTAACCACCTGGCGTGTTCATCACAATGACGACCGCCTTTGCGTGAAGTCCCTCGGCCATGGCGACAACCCTTGACATCATGGTCGACGAGCCCAGGTCAACCGTGACGTCAAAGTTGACCACCACTACAGGGGGCCCCTGCTGTGCGCGGGCCGTTATGAGAAGGCTGGCGAGCCCAAGCGCTATCAATATTGCCCCAAGGACCGCCAGAAGCCTTAAAGTCAACTGAGGCACCCTAATCGTTAGCGTGGCCCTTAAAGGGAATAAAGGCTAAAGTCGCTGGCCGTTGACCCACAAACCGTGACTGCTAGGGACAACGTGGGGTTCTTCTCGAGGCTTAGGTGGGGACCGGGAAGCGTGGCAACGGTTGTCTCAGTGGCCGTCGCAGCCGCCCTCCTCATAGCCCTTGGCGTTAAGGAGGGCGACGTGGTCTTGGAGTTCTCAGGTGGACTCCTTGCCTTTGTCGACCTGATAATACTGGTCGCCAAGGGCCTGGAGAACATAACGCCGAAGACCCCGCCGCCCAGGGAGATCATAGGCGCCGAGGGCGTCGTTGTCCTAAGGGTGACGCCCTCAAGGCCTGGCGTGGTCAGGGTGGGGGGAGAGCTGTGGTCA
Organism: Acidilobus sp.; assembly: GCA_022015155.1. Taxonomy (GTDB): domain Archaea; phylum Thermoproteota; class Thermoprotei_A; order Sulfolobales; family Acidilobaceae; genus Acidilobus. The sequence goes on along the minus strand of JAKLZP010000004.1, from coordinate 26,967 downwards.
GCAACCTCTAACGAGGTCATAGAGGAGGGGGAGAGAGTTATCGTTGTGGCGCGGGACGGCATATATCTCAGGGTCTCAAGGGCCCCTAAAGAGCCTTAGAGGCTAATGACTAAAAGTTGCCGAGATCAAGATAACCTGTGTCTTAACGTGGCCTTCAGGAAGATCTCGCATCTGAGCGGGTGGCTTTTAAAGGCCATCCACGCCCAGCTACAAGGGCAGCATAATGGTAACCCTAAGCCTTGAAGTTAAGGACGTGCAGCCCTCAAAGCTCGTCGGAGTTAAGACCGCGAGAGCCGAGGGCAACGGGGTGAGCGCCCAGTTCGACCTGATAGAGGGCCTCTATGCCCTTAACGTGGGCGACAGGATAGAGGTCCTAGTTGATGAGAACAAGCCCGAGGACCTGGAGTCCTACGAGTTCTGCGGCCACGGCTACCTGGTGACCGACGAGAGCAAGGGCTTCACGTTGCTCTCGCTCTGGGGCATCCTCTTCAAGTTTGAACCACCCCTCGGCCTTAAGCTCGACCAGAAATACTACCTCTGCATCAGAAGGTCTTAGGAGATCAGGTCCCAGAGCTCGTCCCCTGGGTAGTGAAGGTTCTCAACGACCTTTCCCCTCTCCTTAGCCGATATCATCTGCCTGAGCCTATCGCTGTCGACCAGGGCCCTGCCTACCGCCACTGGGACGCCGCTCTGCTCGTCAACGATGGCCACTAAGGCCCCCTCCTTGAAGTCCCCCTTGACGCCTCTGACCCCGGGGGCCATTAGGTCGGCGCCTCTGCCCATGGCCTGTGTGGCCCCCCTGTCAACTATGACGGAGGGGAGCCAAGCGTGACCCCTCTTCAGGAGGCACAGGAGCGTCGGTATCAGGAGACCCTTGACCCTGGCCAGGCACGGCAGGCCGCTGTCTATGTAGACAGTGATATCACCTGCCTTGGCCTCCTCCACGTCGTTCCACTCGAGAGGCGGCGACCCAAGGACCTTAACCACCTCCTCCTTCAGCTCCTTAAGGGCCTTCTTAGAGAGCCTGTACCTTGTCGAGTACTTTGCCAAGCACCTCCGCCTCAGTAACAGCTGTGAGCAACTCCCTTAAGAGAACTAACGTCTGCCGATGGCCGCGGGGAGCGCCCTCGAAGACCCGTTGCTCCTCACCCTTTCCTCGGCCAGTAAAGCGCTCTTCACAGGGCGCCCCAGGCTGGAGCCCCTCACGACGCCTATTATGGCCTGTTGGAGCCGAGCATGATGCTAGGTTAATAGCCGCTCACATACAGCTACCAGTGAAGCTTTTAACTGGCCTTAGAACCCGAGGTCGCAGGAGCGTAATATGGCGTCGCAGGCGGAGAAGCTGAACACGTTCAAGGTTATGAGCGAGTACCTGAACACCAACGTCTACGTGAGGCTCAAGGGAGGGCTTGAGATAAAGGGTGTCCTGAAGAGCTTCGACCAGCACCTCAACCTTATACTGGACAACGCTGAGGAGGTAATGGAGAAGGGCTCCAGGTCGCTTGGCACGATACTGGTCAGAGGGGACAGCGTAGTTGCGATAAGTCCAGCCAAGTGAGGTGAGGTCCTGTGACCAAGGGAACGCCGTCATTTGGCAAAATGGGCAGAGGCTACACTCACATAGTCTGCAGGAGGTGTGGCCGCAGGGCCTTTAACGTGGCTAAGGGCTACTGCGCCGCCTGCGGCTTCGGCAGAAGCAAGAGGATAAGGAGGTACTCGTGGCAGAACAAAAAGGTCAACAGGGTCAGGATAGTTTAGGGCCCGTTCCCTGGACAACGAGGTCGCCTTCCCTCCTGAAGGGCCTAGCTTAGGAGCCCTTATTACGGGTGAGCTTCTTACGTCTGGCTAACGGATCTCCGCCCTGAAGGGCAAGGCCTCAACTGAGGTGACGTTAATCAGGGTCAGTCCTTTGAGCTTAAGAAGTCATTAATATACTCTAGGCCCTCCTGGTCCTCGGCGCTTTTGTTGAGACCATACTTATATTGCTAAGTAAAGGGGAGGCGTAATGAATTATGCTGGAGCTCGAAACGCTTCCAGGCGTTGAAGCCCCGCCACTAACCTAGGGCCAACCTTATTTTGTCGCGTCTGCCAAGTCTTCTGGTGCTCGCGTTGGAGCCGCGATGGGACCTGAACAGGAAAAAGGTTAGACAGCTCCTCGACTCCGCGTCGCTTGACGCGATAGTCCTGTTAGGGAGCCCTAACATAACTTACGTAACAGGCATAAGGGACCCCACGGGCGTCATGATCTTGAGCAAGGAGTGCGGCGACTACCTGTTGACCCCCGTCCTGGACTACAACCGCCTGGCCTCCCAGGCCCCAAAGGACGTCATCGTGAGGGCCTACATTAGAAGGGAGGGGGAGATGACGGTAGGGCTAGGCGCTGTCCCCCAAAGCGACTTGGTGCCCAAGGGCCTTGACGACGCGGTAAGGGACCTCCTCTCGTCCTGCCAGGCGAAAAAGGTGGGGGCCGACCTTTCATGGGCCTCGTACAGCGTTAACAGCCTGGCCTCAGCTATAGGGCTCCAGGACGTAAGTAAGGACATCAGTAAGGTCAGGTCGGTGAAGGACGACTGGGAGGTCGAGGCCATATCAGCCTCCATAGCGGCCGCCGAGCAGGCCTTCAGGGAGGCCCTGCAGGCCCTCGAGGGCTCACCCAGCGAGGCAGAGGTTGAGGCCGCGTTCTACTCGTCCCTTATGAGGCAGGGCGCCTGGGGGGAGGCGTTCCCAACCATAGTGGCCTTCTACGATCACACAGCCCTGCCCCACCACACGCCGACCACTGTTAGGCTTCAGCACCCTGGTCCCGTGCTCATAGACTTCGGGGCCAACATGGGCGGCTACGTGAGCGACACTACCAGGACGCTTTGGCACGGGGGAGGGGGTGCTGAGTTCAAGAAGCTGATAGAGTTAGTCGTCGAGGCCCAGGGAGCGGCAATAGATGTTATAGGGCCCGGCGTGGAGGCCCGCGACCCCGACATGGCCTCAAGGAGAGTCCTGGCGAGGGAGGGCCTTGACAAGTTCTATAGCCATGGCCTAGGCCACGGCGTAGGGGTTGAGGTACATGAGGCTCCTTACCTTGCCCCAAGCTCAAAGGACGTGCTGGAGCCCGGGAACGTTGTAACTGTTGAGCCGGGCTTCTACATACCTGGCGTCCATGGCGTCAGGGTAGAAGACATGGTGCTTGTCACTAAGAAGGGCGCAAGGCTGCTTACAAGGCTTTCAAGGATCATCTCATGAGGGCCAGCTTAGCCGCTATGTCCCTGATCTTCGACCTGACCTCAGGTCCAAGGGGCCTACCAGCTATCGCTTGGGTCAGGGAGCAGAACGAGCATACCTCCCTGCTAGTCGGCATCCCGCAGTACTTACAGCGACCCATGGGCCTCTCTGACCTAGGGTAGCTCTCCAGGCTCTCGGCCATCTTCCTGGCGCTCGATATAAGCAGGCTTGGGCTCCTCCTCTCGATAGTCTCTAACATCCACTTTATGACGTCCTCCATACTGTCACGTGGCTTGAAGGGGCACACGGCTGAGGTGTAAGGGACCCCGCCTATGATTACATAGGCCCTCGTCTCGTCCTCATATACGTCGAAGAGGGGCCTTATCCTTCTGACCGCTGACTCCTCGCCCTCAACTACGGGTCCGAGCTTTGGTATCTGCTCAAGGTTCTGACCGAGGAAGTTCTTGATGGCATAGGCCATAATGTCATTCATGTGGTGACCCGTGGCGACCTCCGAGGCCCCCAGCTCCACGGCCAGCGCGTTAAGGATGTACCTCCTGACGAGTCCGCAGACGCTGCACGCGGGCCTCCTGACAGCCTTCAGCAAATCTGGCAGGTAGAACCCGGTGAGCTCCTTGAGGTCAAGCTCTAGACACTTAACGCCCTGGTACCTCTTGCATGCCTCCCTGAAGGCGCTGAGGGACTGCTGTGAGAAGTCCCCTATGCCCAAGTTTATGTGAACAGCTATCAATTCTATCCCCAGCCTCGTTGAGAGGTGGCTGAGGACGTCCATGAGGGTCGTGCTGTCCTTTCCGCCTGAGACAGCCACTATTACCTTGTCCCCCTTCCTGGTCATGCCATACCTCGTCAGCCCTCTGGCCACCTTCTCCCTCAGGTACTCAAGGAAGTGCTCATCGCAAAGCCAGGCCCTCGCGTAAAGCAACCTGACCCTGGCTGGCCGCCCGCACTTAATGCACCTGCCCTTGGGCTCGGAGTAGACCTTGACCGCTGCCCCGTCCAGCAGCACAGCCATGACTGTCCTTAACAGCGACCTGGACGCTTAAAAAACAGCTCTACGGAGCCTCTGAGGGCCCGGCCGCTATCTCCTGCGTCCCCAGGGACCTCGAGAAGGACCTTATCCTGTACCAGGCCGCTAGGAGAAGAACGCCCCCCAGCAGGCCGAAGAACAGCGTGTAGAAGGACCCTGCTATGGCCGTCAATATGTAGAGAACGCCCGTGAAGAGGGCGCCCACGGCGGCCCTGGCGTAGTTGGCTGAGGTGGCGGGCCTGTAGACGAAGGCCCAGGCCACGACCCCTAGGGCAGCCAGGAAGGCGCTCACGGCTATCAGGGAGTAGGCCGTCTGCCTCATAAGGCTCTGGACCTGCGACAGCGTGTAGTTCAGGCCCTGCTGCTGGGCCTCCCTGTACAGGGTCTGGGTCAGGTTCGATGAAGCGTTAGACGCGGCCTTTAGGACGGGGTAAGCGTAGACAATCCCTAGGACGCCCCCGGCGAGGCCGAGGAACATGGCGGTCGCTATCAGGAGGCCGGCGGGCACGGGCCTGCGCTGGTCCTTCTGCAAATCTCACCTCCTCAGCCGTTGGAGGGCAAGGGAGCCTTTAATATAGAGATGCTGAAGCCTGCGGTCGCTTAAAAACGCCCAAGCGCCTTCAACAAGGGGGCCCGTAGCCCAGCCAGGATCAGGGCGCCAGCCTGCGGAGCTGGAGGTCCCGGGTTCAAGTCCCGGCGGGCCCGCCAGCTCTGCCGACCTTGTTATTGGCTTAGCGGAGCAACTACAGCAGAAGAAGTGCAGAAGTAGCCTTCCGTAGCTGCTTTCGGTTTTCATATAATAAGTTTGTGGGATGTCATCTAACCGACGTCTACAGGAGGTATGTAACAGAGCGCTCAAGACGTGGGGCTCCTGGGGCGACCCTGAACGCCCCCAAGCCCAATGAGGCTCCAAGCGGGGTGCGGGGGAACGATAGGGCGATGACTGTAAGCTGCATGAACACATAATGGGACCTAACCCCTCAGACGAGAGCTTTTCTTCATCAAGTCAGGCGGTTTGCTACCAATCACCGGGGCCGTTAAGAAAGCTAATAGCGAACTCGTTTTAAACCTCATCGCCTAAAGACCTGTGAGAAGGGCCTTGAAGGGCGGCTTCGTTGACAAGGGATATCTTCTGGGCCTGCTCAGGTCGCTCTCAGAGTCCTTTGGGCCCTCAGGGTTCGAGGACGCCGTAAGGGAGATAGTCGTCAAGGAGGTTGAAAGCGTAGCTGACTCGGTCTGGGTCGACTCCATGGGGAACCTGTTCGCGCTCAAGAGGGGAAGGAAGGGCGGCGCCAGCCTAATGCTCACGGCCCACATGGATGAGATAGGTTTCATAGTGACGCATGTTGATAACAGGGGCTTCCTCAGGGTCGCACCAATTGGGGGGCAGAGCCCGAGGGTCATACAGGGCCAGAGGGTACTGGTCAGGGCCAGGGACGGCTCCCTGGTAAGGGGCGTCATAGGGAGCAAGCCGCCTCACGTCATGAAGCCTGACGAGGCTAAGCAGTGCCCTGAGGTCAGGGACATCTACATAGACGTAGGTGCCACAAGCGCCCAGGAGGTCGAGAGGATGGGAATAACCATAGGCAGCCCGGTGGCCTTTGAGAGGGAGCTTGAGAGGCTGAATGAGGACACCGTTGTCGGCAAGGCCTTTGATGACAGGGCGGGCCTGGCGGCGGTGATAGGGGCCTTCAAGGCGATTGAGGACCAGGCCGTGGATGTCTACCTCGTCGCAACTGTGCAGGAGGAGGTAGGCCTGAGGGGGGCCCAAGTGGCCGCCTATAAGATCTCGCCCACCGCAGCGATAGGCGTTGACACCACGATAGCGGCTGACGTCCCAGGGAACGAGGAGAGGGACTGGGTAACGAGGTTAGGCGCAGGGCCGGCCATAAAGGTCGCCGACAACCCAGCGTCATTCTATGGACTCATGGCCAACAGGCCTCTGAGGGAGAAGCTTGAGGAGGTGGCTAGGTCGCACGGGATACCGTACCAGCTTGAGGTCCTGCAGGGAGGCACCACCGACGCCTCAGCCATAGCCCTCACTAAGGAGGGCATACCGGCCGCCGTGGTCTCGGTCCCGACAAGGTACGTCCACTCCCCCTCGGAGGTGCTGAGGTTATCGGACCTTGAGGGCGTCGCTAAGCTCCTCGCGCTGTTCACAGAGGAGGTAAGCCCTGACTGGCTGGCAGGCCTCTCAACGTCAAGGGTTAAGTGAGGAGGGGCCCGGGGCGGGATTTGAACCCGCGACCTCCGGGTCCACAGCCCGGCGCTCTAGCCAGCTGAGCTACCCGGGCCATGGGGCCCCTTACGGCTTCTAGGTCACAGGCGCTGGCAGCGCCTCCCTCCGGGCCCAGACTCTTAGGCCTTCTCGGGCTTTATTTAATTGAAGGCCGCTTAAAGCTTACACTCAAAAGGCCCCCCAGACAATAGGAGGTGGTGTAGAGGGTGCCAGAGGTACCCCTCAAGAGGGTTGACAGGAACACGTGGATCATAGAGAAGGGCTTCAAGGGCTGCATGAGGGTTCCCGCGATAATATACGCCGACGACCTCCTCATCGAGAAGATGAGGCAGGACCTGACCCTGGTCCAGGCAGCCAACGTGGCCTGCCTCCAGGGCATACAGAAGTACAGCCTGGTCATGCCTGACGGCCACCAGGGCTACGGCTTCCCAATAGGAGGGGTTGCCGCGATGGCTATCGACGAAGGGGGAGTCATAAGCCCTGGGGGAGTAGGGTATGACATAAACTGCGGCGTGAGGCTTCTGAGGACTGACCTGACGCTCCAGGACGTGAAGCCCAAGATAAAGGAGCTGATAGACACTATCTACGAGAACGTGCCTAGCGGCCTTGGGAGCACCGGCAAGGTGAGGCTCTCTGTTAGGGAGCTCGACAACGTCCTCAACGAGGGGGTTAGGTGGGCCGTTGAGAAGGGCTACGGCTGGGACGAGGACATAGAGAGGATAGAGGAGAACGGCTCGTGGAAGCTCGCTGACGCAAGCAAGGTGAGCGAGACCGCCAAGAGGCGTGGGGCCCCTGAGCTGGGCACCTTGGGGAGCGGCAACCACTTCCTCGAGGTACAGGTCGTTGACAAGGTCTACGACGAAAGGCTGGCCAAGGCCTTCGGCCTCTTCGAGGGCCAGGTAACGGTCATGATACACACAGGCAGCAGAGGGCTCGGCCACCAGGTGGCCAGCGACTACCTGCAGATAATGGAGAGGGCTATGAGGAAGTATGGCACCGTACCGCCTGACAGGGAGCTCGCGAGCATACCATATAACACGCCAGAGGCCCAGGACTACGCTAAGGCCATGGCGGCCGCTGCCAACTACGCTTGGACTAATAGGCAGCTGATAACCCACTGGGTCAGGGAGAGCTTTGAGAGTGTCTTTAAGGTGGATGCCGAGAAGTTAGGCCTTCACTTAGTATATGACGTTGCGCACAACATCGCCAAGATAGAGGAGTACGACATAGACGGCAAGAGGAAGAAGGTTGTTGTGCACAGGAAAGGGGCCACAAGGGCCTTCCCGCCTGGCAGCCCCGAAATACCTGCCATATACAGGCCCTATGGCCAGCCCGTCCTTATACCCGGCAGCATGGGCACCGCTAGCTACGTCCTGGCAGGCGTTGAGACCGGCGTGAAGGCCTGGTACACCGCGCCTCATGGAGCTGGGAGGTGGATGAGCAGGTCAGGGGCCAAGAGGGAGAAGAGCTATAAGGAGGTTGTCCACGAGCTAGAGGTCAAGGGTATATACATCAGGGCCAGCAACGTGGCCACGGTCGTTGAGGAGGCCCCCGAGGCCTACAAGGACGTCGACAGGGTCGCTCAGGTCGCCCATGAGGTAGGCATTGCGAGGTTGGTCGCCAGGATGAGACCAATAGGCGTCACGAAGGGCTAAGGCCCCCTTAACCTTTAAAACGTCCCTCTGCGCTCTTGCTCTGGCAACTTGACAGAGGTGCTAAGGAGTGGGCCATCGTAAGAAGTCAGCGCCAAGAAGAGGAAGCCTAGGATTCATGCCAAGGAAGAGAGCCGAGAAGCTAGTGCCCAGGGTGAAGTCGTGGCCTCAGGTCAACGTCCAGAAGCCCACGCTGCTGGCCTTCCTAGGCTATAAGGTCGGCATGACCCACGTCTTCATAGTTGATAACAGGCAGGGCTCACCGACATTCGGTAAGGAGGTTTTCAGGCCGGTCACAGTCATTGAGACGCCGCCCATGTACGTGTTGGCCGTCAGGGGTTACGCCTATGATGAGAACAGAGGGCTCTACACTGTCAGCGAGGCCTGGGCTAAGCCACCCCTTGAGCTTGAGCTCAATAGGAGGATCAGCACGCTTGGCTCATTTAACACCGAGGCCGCATTGAAGTCGTTGGAGTCCAAGCTCTCAGACCTGGTCGAGGTCAGGGTCCTCCTGGCCTCGCAGCCGAAGCTGACAGGGGGCCTCAGCAAGAAGGCCCCTGACCTCATTGAGGTGAAGGTAGCAGCGCCTAATAATAGCGTTAAGGAGGCATTCAACTACGCTACGTCAATACTGGGTAAAACAGTCTCAGTCCGTGACGTGTTCCAGCCCGGCATGGTAGTTGACGTGCTCGCGGTGACCAAGGGCAAGGGCTTCCAGGGCGAGGTCAAGAGGTTCGGCGTCAAGATCCTCCCAAGGTGGCATAAGCACAGGAAGGGCGCCAGAGGCATTGGAGCTAGGAGCCATGGCAAAGGGACCTGGTGGGAGATACCTCAGCCTGGACAGCTCGGGTTCCACAGGAGGACAGAGTACAACAAGAGGATCCTTGAGATAACTGACAACGCCCTGGCCTTCACGCCAGCCGGCGGGTTCCTGCATTACGGCGTGCCGGCAAGCACAATAGTTGTCCTGGAGGGCTCAGTCCCTGGCGTCGTGAAGAGGCCCATAGTTCTCAGGTACCCGATAAGGCCGCCTGAGTGGTACCTGAAGATGGGCGTGACTAAGCCAACGATAACCTTTGTGAGCCTCCAGAGCAAGCAGGGGGTGTAAACAGTGGCCAGGCAGGTAGGGCTTGGCTTCCTGCTTTACCTGAACCCGCCTATTGAGGTTCCCGTCTACAGCGTGACCGGTGAAGTTCAGGGGAACGTCAGGCTACCTGACGTTTACAGGGTCCCGGTCAGGAGGGACCTCATACACAGGGTCTTCATGAGCGAGTTCACCGCCGCCATCCAGCCCAAGGGCAGGGACCCCATGGCCGGCAAGAGGACCACCGCAGTGAGCCTCGGCATACACCACGGCCTGGCCAGGGTGCCCAGGGTCAAGGGTTCTACGAGGGCCAGGCTTGCCCCCTTCGTAAGAGGCGGAAGGCTTGCCCATCCACCCAGGGTTGACAAGAACATCAAGGAGGAGGTCAATAAGCTCGAGAGGCTCATGGGCACCATGAGCGCGCTGGCCGCTACTGCGTACGTCGACTTAGTCAGGGCCAGAGGCCACGTCTTTGAGGCCAGCGCGGTCCCAATAGTAGTTGACTCGGCTGTCCTTCAGTCGGTCAAGAAGACCCGTGAGGCCCGTGAGCTCCTTAAGAAGCTAGGAGTTTACTCCGACATAGAGAGGGCCGCTGAAGGCACCAAGATAAGGGCTGGCAAGGGCAAGATGAGAGGGAGGAGGTACGTTGAGCCCAAGAGCGTCCTCTTCATACTCGAGGACCATACGTCACCCTTCGCTATGGCAGTTAAGGGCCTTCCAGGCGTTGACATAGTTGAACCTCAGCTCGTGAGCGTCCTTGAACTGGCCCCTGGAGGTGTACCTGGCAGGCTAACTGTGGTCACAACGAAGAGCCTTGAGCTGTTGGCTTCAAGATTCAGGCTGGGTGAGGTGGCATGAGCGAGGAGAGGGAGGTAATTATCAGGCCCGTGATGAGCGAGAAGGCCCTCAGACTGCTCGAGGAGCTGAACACGCTCACGTTCATAGTGAGAAGGGATGCTAACAAGCACGAGATAAAGAGGGCCGTTGAGAGGCTCTACGGCGTCAAGGTGGAAAAGGTCAACACCCTTATAACGCCCAAGGGCGAGAAGAAGGCTTACGTCAAGCTCTCAAAGGAGTATAAGGCCTCCGACCTGGCTGCCAAGCTAGGGCTGCTCTGAGCCGCGAGCGTTATTTGACTTACCCCCCTTGGACTCCACTATCTCTACGAACTTCCTCGCTATCTCAAGGAAGACCTTGGCGGCCTCGCTCTCAGGGTACTCGAGGAAGAACGGGACTCCAGCGTCTGTGGCCTCCCTAATCCTTGGGTCTATCGGGATCTGGCCGAGGAGCGGCACGTTAAACTCCTTGGCTATCTCCTCCGCGGCGCCCTTGCCAAATATGTATTGGATAGACCCATCGGGACACCTGAAGTAGCTCATGTTTTCAATAATGCCAAGCAACGGCACGTTAAGCTTCTGGGCAAAGGCCGCCGCCTTCTTAACGACAATCTTTGACACCTCACTCGGCATTGTAACCAGGAGGAACCCAGTGAGGCCAGGTATCGTCTGGGCGATCGTCAGCTGCTCGTCGCCTGTGCCGGGCGGAAGATCTATAAGGAGGTACTCGGCGCCCTCCCAGTCAGTGTAAGCGAGGAGCTGCCTTATGGCTGTCGTCTTCAGTGCCCCCCTCCATATGACGGGGGCCTCCTCCGACGGAAGCATGAGGCCCACCGACACCAGCCTGACCCCGTAAACGTTGACCGCCGGCACTATGCTGCCATCGTCGCGGGCCAGCAGCCCCTTGACGTGGCTGAGGCCCAACATGAGCGGCATGCTGGGGCCGTGGAAGTCAGCGTCGAAGACCCCAACCACTTTACCCATCGTGGCGAGGGCCATGGCTAGGCTGGCGGTGACGAAGGACTTCCCAACGCCGCCCTTGGCGCTCAGCACCGCGACCTTGTAGGGTATCTGCCTCATCCTCTCAACGACAAGCCTCTGCTCCTCCTGCACCTTCTTCATTCGCTCCGCTATCTCCCTGTAGCTCTGCCCTCCCCCAGGGGCTGCCCCTGGGTTTGACCTCTGCGGAAGCGCCATCCTTGAGGGCTTCCTCTCCTGACCTCCCTCGTTCGTCTCAGACATCCTGCTCGCTGACAATATAGGTTCAAAAAGGGTATTTTAACCTAAGTTAAAAGAGGCCGGTTAAAGGTCAGAGCTTGCCTATGTCGTCGGGTATCCTTATATGGAGCACCTTGTGGCCCTCGCCTTTGTTGGCTGCAACTATGTCGAACTCGTTAGGCGAGGGCGGGTGCTCGTAGAGGTACTTCAGGTTCATGAATGCGTTGAAGATATGTACCACGTCCTTGCCAAGCCTGTCGTTGTGAACTGATATGTACTCAACTATGCCGTCAGGGTTTATTATGACTGTGCCTCTCCTGGTCATGCCGGTCTGTGGGTTAAGGAAGCCGTAGGCAGCAGAGATCTGCTTGCTTATGTCATCAACGAGGGGGAACTTGACGTTCCTAACCCTGGGGCTCGTCTCTACCCAGACCTTGTGCGAGTAGACGCTGTCGGTGCTTACCGCGAGGATCTCGGCGTTGTTGGCCTTAAACTTGTCATAGTATGTCTGGAAGGCCTCAAGGTCAGTGGCGCAGACGAAAGTGAAGTCGCCGGGGTGGAAGGTGAGAATGACCCACTTGCCCCTGTAGTCGCTGAGCTTTATGGTCTTAACCTCGTTGGTGTCCGGGAAGTACGCCCTGGCCGTAAAGTCAGGTGCAGGCGAACCTACCTCTATCATGCTCTCGCCTCAGCGTTAGAGAAGCGCCACTTATTTAAAAGCTTTTCTAACTAGAATAAATGTCTACAAGCTTATTATGTTAGACCAACCCCGCCTCTCTTGTGTAAATACCCTCTGAACAGCCCTCCTGAGGACTTCGTAGGCAGTCAACAGGTCGTCAATCATCACGTACTCGTCGTAGGAGTGGGCCAGGAAGGGCTCGCCCGGACCATATATTACAACGGGTATCCCCCTCATCCTGAAGTAGCGGCCGTCCGTGGCCCCGGTCTCTATCCTCAGCCTCGGCTCCCTGCCCAAGACCTCCTTAACGCTCTCGCTGACCGCCCTGACCAGGGGGCTGGAGGGGTCTGTGTAGTTGGGCTCGCTGGAGTTGATTATCTCGAGCTCTATATCCTTGCTGCCTTCTCCCAGGTCCATCCTAAGCAGGTCATAGGCCTCCTCCACTATCCTCTCGCAGGCTGAAGGGCCTCCTGAAGGTGACGCCATAGATAACGGGGTCCTCATATCTATCTCTACACTACACGATTCTGGGACCACGTTGACCTTGGTCCCTCCCTCTATCTTGCCCGGGTTAAACGTTATCTTCTCTATGACGTACTCGGCCTCCGCCCTTGAAAGCCTGATTCTCCTCTTCGAGGCCTCCTCGAATAGCGTCTCAGCCGACGACATTAGCAGCGGCTTCAGGTTCTCAGGCGCGCTGAGCCTCGAGTTGATCGCCGAGACAGCCTTGGACAGTATCTGGACGGCGTCCATGGCCTTAAGTATGGCGTTCTCCCCGAGTATGGGAATACTGCCGTGGGCTGGCCTCCCCTTGGCCGTCAGCCTCACCTGGCACAGGCCCTTCTCACCCACCGAGACCGTGTCGACGCCTGAGGGCTCCGCTATTATCACGGCGTCGCCCTTCAGAACGCCCTGCTCCACAAGAGCCTTTACGCCGCTTTCACCCCCTACCTCCTCGTCGGCCGTGGCCGCGTATATCAAAGTGCCGAGACCCTCCTTCTCGACGGCCTCTGCTATATCAACAAATAGCGCCGTTATGACGGCAAGGCCCCCCTTCATGTCAGTGGCCCCTCTCCCCCACACCTTGCCGTCTTCTGTTATTGTGCCAGAGAAGGGAGGGTGCGTCCACCTCTTCACGTCGCCAGGCGGCACGACGTCCATATGGCCATTAATTATAAGCGTAGGGGAGCCCCTGCCTACCTTGGCTATCACGTTGACTTTGCCTTCCTCGAACTGCACAGTGTCACCGGAGAGGCCGTTTATCTGAAGGTAGTCAATTATGAAGTCCGCCAGCTCTCTCGTCTTCCCTGGCGGGTTACTAGTGTCGATCTTTATCATGTCCGAAGCCAGCCGCGCCAGCCGATCCCTTAGCTGTTCTCTGCTCAAGCGGTTCCTCCCCGCTGATCTAACTGTGGCAAATTATAAAGGACTGTGAAAGCGGACATAATATATTAAGACGAGATCTGACCTCCTCCCCCATCCTAAGGGTAAGGTTTTCAACTCTTTTCCATTTAATATTAAAAAACGTCAGCCACCTCAAGCTGGAGAGACCTTGCTAGGCGGCGTCTTCGACCTGGACGGCACATTGGCATCAACTGCCATGGCGCACCTCAGGGCGTGGCAACTGGCCCTTGCGGAGGTCGGCGTAACGAACGTCAACATTGAAATAAGGAGGCTTCTCGGCATGAGGGCCTATGACATAGCTAAAGAGATAGTTAGGGCCGCCGGCCTAAGCTATGACATGATGGGTAGGCTGATAGAGCTGAAGATCAAGTACTTCGACCTGATAGTGTCCTCCCTCGTCAGGCCAATGCCCTGCGCAGTAGACGTGACCCGAGCTCTAAGGGAGAGAGGCATGAAGTTCCTTGTAGTTACCTCATCGCTCAGGAGAAACGCCCTAAGCGTCCTGGAGAGCATAGGGCTGAAGCCCGACGTTCTTGTGGCAGGAGATGACGTAGATCGCGGCAAGCCAGACCCTGAGCCCGTACTGCTGGCGCTGGAGCTGGCCGACCTATCCCCTAAGGAGGTCTTCGCCGTCGGTGACACAATGAATGACGTAAAGGCCTACAGGTCAGCTGGCATAGACAGGGTTTACCTAGTAAAGGGTGACGTTGAGGTGCCCATCGACGAGTCCGAGCTCAAAAGGCTCGGGGCGCACAAGGTGGAAAGCCTCTGTGACGTCATGAAGCTTGAGGGTCTGACGTAGTTCATCTCCACTTAAATACCCTGGGGCCTTCAAAGGCTCTCTGGAGATGCAAGGGTTTGCGGATAGCGGTATTTTACGGGTCGCAGGACTTTGTCCTGATGCCATTGAAGAGCGCGGACATCCTGGCCATAATAGACGAGGAGCAGAAGGTCGTTGAACAGTACGAGAACCCGGCTCCCGAGTTTGGCGAGGAGGCTGCCGTAGAGGGCATACTAGAGCTAGGGGCCTCGGCCGTCATTGTAAGGGATGACACGCTTAGCCAGAACGCTTACAAGGCCCTCAAGGGTCACGTCAAGTTCATGCCAACAAACATGAACAACCTCTACGAAATACTTGACAAGCTGGAGGAGGTAAAGTCCGGCGCCACAGATGTAATAGAGAAGCTAGAGGTCAGCGGCAGCTGAAGTCTGAATCCTGAAGGGTTTTAAGAAGGCCCTATAGTTTTTACGTCGGGCCTGAGCGTTGCTTGCCCTCAATTACAAAGGGGTTGAAATAGTTGTCAAAAAAGGCGACATAACTGAGGAAGTGGTCGACGCTATTGTCAACCCCGCTAACTCATTCATGATAATGGGTGGAGGCGTCGCTGGCGCTATCAAGAGGAAGGGCGGGGCATCAATTGAGCAGGAGGCCATGGCAAAGGCACCTGTCGAAATAGGGCACGCTATCGCGACCTCTGCTGGGAGGCTGAAGGCAAAATACGTTATACATGCGCCCACTATGCGCTACCCGGCCTCAAGGACCAACGAGGATAACGTGAGGCTAGCCGTCAGGGCCTCACTTAAGCTCTCTAGGGAGCTCAACATATCCTCTGTAGCGTTCCCGGGCATGGGGACCGGCGTTGGGGGAGTTCCATATAGCGTAGCCTCCAACGCCATGGTTGATGAGATAAGGGCCTTCATAGATCTTAACGGCCCGCCGCCCGCTAAGGTGGTATTGGTAGCATTTGACGACGAGCTCTACGAGGAGTTCGTGAAGGCCGTGAGGAGACTTCTAGAGGGCTCAACCCTGGCCGTTTGACTCGACGCCACCTCCTATGGTAGGCCCATGACTTCATCAGCACGAGGAGGACCTGATAACGTAGCGGGCGAGGGTAGTAGCGGGGGGTGGATTTGAACCACCGACCTCGGGGTTATGAGCCCCGCGGGCTACCAGGCTGCCCTACCCCGCTGCCCTACCCCGCCTTCCCTCGCCCACGAGGTTGGTAACACTGCAACTTATTAACCTTTTCACGCTATGTCAAGAGGGCTGGCCATATTGAAGTTCAGGGCCGCCGTTCTTGAGGAGTTCAGGAGGCCCTTTGTCATAAGGGAAGTGGACCTATCGCCCTCTAATGACGAGGTCCCGGTCCGCGTCGTTGCCACAGGCCTGTGCGGCAGGGACGTCGTTGTGTGGCGCGGGGGCTTCAGGAACCTCAGGACCCCCCTGATACTGGGTCACGAGGTGGTAGGGGTTGACCAGGACGGCAGGCCCGTCGCCGTTTACCCCGGCCTAGTTCCGCCTGAGTGCAGGTCGACGGGTAACGAGAACTTCTGTCAGGGTTACACAATACTGGGCGAGGGGAAGCCGGGCGGCTACGCCGAGTACGTGTTCGTGCCCAGGTGGAACCTCGTGCCCCTCCAAGGCGGGGAGCCCGAGCATTACGCTGCCGCAGCCTGTGGCGTCGCCACGTTTATCCACGCCTCTAAGGTAGCCGGCGTGAGGCCTGGCGACAGGGTTCTGGTGACAGGCGCCACTGGAGGGACCGGAATCCACGGCGTCCAGTACCTGGTCAAGGTGCTGGGGGCCCAGGTCTACGGGTTCTCAAGGTCGTCCGAGAAGGCCAGGCTGCTGGAGGGCCTTGGTGTGAAGCCCGTCACGAGCTTCAGCTTCTACAAGGATGAGGGGAAGGTGGACTTCGTCTTTGAGGTAGTAGGTGGGCCAACTATCAACGACAGCATGCTTTCCCTTAGGGAGAGGGGGACGCTGGTCCTGATAGGCAACGTCACAGGTGAGCCCATAGCTTTAGAGAGGCCCGCCTTCATAGTTATGAGGGAGCTGAAGATTACAGGGACAGCCGCTTACACGAAACGCGAGTTCGAGGAGGCCGTCAAGCTAATAGGCGAGGGCGTCATAAGGCCCTTCTACAGGACGTACAGGCTCGACCAGATCAACGAGGCCTATGAGGACGTCCTGAACGGCAGGCTCGTGGGCAGGGCCGTGATCAAGCCTTAAGGGCAGCGCCTACCAGCTCGCTCACCCCTCTTAAGCCCATGTACTCAAGGTACTCCTTGATCCCCCTCTTGATCTCGCCCACCACCTGCAGGCCCTTCCTGACTAGGGCGGTTCCGACCTGAACGGCCCTGGCACCCACAAGCATAAGCTCAACGGCGTCCTCCCAGCTCTCAACGCCTCCGACCCCTATTATGTCAGGCCTCAGCTCCTTGTAGACCTCGTAGACGGCCCTCACCGCTATTGGATGTATGGCAGGCCCTGAGAGCCCCCCGATGCCATGACCTAGCACAGGCCTCATGGTGTACACGTTGACTTTCATGGCCCTCACCGTGTTTATGAGCGTCAGCGCCCTGGCGCCAGCGCTTAGCACGGCCTCAGCCGTCCTCAGCATGTTGTCCGAGATCCCCAGCTTGGCTATAACGGGCACCCTAACGACCGAGGCTACAGCCTTTGTGACCTCGGCGCTGAGGCGGGGGTCCATGCCTATGTCGAGGCCCATCCTCTCTACATGAGGACAGCTCAGGTTGAGCTCCACTGCCGACGCGCCCTCCTCCTCTGCGACAGACGCGACCTCAGCGAAGTCGTTCGGCAAGGAGCCGGCGACGCTGACCACTATTGGTATGCCGAGCTGCCTGAGAAGCTTCATGTGAACCCTAAGCCCCTCCACGCCCGGGTTGGCCAGCCCGACCGCGTTAAGGGCACCGTACTCAACGTGTATGACCCTAGGCATGGGATAGGGCTCCCTGGGCTTTGGGGTGTAGGACTTAGTCACGAGGGCGCTGACGCCGGCCCTCGCTATGGCCATGAGGCCGTCGGGGGTCTCGCCCATGATACCGCTAGCGTTCATTACTGGGTGGGCCAATCTGAGGCCAGCCACGTCAACGCTCAGGTCGACCAAGCTCGCGACCCTCAAACGGGTTTAGCACAGGAGGCCTTAATAGGATCTCCCCCTCCTCTGCGGCCAGCTCACCGCCCACGAAGACGGCCCTGATCGTCGCCTGAAGGCCCTCCATGAACGCGTGCATGTAGAGGGCCTTGCTATAGGTTCCCGAGAACCTCCTCCAGCTGTTGAGATCTATCACAACTAGGTTGGCCCTGTAATTGACCTCGAGGAGCCCGTAGAGGTGGTCCAGGCCAAGTATCTTAGCGGGCCCCAGCGACGTGAGCCTTAGGAACTCAGTAAGCTTCAGCGCGCCTGACCTCACAAAGCCTAGAAGCAGAGGCGGCCAGAGGCCAAGCCATGGTATGCCAGGAGGGCAGTAAGCCCACGAGTCCTTCTCACGTGGGGAGTGCGGCGCGTGGTCGCTGGCCAAGGCGTCGATTCCTCCATTTATGAGCTCCCTGAGCATTAACGACCTAGTGACAGGGTCACGCAGCGGAGGATTGACCTTGAAGTAGCAGCCCTCGTGGCTGTAATCGTACAGCACGTGATGAGGCGTTGTGTCCGTCGTGGCGCCGTAAGACTTCGCGACCCTCAGCGTGCCTGGGCACGACGCATGTGTGACGTGAAGCCTCTTAAGGGGTCCGTAGGTGGATAAGAGGTGTACGCTAGCGCCCTCGAGCCAACACCCCCTCGCCTCGCCCCTCTCCGCGTTGTCGCCCCAGCTGACCCTCTCGGCCTCTGGAAGCTCAGGGTGAAGGACTACAAGGGCGCCCGTGCTGAGCGCCCTAGACACCGATGAAGCCCTTAAGTCCATGTCCTCTGGGTAAATCTTGAAGCCGGCTATCGGCATCGAGGCCAACTTGTCGACCAAGGCCTCGGAGTCCGGAACGCCCGCGTAGACGCCGTAATCTACGTAAGATCGCTCCCTCAGGGCCTCAAGCTTTAGCCTCAGGGCCTCAGGAGTGGCGAGCCTAGGCCTCGTGTTAGGCATGTCGACTACTAGCGTTACGCCTGACGACAGCGCAGCCTTGGTCCCGCTCTCCTCGTCCTCCTTGTAGGACAGGTCGAGCCCCCTTAGGTGCACGTGAAGGTCTATGAGGCCTGGGGTCACGAAGACATTCTCCGCGTAGAAGCTGTAGACCTGATCGCCGCTGGGCGACTTGCTTATAGACTTGATTATGCCATCCTCAACGTTAATGCAGCCCTCCCCAAGAAACCCCCTAGGGTCGACCAGGCGGCCACACACGGAGGCGCCCATGCCATCACACCGAGGCCAGCTCCTTGAGGACCGTCGACTCGTCTATCTCAGAGCCGCAGTAGTAGCACCTGAGCCTCAGCGGCGACCTACTGACCACGATGAACCTGCTCTTGACGGGCTCTGAAGGCCTCCTGGTTATGCAAGTTGGATTGGGGCAGGTCAGCAGGCCCTCTATCACTGGCGGCAGCTCGACGGGCCTCTTCTCAACGACCGCGTAGTCCTTGATCCTGTTCACGGTGGCTGTCGGCGCTATCAGGGCTATCTTCGTTATGTCCTCAAACCTTGGGTAGAAGTTCTCAAGCTTCACTATGTCCTTCCTGCCCATCCTGGTGCTCTCTACGTTCATTACGACAGCTACCCTCAGGCCCTCGTCACCCCTTATGCCAAGGATCCTCAGCACCGTCAGCGCGCGGCCTGCAGGTATGTGGTCTATGACTGTGCCGTCCTTTATCTTAGTGACCAGGAGCATCCTCCCTTCCTTAGCGGCCCCCACGTCAATCACCTCCTAGCACGAGGCTTAGGAGGGCCATGCGCAGAGGAACCCCTAGCCTGGCCTGAATGAAGTAGGCCTGAAAGTCCGTCGAGTCTACGTCTGGCGCCAGCTCGTCAACCCTGGGCAACGGGTGAAGGACTTTAGCGCCCTTCTTAGCGAACGACTCGAGCAGCCTCCTTGTTATCCTGTAGCTGCCCTTGACCTTCTCATACTCCTGCGGGTCAGGGAACCTCTCCTTCTGGATCCTCGTTACGTAAATTACGTCAGCTCTCCTGAGGCCTTCTTCAAGGGGGACCTCCTCAAGCTTGAGCCCTGCCTCCTCCAGCTCCCTCTTGAGCTCATCCCTCAGCCTCAGCTCGGGCGGCGACGAGAGCATGACGGTCTCAGGCCTGAACTTGGCAAGGGCGCGGAGGAGGCTTGCAACAGTCCTAGCGTACTTGAGGTCGCCGAGGACCAGGTAGCTGAGCCCGTCAATTGTCCCGAAGAGCCTCCTAACCGTATAGAGGTCAAGCATTGCCTGCGTGGGATGGTGCTGCCTCCCATCGCCGCCATTTATGACTGGGACTGAGGCGACCTCCGCCGCGAGCAGGGCCGCGCCCTCGTACCTGTGCCTGAGCACTATTAGGTCTGAGTACGAGTCCAGCATCCTGATCGTGTCAACGAAGGACTCCCCCTTGGAGACGCTTATGGCTTCCTCTGATGTAAACCCTATGGTCTCAGCGCCTAGCCTCTTAGCGGCTGACTCAAAGCTCATCCTGGTCCTGGTGGAGGGCTCGAAGAAGGCCAGCGCTATCACCTTACCCTCGAGCCTCTTTCTGACGGAGCCCTGGGCCAGCTCCTTGTCCATTAAGTCAGCGACCTCGAAGAGCTCCTCAAGTTCTTCACGTGAAAAGTCCCTGACGTCTACTACGTCACGCCCTCTCCAGCCCAAAAGCCCTCCAGTAAGTTGGAGCCAGGCATTATTAGACTAGCGGGCCTCTTCGCGGGCGAGGGCGCCAAGGCCGCTTATAGCTCTGAGCCCTAGCATGTGCCAAGCATGACATTAAGGGGGGACCACTGTTACGAGGCCTTCCTGTAGGCCTCTCTACCTCAGAGGTCTCCCCCAGAGCTCCTCGCTTATCCTGTTCGCCTTTGACTCACTGACAGCCCCGAGCCTTACCGCTTCGATGAGCACTTCACGTAATGTGGTAACCCTCCTTAGCTGAACGCCCAGCTTGGCGAGCGCCTCTGACGCGCCCTGTTCCCTATCTACAAGGACCACAGCGGTGACCTGCGAGGCTCCCAGGGACAGCAACGAGTTAACCGATGACACCAGGCTCCCGCCGGTCGTTGCCACGTCGTCTATCACGATAGCTCTGCGCCCACTGACATCCGCTCCCTCCACGACCTTTTCTGTGCCGTGGCCCTTAGGGGGCCTTACATAGGCCAGCGGGAGGCTCAGCGAGAGCGAGACTGCGGTAGCCCACGCTATGCCGCCTGTCGCCACGCCCACTACGACGGTGTTATCATCGATGCCAGCCCTTATGACCTCGCTGGTCAGGAGCGTTGACAGGGTTCTGAAGTGCCTAGGGGATCCCAGGACCCTCCTCAGGTCCACGTAGACGTGACTTATGGCGCCTGAGGCCAGCCTGAACTCCCCAAAGAGCAAAGCGCCCGATTCTATAAGGGACCTGGCCACTATGCTCGTCAGGCCCTCTGACACCTCTTCATCGCCCCCAGGGCCTCCTCGCCCACCGACTTAGCGGCGGCGAGGGGGTCGCTGGCCTCAAGAATAGCGCGGCCAACTATCTCATAGTCTGCCCCCGCGCAGAGCGCCTCGCCTGGCCTCGCGCCCTGGACGCCGACGCCCGGTGAGAAGATCTTCACGTCCCTCAGCCTGTCCCTTATGACCCTTATCACGTCAGGCCTCGTAGCCGGCGCCACAACCCCCCACGCGTTGAGGTCCCTCGCCAGCCCGATGACCCTATCAGTTATAGCGTCGTAGAACTCCTGGGAGCCCGGATGGCTCATAGAGGCCACTAAGATCAGCTTGACGTCCCACCTGCTAAGCTCCTCTGAAAGAACGTCGAGTCCTCCCCTCCTTCCAACAAAGGCGTGGGCTATGACGGCGTCAACGTAGTCCTTGACCAGCGATGTCGTCCTTACCATTATGTCCCCTATGTCAGCCAGCTTTAGGTCAGCTATCATGAGCGTGTCGCCGACGGCGTCCCTGAGGTCCTTAAGGAACGCCGTGCCGCATGATATGAGTGTGGGCAGCCCTACCTTGAAGCCCGAAAGCACCTGCGAGAGCTCTTCCGATAATAATATTATCCTCTTGTCGCAGCTTATCGTGTCTATCGCGAGCACTACCGGGTACCTGTCCATGACTTACCACCGGACGGGACAGCCCCTTTGAAGCCTTGCCCGTTCACGCTTTAAACAACGTAGCCGTATATCGCCGACTTGGATTAAAGCTATTATTCAAGGAAAGGACCCTAACGTCAGGCGAATAGAGTGACCAAGGTCTTCGTGATTGGCCTCGGCAGGATGGGAAGAGGGATCGTCAAGAATCTCGTAAAGAAGGGCTACTCCGTGCTAGGTTACGACGTATCCCCTAGGTCATATGAGCTGCTTGCTGGCATCACAGGCTTCAGGCCTGCCGTCCTCCCTGAGGCAAGAGAAGCCGATTACGTCCTTCTGACGCTTCCCACGGCCCGTGAGCTCTTAGGAGTGTTAGATGAGATTACGGGAAGCAAGGGAGTCATAATAAATATGACCACAGTGGGCCTTGATGACGCCAAGGCGGCCGCGTCCAAGGCTGCCTCAATGAACTTGAGGTACCTGACAGCAATGATGGAGGGAGGCCCAGCCAACGCTGAGACAGGCACCTTAACGCTTTACGTAGGAGGACCCGTGGAGGTTTACAATAGCTCCCTGGCCTTCCTCAGGGACGTCGGAAACCCCATTTACGTGGGCTCTCATGAGGCTGCCACGGCAATTAAGCTGCTCAGCACTGCGATCCTCCTCGCGAACACGGCAATATTGGCCGAGGCCTCACAGGCGCTCCTACGCCTTGGCCTAGAGCCTGACCTGCTGGTGAAGGCCCTCTCCTCGGGTGGCGCTGACTCAGCGCAGCTGAGGTCAAGGCTTCCCATGATGCTCTCAGGCCTATACAAGGACGTCTTCTCGGTAGACCTCGGGGTCTACGTACTTGAAGAGGCGATCAAGGCCGCTAGGGCGCTTGGAAGCAACTACACACCGCTGCTTTCACACGTAGTAGAGCTCTTGAGGGCTGCCAGAGGGCTTGGCCTCGGTTCGCATGACGTAGCCGAGGTCGCTGAAGTGTATAAGTACCTCACTTCAAGGAAAGGCTAGGTGACCACCGTGAAGGAGGCCGTGTTCACCGACAAGGCCCCTAGGCCTGTAGGCCCTTACAGCCAGGCCATAGTGGCAGGCGACCTAGTGTTCATCTCAGGCCAGATCCCTATAGACCCTCGCACTGGAAAGCTCGTAGAGGGTGACTTCGAGGCCCAGGTCAGGAGGGTCCTTGAGAACCTAAAGGCAATACTTGAGGCCGCAGGCCTGACCCTTGACGACGTTGTTAAGGTCACCGCGTTCCTGAAGGACCCTTCTAAGTTCCAGGACTTCAACAGGGTTTACTCGGAGTACTTCAAGGGCTCCTTCCCAGCCAGGACAACGGTGTTCGTGGCGGACCTTCCCGCTGGAGCCCAGGTCGAGATAGAGGCAATAGCCCTGAGGCCTAGGTAGCTCCAGAGGACTGATTCTCCTTCAGGCTATTAAGGCATGCCTTTTTTATCAGGTCCCTGACCCCCCTCATGCCTCCAGCAAAGGGCACCTTCTCCTTGAACCTTATCACCTGAGGCCTCTTGCCCGTCCTCCTCTCCAGCTCGTCTTCAAGCCACCGTTCGTCCATGGGCTGGTCAGGACCCAGGACTACATAGTCAGGCCCTATAAGCTCTAAGGGCTTGAGGTAGTCCTTCTCATCCCCCATCACGACCTCGTATACGTACCTCAGTGATGACAGTACCAGGGCCCTGGAAGCCTCATCAAGTATTGGGGGCCTGCCCTTGTCCTTTATAACGTTCTCATCCCTGGCAACTACCACATAGACCTTGCCCAGCTGTGAGGCGAACCTGAGGAGCTCTATGTGGCCAGGGTGAACTATGTCAAAGGTTCCGGCAACGACGACCTTCTTCTCCTCCAGAGGCCTGGGCCACTTTATATCGACAAGTCCCACATGTCTTAGTGAGTCCAGCAGGCCCTCCGCATAAGATATTGCTATCAGCGAGTCCACGTAGTCCCCTTTGTTTAGGTAATACTCGGCATCCCTGAGGTATGCCTCCGCGTTCTCAAGCAGGTTGGCCAGGCCCTTATCGGTTATAGTCCTCGGCGCGCTGTTAACGGCTTGCTTAAGTTCCGAGAGGGCCTGCCTGAGACCCAGAACGTACCTCCTGGCCCTCTCCTCTAGCTGATCATCCAAGATCGACACCTATCTCTCACTTGGCCTCGGACTCAGAGATAGGCTTAACCTGGTCTATGGGAACCGTGACCACGATCTTGGAGTCGCCCTCAAGGAGCGTTATGTCGACATCGTTCTTCCTGACCTCAATGACTCTTCCCTTCATGCCCTTGAAGGGCCCGCCTATGACCTGTATTAGCTGACCCCTTTCAACCGTGACCTCTGTAACCGCCGGCTTGACGAGCTTAATTACGTCATCTATCGTTACAGGTATAGGCCTCCTGCCCCTTATGTACCTGACCCCCCTTATCAGGTAATACAGGTCAGTTACATCGCCCACTTCCACAAAGACAACGTTCTTGTAGTCCTTGGAGAACACTACGCTTCTCACGTCAAGGTTTAAGACCTTTGCCCTCTCGCCGAGGATCAGGGCCACCTTCTCTTCATAGCCACCCATCACCTTCAGGGCGTAGAACTTGCTTGGCTTTGGGGACCCTTGTCCCTGCGGCTGAGCCTGCCCTGACAAAGGCTTCACCTCAGCCTACCACGAAGAGTACATATAACAGGTGTATTATATAGGCCAGAACGCCAACCAGGAGGAACCCGATTATAGTCAGCCTGGCCAGGACCGAGAACTCCTCCTCGTCAGGCTTCCTGGATAGCAGCACAACCCTTCTCCAGGCCGCTACGTGGTTCTTCAGCCTGTCCCTGAATCCCATTGTTAGGCGGCGCCCCGCTTAAACCGGACTCGCAGGCTTAAGTGCCCTACGGGGAGCGCTGCGTCAGTTTACATACTGCAAGCCTTGCCCTTTAGGATAAGGAGGAGGTCAGCTCTCTTGGAGCTCTACAGGGCTGAAGGTGTCAGCCAAGCCTGCTAAGGCCCTTACCTTGACCTGTCCTGGCGTTCAGCCGCTAAAGTGATAGCCCGTGAGCTGCCAGGGCCTGCCTGTACTCGGCCGCCAGGTCCCTTCTCCTGACCCTGCCCTTGGGGGTCTCCTCAAGCCATGCCGCAGTCCTGAACCTGTAGACCTTGACCCTCTCGTCGCGCCAGCAGTCAGGCCACAGGCCTGCCTTTATGCAAGTCTCTGAGAGGAAGGTCTCAACGTCCCACAGGTTCTCTACAGGTACCTCGGGCAGGAGCAGCCCCCTGTAAATGCCTTTCTCCACCACCAGCCCGTCCCTGCCTATCTTGACGAACTTCAGGCGGCCCTCCACGTCACGCGGGGCCTCCTCAAGGGCCGAGAGCACGGAGACCTCGAAGGTCACGTAGTCGAGCTCCTGCCTCTCCATAGGCATAAACCTTGGGTCGTTGAAGGCCGCCTCGACGGCTACCTCTATAACGGACCTCACCAGGGGCCTTACCGGCTCTATGAACCCTATGCAGCCCCTGAGGCTCCTTGAGCCTCCCTCATAGGTCTCTATCGTCACGAACGCAGCGCCTGGCCTGTAAGCCACAGGCGGCAGGCCCTGAGGGACAGGCATTAGCTCCTTCCTGTCAAAGTAGTACTCGACGCTCTTCCTGGCCAGTCTTACTAGCTGCTCCCCCAACGAGTCATCTACCTCGTCAGGGTCCACAGGCCTTTCCAAGCCTCACACCACGTTGTTACGGTCAAGGGAGCGGTCTTAAGTGCAAGCTGACATCCGGTCTTAGGTTGAAAGGCAAATAAAGCCCCTCGGCTCAAAGCTTCCAAGAGCGACTATCGCCAGCGCTGCCGCGCCGCGCCAAGGGAGGGATACGAGAATGTACAACGACGGAGAGGTAGAGGTGCTCTGCCCACGGTGCAGGGTGCCCATGAACTACTATTCAAGGACAGAGAAATCCAGCAGGTCCAGCGGAGGCGCTGAGATAAAGGTGACCAGGTTCTACAAGTGCCCAGTGTGCGGAAGGACTGTAATTGACGAAGAGCTCCTGCTAAGGGAGACGCCTGAAGGTATTGTGGTTACAGCTAGGAGAAACGGCCTTGAAAAGTTGGCGATAGTGAAAAAGGTCGTTAGACCCGCCTAACCTCAGGCCTTTTTGTCCCGTCCTTCCATGTGTTTTATCATGAGCTCTTAGGCGGCCGTCCTGAGTTAAAGCCGCTTAACGACCTCCTTCAACTTATCGTCACAGCTGTGAACGGTAACCGAGTTAGGCCTCGTTGTAGTTAACCTGCTCCTCTCAAGCTTGCTAAGCCTGTCAGCCACGCCTAGGGGGTAAGGAAGGGCGAGGCCCGACCTCAACATCGGCCTCACGAGCTCCAGGGACTTCCTCACGTCAACTAGGTTTCCTGGGCTCACATATATCCTGCCCCTGGAGGTCTCTATGGCCACGCCCAGGACGCCCTCATCAGAGGTTATGCAGAGGCCCAGGTCGCACTGCTCAAGCCTTCCGTAGAGCAGCCTCTTAGCCACCCCAATGGACGGAACCCCCAGCGCCACCCCCACGTGGGAGGCTATGCCGAAACGCCTTGGGTGCGCTATACCGTGACCGTCAACCAGGGTAAGCCCTACCCTGTACCTAGTCATCAAGGCAATCGCGGCAGGCGCCATCAGCTGCATCTCCCTGAAGGCCAGAAGCCCAGGCACGTAGGGCACGCAGACGGGCCCCCTGGACTCGTAGCACGCCAATGGCTCGCCTTCAGGCGTAAAGGCCACGGCGACGGCTACCCCGTAGGACTCCTGTGGGCCCCAGTAGGACGCGTCGAGCGCCATGATCGCCCTGCTCAGGACGTCGTCGCCAGGCCACCTCAGGGTTACCTTGAGCCTCAGGGCGTTCTGGGCCCTGACGGCCCTCTCGTACGAGAACGCCTCCCTTACGCCCCTGCAGACCTCAGGGGGAGCCCCTGTCCTCAACAACCCTCAGCCTTAGGCTCCTCTCCTTAACCTCGCCGGCGACGCTTATGCTGAGGACGTCTATGCCGTCGCCTGTCGAGGCGTCACGCTCCATCGAGACCCTTAGTGCGCTCACTGCAAGCTCCTCGGCCTCCGCTAGGCTCATGTCGTCCCTGTACTGGCTCTCCAGCAGCCCTAACGCTGTCGTGGCGCCTGAGCCAACGGCCATGTACTTGTCCTCAGACACTGAGCCCAGCGAGTCGAGGGTGAACAACTTAGGCTGACCGTCCCTGTCAATGCCCCCTACCAGTGCCTCTATCAGGAAGGGTAGCACCTTGTAGGAGTAAAGTATTGACGAGAGGAGCTTAGCTATCGAGTAGAGGCTCATAGGCCTCTCACTGGTCAGCTCGTAGTACTTGCTCTCAGCGCTGAGGAACCTCACTATGGCGCCTACATCAGCGTAGAGGCCGCTCATCGCTATGCCGACCCTGTTGTTCAGGAGGAAGACCTTCTTGGCGTTCCTGCTCATGACGAAGGACCCGTAGGCCATCCTCTTATCTGTAGCCAGCACTACGCCGTCCTTGGCCCTTAAACCGACGGCCGTCCCCTGCTCTATCTGGTAGGCCACTAGTGCCACCTTGTAGTTGGAGCCGCCCAGGGAATTTAAGTGACAG
>JAKLZP010000036.1:0-7887 GCA_022015155.1 Acidilobus sp. | reverse complement strand
CTCCCAAGCCGACCTCAGGTGTTTTTCTTTGAGGTCCCTTTTCCTTCTCTTTCTTTGTATTTTTACTCTGCTGGCCGCCGCTGCCCCGTTAGCGTCATCTCTAAGCCCCGCAGCCTCAGCCTACGTTACAACGCTGGGCGACGGTCCATGGGAGTACGTAGGGCTCATACCCCCAGTTAACGCCACAGCACTTGAGATTGTGCCCTGCGTGACGCTCTCCCAGGCCCCTGGCGGGCAGTACTCTCAGTACAACCTAACCTTCGCCTCTGGCGTCAGCGTTGTCATAACGCCTGACGTGTGGAACACGAGGTCTGGCAGCGGCGAGGTGACGGTTAGGGCGTGTGGCAATGGCTTCTTTGCCTCAATAGTGAATTACAACGCCACAGCCACAAACG
Source organism: Acidilobus sp. (assembly GCA_022015155.1). GTDB lineage: Archaea > Thermoproteota > Thermoprotei_A > Sulfolobales > Acidilobaceae > Acidilobus. The sequence continues at coordinate 7,492 of JAKLZP010000036.1, read as the reverse complement.
TCTACGACACCGTGATGGGCTACCCTGAGATCATCTATGGGTATAAGCCGTGGGGGCAGGTCATAACGGGCCAGAGCCCCTACCTTCAGCTCCCGGCCAAGGTCGGCGACCTGCCGCTCATAGTTGCCTACATCAATTACTCCCTGGGCTTCCCTAACGGGCGCGGCGACTTCTCCTTCGACATGTGGCTGACCAGGTCCTACGAGCCCTCCTCGGTCGGCGCGGATGACCTCGAGATAATGGTGTGGTTCTACCACAGCCCCGGGTTCAACCCGGCCGGCTACTCAAGGCCTAACGCGACCTTCTACATACCAACCATGGTGGACGGCAGGGTCGTCAACGCCACGTGGCAGGCCTACATGGCGCTCCACTTCCCCTGGACCTACATGGCCTTCGTGCTGACGCCGCCCCTGGGCAACGGCTCCATAGCAGTGCCCCTTAACAATATATTCAGCGACGCCTCCCTGCTCTGGTCCCAGGTCTCTAACTACAGCTTCGACCAGCTCTACCTAAATGATATCGAACTTGGCATGGAGTACAGCTCCGTTCAGTGGCCGCCCGTGGACGTTAACGTGAGCGCCTGGTACAAGGTGTACTCTTATGGCTTCCTGGTGGCGCCGAGGCAGGTGACCACGGTCACAAGCACTACCACCTCAACAGCTGTGGTGACTTCAACAATAACCTCCACAATAACGTCTGCTCTTACAGTGACGTCAACCGTGACCGTGACCAAGCTCGTAGGAGTCGGGGTCTACAGCTTTGCGGCCCTGTCCCTAGTGATAGTTTTACTGGCCGCGGCGCTGGTCGCGGTGCTCCTAAGGAGGGGCAGATAAAAAGAAAAATGATAGTTTCTTTAGACTTTTTTATTTCCTTAGAGGCCTCAGGGGCGGCACCCTGTTGAGGTGCTCTACCTCGTCAGTTATGGCGTTGTTCTTGGCTATCTCCCTGTATATGAAGGCCGAGGGCCTCCAGTACAGCCTCTTGGTCTCGTAGTCGACCATCAGGAGGCCGAACCTCTTGCTGAAGCCTGAGGCCCACTCGTAGTTGTCGGCCAGGGACCAGTGCAGGTAGCCCATGACGTTGACCCCCTCCTGCATGGCCCTGTGCACCTGGTAGATGTGCGAGACGAGGTAGTAGGGCCTCAGGTAGTCCCCCTCGTCAGCTATGCCGTTCTCGGTGACCATGAGCGGCAGGCGGTACCTCTCCCAGTAGTCCTTGAGGGCGTGGTAGAGGCCCTCTGGGTAGAACTCCCAGCCGAAGTCGCTGCACGGCCTCCCGGCGGGGCTGACGGAGTTGGGCTCGCAGGCGAACCCGTAGCCAGGGACCACCTGGAAGCCGCTCCTGCCTGCCCTGACCACGAGCCTGCTGTAGTAGTTGACCCCTATCCAGTCCAGCCTCCCCCTCAGGTCGTCCCTCGGCGAGCTCCTTGAGAGCATGTCGAAGAAGGCCCACCTGTCAGCGGCCTTCGCCGCCTCAGCGGCCGCCCTGTCAGCTTCGCTCTCCGTGAGGGGGGTCCAGTCGGCCGTGGCGTATATCACGCCGACGGGCTTCTTGGTCATGGACTTGACTACGTCGTAGGCCCTGGCGTGGGCCTGCAGGAGGTTCTTCATAGCCTTCCTAGAGCACTCGAAGCACAGGTAGCCCGGCGGGAAGCCGGACTTGGGCTGAGTGAAGCCGAGGCTCCAGACCACGTTTGGCTCGTTCATAGTTGAGTACATATAGACTAGGTCGTCAAGCTTCCACGCCACGTAGGCGGCGAACTTTACGAACTCCACGACCGTCCTGACGTCAAGCCAGCCTGAGGGCGCTGAGAGGTTCCCCCTCCTGATCGCTATGGGGTCGTGAAGCCACAGGGGGAGGGGCCAGTGGTAGAGGTTAAGTATGAACGTTATGCCCCTAGACCTGAGGTCTGAGAACATCTCCCTGTAGTGGTTCACCGCCTCCCTGTTGGCGAGCCTGTCGAGCTGCTCAAGGGCCTGCTCGCTTACGTCAACAGAGACTACCTCCTCACCCCTGACGTCGGCGTGGACCTTGATGTCAAACGTCGGCTTAGGGAATATCCTGCTCCACTCAACCCCTATCCTCGCTGCGCTCAGGCCCATGGCCTGGGCAGCGTCGTGGAACCTGCGGTAGTTGCCCCAGTAGCCCGGCCCGTTCTCGGGCAGGTCGCCGCTCACCAGGCCAGACGCTATGTTCTCCCAGTCGTGCACCCAGGCGTACCAGTCGCTGTTGGGGTCCTCGCTGCCAGGCGTGCCCATCTCTGACTGGAAGCCCGCCTGGGACCAGCCGAAGAGGAAGCCCTTGGGGAAGCTCACGGTCAAGGCCGTTCCCACCAGAGGGGAGGCTGAGAGGGATTTAACCTAATACCAGCTTGAGCTCGCGGTGAAAGATGTAAATAAGGGCTGGTGCAGAAAGGCTTGAGGCCTGAAAAAGGCTTCACAGCAGCCGGGCCAACAGAGGCGCCAGGGCCAGAGCTATGTCGTCAGCCAGCGAGGCCAACAGCGGCCCGGCCAGGCCTGTCAGGGAGAGGTCGCGCGTGGCAAGGGTCCAGGCAAGGGAGGCCGCGAGCGACGCGGCCTGAACTAGGTAGAACAGCCGCCTTTGACGTCGTTTCAACTTACGGGCATCACCGCTTAACTAGCTATAGGTTTAGAGCTACTTAAAAGTTTAGATGAAAGTATTACTTCGTCCTCAGCTACCATGGTCCGAGGGGCGTCATTATCATTACAGGTATGTTAAGCCTTGACTCAGTCCACTTAATGTAGGCTTGCGAAGCCCGCCTTGAGGTCGCCCAGCAGGCGGCTGCGATCACAGGCCTCAGGGGCCTCTGTACGTGAATGCGCGCCTCGCGAGATCGTCAATGGCCTCGTTTTAAGGCGACCCTTCGATGTCCTGGCCTAGTGCGCCAAGGCGATGGAGGCCGCGTACAGCGACGCGAAGGTTATAGTTACATAGAACCTGAACCTCACGGCCCTCCTGAGACCTAGGTTATAGACCTCGGCCACGTGAAGTATTGAGAGCAGCGCGAGGGGCAGGGAGGCCTCAACGAGGAGCCCCCAGGGCCACAGCATGACGGGGGGCAGGGCGAGCGCGAGCAGCACCATGGCGGCATACATGGCCTTCCCCACGCCCTTGCCGACCCTGACGGGCAGCGTCCTGACCCCATGGGCCTTGTCCCACTCGTAGTCCCTCAGGTTGTCGGCCAGGACCACCGAGGCCGTCAGGAGCGCCATAGGCACTGAGAGCGCTGCCTCCCACCAGCTGAGCCTCCCCGAGACTGTGTAGGCGCTCCCTATTACCATCAGTATTGCCGTCACAAAGACATCAAGCTCCCCGAGGCCCCTGTACTTCAGGCCCCCGGGCCCCGTGTACGATATGAGGAGCAGGGCGCCCACGGCCAGGATCAGGGGCAGCAGGGGCCTGTTGAGGGCCACGGTGGCTATGATCACCAGGGCTACGCCAAAGGCTAGCAGGGAGATGCCCAGGTCCCTGACCTGCCTCAGGCTGAGGCCAAGGCCGTAGACGCTGTGAAGCCTGTGAAGGGTCGCTGGGGCCCCTGGCGCGTCGACGCCCTTCTTAACGTCATAGTAGTCGTTGAGAACGTTCTCTGAGGCCTGGAAGGCCGCGACGCCAAGCGCTACTAGGGCCGTTAACGCTATCGGAAGCGGGCGGAAGCCCGTGTAGTAGCTCATGGCCATAACTCCCCCCACCACGGCCCTGGCGATGCTGTTGAGGAGCGAGTAAGGCCTTGTGGCCAGGAGGTACCTCCTCAGCTCAGAGCCCGTACTCCGCCCACCTCCTGTCAACAAGCCTCACGATCTCCTCGTCGGGCCTCAGCTCCTCAGGCGGCTCGGCGCCGCTCTCGTCCCTCAGCTTCCTGGTGGCGTCAACTATCAGCTTGCTCCCCACCCTCCTCCTCGGCAGGTATGCAACGTCTAGCTCGTCAGCGGGGGCCTGGGGGACCACTATGATGTCCCTTGAGGGGTCGACGAACGTTGAGAAGGCCCACGTCACCTGCTCCATGTCGTGGGGGTCTATGTCGGCGTCCACCACTATGATTACCTTGGTTAGGGAGAACTGGCCGAGGCCCAGGAGGCCCATTGCCACCCTGACCGCCTGGCCCGGCATGGTCTTCCTTATTGAGACTACGGCCAGCCCCTGGGCCCAGCCGGAGGGAGGGAAGGAGTAGTCCACGACCTCCGGGTAGAGCGACCTGACCAGGGGCAGGAAGGCCCTCTCCGCGACCTTGGCTATGATCGAGTCCTCCATGGGGGGCCTGCCGACGACCGTGCCGTAGTATATGGGGTCCGGCCTGGCGTAGGCCCTCTCAAGCCTGAACGTGGGGAAGCGCCTGTCGGGCTTGTCGTAGAAGCCAACGTGGTCGCCGAAGGGCCCCTCCTCCCTCAGGTCAGAGAGGTCCACAGTGCCCTCGAGGACCACCTCAGCGTGGGCCGGCACCCTGACCCCGTTGGGGAGCGTTGTCACCTCAACCCCCTCGCCCCTGAGCGCCCCGGCCACCAGGTACTTGTCAAGGGGGTAGGGGGCTGGCATGGCCCCCGCCAGCAGGGTCCCTGGGTCGGCCCCTATGACTAGGGCCACGGGGACCTTCGTCTCGCCCCTCTCTATAGCCCTCAGGTGCTCTGCGTAGCCCCTCTTGTAGGTCTGCCAGTGCACCACCGCCTCCCTCTCGTTCACTATCATCACCCTGTAGACGCCGAAGTTAGTTGACTCGCCCAGCTCGCCCCTCTCCCTGTGTACGACAAGGGCGTAGGTAAGGTACCTGCCCGCGTCCTTCGGCCACGACTTGAAGGCAGGCAGGTCAGTGAGCCTCAGGTCTGGCCTCTCCTCGAAGTCAGGCCTGGCCTCCCTGGGGAGGTAGGAGGCGTACCTGAGGAGCGTAGTCACGTCAGCCCTGGTCAGGGAGGCAGGGGTCGGCACCCTCTGGCCAAGCTCGTCAAGTGAGCTCACCCCCAGCCCGCGGGCCACCGCCCCCTCGCAGCAGAATATGTTGCCTGCCACCCTCCAGCCGGGGTGGCCCTGGACGTTCTCGAAGAGAACGGCGGGCCCCCTCGACCTCATGACCCTCCTCAGCACCTCAGGGATCTCGAGGACGGGCGAGACTGGCGCCCTGACCCTCCTCAGCATGCCCTTGGACTCCAGGAGCTCAAGGTAGGCCCTGAGGTCCCTAAGCGCCATTTACTCCCACCCCTAGGGCCGCCTTCATGGCCCTGACCCTCTCCTCAGGCCCCAGGCCCCTGACGTCCATTGAGGCCGTCACCCTGCCCGGCCTACCGGTTATGGCCGTGAAGGAGTCCGCCACCTCGGCCGCCTCCGCGACCTGGTGGCTCACCAGTATAATTGTCCTCCCGCCTGAGCTAAGCCCCCTTATCGTCTCGTTGAGCGACCTGACGGAGTCCACGTCAAGGCCGTTATATGGCTCGTCGAGGAGGAGGACGTCAGGGTTTGTGACCAGCGCCCTGGCTATGGCCACCTTCCTCCTGGTGCCCCCGCTCAGCTCCCTCGGGTACATGTCAAGGTACCTCGATATCCCTAGCCCCTCGGCCACCCTCCTGGCGGCCTCCCTAGCCTTCACGCCGTCAAGGCCGCTAAGCTCAAGGGGGAGGGTTATGTTCCTGAGCGCTGTCCTCCATGGGAGCAGGGAGTCGCCCTGGGGCACCAGGGACACGGAGCCCCTGACTATCACCTCGCCCGAGTCAGGCCTCAGGACCCCAGCTATTATCTTCAGGAGCGTGGTCTTCCCGACCCCGTTGGGCCCCACTATCACGTGCACCTCGCCGCGCCTCGCTATGAGGCTCACAGAGTCGAGCACCCTGACCCTGCCGAAGGACTTGCTGACGTTCCTCAGCTCTACGGCTACTCCATCCACCTCCTTGACCACCTCTCAAGTGGGCCGAGGGCGGCCGCGTCTATGACTATCATTACCAGGACCAGCAGGAGGGACCAGGCCACGAAGGCCGCGTAGTCATGAAGCTGGAAGAAGAGGTAGAGGCCGTACCCTATGCCCCCGGCAGTGCCGAAGGCCTCGGCCACAGGTGAGACTATGAGCGCCACCCCTATGGCTGACCTTGAGCCCGATATGAAGTAGGGCACTGAGGCCGGCAGGTCTATGTAGGCCATCCTCCTCACCCCCCTGAGCCTGAGGGCGGCGGCCAGGTCGCCGAACCGCGCCCTGGAGGCCTTGAGGCCCTCTATGAGCGACGTCATGAGCGGGGGGAAGGCGGAGAGGCCGCTGACAAGTATTGGGACAGCCCTGCTCGAGAACCCCAGCAGGATCAGCAGGGCGAGGCTCCAGGCCACTGGGGTCACGCTGTGGAGCACCTCCCTGAAGGACTCTACTACGGGCTCCCCCAGGCCCCCCAGCTCATAGATCGCCAGGCCCAGGATGGCCAGGGAGGCGGCGACGGCGTAGCCTCCCACGGCGTCAATGAGGGTCAGCGCCACTGCGTCCAGGGCTGGCCCTGGGTGGCCTGCCAGGTAAGTTATCGCGGGGGCGGGGCCGGGTATCAGGTTGCCTGAGGCCCACGAGGCCAGCTGCCACGCGAGGCCAACTATGACAGCCGCGAGCAGGTAGCCTGCGGCCCTGGCAGCCCTCAAGGGCTTAGCCCCAGGTCGCTACACGTTAGTATCCTGGAGGTATTAGGCATTGAGCTGAGGAAGCCAGCCTTGACCAGGTACTGCCACTCGGAGACGAGCTCCTGGTAGCCCTGCTGGGTTATGCAGGGGGAGGCAGGCGTGTCGTTCGTCATGGCCCAGACGAGCGGGGCGGCCTGCGGGGGCACGTTGTAGAGCCTCTCAAGGGCTATCACGGCCAGGGTCTCGTTGTGGTCCCAGGCGTAGGCCGCCTCCGCGTGGAGCCTCAGGACCTTGAGGAGGAGGGGCCTGTCGCTGACGACCTTTGAGGTCGCCACCCAAACCAGGAACGGGGCTGTGGGCTCACCAGTCATGTTCTGCCAGAGCTGCTGGAATGCGGCGAGGACCCTCATGTGGTACTGCGTCTGGGCTATCGCCAGCATGGGCTGCCATATGACGCCTGCCTGCGCTGAGCCAGTCGCGACTGCGTCTATCACCTCGCCTGGGGCCACGTTTATGACGTGAATCACGTTGGGCCCCGTCTCATTTGTTGACACAGTGAGGTTGTAGAGGGCCTTCATCATGACCTCGAAGAGGTAGTAGGTGCCCGTGCCCACCGGTATAGCGACGGTCTTGCCGCCCAGCTGGGCCGGCGAGGTTATGGTTGAGTTGGCGGGCACTATTATGGCCTGGAAGAGCGGGTAGTCTAGGGCTATGACGTAGGTGTCGTTGCTGTTAAGGATTGCGAGCCCGGCCAGGTCGGCCGGGAGTATGGCTACCTCGACCTCCCCCTTCATGAGGGCGTCGTAGAGCGAGGGCGTGAGGGAGAAGGCGACGTAGTCGACCTTAACCGAGACGTTGGATATCGAGGGGTCAGCCCTGTAGGAGTCGAAGGCTGAGG
>JAKLZP010000003.1:0-74174 GCA_022015155.1 Acidilobus sp. | reverse complement strand
CCGAGTCCCGGGGACCCAGGGGATGGGGGCAACCCCTGGCGAGGGATAGGGGTAACGGGCCGAAGGCCCGGCCCGCGGTCTACCGCTGGACGAGCGGAGCGGGGTGGGCGCTTACCGCGCCCACCAGCCGTGAGGCTGTGAAGGTGAAGGCGGTAAGCCGCAAACCTATGATCCGCCCTAAGGAAGCCCTCACCCTTTAGGGCGGGGAGGAGGCCAGAGGAGATCAAGCATCTCGCCCTCAGTGATGGGCCTCTCGACTTTCTCGCCCCTGAGGGCCCTCTCAGCTCTCTCAGGAAAGCTGAACACTATGGTCCTGAGGTCCCTCTCGGTCAGCAAACCCTCGTACCTTTCAGTATAAAGGACCTTTCCGCCATCACTTAATACGAGGACAGTTGTCGGCGAGGCCTTGACGCCGTACTCTATGAATGTCAAGGCTGCCTTTAGTGAGGTGCAGTCCTGGGTGAACCAGTTGCAGTACACTATGTAAAGGCCAAAGTCCTTTAAAGCGTCAAGGTTAGAGTCTATGAACGGGTACCAGACCTCGTCGTACCTTCTGCATACAGGGCATAGGGAGTTATCAAAGTAAATGACGGAGACCCTCTCCTTTGGCGTAAGGGGCGAGGCCTCCTCATTAAGGAGCACCCAGGCTCTGCTGGCCTTGTCATATGCATAGACCCCATTAGGCGAACTATAGTCTAGCCTTCCTGTCCTGGCTTTCATGTTGCCCGGACCCGTTGTCTGGTGGCCTCAATTAAAAGGCTCACCCAACAGTCTTTAATTGAAGGTCGCTAAGCTAAGACGGTGACCAGAAGTCCAACAGCCTCTAGCAGGCCGAACAGCGTAGCTAGGTTAGCCGTAGCCACGTCCATGCCTTTCCAGGATGGCTCCCTTAGGGCCTCCTTCACGATGCCCATTAGCAGGGACGCTGAGGCCAGCGAAAGTAGTGACCAGAGAGGCAGAACGCGTAGAACAGCGAGGGCGACCTCTATCGCGTATGCGGCCAACAGGAACGTAAAGTACAGGAGCTTCGCAGCCCTGGCCCCTATTACCGTGGCCAGGGTCTTCACGCCAGCCCTTCTGTCCCTCTCTAGATCCCTTATGTTGTTGGCCATAAGCACGTCATCTATCAGGAGGGCGAGGGGAAGCCCTACCAGAAGCCCCCTTAAGGCCAGCTCGCCGCTGGCTATGTAATACCCGGTTAGGGTTAACAGGACCGTTGCAAGCATAACAGGTACGTCGCCCAGAGCCCTGTACTTAAGCCCTGGCGGCCCTGAGTAGGTGTATCCCAGTACGGCACCTATGATTCCGAGGACCAGCGCCAGAGGCCTGCCCAGCAACGCCACGACAAGGCCTAGCGCCAAGGCTACCGCCAAGAACGCCAATGAGAGCCTGTAAGCGCCGAGATGTCCTATCTCAGGGTCGTACGCGAAATGGTACCTTATAGACGCTACCTCCTTGTCATCTATCCCCCTGTGGAAGTCATATACGTCATTTATTACGTTAGTGGCTGAGTGTATAAAGAGCTCCCCGATGACAGCTATCAGGAGGGCTAAGACCACCTTAGCAGATAAATAAAAGACGTTATAGGTTAGAAAGCCCACCACGAGCGTTATAGCGTAGAACGGAAGGGCCCACGGCCTCACTCCTAAGAAGAGCCTTTTGGCCCTATTCATCTTATACACCACTTATTAGTGGTTATGCTGAATTTAAACGGTTTTCATGTAAAGGCGTCCCTGTATAATGTAATTACTTAAATATTATTTTGAGGCTCTGCTATGCCCGTTGTCTGAAGACAGGCCTTCTATTAGCTAAGCAAGCTAGCTTAAGCAAGCATATAAAAGTTGAAAGTGAAGTCTTTTTCCAGCCACTATGGTGCCGCGGCCGGGATTTGAACCCGGGTCACGGGCTCGAAAGGCCCGCATACTGGGCCGGGCTATACTACCGCGGCACCTGTGAGCCAAGTGTGTTCAGGGCAAATTAAGTTTTGAGGTCGAGGAGCTCCCTGACCGTCATCCTCACAGCCTCTCTGCTTGTCATCGAGGGGCTCCAGCCCCAGGCCTTCGCCTTACTTATATCAAGCTGCATGTACTTCACATCGCCCTTCCAGCCCCTGCCACCATCTACGCCGCCAGTAGTGTAAATCCTTGGCGAGAGGCCCATCTCTGAGGCTACTATCGACGCTATCTCCAGCACTGATATCCTGTCGGGGCCGCCTACGTTAAACACCTCGTAAGTGACCCCCCTCTCCACAGCCTTCATTAAAAGGCCGTACATAGCCTCGACCGCCTCGGTCACGTAAACGTAGCTCTTGCTCTGAGTTCCATCCCCCAGGACCTCCAGCTCAGCTGGGTTCCTCCTGAGCTTCTGTATGAAGTCATAAATCACCCCGTGCGTCTGCCTCCTGCCGACGACGTTAGCCAGCCTGAACGACACAGCTGTCCAGCCGAACGTGTGGGCGTAGCCGCTTATCATTGCCTCTCCCGCTAGCTTTGAGGCGCCGTAGACGCTTATCGGCTCAAGGGGGTAGTCCTCAGGTGTGGGCAGGACCTTGGCATCACCGTAGACGGTGGACGAGGAGGCAAACCCTATGACCTTAACGCCGGCAACCCTCATGGCCTCAAGGACATTAAAGGTGACCTCCACGTTGTTCCTGTAGATTGAGGCGGGGTCCTGAGCCCCCAGCCTGACCTCGGGGTTCGCGGCCAGGTGAAAGACTGCATCTGCCCCCTTTATCGAGCTAAGGGCTACCTGGGGGTCCCTCAGGTCCCCTATTATCAGCCTGAGCTTGGGATCGTCCTTGACAGACGCGAGGAAGTCAGGCCTGCCCGTGGAGAGGTTGTCGACAACCACAACCTCATGTCCCTTGCTTATTAGGAGCTCCACCAAGTGGGACCCTATGAAGCCGGCCCCTCCTGTGACGACGAATCTCAAGGCCTTTCCAGAACGAAACAGGAGGCCGAACTATAAAGGCCTTGTCAGGCCTGCGCGGGCTCTTCATCCCTTCAAGTCAGGCCTTTCGAGCCTCTTCATCCAAGCTGTTAGTGGGAGGCTCAGCTTTCTTAAACCTCATGCACACGAACCCTTCCTGTCCTGTGTAATCCCTCGGCTCCTCAGGCCTTGGGACTTCCTCAGGCCCATAGGTAAGGGTGCCCACAGCTTTCTCAAGCCTGAACCCCGCTGACAGGAACAGGCTTACAACTTCCTCAAATCCTAAGAATCTGGCCACCCTGTAGAAGGGGTTGCCCTCTCCTGCCTTCCTCATGTAGAACCTTGCCCACTCGCTCTCCCTTGGTATTATACAGGCCACGGCCCAACCGCCCTGCCTGAGGACCCTTGAGGCCTCAAGCACAGCCTCTTCAGGCCTTGGCAGGAAGCAGAGCGTCACTATGAGAAATGCCGAGGAGAAGGACCCCCTCCTCAGGGGCATAGCCTCGGCCCTGCCCTGAACAACGTTAACCCCTCTCCTGACCCTGCTGATCCTGGCCATGCCTAGGCTTGGCTCAAGGCCTAGGCAGCCGAGGGCTGACGTAAAGAAGCCGGTCCCAGAGCCTATGTCTAGGCAAGGCCTTCCCTCCTGGCCTGGGTCAGCCCTTATCACTGCTAGGAGCTCATTGTTGGCCGTGACCCTGTTCCTCTCAAACCAGCCCTCATATCTCTCATATAGCTCGTCGAACAGCGACCAGGAGCTCAAGGCCACTTATTAGCCTCCGGATCACCGCCTATTGAGGCGATGATGGGAGTTCCTGACCGAGCTGATGAGGAGGGTCTGGAGCCCTGAGCCTTGAAATCATTTACTTGCCCTTTAACTTCATGTAGTCCTTAGCGGTCTCTGCTATCAGCCTTATGCCCTCCCTCAGCTTGTCTGGTGGCAGGTAGCTGAAGTTTATCCTCATCGCGTTGACCCCGGAGCCGTCGCTGAAGAAGTTCCTCCCTGGCACATAGGCGACGCCCTTCTCTATTGCCATTGGCAACATGTCGGTGGTATCGACTCCGTCAGGCAAATATATGAACGCGAAGAGCCCTCCCCTAGGCTTAAACCAGTGAGAGCCCTCGGGCATGTACTCCTCTAGCGACTCTATCATAATATCCCTCTTCTCCCTGTAGACAAGCCTGGCCTTCTGTATGGTCTTCTCAACGACACCCTCCTTCAGCGCGTATAGCGCTATGTACTGCGAGAGCGTCGAGGAGTGTAGGTCGACCATCTGCTTGGCTAGCTCCACCATCCTGGTTATCTGCCTGTCCGCCACCATGTAACCAAGCCTGAGGCCCGGCGCCAGTATCTTGCTGAAGGTCCCAAGGTATATCACGCGTCCCTCGCTATCCAGCGTCTTAAGTGGCGTGAACGGGACATTGTCAAATACGAAGAAGCTGTAGGGGTCGTCCTCTATGACCAGGAGATCGTACTTACTCGCGACCTCCAGTAGCTCCTTCCTTCTGTCGTCAGGCATTATTACGCCCGTTGGGTTATGACAAGTGGCTACCGTGTAAACCAGCTTCACGTTAAGCCCCTTCGACTTAGCCTCCTTTATCTTGTCCTCCAGAAGCTCGGTCTTCATGCCGTTCTCGTCTATGGGAACTGAAACGAACTCCGCCCCATAGTACCTGAAGACGTTGAGGGCGGCCAGGTACGTGGGACTCTCTACAATTATAGCGTCCTTGGGGTTAATCAACGTCATCGCTAGGAGGTAAATGGCCTCCTGGCTCCCCGTGGTCACCGCGACCCTGTCGTCGCTCAGCACCTTAACGCCTTTTGACCTGACGAAGTCAGCCACGGCCTCCCTAAATGACATGACGCCAAGCGTTGGCGAGTACTGCAGCGCGCTGTCGCCCAGCTCCTCTATAACCCTGGACGCTATCCTGGCAAGGTCCTCCTTTGGAAACACCTCTGGCCCTGGGAGCCCTCCGGCCAGGCTCAGGACCTTCCTGTTCTCAGTGAGGGCCAGTATCTCCCTCACCTCGGAGGGCCTCAGGGCCCTTGTGGCCGCGGAGAACTTGGCCGATAGGTCCCTCAACATGTTGCCCATATTCATCAAGGCCTCTTAGAAGCTTTAAAGCTATTATCTTCATTTATCTTGGAAAAGACTAAAGCGTATATGAACACATTGTGGGATACTTTTCTTACTATCCCTTCTAAAGGAAAGGCTCTGCCCGTAAATAGCAGAAATTTATGGTAGGCCTCTTCCACACTATCAAAAGCGTAACGACGTGGTGCGCAGGCCTTGTAGCGGGGACGCGCGTCCTTGAAGAGACGTCGAGCTCCCTATGAACTTAAGGGTGACTATGACTAAATTGACAACGGACAACAAAGGGTCCGTCAAAACCCCTTTAAGGGGCTCAGGCAGGGAGCGGAAAGGGGCCGCCGTAGCTCAGCTGGCAGAGCGCCGGCCTCGTATGGCCTCTAGGGAGCCCGAGGTCGGGGAGAGCCGGTGGTCGCGGGTTCAAATCCCGCCGGCGGCTCCAGCCGCTTAACGCTGGTGAGAGCGTGGCCAGGCTACTGTTCCAGGAGGACTCGTACCTGAGGGAGTTTGAGGCCATAGTAGTCGGCGTAAAGGGGAACAAGGTGTTCCTTGACGCTACGGCCTTCCACCCGGGCCCCTCAGGCGGCCTTGACACAGACACAGGCTACCTTGTCCTGCCTGACGGCACAAGGCTAAAAGTGATCGAGGTAAGGGAGGACGAAGGGGACGTAGCCCATATAGTCGAGGGTGACCTGAGCAAGCTCTCCACGGGGACTAAGGTGAAGGGTGTAATAGACTGGGACCGCCGCTACTCTATGATGAGGCTTCATACAGCCAGTCACGTAATAGCCGCCGTACTTTTCAACAGGTACGGCGCAAAGGTGACAGGGGGCCACATAAGGCCTGACATGGCTCAGGACGACTTTGACCTAGTGAACGTGGAGGATTGGAGAGGGGCCCTCTTATCTGCGGTGGAAGAAGCCAACTCCCTATTGTCGAAGTGCATTGACGTAAAGGTCTACTGGCTTGAAAGGGAAAAGGCCCTGCAGATACCAGGTATTGTTAAGCTTGCCTCAAGGCTGCCCCCTGAGGTAAAGACCCTGCGCATCGTCGAGATCCCAGGCGTTGACATACAGGCTGACGGAGGGCCTCACGTAAAGAACACCTGTGAGGTGGGGAGAGTAGAAGTGGTCAAGGTTGAGAACAGGGGCAAGACAAGGAAGAGGTTATACTATAGGCTTGCGGGCCAGCCTCAGGGTGGAGTTGTTGGAAGCAGCACTGGCTGACCTTGCCTCTCAGTGCCGAGAGCTTCTAAGCAAGGGAGGAGACGAAATCCCGCACATAATGCGCCTTGCTGCCTCAGGGGATGCTGAGGCCCTTAATGAGCTCAGGAAGGCCAGGGAGACCGCTAAGTCGCTGCTTAACTTACTTGACAGGAACTACGGCCTCACTCTAGCCCTTCCAAGAAATGTTGACATAGTAAAGGACTTTGAGCTAGTGGTGTGGCCTGATCCGATTCCAGGAAGCCCCTTTTACGGTCTTCTTTTCCTTGCTAGGTTCTCCTTCTCTATATTTAAGAGGGACGGGAAGGCTGAGTACGAACCCCTTGAGATAGTGTTCCTTAAGGCTCAGGACAACTATGTGCCCATGTACGCTTATGGCAGGGTCCATTATGACCTCTGTGAGTACAAGATATTGGGCCTCCATAGGCTGAGGATACTATACTTCTATCATGGCCATACTCCGTATATCGACGGCGTGGGCTACGTCAGGCTTAAGTGTCCCAAGGTTAAGAGGAGCGCTGTTCACGTAGGCAGGAAGTACTGGGATAGAATATGGCTGGGCGCCGCCACTACGTTCTTAAGGCTAGTGGGGGTTCAGGAGTTCAGGCTCTCAGACCTGGTAAGGCTTGGCCTCGTTAAGGTCATGAAGTGCCCTAACGACTTTGTCGTAAACCCCTTTAACGGTCCCCTCTTCAGGAGAGGACAGTCAAGAACTTAGACCTCTGACCCTTTTTAGTAAGAGGGTTCTAACTTGCGTCCAGCTAGGCTCATTGCGCCAAGGTCTGTTAGGAGGGTCTGGATAATATCATTTGAGTTATCGCCAATAGTCAAGGTCGGCGGCCTAGGGGAGGCCGTGAGGCAATACGCCGAGGCTCTAGCTGAAAGAGGGCTTGAGGTCACGGTCTTCATGCCGTCCCATGGGAGGCACCTCGACCTTGGCATAAGGTCCCGCTTCGGCCTAAGGCCCCTTGATTTCACTATATGCGGGGACAGGAGGGGACTTGACGGAAAGCAGTACAGCTTCTGCCTCGGCGCTGAGGAGGCCTTCATTAACGGGTTTCGGGTAGTCATGTTTAAAGGTCTTGACTACGCTACAGGCATGGTCTTTGACTCCTGGTACCCTTACGCCTATGTAGAAGAGAAGTCGGCAATGATGACGAGGGCCTTAAGGGCCTTTTCGTGGCGTGAGGTTCGGCCTGACCTAATACACGTGAACGACTGGCACAGCGTGCTCCCCGGGGTCGCGCTCAGGGACGAGTTCGAGTCACGAGGGTACGCTATACCGCTTGTCTACAGCATACACCTCAGCGGCTCCCCGAGCTTCCCATGGCATTATGCGTCACCTGAGTGGAGCGGCCTTGACGACGGATATCATCTCGTATGGAGGGTCGTAAGACATGAACCCGTGAGCAACAGAGCCCTCTGGGAGCAGGTAGGGGGCAACGTTGAGGCCTTTGGCGTTCATTCATCTGACGCGATAGCCACGGTAAGCCTATCGTACCTCAGGGAGGAGCTGGAGAGGAAGTACGGCAGCTGGATTGAAGGCAAGTCATGTGTCATCTACAACTCTACCGACTGGAATAGACAGGCCGTTGAATCGTGGATAACCACAAACTACGGGTCTGCTGACCGAGCAGTAGCCTATGAGCTGGTAGACAAGTACGTAGTCCCCGGCTCCTGGACAGGTCCTCTTGACTCAAGGGAAAGGGCGCTGTTCATTACGTCAGGGAGGCTTACGCCACAGAAGGGCGTCGACATAGCTATCAGGGCCCTTGACTACGCTCCTAGCGCCTCACTTGTAGTCCTTGGAATATCTGTGGGCGACTATGGTTACGAACAATACGTCAGGAGGCTGGCAGAGGAGAGAAGGGGGAGAGTCGTTATAACAACCAATAGGGTCCCTGACGAAGCCTACAAGGCGCTCGTGATGCTGTCAACAGCTACCGTGGTGCCCTCGAGGTGGGAACCCTTCGGCCTCGTCGCGCTGGAGTCCCTAGCAGTAGGAACCCCTGTCATAGCTTCCCGTGTCGGCGGTCTAAAGGAGATAGTAATTGACCTGAGGTCGGGTGAGGGTGACGGCCTCCTGGTGAACGCTGAGGACCCCAAAGAGCTCGGCCTCGCGATGGAGAGCTTTGCCTGGCTCTCCTGGTTCAGGGACTTTGAGAGGATTCCAATGCAGGAGCTTAAGTCTTTGGCCCTTAAGAACCCCACGTTGCCAGAGGACGCAAAGGCCTTCGCTGTAAATGACGTAAATAAGCGCTTCAGGAAGGAGTCGACAGGCGAGGCCTTAATGGCGTGCTATGAGAAGGCTAGGCAGATGGCCTATTACAGGGCGATAACATGACCGACAGAGTGTTGTTATTCTTTGAGCTTCACCAGCCCATCAGGCTCAAGAGGCTATCCTCCTTTAGCCCAACTAACCTCCCCAGGAGGTTCGCTGAGACTATAGATCACGACGCCAACAGGAGAATACTTGCCAGAGTCGTGGAGAGAACTTATAGGACAGCGACGAAGATACTTCTTGAGGCAACCAAGGAGGTACCTGACTTCAAGTTTACCATGAGTATAGCTGGAAGCCTGCTCAGGGACCTTAAGGAATTATACCCTGACGTAGTCGAACTCCTTGCCACCGCCGCTTCAAAGGAGGTCCTGGAGCCTGCAGCCCAAACGTTCTACCACTCGCTCGCATGGCTAGTAGACAAGGAAGAGTTCAGCGAGCAGGTCAAGGCTCAGGCTGAGCTCGTCGAAGAGCTGCTTGGCGTGAAGCCCAAGGCCGCTGAGAACACCGAGTTCATATACAATAATGATATAGGCTGCACGCTTCAAGGCCTAGGCTTCAATGTAGTCCTTACGGAGGGCGTTGACCGCGTCCTGGGATGGAGGTCCCCTAACTACGTGTATCAGAACCCGCTCTGCGGGGTTAGGCTCCTCCTCAGGAACTACAGGCTCAGCGACGACATAGGGTTTAGGTTTGGTGACAAGGCGTGGGATCAATACCCGCTCACAGCAGACAAGTACGCGGAGTGGGTAAAGGCTACGCCAGGCGACCTTGTGTTAATTGCTCTAGATTATGAGACCTTTGGCGAGCATCACTGGCCTGAGTCAGGCATCTATGAGTTCCTCAGGTGGCTCCCAAAGGAGCTTAGCAGACGAGGAATAGAGTTTCTGTCCGCCTCTGACGCGCTCTCACTGACACCCAAGGGACTATACGACGTGCCTCCATGGGACGCCATAAGCTGGGCTGATCAGCGTGACCTGAGCGCCTGGCTAGGCAATCAGATGCAGAGGGAGGCCTTCAACGTGCTGAGGAGATACTATTACTTCGCCAGGGCGCTAGGAGGTGAGGTGCTTGAGGAGTGGAGGGTGTTATCAATAAGCGACCACCTTTACTACATGGCCACTAAGTACGGGCCTGAAGGGGCCGTTCACGCCTACTTCAGCCACCTCGGCTCGCCCTACGAGGCGTTCCTAACATACTCCTACGCCCTTTACCTGCTAGGCCTCGAAATAAGGGAAGGTTTTGAGAAGGAGCCATGTAAGCTCGTCGAGGTCAGGCTACCCGAGGACCTATGTTTCCATGACAGCTCAGGGTCCAAGACCTGTGGCCTGAGAGAGCTCCCAAAGACCCTTGAGAGGCTTCAGCGTGAGAGTGATCAGAGACGGTGGCTTGAGGTCTGGCTGAGGGACGTGTTTGGCATAGGTCTCGAAAGGGCGCTAGAGCTGCTCTCCGCTTGCCGAGATTGACCTCTGTAGGCAAGCTCTGTAAAAGCTTATGGTTAAAACATATAACTCGTTAACATCAAGAGAATAGTGGTGGGACTTATAGCTGAAGTCAAGAAGGCCGCCATACCGATAGGTGGCCTAGGCACTAGACTTTACCCCTTTACTGTTGACACATCTAAACCCATGGTAAGGTTCCTCAATAGGTTCATTATAGACTTCATACTTGACGAGCTGGCCAGACAGGGTATAAATGAAGTCTTCCTTGGAGTGAGCGGATTTTACAACTACAGGGACCTCTACGATCACCTGGGCGAGAGGTTCTACTCAAGGCTTCCTGATGGCAAGAGGACAGCACTTAAGCTCAGGTATCAGCCAAACGTCAACACAATAGGCAATGCTCACTCGATCTCAGTCCTTGTAGACTATTATGACATAGCGGATAAGCTCTTAGTCGTCCAGGGGGACACCATTATAAGTTTGAACCTTGGAGACATGCTCAAGCGCCATGAGGAGAGCGAGGCGTACATGACGATAGCTCTTAAGCCTGTCCATGATAAGGAGGCCTTAAGACAGCTAGGCCTGGCTAAGCTGAGAAGTGATGACATTATAGAGGCCTTCGTTGAGAAGCCAGCGGACCCCGAGAAGGCTCCCTCAAACCTTGCCAACACGGGCGTTTACCTGTTGTCCGAAGAAATGATCAAGTTCCTAAGGTCAGAGGAGTTTAAGGGGTTAGTCAAGGAGGGGAGAGCTGACTTCGGCAGAGACGTCATACCTTACATCATATCGAGGGGCCATAAGGTCGTGGGCTTCATAACTAATGACTTCTGGTTTGATATAGGGACCTTAGAAAGCTATGTCCAGGCCTCTTTCTACCTGCTTAGATCACTCCCGCCAGAGAGGCTCGGCGTAACGACAGTTTACCATGACCATATCTACATGCAAGGCGCCAGCGCAAGGTCTAAGAAGGAACACATAGACCTTATAGAAAGGACGGCCCTTAAGAAGATCGAGCTATCCGGCTGGGTCCTGATAGGGAGGCATGTCAACATAGAGGATGGGAGTGCTATAATCGATTCCATAGTAGACAACTACGTGATACTCTCGAAGGGGTCTCTCGTGAAGAACTCAATAGTAATGGATAGGAGCATAGTTGGCCAGGACAGCGTTATTGAGAACAGCGTGATCGGAAGACACGTAAAGGTGGGCAACAACGTGAAAATAGCTAATAGCTACATAGGCAATGACGTCGTTATAGGTGACAATGCTGTTGTGGTCAACTCCTTGATCTGGCCCCATAAGGTTATAGAGTCGAACGCTGAGATCAGGTCTAAGAGAGGTCCAAGTATCTGACTGTCTAGGACGTCTGCGTTCATATACACAGAGCCTGTAGCGTCCTGTTTATGTCATAATTAACATCACTTAAGCATCTTATACGCCTTAACCTTGTCCAGAATCCCCGCGGCCCTAGAAGCGGCCTCCTCAGGGGTCTCAGCTACCACATTAACTATTATATTTGTCCCCTTTAATTTTAACCTAAATCTGTGTTCGCCATTCAGAAAATACTCCTCAACAATCTCAAACTCGTATTTAGCCATTTTTCCGACTCCTTGAGACATTTATGCAAGGGACCCTTTAAAGAACTGGTGAGCCCATGGAGGAGGTCCCCCTGATAAGGGTTGAGCCGCCGGGACCCATAGCCAGGAGCATAATAGCGAGGGACTCACAGGTCCTTGTCCAGTCATACGTCAGGTGGGTGCCTCTTGTAGTTAAGGAGGCCCACGGCGCCATCGTTGAGGACGTTGATGGTAACAAGTACATAGACTTAAACGCCGGCATAGCGGTCATGAACGTAGGCCACAGCCACCCCAAGGTCGTTGAGGCCATAAAGCGTCAGGCCGAGAAGTTCCAGCACTATTCGTTGACGGACTTCTACTATGAGGAGGCAGTGACAGCCGCTGAAAAGCTTGTTGAGATCTCCCCTGTTGACCATCCTAAGGTCTTCTTTGCCAACAGCGGCACGGAAAGTATTGAGGGCTCCCTTAAGTTCGCCAGGTACTTCTTCGGAGGCTCAAGGCAGTACTTCATAGCGTTCCTCGGCGCGTTTCACGGAAGGACGTACGGCTCCCTCTCGCTGACAGCCAGCAAGGCCCACTATAGGAAGGGCTTCTCGCCCCTTCTGCCAGGGGTAGTGCACGTTCCCTACCCATACCCTTACCGCTGCCCGTTCAGGACCGACGACCCGCTGGAGTGCGGTGAGGCTGTCCTAGGCTACATCGAGGACTGGGTCTTCCATAAGCTAGTGGACCCGAGCGAGGTAGCGGCGTTCGTGGTTGAGCCCATACAGGGCGAGGGAGGCTATGTCGTCCCGCCTGACAACTTCCTGCCAGGGCTTAGGAGGCTTGCCGACAAGTACGGGATCCTGATAATTGACGATGAGGTCCAGGCAGGCATGGGACGCACGGGAAGGTGGTTCGCTATAGAGCACTGGAACGTGAAGCCCGACATCATAGCTCTCGCTAAGGCCATAGGGGGCGGCCTCCCGCTGGGGGCGATAGTTGTAAGGGGCGATATAGCTAGCACGCTCGCTAAAGGAAGTCATGCTAACACCTTTGGCGGGAACCCGATAGCCCTGGCAGCCATGAGCGCTGTGATTGATGTAATAAAGGAGGAGAGGCTCCTTGAGAGAGCTTCAAGGCTTGGCGAGGAGGCTCTGAAGTTCCTCAACGAGCTCAAGGACAAGTATGAGATAATTGGTGACGTTAGGGGCAAGGGGCTTATGATAGGGGTTGAGCTGGTCAGGAACAGGAAGACCAAGGAGCCTGCTGAAAAGGAGCTCGCACAGGTAATAGAGAAGTCCTTCAAGCGCGGCGTCGTGGTAATAGGGGCAGGCCTCTCCACACTAAGGATAGCGCCACCGCTCGTGATCGAGGAGGAGCACCTCTTTAAGGCCCTGAACATAATAGCGGATGTAATAAAGGAAGTAAACTCAAGCCTTTAACCCTGAACCCCCTTAACTTTTTGGCTTGAGTGCAGAGGAAGAGAAGGTTAAGGAGCTTATTTTGGACGTCTTAAGCTCAGAGAGAGGGCTAACCTTCAGCGAGATAGCTGCCGCACTTTCATGGACTGGCGACAGGAGACCCCTGAGGAAAGCCTTAAGCGACCTGGTGAGGGAAGGTAGGGTCCTCAGGGAGCCAGACTACCAGCGCAAGAGGATGGTGTTCAGGAAGGCGCCGACGCCCTCATCATAACCCTATAGGCCCTATTGGAGTACCTTTCCACGTAGCCCCTCGTCTCGAGCGCCCTGAGGATCCTCCCAGCGCTCCTTGTTGAAACCCCAAGCACCCTGCTCAGATCCCTTGGGGTCACGTAGTTCTTGCCCATAGACGTTACCAGGGACGCAATGAACTCAAGGCTCACCAACACCTTCTCGCTCATACTGACATCACCCATGGTTGATAGAGCCTTTATATGGGGGTGGACGCCCAAGCGGACAGATGCGGGAGAGCGAAAGTGGCTAAGGGCGCTTATACCGTTTACAAGGCCCTCTTGGAGCTGCTGGGCCTCAGACAGCTTGACGTTTACAGGAAGAGCAGGGGCTCGCCGTCAGACGTTATAAGGGTCCTAGAGCCCTCCAGCAGAAAGGTCATAAATATAGATCTAGGGACTACGAGGGAGTCGCTCACATACGAGGAGTTCCTCGCAAAGGTGAAGGAGGCGGCTGAGAAGCAAGGCATAAGGATCAGTGACAGGTCCTGGTCAACGGCTATGGCGAAGGTCAAGTCTATGAAGGAGAGAGCGAAGGCGAGCCGAGCATAGCCATAGTGCGGGGGGTGGGATTTGAACCCACGCAGGCCTACGCCATCGGGTTCTAAGCCCGACCCCTTTGGCCGGGCTCGGGCACCCCCGCACCACAACAATCCCTAAGGCCTGCCTAAAAAGCTCTTAATGGCCGACCTTAGTTGCTCTGAAGGGGATGCCCTTGGAAGAGATCCCGAAGGCCCAAGTAATAGAGGTCAGCTCTCTAGCCGATATAGCAAGGCTTGCCGTGGCCATGATATCCTTTGCGGTAGTTATGCCGATCTACAGATATGTTGAGAACGGCGAAGTGGTCTTCTTCGTTCAGACCACGTACAGGGACTACTTCAAGTTCTACGGTGTACCGTTAATTTACCTCTACAGGACTAAAGCCTCGCAGGAGCTAGAGAAGTCGAAGTATGTCCTGATAAGGGTTGACGAGACCGGCGAGAAGGTAGAGGTTGGGGACAGGTCAAGGCCTGGTTGGACATCGATACCGGTCATAGATCTTAAGGAGAAGCCTGGCTTTCTACCTTAGAACCCTCAGCCCTAGGTGCTTCGGCGCCTTCCGAACCCCCAGCGCTTTTTGCCAGACCGTCCTCGAGCGCCTCCTGGAACAGCTCCTTCATGCTTTTGCCCTCTCTAAGTCGCTCGAGGACTATGCCGCCTAAGCTGCTCAACTTATAGATCTTATAGCTACCTCTCGCGTAAAGAGGCTCCAACAGGCCGAGCTCGGCAAGACATGAAACTGTGACCAAGGCCTTGTACTTAGGGATGCCGAGCCTCTGAGCCACGTCACCTGGCGACATAGGTCCATCACTCCTAAAGGCTGACAGGACGTCGACTATGAGCTCTGTCAAGGCCGCCACCTTCATGTAGTAGAATGAGCAAGCTATTTAGGGGGAGAGCCCTTTAACGAGAGGGCCTAGCGCTTATGGCCTTTCGGCAGTCGGCCGTAGCGCTAATCGTCCTACTAATCATGACGACTCTGCTGGTGAGCCTGCGAGTACCCACCGCTACGTCGTTCTGGTCCGGAGAGGCCTCCTGGAGCCCATCTTTCTTGCTACTTAGCAACTGGGTTAACTCGTCAGTCCTGGTGCAGACAGGCGTCCCGATAGCTAACGCCACACTAAACGGCCTTACGAACAGGCCCTTCAGGCTGACGAACCTTTACGTGGGCCCCTATGGTATCATTCCATTTACCCTTGAGCTTCAGGGGCCTTACTCGTCTAAGGCCTACCTGAACCTTAACAATACGGTCACCGTAGAGGGGCCTTACGGAAGCCTAGAAGTCGTGTTCCCTCCGCAGACACCGTACCTAGTTGTAATAGCTAACCTAAATGAAACTGCTAACTTCACGGTCTCCTCCGCTTACGGCGTTAGCCTTGTTGAAAGGGGGCAGGCAAGGCTCAACACCACACCACCCCTGTTCGTGTGCACAAACGCTACAATGCTCGAGGAAGCCCAGGCCGTTATGGTTGAAGCCCCAAAAGGGCCAAGCTATATAACGATCGCAATAAATTCCTCGTGCGTCACTGACGTCCAGACGCTCCTAAAGCTCAATGATTATAGGGTTGACGAGTGGTTAGCGAGGTCAAGGGCGCCGCCCTCCTTGCCACCAGGCCTTGCAAGGGAGTACTTCCTATCCCTCCTGCTGATCAAGGATGACCAAAACCCATACCTTGGAACATTTGCAGCGTCGCCTAGCCCTGTCTACCTGTACAGCTGGGTCAGGGACTCATCGTTTGCCGCCATGGCGCTTCAGAGCGCAGGCCACTACGACTCCGCCCTGAAGTACTGGCTATGGATGGCCTCGGTTGAGACGCCACAAGGGACGTGGTATACACGCTATAACTTTTACACAGGTTCTCCTGACGAAAGCTTCTCAGTACCAGAGTATGACAGCCTGGGGCTCTTTGAGATAGGGGTTTACGAGTACTACATGGAGACCCGTAACCTGACCTTCCTCGACTCAATAGCCGCCGCGTTGAACAGGACCGTCTCATTTCAGGTAAGCTCGATATTGGGCTCTGGCCTCCACCTCGTGCCTGAGGACCTCAGCGTCTGGGAGGACAGGTTAGCATATCACTTCTGGACGGAGGCCATGAACCTCATAGGGCTTCAGCGGGCAGAGGTTTTGCTCAGCGTCCTGGGCTATAACATTAGTGTGGTAAGCAAAGCGATAGCCCTGTTAAACGAGAGCATTAACGAGTACTTCTGGAACGGCAGTATTTTCTACTCTGCGATGGTGCCCTACGTAACCTTTACTGCAGGCGGTAAGAGCTACACGCTAGGCCCCGAAGCACCTTACTTGAGCTCCTCCTCTGTGCTCCCTCTCGCCATGGGTAGCTGGCCAGCAGAACGGGGCTCAAGCGACGTGAATTACGTCATTAAGGACCTCTGGAACCAGAAGACGGGCGGACTTGCAAGGTTTAACGGTGACGACTATCACTATAGCGACTACCTTTACGACAGCAGCGCGCCCATGCCGCCCTGGGTCCTGACGACGCTCTTCCTTGCCTATTACTACGCCGTTAACGGCAATGTCTCAGCTGCCCTAAGCCTTCTCTCATGGTCTGTCGATCACTCCCAGAACGGCCTTCTGCCAGAAGCCGTAGATCCTATCTATGAGAACCCGTTACCCACTACATCCCCATTAACTTGGTCATCCGCCATGTACGTGCTGACTGTCCTTTCCTTGAGAAGACCTAGCAGCTCTACCTTATCCTATGCTGTGATCGGTGGCGTTATAACAGCGCTGATCTTATTGACATATGCGATCCAGAGATTCTCTATTAGGAGGTTAAGGAGGCTAGAGTCGCCGTATTCTTGAACAGAAAGCGACGTATAGCAACAAGTCGAGCACTCCTCAGAACTTGCGATCCTGTTAAGAGTCTTAACGACCTAGTAAATAGCTATGATTTCCTGATCATCTATCGTTATAATACCTTGGTGCCCTTCCTAGGTAGGCCTTTAACATGGAGCACCCATGGATACCGAACAGCAACCCCAAGACGAAGGCTGAAATGCTTAAGGTGATAGGCGTTAGCTCTCCTGAGGAGCTTTTTGCTGACATACCTAAACAAGTAATCATTAGCGAGGAGCGTTGGAACTCCCTCCCGATAGGGGCCGGGAGACCACTAAGCGAGGTTGAGGTCTCGAAGAGACTTGACGAGCTGTTCAATGACATTAAGCCCCTTAAGGCGCCTCCCTTTGCAGGCGGCGGCCTGTGGCCCCACTACGTCCCCCCTGCCGTCAGAAGCATAGTTGAAAGAGGGGAGTTCCTTACCGCCTATACGCCGTACCAAGCCGAGATAAGCCAAGGCCTGCTTCAGGCCCTATTTGAGTACCAGAGCCTCATAGCTGACCTCCTCGAGATGGACGTGGTAAACGCAAGCATGTATGACTGGGGCAGCGCCCTTGGCGAGGCTGCCCTGATGGCCGTCCGCGTCAAGGGCGTTAATAGGGTGCTTGTGCCATCGGTGATAAACCCCTTCCACAAGAGCCAGCTGGAGGCCTACACGTGGGCCAAGGGGATAATGATAGACACGTACTCTGTTAGCCTTGAGACGGGTTACGCTGACCTAGAGGACCTCAAGGCCAAGCTCACAAGGCCTGCCTCGGCCGTCTACATAGAGTTCCCATACACCTTCACAGGGGTTGTCGACGTTAATGCGAAGGCTGTTGGAGAGGTAGCCCATGACGCAGGTTCCCTCTTCATAGTTGGCGTTAACCCTATTGCTATGGGTCTCTACAAGCCCCCTGGCGAGCTAGGCGCCGACATAGCCATAGGCGAAGGACAACCGCTCGGCCTGGGCCTCTACGTGGGAGGCGCGACTTTAGGGCTGTTCGCCGTGAGGTGGGACGCCGAGCTGGTTAGGCAGATGCCTGGCAGGCTGATAGGGATGACCGTCGCTAAGGACGGCAGGAGGGCCTTCACTATGATACTTCAGACAAGAGAACAGCACATAAGGAGGTCCAAGGCCACCAGCAACATAACAACCAATGCCGCCCTGAACGCGATAGCCGCTGCCGTTTACCTCTCGTTGCTTGGCAGAAGAGGGCTAAGGGAGCTGGCCGAGGCCATATGGTACAGATCCCATTACGCGGCCCAGACCTTATCTAAGCTGACAGGCTTTGTCTCGCCTGCGCTTAAGGGCGAGTTCTTCGGGGACTTCATCGTCTCAGCGCCGCTCGAATACGAGACGCTATGGCGTAAAGTTCTTGAAAGAGGCTATATGGCTGGCATCCCCCTAAGCAGGTTTGTTAACTGGGCTCCGCGCAACTGGGGCCTGTTGAGCTTTACAGAACTTCACTCAAAACGTGACATAGATTCTCTCATTAACACTATTCAGGAGGTGAGCTCAAGTTGACGTTCAGGCAGGCCAGTTGGGATGAGCCCCTAATTCACGAGCTTGACAACGGGAGGAGAGGGCTCACCTTTGTAGGCCTCGTAGAGGAGTTCAAGCAGCTGATGGGCGAGCTGAACATACCACCCTCTATACTTAGGGAGGAGCCCCCTCAGTTACCAGAGGTCAGCGAGGTTGAGGTCATAAGACACTACACAAGGCTTTCAGAGATGTCATATGGTGTCGATAATGGTCCTGTACCTCTTGGCAGCTGCACCATGAAGTATAACCCAAAGGTAGCGCTTAAATACGCCTTTGACGAAAGGCTACAGCTAATACACCCCCTTGAGCCTGAGGACCGCTACCAAGGCGTCCTCAGGGCGCTCTATGAGCTTCAGCAGTGGCTGGCCGCCATAGTTGGAATGGATTTCTGCTCCCTTGGCATCTCGGCTGGAGCCCAAGGCGAGTTAGCCGGCGTACTAATCATCAAGAGATATCATGAGCTGAAGGGCCAAACAGACCTGAAGACAGAGATAATAGTGCCAGACTCCGCCCATGGCACAAACCCTGCCAGCGCTGCCATGGCTGGCTTCAAGGTCGTCGAGATACCTACTGCAGAGGACGGCAACATAGACTATGAGGCTTTCAGGGCAGCGCTAGGACCCCGGACGGCAGGGCTCATGCTGACGAACCCTTCAACGCTTGGCCTGTTCGAGGAGAGGATACTTAGGATAGCTGATGACGTTCACGCAGTTGATGGCCTCCTTTACTATGATGGCGCGAACCTTAACGGCATAATTGGTAGGGCTAGACCCGGCAACATGGGCTTCGACATAGCTCACCTAAACCTTCACAAGACGTTCTCAACACCGCACGGAGGCGGAGGGCCAGGCGCAGGACCCGTCTGCGTCAAGGATAGAGAGGTAATAAACGGTGTCAGGCTTAAGGACCTGGTACCAGGCTCCTTCGTATACTATGATAAAGAGAGCGGCCTGTACAGGTTGGCCTACAGGGGCCCAGCGAGCAGGGGGTCATTAAGCCACTTCCTCGGCAACCTGCCTCAGCTGATATGGTCGTACGTCTACATACTTTCCCTTGGCCCTCAGGGGCTTAGGGAGGTTGGCGAGGTCAGCGTCATAAATACTAACTACTTCCTCGCCAGACTGCTCAACGAGACTAAAGGGTTCTCGCTGCCTTATGCCAAGGGAAGGCCAAGAAAGCACGAGGCTGTCATCAGCGCCAGCCCGCTGGCCGAGAAGTATGGGGTAACTGCGGAGGACGTGAGCAAGGCCCTGCTCGACGCGGGCTTCTACGCCCCTACTATTTACTTCCCATTGATAGTAAAGGAGGCGCTAATGGTGGAGTTCACGGAGTCCGAGACGAAGGAGAACATAGATAAGTACGTTGAGAGGCTTAAGGAGATAGAGCAGCTGGCGGCAAGCGACCCTGAGAAGCTTAAGGCGTCACCTGTCAACACTTCATCCCAAAGGGTTGACGCGGTTAGGGCCAGCCACCCAAGGACTGTGACCCCGACCTACAGGGTGGAGCGCGCTAGGAGGAGTGGAAAAGAGCTCGTGCTTAGATGACAAGCGAGGCGCGTTAGGCTGCAAGCTTAAAGCCTTAAGCTAATGAAAAACGTCTAGGGCCAGCTAAGTGAACGATGAAAAGTACTTCGCAGTCTTCGGCCACTTCTACCAGCCTCCTCGCTTCAACCCATGGACTGAGGAAGTAGACCTTGACCCGGCCACTAGACCCTATCATGACTGGAACGACCTAATAACTCATGAAAGCTACCTCCCTAACGCTAAGGCTAAGCTCGAGGACCAGGAGGGCTTCATTGAAGACTTCGTTAACAACTACCTCAACCTGACCTTCAGCTTCGGTCCGCTACTCCTTCAGTACTTGGCGAAAAGGTACCCCAAGCTTGTTGACGCCATAGTGTCAGCAGACAAGGAAAGCGTTAGTAAGCACTCAGGCCACGGCAATGCGATAGCGCAACCTTACGCCCATATAATAATGCCCCTCTCAAGGCCTGAGTACAGAAGGACGTCGATATGGTGGGGCATCAGGTTCTTTGAAAGGTTCTTCGAGCGCGAGCCCGAGGGCTTCTGGCTCCCTGAGGCGGCGGTCGACCTCGAGACTCTTCAGATACTCAAGGACTTTGGCATAAAGTTCGTAATACTGGGACCTCATCAGATAAAGTCAATAATTACGCGGGACGGCACAAGGACGCCCGTGAGTGAGGCAAGCCTTGATACGAGGATTACGTATAAGGCGGTCCTGCCAAGGGGCGACGAAATAGACGTAGTCGTCTATAATAAATGGCTCTCGGGCCTCGTGGCCTTTGGCGACCTTCTTAAGAGCGGCGAGCTACTTGTTAGAAGGGTCCTGGAAGCCTACGATAATCGTGATACACCCCAGCTCGTGGCCATAGCTGTTGACGGCGAGACCTTTGGCCATCATAAGAAGAGGGGGGAGGTTGAGCTTGCTAGGGCATTTAAGTTGGCAAGCTCCTATGGGCTTAAGATAGTTAACTTAGCCGAGTACGATTTAGCCGTTAGCCCTCCTAAGGTATCTGTTGAAATAGCTGAGAACACCTCATGGAGCTGCCCTCATGGAGTTGAAAGGTGGCGTAGCAACTGTGGCTGCGGATCTGAGATAAGGCCTGGCTGGACCCAAGAGTGGAGAACGCCGCTTAGGGCAGCTGTGGACCTCCTTGCTGATGAATCGCTAAAGGTGTTTTATGACATAGGGCCTAAGCTGTTCTCAGAACCGCTTAAGGCGCTCCTCAATTACGGTGACGTACTAATTTCTAGATCCCCTGAGGTAACCAATGAGTACCTTCAGAGACACCTAATCGATGGAAACGAGGAGACGAAAGACAAGGCCCTCAGGCTCCTTGAGCTGATGAGAAACGTTATTTTGGCTCAGTCAAGTGATGCCTGGTTCTTTGAGGACATATATCGTCCTGAGCCCATCCAATCCTTAATGCACATGAGGAGAGCTGTTGAGCTAATGAAGTCCCTTGGCGGACCTGATATAGAGAGCAAGCTGCTTGACATCTTATCAGAAGCCAAGTCAAACCTACCCGAGATAGGCACAGGTAAGGACATATACCTAAAGTATGTCGTACCGGCCTCGATAAGCCTCGAGAAGCTTGCCGCCATGATGGCCATGAGGCTTCTCTTCGAGTCTAGACCACAGGAGAGCGAATTCTACTCGTACAGGGTTATCTTAGAAAGGACGTTGCCCCTAAGGCTTGGTAAGTTCAGGGCGATAACAGGGCTTGCCACTATGATATCAAAGGTGACCTGGAGCTACCACAAAGTAATGTTCGCGGCCGTTTACTATAGCTGGTATGACGTATATGGCGGGGCCTCTGTAGCTACTTCCGCTAAGGATTACGAAGAACTAGAGGCCACTGTTTCTTCCATGTTCTCAAAGGGCTTGATACCTGACCTTATTGATTACCTTTCTAAGAAGTTTGACAAAAACTTCGTCGACCTGAAGGGAGCCCTTAAGGATGAGCAGAGGGCCCTGATAAGGTATGTAGCTGAGGGAGCCCTCGCGGACCTGACGAGGCAGTTCGAAGCGCTATATGAGAGCTATGCCCCCTTAATGCAGTACGTCAAGTCTCTAGGACTTGACTACCCAAGCGTCTTCAGGTATCTGTTGCAGTACTACATAGAAAGGTCGCTAGTTAGCGCGTTAGCTACGGCGCCCCTTAACTCAGCCCTAATAGAGGAGCTCGCCAAGTGGGCCTCCTCCGCTGGCGTAGAGGTGGGAACTGACGTCGTTGAGTACTTCGTCAACGACATGCTTGAGCTGCTCAGGGGACTTTCAGAGAACCCCACTGACGTCAAGAGCCTGAGCGACCTTGAGAGCTTGCTGAGGTCCTACCTTGCGCTTGGCCTGCCGCTTGAGCGACTATCTGACGTACAGGAAGCCTTTGTGAGGCTAAGGGATAAGGTCCTTGTACAACAGGCCGAGGCTCTTAAGTCAATGGGTCTTGAGAGCAACTATAGGACCTTAGGGAAGCTACTTAAGGTCAAGTACCTCTAGCTCATGAACTCTCTCCTTCAGCTTCATCGTGATCCTAAGTGAAAGGCCCCAAAGAACGAGGCCCTTCCCCAGTACAACCCCTCTTACAGAGCCCCTTATAGGGTGATTCACCTCTGTAGGCTCCCCTATCCTGTTAATGTCAGCCCAGAAGACTGCGTCAACCTCTGGATCCACAGGCCTTGGGTCAATGGGTCCCTTGGGAACGCCGACTATTGCCTCAGTATGAATTACCGGCTTAGACATCGTCTGGAAGACGCCTAGGCTTCCTATAACCCTCACTGCAGAAGGCTTAACCCAAGCCTCCTCCCAGGCCTCTCTGAGGGCCGTCTGAACGGGCGTCTCACCTGGCGCTATTCTGCCCCCAGGGTAAGCTATGTCGCAGGAAAACCTTTCAACTACCTTGCAGGACTTCCTTTCTAGTAGAACATGTGGTGGCCTGCCCCAGACCAGAACAAGGACTGCCGCTTCAGGCCCTTTCTCCATCGGTTACCTTAGCATGATCCATACGCGATAATTATAAGTTCTCCTAGTGCTGAGGTTCATAGTAAAGACCCTCTATGCGCCGCGCCTGTGACGTATGTGGTGTCAGAGAGGCCGTAGTATATCAGCCACACACTAAGAGGGCATTATGCCTTGAGTGTTTCATAGAAGACGTCGTTAAGAGGGTGAAGAGAGAAATCGAGAGGTGGTCCTTGATAGAGCCCGGGGACACCGTTTTATTGGCCCTAAGCGGGGGGAAGGACGGCTATGTGCTCCTTGAGGCCATGGTCAGAATACATAAGGCCAGCAAGCTCATAGGCCTTAATATTATTGAGGGGATAAGAGGCTATAACAAGGAGGAAGACGCTAAATTCCTCGTGGAGACCGCCAAGCAGATGGGCGTTGACGTAATAGTCACCAGCGTTAAGGACTATACAGGGTTAAGCGTAGACGAGATGGTCAGAGAGGCTAGGGCCAGGAGGACTAACATATCCGCCTGCACCTATTGCGGCATATCGAGGCGCAGGATAATGAACTATTACGCCAGGGAGCTCAAGGTTGACAAGCTTGCGACCGCCCATAACTTAGATGACGAGGCGCAGACCGCGGTGATAAATATCCTGAGAGGTGATTTCCTCAGCCTAGTAAGGCAACACCCCCTCGCTAACATAGTTGAGGACCCTCTGTTAGTCAAGAGGGTCAAGCCGCTTAGGAAGATCTACGAGTGGGAGACGGCGACCTTTGCTAAGCTGCGTGGATATCACCTCCAGGAGACCGAGTGCCCGTACATCTACGAGCAGCCCACCCTAAGGGCGAAGGTTAGAAGGGCCCTCTACGCCTTTGAGGCCGAGAACCCAGGCTCCGTCCTCAACTTCCTTGAGCTGTTAGACGAGCTACTGTTACCTTATGCCAAGACCACGAAGCCCTTGACGGGGTTGGGAAGGTGTAAGGTCTGCGGTGAGCCTGTGCCGCCTGGCAAGGACCTATGTAAGCTCTGCGAGCTCCTAGCGGGCATAGGGCTTTCAAGGCCTGCCTATGCGTCCTCGCTGAAGGTCGTTAGGCTAGGGGCTAAGTCATGGAGCAGTGCCTGAAGGGAGTTGAAAAGGGTCCCGTCATCATGGGCAGGAGGCTTCTGAGGCTAAGAAGGCCCTTCCCTATGATAGGTCATATAGCATTTGGCGTCATAGAGAGGGGAACCAATATAATACAGGTCAGGCCCTCTACGCTATGTTTTCATGACTGCGTGTTCTGCAGCGTTGATGCAGGTCCCTCCTCCACTACCAGGAGAGCTGAGTACATAGTTGACGACGTTGAATGGCTTGCGGAATGGGTCTCGGAGGTCGCGAAGCTCAAGGGGGGAGGGTCTGAGGCCCTAATAGATGGTGTTGGGGAGCCCCTAACTAACCCGAGGATAATAGACCTGGTCAAGGCGCTGAAGTCAGCAACAGGAGTTGAGAGAGTAGCAGTGGAGACCCACGGCGGTAGCCTGTCCCTTCCTCTGCTCAAGGCGCTTGACAGGGCTGGACTTGACAGGGTGAACCTCAGCATAGACGCTATGGACCCTGACCTAGCCAGGAAGCTCGTCAACGTAGGGTGGTATGACGTGAACAAGATACTCTCAGTGGTTGAGAGGGCTCTAGTGGAGACCGACCTTGATTTCGTCTTAACGCCTGTGGTCGTGCCTGGCTACAACGAGGGTGAGCTCAAGAAGCTGATAGAGTGGGCCAAGGCTCACAGGCTAGGTGAGAGGTCAGGCTGGCCCACAGGGGTTCTCATTCAGAAGTTCGAGGCGCACAAGTTTGGAAGGAAGCCTAAGGGAGTTAAGCCCTGGTCTTGGAAGAGGTTCTACGACTTCCTTAGGTCGCTGGAGAGGGAGACAGGGTACAGGCTCCTCGTCAGGCCTGAGGAGATAGGCATTAGGAGGGCTCCTAGGCTTCAGAGGCCCTACAGGAGGGGTGACGTGTTAGAGCTTATAGTCGTTGGGGAGGGATGGCTCCGTGGCGAGATGCTGGCCGTTGACAGCGGCTGCTCCAGGGCGTTCTCGCTTGTTGGCGTAAGGAGGCCTATCAGCCCTGGAGCCCTTGTGAAAAGCATTGTCAAGGAGGACGAGAATAACATATACCTCGCAAGCCCTCTTAACGGCTAACCTAAAAACTAAAAGGGAGCCTAAGTCTAGGTCGTTAGGGGTCTAAATGAGCTCAGGCGCTAAGCCAGGGAAGCTTCACAAGAGGCTCTACAGAATCTATTACACGACCTATGATGAGAACCTTCATAGAAAGGTCATAGAGGCCCTTACGTCAAAGTTTAACGTTACGCCTCGTGAGATAAAGTCGACGGTGCTCCCTGAGTTCAGGTTCTTAGAGCTCCCGCTCGAGAAGGAAGGGCTTGAGGC
Organism: Acidilobus sp.; assembly: GCA_022015155.1. Lineage (GTDB taxonomy): Archaea > Thermoproteota > Thermoprotei_A > Sulfolobales > Acidilobaceae > Acidilobus. Next base: position 49,132 of record JAKLZP010000003.1, on the reverse strand, counting down.
AGAGCTAAGGCAACTGGTGGCCGAAATCGTGAAGTCCCAGTACGTTAAGGTCGACTGGATAGATACCTCTAGGTGAGCGTTATGAAGATCTTGGGCAATATAGCGGCCGAGTCCAATAAGGACCTTCATGAGCTAGAAAGAGAAATCCTGGAGTTCTGGGATAGGAACTCAATATATGAGAAAGTTAAGGCCAAGGCTATGAAAAGCGGCCGCAAGCTTTACTTCCTGGACGGACCGCCCTACGCTAGCGCCCCTACAATACACGTGGGGACTGCCTGGAACAAGATACTGAAGGACTCATTGCTTAGGTATTACAGGATGGTAGGCTTTGACGTATGGGATAGGCCAGGCTTTGATACTCATGGCTTACCAATCGAGATCCTCGTCGAGAGGACCCTAGGTGTCAAGAGCAAAAAGGATATAGAGGACTTGATTGGAATCGACCGATTTGTTGAAACATGTCGCAAGGTGGCCGAGGACAACATTAAGGGCATGACTGAGAGCTTCAGACAACTCGGGGTCTTCATGAACTGGAAGGACCCTTATATAACCTACACCGATGACTACATAGAGGCCGGATGGCATCTAATAAAGAGGGTCCATGAGCTTGGCCTTCTCTACAGGAGCGGAAGGGTTTTGCATTGGTGCCCTCGTTGTGAGACCACGCTGGCAGACTACGAAGTCTCTGAGTACGTAGACCTTGAGGACCCCTCCATTTACGTTAAGTTCAGAGTTAAGGGCCAGGAAAACACCTACCTTGTGATCTGGACCACCACGCCGTGGACGCTACCAGCGAACGCTTTCGTTATGGCTCACCCCGACCTCAGCTATGCTATCGTAGAGGCTAATGGTGAGAGGTACATCATGGCCGAGGCCAGGGTCCCTAATGTCATGAGTGAGGCAGGGATCACCAACTACAGGATAGCCTCCGTCGTAAGGGGCAAGGACCTAGAAGGCCTTGAGTACGAGCATCCGCTTGAAGACGTGGTTCCAGCCCAGGCTGTACTCAAAGCCTACCACCGCGTCGTTATGGCGCCTGAGGCCGTCAGCGCTACAGAGGGGACAGGCCTTGTTCACGCAGCTCCTGGACATGGTGACGTAGACTTTGAGGTTGGCTCGAGGATAGGCGCGCCTGCCGTAAGCCTTGTTGATAACCAGGGCAGGATGACAGAGCAGGCCGGTAAGTACAGGGGGCTTTACTTCAGGACTGAGGCTAACGAGGCGATACTTAGGGACCTTAGGGAGCGCAACGCGTTGCTTCATGAGGGCAAAATAGTACACAAGTACCCCGTCTGCTGGAGATGCAAGACACCCCTCGTCCTAAGGTTGACCGACCAGTGGTTCATAGCCGTCAGTAAGGTAAAGGACAAACTGATAAGGGAGGCAGATACCGTAGAGTGGGTGCCCTCATGGGCCAAGAGCAGGTTGCTCTCAATACTGGCCGACGTCAAGGACTGGGTCATAAGCAGGCAAAGGTATTGGGGAATCCCATTACCTATTTGGGTCTGTGAAAGCTGCGGCCACGTAGAGGTCGTGGGCAGCCTTGAGGAGTTAGAAAGGCTGGGGGGCAAGAGGCCCCCGTCACTGCATAGGCCATGGATTGACAGTGTGACCTTAAGATGTCCTAAGTGCGGCGGAATTATGAAGAGAGTTCCAGACGTAGCCGACGTATGGTTCGACAGCGGCATAGCGTTCTACGCTAGCCTAGGCTATCCGAGGAGAAAGGACCTCTTCGAGAGGCTCATGCCCGTTGACCTAATACTTGAGGGCCATGACCAGCTAAGGGGCTGGTTCTTCAGTCTCCTCAGGGTTGGCGTGTTAGGGTTTGATAGGGTTCCTTACCGCAGAGTCCTCGTCCACGGCTTTGTCCTCGATGAGCAGGGCAGGGAGATGCATAAGTCCCTTGGCAATTACGTTGCGTTTGAGGACTTAATAGCCAAGTACCCAAGGGACGTAGTAAGGCTCTACGTGCTGAGGAACACGACATGGGAGGATCTCAGGTTCTCCTGGCGCAATATTGAGCTTACGGCAAGGGACTTCACGATCATAAGGAACGTCTTCGCTTTCGCAAGCCTTTACATGAGCCTTGACGGCTTTGACCCCGAGGCCGTAACGCTCGAGTCCGTGGCCAGTTACCTGGAGCCTGAGGACAAATGGCTCCTCTCTAGGGTTAACAGCGCCTTAAGGGGTTATCATAGGGCCTTTGATAGGCTGGAGGTTCACGAGGCTGCTAGGATAGTCCGGGACCTGATAGTTGAGGACATAAGTAGATGGTACATCAGGCTCATAAGGAGGAGAGTCTGGCAGGAGGAGGACACACCCTCAAAGAGGGCTGCCTACGCCACCTTGTACTACGCGCTGAGAACATGGCTATTAATGGCAGCTCCGTTCATGCCATTCCTAACAGAGTACATGTACCAAGGCCTGGTCAGGCCCGCGGAAAGCGGGGCGCCTGAGAGTGTGCACCTAATGAACATGCCGTTCCCGGACGAGAAGTTCATAGACGCCGAGCTTGAAGACTACATGAACGTTGTCAGAGAGCTCAGCGAGGCCGCGGTGGCTGCCAGGTCCAAGGCCGGCATTAAGCTGAGGAGGCCGCTGAGGACAATCTACATAATGCCTTCAGATGAGAGGGTGTCCGCGGCCGTCAAGACTTTCACAGAGGTCCTCAAGATCGCGACCAACGTAAAGGAGGTTAAGGTAGTAGGGCCCGAGTTCCTTGAGAACCTAAAGGTCTACAGGCTAGAGCCTAACTACAGCGTCCTCGGGCCCGACTTCAAGAAGCTCACCAAGAAGGTTATCGAGGCTATCAGCGTGAGGCAGGACGAGGTGGCGAGGGAGCTGCTAGCTAGAGGCTACTACGAGCTTGATATCGAAGGCCAGAAGGTCAGGCTTGAGCCTAGGCACGTGAAGGTCTTGGCCGAGTACCCTGAGTGGCTTGAGGTTGAGGAGACAAAGTACGGCATCGTGGCCCTGGACAAAAGGCTAAGCGAGGAGGAGCAGATAGAGGGCATAGTAAGAGAGGTTATAAGGAGGGTCCAGTTCATGAGGAAGAAGCTTTCGTTACCCGTTGAAGCCTATATTGACCTCTGGATCTCAGGCGATGATGACATACTTCAGGCAGTAAAGTCTAAAGAGTATTACCTGAAGAATGAGGTAAGGGCAGCAAGCGTAACCTACAGTGAGCCCCCCGCAGAGGCCTATGGTGAAGAGTGGGAGGTTGACGAGAAACGGCTGAAACTAGGGCTGAGACAAAGGGAGGGGCCGAGAGGCCTCAGCTGAGAATACACCCTAGCGAAATCCACACCTACGCGTACTGCCCAAGGATGGGCTTCTTTGAGCTTTACTTAGGAAGGTCCAGAAGTCTAGGCGAGAGGCTTAGGCTTGCGCTGGGCAGGCTCTTTCACGTCCTCTTTATCATCCCTGACCTGATCAGGGGAGCCAGCAGGGAGAGCCCTATGTTAGTCGAGGTGGCCGACGGCGTAGTCCTCAGCGGCAGAGCAGACGCTATGATCGTCAGAGGTGACGAGGTACGGATCATAGAGAGGAAAAGCAGCAAGGCGCCCAGGAGGGGCGCCTGGGTAAGTGACGTACTGCAAGCCTCTGCTTACGGCTTTATGTTAATTAGAAAGAGGAGAGCGAACAGGGTCCTAATTGAGATAAGGTACCCAACGGCTTCAAGGCTCTTTGAGCTTGACGAGAGTCTCACCTCCATGCTGTTAAGGGCTGTAGATGACCTGATCCTCGTCAAGAGGTATGGAATAGTTCCAATAGCTAAAAGGGGGTCAAGATGCCTCAAGTGCCCCTTTAAGGACATCTGCTATGAGCTTGATAAAGAGCTGGCAGTGGAAGAGGGCGAGGTTGTAGAGCCAGGCCAATGGCTTGCAGACGTCAACGTGCTTGAGCAACGAACTCAGGATTAATTTTAAGGTCTGGAACCTCAGCTACTTGGAGGCTAAAGGCCTTGGACCCACTGACGAGAGCCATAGAAGCCTCCTCAAGGGCCCTAGCCGATCTCCTGAAAATAGATGAAAGCCTAGCGTTCTGGAGCTTAATGGAGCCTACGAAGGAGGAGTACGGAGACGCCGCCTTTCCTGCCATAAGGTATACGAAGGACGTGAGCTCCTTGACGATCAAGCTGCGGGAGACGCTTCAAGAGAAATATGGCATAAATTACGTTTCGCTAAGGGAGCTCAATGGCTTCCTTAACATTTACTTCGAGGGACCTGATCTCGCAAGGGCTGTTATTAGATGGCTCAGGGAGAAGGGATCGATGGAAGTGCCCACCGTTGCAAAGCCGCTAACAATAGTAGTCGAGCACACCAGCGCTAACCCCATACATCCGCTTCACATAGGTCACGCCAGGAATGCCTGCATAGGCGACTCTTTGGCCAGACTCCTCTCCGCGCGAGGGCATAAGGTCGTTAGAAGGTTCTACATAGATGACATGGGACGGCAGGTAGCTATAGCCGCCTTAGGGTTCAAGCTCCTTAACGTTAGGCCAAACGATCTAGTCAAAGAGCTAAAAGTAAAGCCTGATAAGTTAGTTGGATGGATCTACGCGGTTACGAGTACAACCATAGACGCCATTAAGGCGAGGACCTCTGGCGACCTTGAGGAGGCTGAGAAGTTAGCCTCAGCGCTTGCCAGACTCAAGTCTCAGGACCCGGGCAACCTCTTTGACAGGCTCTACAACTCTGTCTTGGCGCTTAAGGACCCAGAGGCCGAGGTTTCATCAATAAACATAAGGTATGAGCAGGGCCTTGAGCCCGAGAAGAGCCTTATCAGGGAGCTGGTCGGACTTGTCCTAGAGGGGTTCAGGCAGTCACTGAGCAGGATTGGGGTGAGCTTTGATGAATGGGACTGGGAAAGCGACTTAGTCTGGAACGGCATGGTGAGGGAACTGGTAGAGCAGGCTAAAAGAAGCGCATTTTACATTAAGTACAAGGACGCCGACGCTATAGATGTGCCTTCCATAATATCCAAGGTCCTTGCGTCAGACCCTGAGGCCTCCTCTGCGATAAAGGTCCCTAAGGGGCTAGAGATACCGCCTCTTATACTGCTCAGGAGTGATGGCTCAACCCTCTACACAACGCGGGACCTCGCTTATACGCTGTTCAAGTATAGGTCATCTAACGCTGATAAAGTCATAAACGTAATAGGCGCTGACCAGAGGTTACCCCAGCTTCAGCTCAGGATAACGCTCCTAGGTCTTGGCTATAGGAAAGAGGCCATTAACACCATTCACTACGACTATGAGATAGTCAGGCTGCCTACGGGCGCCATGCATGGAAGGAGAGGAGAGTACGTGACGCTGGACGAAGTCCTAGACTACGCTAAGTCAAAAGCCCTTGAAGAGGTCAGGTCGAGGAACCCCAACGCAGAGAAGGAATGGGCTGAGAAGATCGCCGAGGCCATAGCGGTTGGCGCCCTAAGGTACTCCATGGTTCAGGCCAGGGCCTCTAAGCCGCTCACGTTTAACGTTGAAAAGGCGTTGAACCTCAAGGAGAGTAGTGGCCCATACCTCCAGTACACCTATGTCAGAGCTAATAACATACTTGAGAAACACGGCCCCATAGACCTTGAGGGGGCAGGCCCTGATGCGTTAACAGGGCAGAGGAGGAAGCTGATGGTCAAGGCCTTGAGGACCCCCCTAGTCATAGCCAAGGCGGCCGATGACCTAGCTCCCGAGGACCTAGTAGGGCACCTGGTAGGCCTCGCTGACGACTTCAATGCGTGGTACGAGGTGGACACGGTTATACACGAGCCCGACAGGTCCGTCAGGGAGCTCAAGGCGGTCATAACATACATCGTTAAGGAGGCCCTAGGCCTCGGTATGAGCGTCCTGGGGATACCCCTTTTGAAGAGGATGTGAAAAATGCCATACCATATAACAGCGTCGTCTATACCTGAGCGCGTACTTCTCACCGGTGACCCTGACAGAGCTGCGCTCTTCGCTGAATCGCTCCTCAGGCAGCCTGAGCTCCTCTCTAGGTCAAGGGGCTTCATGGTCTACAGAGGGCTCTTTGAGGGCGTTCCTGTAGGTATAGTGTCGCACGGAATTGGAGGGCCCAGCGCGCTGATAGTGGCGGAAGAGCTCAACATGATAGGAGCTAGGAAGTTGGTCAGAGTTGGCACTGCAGGCTCCTTAATGCCTGACCTGAGGGTAGGCGACATCATTGTCGCAAAGGGCGCCGGCCTCTCGTGCGGGGGTGGAGGCCTCAGCCTCTACTACCCGCCTGGTGTATGCCCGGTGCCGTCACCAGACCCCGAGCTCACGCTTGCCCTGCTTAGTAAGGCCGTCTCCGAAGGCCTCTCCCCTAGGCTCGCACTAGTGTTCTCAAGCGATTCCTTCTATGCTGAGGACGAGAGCTTTTCAGGCAGGCTTAGGTCGCTCGGCTTCAGCGCGGTTGAGATGGAGTGCGGACCCTTGCTTTCCTTGGCCAACCTCAGGGGGCTTAGGGCTTCCTGCATATTAGTCATCAGTAACGTGGTCGGGCACGCCGAGCCGCCGCCTAACCAAGAGGTCTTAAGGGAGTCGCTGCTTGCGGCCGCCAAGGTGGCGCTGAAAGCCCTGGTCTCACTTAAGCCCTAGCTCTTCGCCCTCCACTAGTAACGAGTCCCTGTGCATCAGCTGGGAGTACTTTAATGCCAGAGGGCCTCTGTCCCCTTCAAGTACAAGATAGCCTCCCCAGGCCCCAATGACCCTGAAGCTTTTCCCGACTAGCAGCTCCGCCTCCACCAATATGGGCTTGTGAGGTACGTCAGCAGTTACGGTAAGGATCTCGCCTGACCATTGCTCCCCAAGCACTTTTGAAGCCCTCTCAGCGAACTCCGCAAGCCTTGTAGCGGAGAAGTAAAGGTCAAGGCCAAGGACCCATTTATGCCTCCAGCTTTCGACCCCCACACCCTCCTTGGACAGCGTCATCTCGGCCCTGCGGGCCTTGTAGAGGCTGTCGGTGACCATTAGCACAGTGGCAGTGACGTGGGGCTGCTCAGCTATTCTCTCAAGGAGCCTGAACCTGCGCGTTGTCCCGACCTTAGGTCTGTCACCCCCGAAGTCTACCATGTAGACGACGTACTCTCCCTGCACCTTCTTATCAATAGCCTTACAGGCCTCCAGGGCCTCAGGGGACCTGCTGTCAAGGCAAAGGGTGTAAATGGCTCTATCGGTTCGCCTGTGCTTAGAGCAGAACCCCTCAGCCGGCACAGGGCAGTAGAGCCTTTTGGTAGGGTCGTCAGCCTCCTCTAGGGGGCCGTTATGCCACTGACAATAGGAGGTCCAGGGCTTCTGAGATATCCTCAGGGGGCCTCTGAACGGAAAGACGTCTGAGTAGCCCTCAGGCTGCACTAGCAAGTAGTCAAGGTGGGCCTCATAAACGGAGACCTTGAAGCTTCCAACCTTCACGGGGAGAAGGAAGCCCTTCGGAGGCTCCACATCCTTAGTGCCTCTCTGTGACACTGTAACTTTGACAAGCCTAAGTATAGCCCTCAACAGCCTTCATCGGTAATAACTCTGCCAGACCAGTAGCTATTTAAGCTAGCTTGCCAATGATATCGCTTTTAAACTTAGCTGGTGACGCAGACTTATGAGCACTCATGAACGATAACACGAGCCAGCTGAGCCCCACAGAGCTAAAGGTGCTTAGAGCGCTGGCCTCTGTTAAGAGCGCACAGCTTTCTCTTGAGGACTCCGAGAGGCTCCTAGGGCTCCCAAGGAGCACTCTGTCAAGCGTCGCCAAGCTCTTGGAGTCTAAGGGTCTCCTGAAGGTGATTGAGGAGGAGAAGGAGGAGGTTTTGCTTACCGAGAGAGGTCAGGAGGCGTTAGCTGAGGGTCTTCCTGAGGAGAGGTTGGCCAAGGCCCTGCTCTCTGTGGGTGGCGTGGCGCCAGTCGAAAGGCTAAAGGATGAGGTTGGGAACGCCTACTCGGCAGCTATAGGTTCTGCTCTCCGACTTAACGCCATCAAGGTAGAAGGTAACCTCGTTAAGCTTCTGAACTATGACGCGTTAGCCAGGTTTGCATCAAGGCTAAGCGACGCCCTAAAGCTAGTATCCCAGGGCGGGAGACCAAGCGAAGACGTCCTTCAAACGCTTAGGTCAAGGGGCTTAGTTAAAGTCGTTAAGAGAAAGACCATTAGGATAGCAATAACTGATGAAGGCCTTAGGGCGCTGGAGGCCTCTGTACCAGTTATATCAAAGCTGACCCATGAAATACTGGCAAAGGGTGAATGGAAGAGCTCCATAATAAAGCCTTATGATGTCACCGCCGAGCCTCCAAGGCTTCTGCCTGCTCGTAAGCATCCCTTAGCGGTATTCATAGAGGAACTTAAGGATATAATGGTTGAGCTCGGGTTCGTAGAAGTTGAGGGTCCACTGATAGAGGTTGAGCTGTTTAACTTCGACGCCCTCTTCCAGCCCCAAGACCATCCAGCTAGGGAGATCCAGGACACCCTCTGGCCTGACCTACCCCCCAGTGATATCAGTGTTTATGGCGAGCTTGTTGAACGCGTAAAGGAAACTCATGAGAAAGGCTGGGGGTACCCCTGGAACAACGAAATAGCCTCAAGGCGCATACTCAGGAGCCAGACCACAGCCGTCTCGATAAGGGTCCTTTCAGGAAGACCTAAACCCCCCATAAGGTTCTTCACTATAGACAAGGTCTTCAGGGCTGACCCCGTCGACGCCACGCACCTCTCTGACTTTCATCAGCTTGATGGAATAATGGGGTGGCCAGGCTATAGCTTCAGAGATCTCCTTGGGTTCCTGACGCAGTTCGCACGAAAGCTAGGCCTTAACATCAAGTTTAAGCCTGCTTACTTCCCGTTCACGGAGCCAAGCGTTGAGGGCTACGCAAGGATCGGAGACTCCCTGGTAGAGGTCTTCGGGGCTGGCCTCTTCAGGCCTGAGGTCCTAAGGATAGCTGGCGTGGACTACCCGGTAGGCGCATGGGGCATGGGGGTTGAGAGGTTGGCGTTAGCTAAGTATGGGCTTAAGGACGTCAGGGACCTCTACTCTAAGGACGCCGAGTTCCTGGCCTCGTTCAGGTTTGAGGTGTGAGCCTTGGTGAAGCTCAGGTTCTCTCCTGAAAGGCTTGTCGAGGCCTCTGGCCTAGAGCTTGACGTCCTGAAGGAAGCCCTCTTCAGGCTGAAGTGCGAGACGGAGGAGCTGGAAGACGCCATTGAGGTAGAGGTGAACCCAGACAGGCCCGACATGTTCTCGGTAGAAGGTATAGCCAGAGCTGTGAGGGGCCTTATGGGTCTCGAGATGGGCTGGTCACCCCCTTCAGGTGAAAAAACGGACTTTACCATCATCAATGAGGTGCCGCCCTCGCGCCCAATAATCATGGGGGCTGTAGTCTATGGTGTAAACGTTGACGAAGAGTTCCTGCGTGAACTCATGCAGTTCCAGGAGAAACTTCACGACACAATAGGTAGAAAGCGTAGGAAGGTCGCAATAGGTATTCACGACCTGTCTAAGGTGAGGGGTCACAGGCTAAGGTACGGCCTTGTCAGCGTAGAGGCCACTATGAGGCCTCTTGGCAGCGAAAAGACCATGACGATCAGGGAGGTCCTGGCTCACACTGAGCAGGGCGTCAAATATGGTAACCTTTCATTGACTAGCTTCGAAGGGCGTGCAGCCCACCCAGCCATACTTGACGAGGAGGGCAACATCATATCGCTCCCTCCTGTTATAAACTCTGACATAACCAGGGTTGAGGCTGGAACACGTGACCTCTTCATAGACGTGACAGGCACGGACCCCTATATGGTGAGCAAGGTCCTTGACGTACTCGTGTCTAACCTCTTAGAGAGGCGCCATAGCAGACTCGGCATCGTCACGATAAGCCAGGACGGCTCGTTAAGGGAGTCGCCAAACATGTCAACGAAGACTCTTGACTTGAGCTTAACAGACGTAAATAAGGTCCTTGGCACCGACCTGACAATTGACGAGATAGCGCTCTCGCTTCTTAAAATGAGATTTGTGATAAGTCAGCCTGTTGACGAGAAGCTATCAGTGACGGTGCCGCCGTTCAGAACTGATGTCTTGTCAACCATAGACCTAGTTGAGGATGTAGCTATAGCGTTAGGATACGATTCCCCAGAGCTCAGCCCCATAGAGCCCCCCGTAGTGCCTACTGGTTCACTCATGCCCTCAAGTAGGCTGGTCAGGGTCAGCCGTGATATAATGATAGGCCTTGGTTTCACGGAGCTCATGAGCTACCTGCTGACAAGCTCTAAGCTCCTTGAAAGCTTAGGCCTAGCCACTATGTCAATAAGGGTTAAGAACCCTGTTCAGGCGGACCTGGACGTTCTTAGGCCTTCCCTAGCGCCCTCCCTCCTCTCTGCTATGCTACATAACATTGATAAAAGGAAGCCCATCAAGCTCTTTGAGATAGGCAAGGTAGTCTACAGGGTGAGCGATAAGGTCGTTGAGGAGAGGCGTCTAGGAGCTGCCATAATGGATTACTCGACCGGATATGAGGACATACAGGGCGTGGCTTACTCTTACCTAAGGGCATTAGGCCTAAGGCCTGGTGCCAGAGAGGCCGTGGCGGAGCCCTTCATCAGAGGCAGGACGGCCGTGCTCTTGGCCGACGAGAGGCCGATAGGCGTTCTTGGCGAGGTCAATCCTGAAGTGCTTGAGAGACTGGGCCTTGACTACCCTGTGGCCGCTTTTGAAGTCTCGCTTGACAGGCTCCTGGAGGTGCTACAGGGTGGAAATACAGGATAGACCGTCAGATTATCCAATACCTGTCAGGAGAGTCGGCTTTAGCGGCGTCCTAAGGAGGATCACCATAAAGTCCCCTGAAGGTCGTGTTCAGTTGACCGCAAGGATTGACCTCTATGTGGAGGTCTCACCTGACAGAAAGGGGGCCCATCTATCAAGGAACATCGACGCAATAAACCTTCTTGAGCGTATACCAGAAGAGTCGTGGAGCCTTGAAGGCTTTGCTGAGGCCCTTCACAAGGAGCTCCTGGAGCTCCATCCCTACAGCAGCTCAGCCGTGGTCAAGCTGAAGACCACTTACTGGGTTCCAGCCGAGTTCCTTGACATCAAGGGGCTTGAACCCGTTAGCGTCAGGATTTCTGTGTCAGGAGGCAAGGAGAGGAAGACTTACTCAACCTCCGTTACTGTGAAAGGCTTAACGGTATGTCCCAGCGCGCAGACCACGACCTCTCAGCTACTTGGACAAGAGGGTCCGACCCCGAGCCATGTCCAGAAGGTCCTGCTCAAGGGTAACGTGAGGAGCGAGAGGCTCTCGGTGCTCAGGATTGAGGAGATGGCCACGTGCCTATGGGCCTCCCTGTCAGCCCCCTCCTTTACTTTACTGAAGAGGCTTCAAGAAGGTGAGCTTATACTCACAGCTTTCCGGAACCCTAAGTTTGCAGAGGACGTGGTCAGGGAGGCCGTAGCGAGGCTCTGGTGTAGGTTTAAGGACGTACTGCCTCCTTCGTCCACCATAATGGCTGAGGTCCTAAGCCTTGAGAGCATTCACCCTCAGGACGTCTATGCTATGGCGGCTGGAACCCCTCAGGACTTGGCACGCATAGACTGTGCGCCTCTAGCGTGTAAACGCGACGTCAATGAGATGAAGGCCTACTAGAAGGTGTTTCCTCTCGAACCACAATGAAATATTGCTCTGTAAAGCCTGGGACTACCCGGGCAGAGTTACGCCACAGTAAAAACTCATGTTATGCTTAGCGGGGGAAGCTTCATGCCGCCTAAGAGGTGAAACTTAGAGTTGAATATGAGCACTTTAAACCTCGCAGCCCTTAATATCAAGAAGGTGCACGGCCTTAGCTAGCATCTGCAGCCAGGAGGCCCTCAAATGGTATGCCACTAGGCCATGGGCGCTTCACTGTGATGAAAGCAGGTACTATTGCGAGCCTATAAGTGGCGGGTTCATGTTTATAGTCGAAGGCTGTAATGAGAAGGCCTTTGCGCCCCTGTCACCGACAGCTGACGGCAAGGCTCTGAGCGAGCTTGACTCTAACGAGGGGTGGCTGAACGCAGTCCTTAGAGGTGACGCAAGCCTTCCAGGAAGACTTAATGTTGATTGTCGTGCTACCATAAGGATAAGGGGAATTAAGGTTGTGAGCGCAGGGCAGAGATCTGTAGAGTATGAGGCTTACGCCAACAATGACGAAAAGGTCCTCATAAAGGCCTTAAGACGCCACGAGCCCGACAACATAGAGCACTTAGTGCTCAATTACCTCACAGAGAAGAACTTTAGGTGGTCCCCGCAGCTCCTCTGCTCCGCGCTCTTTGATGGCGCGCCATATTTGTTAATAACTAAATTCATAGAAGGCCTTCCAGCGGCAACCGAATACGTCAGTAGCTCGTTTGCAAGGTCTGTCGAGAACACAAAGGCGTTAGGCTCAAACATAGGCAAGACGTTAGCGGATCTACACGCAACGCTTTTAGGGTGCGACGCTGCTTGGTGCAGGCCTGAACCCATAAGTGAAAATGACGTAAGGTCGTGGTTAAGGAGACTAACCTGGAGGGCAGCATGGCTGAGGGAAAAGGCCCCTCACATGCTTCCCTCCCACGACAGAACGCTTCTCTTAGAGGCTGCGGACTCCCTTGAGGAGCTAGCAGGTGACTTAGGGCCTTTAGCCGAGAGGCTCGTGGGAACCCTTAAGATGAGGATTCATGGGGACCTCCACCTCTATCAGGTGATAAAGAGCTCTAATGACAACGTCTACTTCATAGACTTTGGCGGTGAGCCGTACAAGATGCCCGCAAGCAGACTTGAGAAGGAGCCCGCGGTGAGAGACCTGGCAGCCCTAGCCAGGAGCTTGGACTACGCTGGCATGATGGGCGAGCAGCTTAGGACTGGGGAGTCCCTGCTTCGGGTAACCTCCTGGCCTCCTGAGGACCTGCTCGCATGGGAGAGCGAGACGTTTAAAGTAATTCTAGACTCATACATCTCTGAGGCCAGGTCAAGGGGGCTTAGCAACCTTTACGACGGAATTGGGGCCCTCTTCTTCTGGCTAGTGGAGAGGGCCAGCTACGAGGCTGTTTATGAGATAGTTGCACGTAGCGGGTACCACTACGTGCCACTCAACGCGTTGCTCAGATACAGGGATGGAAATGATCATTTGGCCAGTTTCGTTAGAGGTCTAACTTAACGGTGCGTCAGTATGGCCGTTAGGGGCTTGGTGGAGTCTATTATTACAAAGCCGAAGCGTATGAACTGCAGCCTCGAGCCCTTCGTGTAGTTGTCTATGTAGCCCTCGACAAGGCCTTCGTGAACCACCAGCTTTAAGCCGTCAGGTTCCAGGACCCTTATGCTTACGGCACTCCGCTCGGGGACCCATTGGATAACTGGATAGCCTTCTCTCCTCGCCTCGTCAAGGCTGTCGTTCTTAAACTCCAGCACGTTATCACCTAGTCTTACGGTGTAGTTTCCAAGGCCTGCTAACCTCACGACCGAGGACTTAAGATCGTCAGCGGGCACGTATACATAGTCACCGTCACATACCTTTATCTCGCGCACTGCCTGGGGCCTGTTAGGATGAAGCGGTATCCTTGCTGTAATACAGCCCTGCTGGCTCAGCCTGACCCTCACGCCTTTGCCCTGAGAGGTCTCGACAAACATAAGCCTATCAGCCATAGGGTCTAACTTCTTTCTGTTAATGGCAGCCAGGTTGGCCCAGCTGAGCTTGGCGTCCCCGGGCCTCACGCCAACCTCAAGTATCACGTCCCTTATGGACTCAGGCAGTATGCCGCGCCTCCTGAGTCCTGCAATAGTCCCAAACCTTGGATCGTCAAGCCCCATGAACTCGTCTGGGCGCTCACTCATGATCTTCTTAATGTAGCTCTTGCTCATTATGAAGCCCTCGAGCTTAAGCCTGCCGAAGTGTATGAACGTCGGCTCCTGCCAGCCGAAACAGCTATAGACGTACTTCTGCTTCTCCGTGTTGACCTGATGCTCCTTCCCCCTCAGGACGTGAGTTATGCCCATCAAGTGATCGTCTACGCTGACAGCGAAGTTATATGTCGGCCAGACTATGTACTTGCTCCCGGTCAGCGGATGAGGATGTGATTCTGTGTCTATGATCCTTAGCGCCACCCAGTCCCTGACGCTTGGGTTTGGGTGCGAGAGGTCGGTCTTGAACCTAACTACGGCCTCTCCTTCTTTATATTCTCCGGCTAACATCCTGTCAAACTGCTCTAGCTGCCACTCAGGAGGCATTGAACGATACTTAGGCTCAGCCCCTGACGCTATGGCCTTCTTGGTCTCGTCCCCGCCTAAGTCTACGTAGGCGCAGCCTCTCTCGAGGGCCTCTCTGGCTATCTCATAGAACTTCTCCATCCTTAGGCTCTGTATATACTCCTCGTCCCACTTGATCCCAAGCCACCTGAGGTCCTCCTTTATTAGGTCATAGGCCTCCTTCATGGGGGTCTTTGTCCTGGGGTCTGTGTCCTCAAACCTGAGAACCATCTTCCCCTTGTAAATCCTAGCGTATTCATAGCTTAGTATGGCCGACCTCGCATTGCCTATGTGGATAACGAAGTCAGGGTTGGGCGCGAAGCGCGTGACAACGTGGCCCTCAACGGCGTTTGGCAACGGTGGTAGCGACCTAGGCGCCTCGGAGGGACGCTTCTGCTCAAGTGCTTCGCCTATGAGCTCGAGCTCCTTCCTCTGCTGCTCAGGGCTTAACTTGTTGACCTCATCGACGACCTGCCTTGCGAGCTCGGCCAGCTCCCTTGCCCTTGGCCTGAGGTCAGGCCTCTCGCCCAGGACGGCCGCTAGTACGCTGTTTACCTGCGCTCGGCCTCCGTGAAGGTATGCGTTCTTCAGCGCGATCCTCCTCAACAGGGCCTTTAGGTCCTCGCTCAAGGCCTCGCTGCCCATTGTCTCTGAGGAGCACCTCTGGGCACTTTAAGGTTGCCCGAAGCGCCCTCGGTGACCTTCCTGGTGCCGCCGTAAATCAGCGCAGCCCTTCCTCACAGTCCCAGGAAGCCCTTAACATTACTAGGTCTCCAGCCCAGGATGTATAGCGTCTACTGAAGTCGCTCACTTGTCGCGCTGAGCGCTGAACAGCGCTAAGTCCTTCAGCACCTCGTAAGCCTCCTCGTCAACTATGTAACCTCTTTCCCTCAGCGTTACCAACTTGTCTATCGCTAGCTGGGAGTAGCTGTTAGCTAGCTCCTCAGCGTAATTGAGGGCCCCTGTCTGCCTTATCAGGTCCGCGGCCGCCTTCAGCTTCTCCTCATTGTAGTTGCCCGAGAAGACCTCCTCCAGGAGCTTGCGGGCCTCCTGACTTCTTGAGGCAGCGTATATCACCAGGAGCGTCTTCTTGCCCCTCCTTAGGTCGCTATACACGGGTTTCCCTGTCTTGCTGGGGTCACCGAAGAGACCTAGTATATCGTCCCTTATCTGGAAGGCGAGCCCTACAAGCCTACCGTACTCACCTATGGCCTCGACTACTTCGTCCTTGGCCATGGCCGCCAGGGCGCCCATCTTTGCCGACGCCTCTATGAGCGCTGACGTCTTTAAGTATATCATAAGAAGGTAGTCATTAGGGCCCACCTCCCAGCTCTTCTCGAACAACAGGTCATATGCCTGACCCTCAGCCACCTTCCTGGCGGCCTCTGCTAGCGTCCTCACGGCCTTATTTACATAGGTCTCTGGCAGGCCTGCCTTCGTGGCATCAAATATCGAGAGGAATGAAAGCGAGAACATGAGATCCCCTGCAGTTATAGCCATTGGCACGCCAAAGACCTTGTGGACCGTGGGTATACCCCTCCTGAAGTCATCGTTGTCCATGATGTCGTCATGCACCAGAGTGAAGTTGTGAAAGACCTCAACGGCGACAGCAAGGGGCAGGGCCCTTGGCTCAGCCTCAGCGCCTCCCAGCGCCCTGGCCGCCATGAGCAGGATCAACGGCCTGAGCCTCTTGCCGCCACCCTTAAGGAGGTGGGCGCTGGCCCTGTAGAGCTCCTCAGGCGATCCCCTGAGGACCTCAAATATTGCCGAGTCTATCAGGGGTACGTACTTCTTTGAGGCTTCCTCAAGCGCTTCAAACGGCAAGCTTATTCCGCCAGAGTAGGGGCTCAAGCCGAGAAGTTAATATGTATCTCTCAACGTCTACGCCTCTAACCTTTAGCTCCTCGTTTAGCCTCCCCCATATAGTAAGGCCTGACCTCCACAGGTCCTCAACCTTTGTCCCTCCTACCATAAATATTGCCGTCTTAAGCTGGTAGATCAGCCCCTCTATAAATGAAGTGAGGCCCTGCGGACCTTTTGAGAGGGCCCTGAGCGCAGGCGCCGCAAAGCCCGCTACGTCAGCTCCAAGGGCTATCACCTTAGCCACGTCAAGACCGTTCCTCACCCCTCCGCTACCAACTATGTAAGCCCAAGGCGCAGCCGCCCTAGCCTCAACGACCGCGACAGCCGTTGGGTTTCCCCAGCGGTCAGCTAAAGGCCCAGGGTCCCTTAACGGCAAGCCCCCATGACGAGCTGCCGACCTCAGGGCCTCGACCTTTATCCAGTCAGTTCCGCCAAGCCCTGCCACGTCAAAGCACTTAACGCCTATCGAGCTCAGTAAGGCTACGTCCTCCCTGCTGAGGCCTGTGCCCACCTCCTTCACTATAACTGGGACTGACAGCTCCTCTACCAGCTCCTCTAACTTAGCCAGGACGCCACTGAAGTCCGTGTCTCCTTCGTCCTGGTACGCCTCCTGGCCAGGATTAAAGTGAATGGCTATAGCGTCAGCCTTTATCATTTCAATTGCGGCCACTGCCTCCCTTAGGCCGTAGCCCTTGCCCAGCTGAGGCGCTCCCAGGTTAGCCACTATGAAGGCTGACGGCGCCTTCTCCCTCACAACTGAGTACGTGCGGGCGAGGGACGGGCTCTCTATGCCAGCCCTCTGGCTGCCCACGCCTAACGCTATCCCAAACCTCTCTGCCACCTCGGCAAGCTGCGCGTTCACCCTCTCGGCCTCGGGGTGCCCGCCCGTCATGCCGGTTATCATGAGCGGCGCCCGAAGCTCCTTACCACAGAAGTCCTTAGTTAGGTCTACGTGGCTTAGGTCGGTGAGCGGGGAGGCCCTGTGGACCAGCCTAACGTACTCAAGCAGCGTGCTCTCGCTGGCTTCGGTCGATCCCTTAGAGACTAGCTCTAGGTGCTCGAGCTTCCTCCTCGACGTCTCGCTCAAGTCCTAGCCCTTAGCCTGACCAAAGGAGCTGGCTTAAGAGCTCTGCGAGTGAGAAGCCCTTCCCATTATCTCGTCTATAACCTCAGCGTATATGAAGCCTACGATGATCCAGAGCAGGAATAAGTTCGCCTCGCCGCTGAGAGCTCCCATGCTGATTGTTAACGTCCAGACGCTGTAAATAATGGCAACTAGGCCAAGTAGAATAAGCAGCAACCTCCTGCTAATCCAGCCCATGAACCTTAGGGAGCTATAAGTCAGCGCCCTCTTCATGGTCCTGAACTCCTGAATAACGAACGAGACGCCAGCCGATATGTGAACAAATAGGTTAGCCATGCCCGCTAGGCCTCCGTAGACCAGGAACAGCTCGAAGGGCCTCCCGGCCAAGGCGAGCGGAGGCACCACCACCAACGAGTAAGCAAGTATTGTGGCCAGGACGGCGTTGAAGGGATGGCCGTCTTTTGTGTTGGAAAGCGAGTAAGGCAACATGTTGTTCTTCGCCATGGCATAGATGGTTCTTGAGGTCGCTGCCATGAATGACAGCGACGCGAGCACGCCGTCGTTGAACGCAGCGAATAACAAGATTATCAGGGCGAACTCCCTGTAGTAAAGCCTCAGGAAGTCCATGATAGGGACCTTAGCTGAAAGTATATAATTTAACTTGCCTGAGTACATCCCTGCATCTATGATTGAGTATACCACCAAGGCGCTCAGCAGGCCCCCAAGCACGACGACCAAAAGGGCTGCCCTGCCTATGTCCTCACGCTTTAAGGCCTCGCCTCCGAGCGGCGTTATCGAGCCGTAGCCCGTTGGAATGCCAACGGCGAACAGTATCGCTGTAGCGAGCAATGACGGGCTTAGCCTTCTAGCTGTGGAGAACGGGTTGTAAAACTTAAACCCGACGATCGCAAAGTTTGCAACGGCTATGAATATCAACGCTATAAGCTCTGCTATCGCAGCTACCTCCGCATATCTGGCAGAGGGCCTTATGCCTAAGGCCAGGAATGCAGAGGCTGCAACAAAGATGGTGATCGCCCAGAACATTGGGTGAAGGCCTATCACGTATTGAAGTACATAGGCTGCCCCCATTATGTAGGCTGCCCCATAGATCACCGAGTAAAATATGTAAACCCATCCCGTCTCAAGCCCTAGCCTTCGCGTCATAGTGTAAAGCGCATATATGTAATAGCCGCCGGCCTCCGCGTACCTCCTCGATAGGCCATAGACAGGGACAGCGTTCAGAAGCACGACAGTGGTTCCAAGGACGATAGCTATGGGCGAGAATCGGCTCGCGTAAACCAAGACCCCCGTCGCATAAGTCAGGAGGCTGAGCAGGGCGGCCTGGCCGCCAAAGGAAAGGAACACGAGGTCACGAAAGTTAAGGGTCCTCGCAAGGCCTGATCTCCTGGGCTCAGCGCTGTCGACCCTCTCATTACCACTCATGTCGCTTTTATGGCTATGAGTTCTGCTCCCTTAAAAGTTTTAAAGGGTTCTTTAACAGGGCCTACGCGAGCGTCATGGCTGGTGAGCCCTGCAGGTACTTAGAGGAGCTGAAGGAGGCCACTAACAGGTTCGAGTCCCTTAGGCTTCAGTACGAGTCTACAGTTGCCGACCTGAAGACCATAATATCGGCTGAGGACGAACTAATATCGTGCCTAAGGCTTCACGCGCCTGGCTATTTCGACAACCTGGACGTCCCGACTTTAACGGCCTCCGTTAACCTAGAGATGCCAGGCCTAAGCAACATAAAGGGCTGCGATGAAGCCCTCAGGGCCCTGCTTTCCCTCAGGTCGCGTGAGTCCTCTCTGTCATTTATGATATCAGAGCTGCACAGGTTCTTGGTCAATGAGGTCATAAGGCTCTCAGGCCTCGTGGCTTTATGTAGACATTATGAGCCTCAGCTCGCTGAAAGGGTTTACTCAGAGGTCCTAGACAAACTAGTGGCCAAGTACCTAGGACTCTGAGGCCTGGCCTCTCCCTGGCCTCATGCTTACTATACGGTATACCAGATACACGACTTCAGCCAGCAGGAGTACCTGGACCGGGTCAACGTTAAGGCTGGCGCGACCCGTTAAGCTGACTAAGACCCACACAGGCGGATATATGAGGACCTTCGCGGCAAGGGCCCTCGCCACGTAAATCAGGTGACCTACGTCAGACCCGACCACGAACCCCAGCGGCAGAAGCCTCAGCCTAGGGTATAGCAAGAGGGTCACCAGGTATGCCAGGATCCCAAGGTCTACAGCGAGGCCTGAGGCGAGAGGGCCCCTGTCGCCAATCATTACGCCTAGGGCCAGGAGGAGAAACGTGAAGAGGCCTATGACTGCCCACTCAACCCACTTAAGGCGCCTCTCCACGCCCTCAGGCGTTAACTGGGTCGTCAAGCCTTCCTGGGTCTAGGGCTAATATGAGGGCTTTTAAAGCCCTTTATTTAACGGTTAACCGAACTATGCATGCCTTTAGACATGGTCATCACGGACCATTAGGCGGCGGAGAGGCGATCATACGTAACGTGCTCAGCGCCCTTGACTTAAAGGAGGGCATGATAGTAGCTGACTTAGGCTCAGGGCCAGGCAGGTTCACAATACCTATAGCAAAGGCCGTGGGAGCCAAGGGTAAGGTCTATGCCATAGACATCGACAAAGGCTCCCTGAAGGAGTTATCGGAAGCCGCGAGGTCGGAGGGCCTCAGCAACGTCGAGACCATAAGGGCTGACCTGACCAAGGGTATTCCCTTGCCTGAATCTCACTTGGACCTCGCCTTCATGGCTAACGTCCTTCACGACCTTGTTCACTCGGGGACGGGTGACTTCATAATCAAGGAGGTCGAGAGGGTCCTGAAGCCCGGGGGCACCTTTGCCGTGCTTGAGTTCAAGAAGTCCTTTACCCTATTTGGGCCGCCGCTATGGCTAAGGCTCAGCCCTGAGGAAGTGCTGGAGCTGGTGGGCAGGGCCTCTATGTCGCTTAGGCCCGAGCCGGCAATTAATGATATAGGCGGGCACCACTACTTACTGAAGTTCAGGAAGCTCGGGGAGTGAAGCCCCTTTGACCCCTCACGTGAGCAGGGACGAGCTGCTTAGGAGGCTTAAGGCGTTAAGGGACGAGGCCTCTAAGTCGGGCTGCGACTTTGTGTACATAGCGAACGCCTCTTCGATATTCTACTTTACTAACCTTTACTTAATACAAACTGAAAGGCCCTTGGCGCTCCTCGTGCCTCTGGACTCGGACCCCATAATCATAGCGCCGTCCGTGGAGAAGGGACACATCGAGTACAGGAACAAGGCGTTCGGTGGTGTAGTCAACGAGGTAGTGTACTACTTCGACTACCCCGGCGAGACGAGCTTCGTGGAGCTAGCCGCTAACGTCATAGCTTCCCAGCTAGGGGCCAAGTGCGTCATGGGGGACCTTCAGTTAGGCGCCCAGCCCCTATACGGCTACAAGGGCGTCAGCCTAGCTGACGTGCTTAAGTCTAGGGGGCTCAGGTGGCTGGACCTGGGCGATTTCGTTTACGACCTAAGGCTTCACAAGAGCGATGAGGAGCTCAAGCTCATAGAGGAGAGCGGCAGGTGGGCCGCGAGGGCCCTTGAGGTAGCCCTTCAGGTAACCCGCCCAGGCATGTGGGACTGGGAGGTCATGCTGGACGCCAGCAAACAGGTCCTGATGGAGATGAATAACTTCTATAAGCCCTACACCCCCCTCAAGGAGCCCGTAGGCCCTGTCGTGGGCTTCAGGGGCCAGGTCGGCGAGTTCTCAGCGTTTCCTCACGCTCTGTTCTCAGAGAGGCCGATTAGAGAAGGTGATGTACTGGGCATAGGATCAGGGCCTGAGATAGGCGGCTACTACGCGGAGCTCGAGAGGACCTTCGTCGTCGGGACGCCCAATAACGATATCAGGAGGCTCTTTGAGTACATGTTGAGACTGAGGAAGGCTGCCATAGAGGCCGCGGCGCCAGGCGTTGAGGTCTCTAAGATAGACGCGGCGGTAAGGGAGGAGGCCAAAAGGCTCGGCATCGTCGACCTGCTAAGACATCACGTAGGTCATGGCATAGGCATCGAAATTCATGAGCCGCCGTACCTTGACATAGGCTATAGGGCCAGGCTTGAGCCAGGCATGGTCTTTACTATCGAGCCGGGCATTTACGTACCTGGGGTCGGGGGCTTCAGGCACAGCGATACGTTCGTCGTCACAAGGGAAGGCGTAAGGCAGCTCACGAGGTTCCCTGAGGACCTTGACGAGCTAGTCGTAAGGCCTTAGCAGAGGTCAACTACGTCAGGGTTCCTGATCTTGAACCTCTCGTTCCTCTGTACAAGTCCCCTCTCGTGATAGCCTAGCGCCTCCCAGAAGCCGTCTATGTAGTCCTTCTCAAGGCTTATCTTAGCGAGCCACTTAGCGCCCTTCCAGCCATACAGCGAGGGGTTGAAGAGCCTCGCGGGCCCCCCGTTCTCGGGCGGCAGGCGCTGGCCATCAATGCCGAACACTATTAGGGTCCTATGGGCCTCCTCGATCGGGATTACTGTAGAGTACCCAGTGGCGCTCTCCGCGAAGACCCACTTGGCCTCTGACAGGTCTCCCATCCCCCTAAGGAGCTCGTCCAGCGTGACGCCCATGTATCGCTTCCCTTTGACGCTCCACCCAGTGACACAGTGAAAGTCCATAGCTCCCAGGTCCTTTGAGCGCTCAAGAAGCTCCTGGTAGGTTAAGGTCCTCCTGGAGCCCTTCCACTCTAAGGCTAAAGACCACGACTCAGGGGGTATCCTTGGTATCTCGCCCTCCGCTGAGTAGATAACGAACTTCGGTATGGCTACCTGGCCTACGGGGGTCTCGCCCTGCTCGCACTCCCTCGCGGCCTCCCTATAGCCCAGGTTAGTGCCGACGGTCACAGCCTCACCTTTAGCAAGGCTCTCCAGGGCCTCCCTTCCAAGCGCAGGCAACGAGGTCGCTGACAGGACCCCGGTCACGTTCAGAGGGACGTTCTTCCTGACGACAAGTCTCAGCTCCCCGATCTCGCTAACGCCGAAGGTCAGGCGGAACTTGTAGAGGTCGAAGGACCTGCCTATCAGCTCCCTCTCTGAGAGGAGCGGGGCCAGCTTGGTCCCCAGCGCGTCTCCGAGCGTCCTGCCGGCTTCCTCAGCCATGGCCCTTATTTCCGCAACTCCGCTTAGGCTCCCAGACACCGTGCACTCAAAGACCACAGCTATGCCTAAGCGTGCCAGCCTCCTGTTGAGGTAAGCCCTGCACCCTGTAACAGTGCCGCTCAGACTTGTCACCTTCCGACAGGGGGCCCCAGCCCTCCTTAATTTTAAGCCAGGGTACGGGGCCGCTTGATATCGGAAAAGCTCGACAAGGTCCCAAGAAAGTACAGGCCTCTTGGAGCTGCCCTAGCGGTGCCGCTTGTGGCCAGGCTACTTCACCTGAGCCCTCCAGCCGCCGTCGTGGACTCGGCGGCAATAGCGGCTGGCCTTGGGGCCGGCCTGGTGATAGCCTTCAAGTTCCTTCGCAGGCCAAGGCGTGAAGACTCTAAGTTTGAGGTGAGGGCGTTTGAGATTGAGGTAGGAGGCTCGGCCGAGGAGAGGGCCCAGGGGGCAAGGCAGATCGAGGAGGTCCTTAAGCAGAGGGCAAAGGCGGGCAAGGTCAGGTACTTGGTCCTCTCGGCGCTTCAAGGAGGCTTCACTAGGACCATAGTGGGCGTGGGAGGCGATCCAAAGGATGTCGGAGTGGAGTTTGAGGTCGTTAAGACCCTCATGGCTATGAACCTCAAGAACCTCAGGCTAAGGGACGTAGACGCCGAGACCCTCGAGGTCGTTTCGAGGGTCCTCTCAGCAGTGACCCCCTCTTCGAGGGCTGAGCCCCTCTTCATAACGCCAGAGACGGGGCTCGTCACGGTAGAGCGTCCAGGTGGTATATACCTCGGCACGGCCTACGAGGGCGCCTATCCAAAGCCCACTTACCTGACAGAAGACGACATAAAGGGACACGTAGCGATATTCGGGTCAACGGGCACTGGGAAGACCACCACCTTGACTCTGCTGGCCCTGAGGGCTTCCTCGGCAGGGTTCAGAGTTATAGCGCTTGACTGGGCTGGTGAGATGCAGAAGGTCCTCAACAGGCTAGGCGTTGACCGCGAGCTACCTGTCATAGACCCAACGAGAGACGGCGGCGTGAACCCCTTCGCCGAGGAAGGCCTCGCCAATAGGCCTGAGCTCTTAGTCGACATGCTGTCCGACGCCCTCGACCTGACCCAGCCCCAGGCCTACCTCCTCCTCAGGGTCATAGAGGACAGGGGCCTGCCCTCTGACTTCAATGAGCTTGAGAGGGCCGTGGAGGCCTACCCTGAGGAGGCCCGGTGGGACAGGGACGTTAAGAGGGGCCTGCTGAGGAAGATAGCGGTCCTTACGAGCAGCGAGTCCAGGAGGCTCTTCAGCGGGTCAGTAAGCCTTGATGAGGTAGAGGATCATGACAAGGTGGTGGCCATAGATCGCATAGAGAGCCCCTCGGTCCGCAGGGCCTACTCCCTGGTCCTCCTCTCAGCGCTCTTCACTAAGAGGGACCGGGCAGAGCCACTGCTAGTGGCTGTAGATGAGGCCCATAACCTGATGGGCAACGAGAACGATATAGTTGGAAGGATAATGGCGGAGGCCAGGAAGTACAGGCTTCATGTGGCCCTGGCTACGCAGTCCCCCTCTTCAATTCCTAACAGCGTGCTGCTTAACGCCAACACTAAGATAGTTCACGCCCTTAGGAGCTCGCGCGACAAGGAGATAATATCACAGTCCATGAACCTCCACTATGCCCTGCTTGAGGAGCTCGACAAGCTGAGGCCAGGGGAGGCGATAGTTCAGTCCCCCTCGCTGTCAAGACCTGTTCTCGTGAAGATCGAGCTCGGCTCCCCAGCTTACCACGGCAACAGCTATCTCGTCAAGGGAAAGCCAGTCCAGCTTAACGCCGTTGTCCCACCTCACAAGCTTTTCAAAGAAGACGTCCAGGGCCTCGTTAACTTCAATCCCTGAGACGTCTATTTCGAAGACCATGTCATCATAGTCGAGCACCTCATGCGCCACGGAGCCAAGGGCCTCAGCCATGACGTTCTCGAGGACCTTCCTTCTATTCCAACCCCTCCCCTCCAGCCTCCTCATCAGTATGAGTGGGTTAAGGCGGAGGAGTGCTACGGCCGCCGTGACATCGTAAAGGGAAGGGTCATCAAGGAATAACGAGGGGTAATGCGTCGATATTATAGTGCATGGCCTCGAGAGCTCGTCCCTGACGGCCCTCAGTAACGCCTCTTCATCTATTATGAGGGTTCCAGGCCTCTCTGGGTCAGGCCTGCCGAGTGACCTCTCCACGGCTATCAGGGAAGGCTCTACCACCTTGCACTGAAGCTCCTCTGCGAGGGCGCGGGAGAAGGCGCTTTTCCCAACGCCTGGGGTCCCAGTAACTATTATCACGAAGGGCTCCACGCGCTTCTCCCCTTCCACAGCCTCGCTATCTCGTCCTCAGGCGTGGAGTAGTAGACCTCTTCGCCGGCTAAGCCAATAACCCTCACCATAGGCCTCTCGGAGGCCTCGCCTACGCGACCTATGACCGAGTACTCAACGCCGAGCTTTGTAAGCAGCGCCTCGACCTCCTCAAGCCTCTGAGGAGGCACGGTGGCAATCAGGGACCCGCTACCCATCGACTTGAGGAGGTCGAGGGAGAGGGCCCCCAGGACCCTCCTAGTGATGTCGAGCGCCTTAACTCTTGACCTCTCCACAGTGACCTCCTTGCCTGAGGCCGCCGACAGCTCGTACAGGGCGCCTATGAGGCCGCCTTCTGTGACATCGTGCATGCCCGTAACTAGGCCGCGCTCTGCCAGCGCTAAGGCGTAGTTGACGACGCTTAGCCTGCTAAAGAGCGACACCGCGGCATCTAGGTCCTCGGGCGAGACGCCCTTGGCAAGGGCCTGCTCCCTGAAGTCTGTGGCCACTATCACAGTGGCCTCAAGGGCTGCCGGGCCCACCTGAACTACCACGTCGCCTGTCTTAGCTCCACCAGTCCTTAGGGCGCAGCCGCGGCAGGCGCAGCCCATAACTGTGGCCACAACAATAGGTGTCCTAAGGTTGGGCGCGGCCTCCGTATGGCCCCCAACTATCTCGATGCCCAGCCTTCTGGCCTCGTCACTTGCGTCCTCCATTATCGCGGCTAACGACGAAAGCCTTGAGCCGGCTGGCATCAGGACGTCAAGGAGGGCCCACGCAGGCCTCGCGCCCCTGGTCGCGACGTCGTTTGACGCCACGTCTATGGCCAGCGCCCCAGCCCTGTATGAGGCCTCCGTTATGGGGTCGCTGTGAACAGCTAGGATGCAGCTACCAAGGTCTATAAGGGCTGCGTCCTCGCCCACGGCAGGCCCAAGGACTGTGGAGAGCCTGACAAAGCCCTTCGCTCTACTAAGGACGAGGCGCTTGAGTTCGTCAGTGGGCAGCTTTCCTACCCACCCTCCCTCGTAGAGCTCGGGCTTCACCACTCCTCCCTTGCTAACCTGGCCGCCTTGACCATGTTGATTAGCTTGGCCTTAGCGACCTCCCTTGGGAGCCTCTTCAGGCCGCAGTCGGGGTTTATGTACACCTTCTCGGGCCCCAGGATCCCAAGCTTCATAAGGCGGTCTATATCCCTCTTCACCTCCTCAACGGTCTCTACCTGAAGGGAGTGGACGTCTATAACTCCATAGCCTAGCTCCTTGTTGTACCCGTACTCCTTAAGGTATGGTAGTAGCCTGAAGTCGCTGTTCTTGAACTCTAACGCGAACTGGTCCACTGGGTAGTCAAGTATGTAGGGCAGTAGCCTCTCAAGGCGCCCATAACATATGTGGACTATGCGTTTCGCTTCAACCCCTGCGAACACGTACCTTAGGGCCTCGCCCGCTAGCTGCGCCTCCTCTGGCCACGGCCTCGTTGACAGCGCGGGTTCGTCGACTTGAACGTACTTGGCCCCCACCTTAACTGCGTCCATTACCTCCTCCCTTATGATCTTAGCCAGCGCCATTATCAGCTCGGCCCTGTCCCTGTAGAAGACGTTGAAGCTCCACTCCATCATGGTGTAAGGGCCTGTTATTATGAACTTGACAGGCCTGCCCTGGCTAATTGATGACGCGTAGGTCCAGTCCTCGATGGCCAGAGGCCTCTCCCTTCTCAGCTCGCCAACTATGATGGGCTTCCTGAAGTACGTGTTATCAAATATCCTGACCCACTCGCCTTCCGCGTACCCCTTAACCCTCTGAGCGAAGTAGACAACCATGTCTTCACGTGACTGCTCGCCATCGCTTATTATGTCGACCCCTGCCTCAAGGTAGTCCTTGACGACCTCTGATATTGGGACCCTGATGAGCCTGTGGAACTCCTCCTCACTTATCTCGCCACGGTCCCTCCTCTTTATGATCTCAGAAGCGCCCGCTATCTTAGGATAGCTGCCTATGACTGTCGTGGGGAACTTGGATGGAACCTGATAGCTCAAGCCCTTTCACCCCTCAGCCTCTCAGTATAATATCCCAGCAGGAACGTCTTTCTTAAGCTATAGGTATATGGGATCACGTCAAACCATGTGGTTGTCGTGAGCCCGGCCTCGCCGTCATAGCCCTTTAAGGCCTGCTTCACCCACTCCCTCACCCTCTCAAAGTTGTCGTCCTCTATCCTCCTGGCGTCTATAACCCCAAGGACAGGCCTGTGGTCGCCGAAGCCCTGGCCTCCTATGAGGTCAAGGGCCCTCTTGGGGGCGTCAGCCACGTCCAAAGATAAGTAATTGACCTTCGCCTCAAGGAGCTCCCTGTACACCTCGGCGCGCGGAACGTCGAAGTATATAGCTAACACTGTAGGGACCTTCAGCTGAGACGTTATTACGTTTATGAGCTCGACTGCCAGCCTCGCGTCGTCCTCTGTGACCTCTTGGTCAGAGAGGGCTGGCTCGTCTATCTGTATGGCCCCCGCGCCGGCCGCCTCAGCACGCTGGGCCTCAACGGCCAGTGCTGAGGCTATGCCTTCAGCTAGATCCTCCCTGCTCAGCCCAGAGGAGTTCTTTGAGAGCGTGACGAACGTGAAGGGACCAGGGATGATCGCCTTAAGGGGTGAAGGCTCCGCCAGGTGCAGGAACGACCTGAGCCTGGGCGGCCAGACGAAGTCAGAGGGGTCGGGCCTGTCATTAAATACGGGCACCCTATAGAAGAAGTTGTTGTCAAAGTACCTCAGAAGGCCGTCAACGCTCACGTTCCTCCAGGCGGTCACGAAGGGCCTAAATATGTCGTGCCAGTCAACCATGCCGTCCACGACAAATTTCATGCCTGCGGCCTCCTGTGCTCCTATGATTTCAGCGCTCGCCGAGAGCACTCTCCAAGCGCTCTCGTGATAAGATATGTCGCCCCTCTCCACATCACGAAGCGCGTGCCTGACCTCCCTAGCCCTTGGGTAACCCCCTAAAACCATTGCCCACAGATCCAAGTTAGACGCCGTAGAGCCTACCTACAGGAAAGTAAAAAAGAACTCTCTGCACAATCGGGACGCTTTATAGCGCTTAGTTACGTGCTTACTCCTTGCTTTTTAACTTCTCAACCTCAAGAAATGTGGGCTACAGCTTGCCTAGGCTTTTGAGGAACGTCTATATAGTTGACGGCGTCAGGGTGCCTATAGGCAAGTTCGGAGGGGCCTACAGGGAAGTCCCAGCCGTGGAGTTAGCCGCGTTTACGCTGAAGGAGCTCCTCTCGAGGGTAGACCTCAAGCCATCGGATGTTAATATGGTCATCTACGGCCACGTCATAAGGGCTGGCACAGGCATGGACACAGCACGTCAGGTCGCGCTGAAGAGCGGCATACCTAGTGAGGTGGACTCCATGACTGTTGACATGGTGTGCGCCAGCGGCATGGCAGCGATAATCACGGCCGCCAATTACATAGCGGCAGGAAGCTATGACCTGATAGTCGCTGGGGGCATGGAGTCCATGAGCATGGCGCCCTTCCTGCTGAGCTCCACTGTCAGGTGGGGCGTGAAGCACCTCATAGGGAGGGAGTGGAAGATCCTGGACTCCATGGTTTACGATGGGCTATGGGACGTCATGCTTAACAAGGTTATGGGCGAGGAGGCCGATATGACTGCAAGGGAGTACAACGCGCCAAGGGATGAGCTTGACAGGATATCGTTCGAGAGTCACATGAGGGCCGCTAAGGCCTGGGACTCGGGCGCCATGAAGGACTTTGTGGTCCCCTTCGAGAGGAACGGTAAGGTCCTCCTCGACCAAGACGAAGGCATAAGGAGGGACACCAGCATAGAGAAGCTGAAGGCGCTGCCGTACGCCTTCACGCCAGAGGGGCCTCACACTGCGGGGTCCAGCTCACAGCTCAGCGATGGGGCCGCATCACTGCTCATAGCGAGCGAGGACGCCGTCAAGAGCATGGGGCTGAGGCCCCTGGCCCGTATAGTAGGCTTCTCGTATTATGGCCTAGAGACGTGGAGGTTTCCTGCGGCGCCCGTAGGCGCCATAAAGAGGTTGCTAAGTGACGTCGGTTGGACAAAGGACATGGTTGACTACTGGGAGAACAATGAGGCCTTTGCTGTAAATAGCTACATCCTTCACACCGAGCTAGGAGTGCCTTATGACAGACTTAACGTCCATGGTGGCGCAATAGCGATAGGACACCCCCTTGGGATGAGCGGGGCCAGGGTGACCCTTGAGCTGATAAATGTCCTTAAAAGGCATGGAGGGAGAAGGGGGGTGGCCTCTATCTGCCATGGGCTTGGAGGCGCCGCTGCCATAGCGCTTGAGCTCGTTTAATGAGGTCTTTTATTAATCGGGATGTTAGAAGAAGCCTCACAGCCCAAAAATCAATGCCTTTATGAACGTCACGTAAGGACGCTAAAACTTCTGCTTAGCGAAGCCCAGAGCCATTCATCATCTTCAAGGGGAATATATGAAGGGCCAGGTCCTCTGAGCTAACATAGCCCTTACCCTTTCAGCGTTCTCCTTGAAGGCCTGTAGCTCCCCTAGCCTGGCCTGTCTCCTCCTCTCGGCCTCCGCCAGTAACTCCTTCTGCCAGTCCTCCTTGGCCTCGAAGGGCGGTACTGGCTCACTCCTACCGGTTGGACCTATGTGAACTAGCGTAAAGTAGCTGGTGGTGGCGTGCCTCTCCTCACCAGTTATTTCGTCCCTCTTCACGACCTTGGCAGTGACCTCCATGCTTGACCTGCCTACATATGTCAGTGCGCTGTATACTATTACCGTCTCGCCGAGCAGTATTGGCGTGTAGAAGTCGGTATTATCGACAGAGGCCGTAACTACAGGTCCCCTCGCATACCTAGTAGCCACTATGGCCGTTGCCTCGTCAAGTATTCTCATAAGTTTCCCGGCGAAGAGGGTGTTTATCTGCATGACGTCCTCAGGCATCACAACCTTGTTAGTAACTATCATGTACTCCTTTGCAAGTGGTCTCGGGGGACTAACATCAAAGACCCTCTGCCTACGGTCCCTTATTCTCTCCTCGCGGGCCTTCCTCCTCTTTAGGGCGTCCTCGTAGAGCGCCTCCTCCTCGTGCGTCCTAGGCTCTACGCATATGCCAACAGGTGCCGGTCTCAGGTCCTTTCCAACTGCAACGTAAGTCATGTGGGCCAGCGTTGTTAACCTCCTCTCACCCATGATGGGGTTCTCGGCCTCTACTAGAAGGTCCAGCTCAATGCTGCTCCTGCCAATATAATCAACCCATGTGGTTATCACGGCGTTCTCACCTATAAGCACAGGTGATACGAAGAACAGGTCCTCAAGGCTTGCTAGAAGGGTCGGCCTCCTAGCGACCCTTGTGGCCTCAAGGTTAGACACCTGGATCATCCAGTCCTCAATCACGCCACCGAACAACATGCCTAACGGGTTAGCGTGCATAGGGAGAACCTGAAATACGGCAGTGGAAAGCGTCTGGAATGGCGATAAGGTTCTCTCGCACCTCATTTCCTCCAAGTAAGGCCCTAGACAACTGTTAGCAAGGTCCTTTATTTAAGCCTGCCATGTTAGGGACAGTTGGCCTCAACTATGGCCTTCTTTACTTGTATACCCCTCTCCCTCAGCATCGTGGAGAGGGCCTCCATTACTTGGCCGTCAACATCAAACACCTTGCCCGTATTTTTGCAGTAGACGTTTATGTGCGGCGTTGGCTGATCTATTCGCAACTTGTCATCAACTGTGAAGGTGTCTATGACACCCATGGACTCCAGCATCTTTATCGTGTTATAGACTGTCGAGATCCCTACCCTTGGAAGCTGTTCCTGAGCTTCCTGGAAGAGGTCCTTGAGGGAGGCATGATCTTTAACCCTCGCTAATATTAACTTAGTCAAAAGCACCCTCTGCGGTGTTACCCTCTTCTCCTCTTCGCTTATTTTCTTGATTACCTCCTGCAGCTTAACCTGTAGCTCCTCGCCTTCTTCAGCCTTCATCTTCGGTCATAGTCACATTCTTAGAAGAGGGCTTTTATAATTAAATTTATGTTAGATCTTGGCCTTTCATGTACTCTGTCAACTTTTTCTGCCTCTTTATAAGGCTTAAGAGGTAACTTGACCGAAAAACGTAGGAAGGGTCGGCCTTAAGCCACCTTGATATAAAGCTGGCCAGCTCCTCCTTACTGTTGACGGTCTCGGGCCTCTTAGATAGGGCCAGTCTGACGCTCTCCCTGATATGCCAGTTGCCGACAGGGGCGTAATATGTGGGCAGGATCTCCCTTACGATCAGCGCGTCGGCCCTCCTCCTTATAGAGGCCAAGTGCTCAAGGACCGCCAGCCTGGCCGCCGAGAAGCCACCATCCATCGCAGTAGCCCTGCCCAATGGGTCCTCCCTGACCACCCACAGGATAGGCTTCGACGCAGCGCTGGCCCAGACGCTCATGGGGTGCCAGATCTCAATCCACTCAAACGACCCCTCGCCAGGCAGCAGGGCTACCAGGAACCTGTTCCCGAGGTACTCGTGGGTGTAGACCCTGATCTCGCTGATCTCCTCCAACTCCCTTATCTGCTCCCTTAACATCCTCGACAGCGAGTCGTCAACTGCAGTTATGGCCCAGCGCGTTGGGACCATCTTACGCCCTCTGAGCCTCCCAAGGAAGCCAAGGCTCAATAGGTCCTGGATTTTGTACACGTCAACGCCTGACCTGTAGAGCTCCCAGATGGCCTCCTCCGCCTTAGCGTCATCCCATATGATCCTCTCAACAGGCGCCCTCAGCTTTGGCGATCCACTTATCACTATCCTCTCAACAGGCGCCCTTGGCCCCACTGGCTTAGTTACCCCGTCAAACCTGAGCGTTGGCACTGGGAGAGCCTTCAGTATCAGCTCTGAGTCCACGGGCCTCTCGGAGACCATAGCTAGCCCAATCTCAGCCTCGTACAGCCTCCAGGGCTCGTAGACGTTCACTCTCTGGAACGCTGACACCAGGCTCCCCCTGAGCCTGACTATCCTAGCCAGAGGCTCTGACTTCAGGGTCCACTCGACAGGCGCGTCATGATATGCCGCCTCCTCCCCCTTCTCGCCCGGAGGCACCATGAAGTAGATCAGTACCTTAGGATAGCCGTACTCCCCCACGAGGGCGCTTGGAGGCGTTGCCCCATCAACGTTCCTTCCTGACGTCAGCTGGACCGCCCTGAGCTGGGCCCTGAACTTCTCAAGGATCGGGCAGTAGGGCAGACCGCACAGCAGCTTATAGCCCTTACATCTGGCGCAGAGCTCAGGTGGTATCCTTGGCAAGCCTCTCTCCTTCTCAGGAGTAAAGTAGAGCCGTGTGCAGTTTTGAGGATCTAGGGTACAGCCTCACAGCCTCAAGGTTCTCAGGCACTATGACCTCTGGCGGCGTCTCAAAGCCCAGCTTGTCCCAGCGGGCCTTGATAGTTGAGGCCAGGGACGCCAGCTGAGCGGTCTCGCCGTGGTTAAGCACCACTATCCTTGGCTTCGGCGTGAGCCTCCTCAGGAAGGCCAGTAGCTCGCTCCTGTTAGCGTGTCCTGAGAAGCCCTCTATCCTCTGGACCTCCAGGTTCACCTTAAAGGTCCTCAGCTTACCCTCGTCCTCGAGCTGCACCTCCTTCTCGCCATCAGCTATCCTCCTGCCCAGAGTGCCTGAGGCCTGATAGCTTACGAAGACCAAGGCGTTCCTAGCGTCCTCTGCCAGCCTCTTGAAGTACTCCAGTATGGGGCCGCCTACCATCATGCCGCTCGTGGATATTATTATGGCAGGTCCCTGTGCGTAAATGGCTTCGTCCCTCTTGCTCTGATCGTTTACGAACACCATCTGCGGCGTTATGAAGGGGTTGCTGCCTTGGTTCAACATCTCATCCCTTATCTCCTTAGACAGGAGCTCAGGGTAGGCAGTGTAGATAGCCGTGACCTCATATATGAGCCCGTCTATGTAGATGGGCATCTCGGGTATCTTCTTCTCGGCCATAGCCTTACCTAGGAGGACCATCATGTCCTGGGCACGGCCCACGGCCATAACCGGTATGAGGACCTTGCCTCCCCTCTGGTAAACAGTATTTATGAGCTGGAACAGCCGCTGCTCCGCCTCCTCGCGTGGAGGTGTGTCGGTGCCCCCGTACGTGCTCTCCAAGATCAACGCCTCAACCCTGTGATATTCCGTGTTCGCGGGCGGCTGAAGGCGGAGGGCCTTATTCTCCTTTATGCTGTAGTACTTTATGTCACCCGTGTAGAGTATGTTGAAGAGGCCCTGACCTATGTGGATATGAACTAGGGCGGAGCCCAAGACGTGGCCGGCGTCGCTGAACGTTAGCTTGGCGTCCGGGGATAGGTCAGTAACTACATCGTAGTTCACGGTTATAGTATGGTTAAGCATTGTGGTCAGGTCCTTGAGCGTGAAGGGGGGCTCCTTGCCCTCCTTGACAAAGACGTCTATGAAGTCCTTCAGGAGCAGGGTCGCTATATCCCTGGTTGGCGGGGTCATGTAGATGGGTCCTCTGTAGCCGTACTTGTAAAGCAGTGGCGCCAAGCCTACGTGATCCATGTGAGCATGAGAGATCACCACTGCGTCAAGCTCGTCTATCCTCAACTCAGGCGCGTCAAACCTAGGGTAGGAGTCAGGTCCGAAGCCGCTCTGTGAGAACCCCACGTCAAGAAGTATCTTGCTCTCGGCCGTGTCCACTAGAATACATGACCTTCCGACCTCGCCAAAGCCCCCAAGGCCTATGATCCTTATATGTCTTGGCCCTACTATCATGTCCCTGTAGATCCTCTCCCCTATGTCCCTTAGGGCCTTCCTGCGCTCTGCCGACGCCATAAGGTAGAGCTCATTAATTGAGTACAGGGTCTTGCTCAGCAGCGGCGGCTTCCTCTGAACCTCAAGCCTCCAGCCCGTCTGCGCAAGGACCTGGTTCCTGAAGGCCTTGCCCTTGCCTATTAGCTTCCCTGGCTTATCCGTCAGTACCCTTACCTCGCCCAGGACCTCGTCAAACTGTATATCGCTAGGGTCTATCGTGACGTCCTCGGGGGCATTCTCAATTATGTATCTTAATGTGAACTCCTTTGTAGCCCTGGCCTTCGGGTCGCTCCTTACAACTATCCTCTTCCTTAGCTGCTTCGCCAACTCCTTTACCTTCTCCTCGCCCTCTAGTATCCACCTCGGGTTCTTGACGTAGATCGCTATCTCAGGGCCTTCGAACTCTATTTTCGTGATCTCAGCGTCGCCCAGGTTCTTATAAATCTCAGTAACTATGAGCCTACGTAGCTGCGTGCCTGATATCAGGCGACGCTCCTCTCCTGCCTGGGGCTGACTCTCCAACACAATCACCTAGTGATAGATCTCCAGGAAACAGGCTCTGCGGGTCTCTAACTTGCTCTGAAAGGTATAAACCTTTCCTGATACGTTTTATGACCTATTATAGTGACGTCTATTCCGTCGCCAGTCGCGGCGTCCCTTAATATCGCGGACCTAACGGCTTCGGAGGCCAGCTTGACAGCGCCTTCAAGGTCAAGGTCTTCAGAGTAGCCTCTCTCAAGGACTCCCAGCGCTACTGGCGAGCCTGAACCGCTCGCCGTCATCTTCTCTTCTGTAACTCCTCCGTAAGGGTCTATAGCGTAAAGCCGAGGGGCCGTGTCGTAACCCCCTATGATCAGCTGAACTATGTAAGGGAAGTATTTGCTCGAGAAAAGCACGTTAGCGAGGAGAGTAGCCATGCCATAAATGCTGAGCCTCTTACCCGTGTTCATCTCGTAATACCTTGCCTCCTCCCTGACTATATCTGCGAGGGCCTGGGCGTCTGCGACAAGGCCTGAGATCGTCATGGCAGCGTAGTCAGTGATCTTCACTATCTTCTTGACGGACCTGCTCGCTATCAGGAAGCCAGCCGTGGCCCGCTTGTCGGCGGCAAGCACTACGTAGTCCTTAATGACGAGGCCAACTGTAGTGGTTCCATGCCAGGCCTTAACGCCGTAGCCCCAGTAGTTTTCGCTCATGTTCTTTGCCCCGTCCATATACGGGAGTCTCCCCCTTAAAATGTAATTCTTTAAAAAGCTACTCTATGACCTTGGTCCTTATAGCCAGCTCCTCAGCTGCCTCCCTCGTCAGGCCTTTCTCACCAAGTATTGTGTACCTCTCCGGCCTTATTGAGGCCGCCTTAACGAGGGCCTCTATGACCTCCTCCTCCTTAACGCCAAGCTCCTTAGCAGTCGTCGGCGCCCCGGCCTCCTTGAGGAGCCTCCTAACGCGTGACCACCTGAGGCCGTGAAGATATGACATCATTATTGTGCCAACGCCCACGGCCTCGCCGTGGAGCGGAGGGCTCTGGCTAATCATCTCTAGCGCGTGGGCAAAGAGGTGCTCAGAGCCGCTCGCCGGTCTGGTACTTCCAGCTATGCACATGGCGACGCCGCTGCTCACTAGGGCCTCGACCAGCGCTCTAAGGCCTTCCCTGTTGCCTGCGCCTATCTGCCTAGCGTAAGCGCTCACGTGCTTGGCGCTCATCAGCGCCAGGCTTGCAGCGTAGGCGCCGTAGTACTCACCCCTGAGCCTATGGGCCAGCCTCCAGTCAAGGACGGCCGTGAACTTGCCTATCAGGTCACCAAAGCCCGCCGCCGCAAGCCTCCTAGGCGCGGAGGCCAGAACGTCTATGTCAAGCAGTAACAGCTTAGGTGGCTTAGC
This sequence comes from Acidilobus sp., assembly GCA_022015155.1. Lineage (GTDB taxonomy): Archaea > Thermoproteota > Thermoprotei_A > Sulfolobales > Acidilobaceae > Acidilobus. The sequence goes on along the minus strand of JAKLZP010000003.1, from coordinate 13,840 downwards.
GAGCTTGGAGTAAGGCCTCTCGAACCCCCTAAGAGTAGCAAAGGGGCTGGTTATACCGTCATGGCTTGGTGAAGTTGGGACGCTCACGAAATCCTTCCCCAGCTCGGCTGCCGCGTACTTAGCCAGGTCTATGCTTCTGCCCCCTCCAAGTCCCATGAGGATGTCAGCACGGTCCTTCTCAGCCTCAGACGCGACCCTCCTGGCCTCATCAACGGTGGCTGGCCCTGTCACTAGGTAGGTTACGCTAAAGCCTGCGTCCTCAAGCATTTCCTTAACCTTTTTATAATATAACTGTAATATATTTTGGCCTGTGACCACATAGACAAGGCCTCCCTTGTTGAAGAGTTCCTTAAAGTGAGTACCTAACTGGGAGAGGACGCCCTCTCCCACAACGATCCTCTTGGGCAGATCGATTATGTGTTGACCCTGATACACCTAGTAGGCCTCCCTAGTTGCGAGAAGCCCCTAGCATTATGAAAGTAACTGACGTCTCGTCAAGAAAAAAAGCATCAGTCTGAGGATGAAGAAGTTGACGACTTACTGCTCTCCTCCTCTTCCTTCTTCTCCTCAGGCTTCTTGCCGGCGCCCGTCTCGGTCCTCTTGGCCGCGACCATGTCGTCTATTCTGAGTATCAGCGTTGCAGCCTCGGTGCCCGCCTTGTAAGCGTTGAGCTTGACCCTGAGAGGCTCTATGACCCCTGCGGCCCACATGTCTATGGGGTTCCCGGTATCGAGGTCAACACCGTACCACTTCTTAGAGGGGTCCGAGTGAGCGCTCCTGAGCTTCATCAACACGTCAATAGGGTCATGACCAGCGTTCGTGGCCAATATCTGGGGTAGCGACTCAAGGGCCCTCGCGAAGGCCTCAACGGCCAGCTGTATCTTGCCCGGCACTGTCTTAGCCCACTCCCTCAGGTACTTCGCCAGCTCTACCTCTACAGAGCCGCCTCCGGCGACCACCTTGCCGTCCATTATAGCGTCGGCTACGGCGCTCAGAGCGTCATGTATGGACCTCTCAGCCTCATCAACTATCCTTTCGAAGCCGCCCCTTATCAGTATGGTCACGCTCCTCGGGTTCTTGGCGCCCTCTATGAAGACCATCTTGTCATTGCCCACCTTCCTCTCCTCCACAAGGTCGGCGTAGCCCAGGCTCTCAGGCTTGAGGTCCCTGATGCTTGTCACTATCTTTGCGCCGGTGGCCCTGGCGAGCTTCTCTATGTCACTCCTCTTGACCCTCCTCACGGCGAGTATGCCCTTCTTGGCCAGGAAGTGCTGGGCGACGTCGTCAATTCCCTTCTGGGTTATTACAACGTTGGCGCCCGTTGCAGCTATCTTCTCGACCTTCTCCTGGAGGATCTTCTCCTGCTTCTCAAGGAGCCTCTTAATGGCGTCGGGGGAGGATATGCTTATCTCCATGTCTATCTCAGGCTTCTGTATCTCAAGAGGCGCGTCAAGGACCGCTATCTTAGCGTTGGTAACCCTCTTCGGCATGTCCGGGTGTACGACCTCCTTATCTATAACGATCCCGTTGACAAGCTGGGTGTCGAGGAGGCTGCCTCCGTGCTTCTTAACAATCTGAACGTTGTTTATGTCAACATACCACTTGTCGCCCCTCTTCTCAGCCACTGCCTTAACCGCCTGGACGACCAGCTTAGCGAAGTAATCACGGGCCTCGCTAACGGCCTTGCTGCTCAGGCTCGTCTTAGCTACCTTCATCAGGATATCATCGTCCTCGTACCTAACGGGCTCTGCCAGCTTGTCTATGAGCTCGCTCGTCTTATCAAGGGCCATCTTGTAGCCCTGAATTATGATCGTTGGGTGTATGTTCCTGTCCAGCAAGTCCTCCGCCTGCCTGAGAAGTTCACCTGCGAAGATCACCGACGTCTTAGTGCCGTCCCCTGCCTCCTCGTCCTGGCCCTTGGCAGCCTGAACCAGCATCTTGCCAGCTGGGTGCTGGATGTCCATCTTGTCAAGTATGGTGGCCCCGTCGTTAGTTATCGTCACGTCGCCAAGGCTGTCGACAAGCATCTTGTCCATTCCCTTAGGTCCATAGGTCGTCTTGAGTATCTCCGCGACCGCCATAGCTGCCATCATGTTGTTCCTAAGGGCCTCACGGCCTGCAGCCCTCTGAGTGCCCTCCTTGAGTATAATCACTGGAACCCCCATAGTCTCAAGAGGGACTGACATCTCTTTTCACCTTCTTCCCTAATCCTATGGTCTATGCTAGACCGCCTCTATAAAAGATTTTCGCTCAAATGCCCAAGTCTTCTTAACGCTTTTTAGTCCTAGGCAAGGGAGGGCTAGTCGGTGCATTGCTTGGGGAAGGTCAGGACGTCACTAGTGAAGAGGACCGCTAGGGAGCTCCTCGCGAAGTACCCAGACCTGTTCACAGAGGACTTCCAGCACAATAAGAAGGTTGTGTCCCAGCTGACCGTCTGGAGCTCTAAGAAGCTCAGGAACCAGGTGGCCGGCTACGTAACGAGCCTGGTCAAGCTACAGAAGAAGAGACAGCAGCTCAAGGCGACCGAGGAGGGCCAGGCTACTCAGTGAGGGTTCAGCTTGGCCCAGGTCAGGATAAGGCTCCTCGGAGCCCTCAAGGAGAGAACCAATGGCAAGCAGGAGGTCTGGGTAGAGGCCAGGAGCTGGAGCGAGGCCCTAAGGGCTTTATTAGCGTCCTACCCTCAGCTCTCAGTCGCCGTTGATGACCGCGGGAGGCCAAGGCCAGGCTTCCTGGTGTTCGTGGACGGCGTTGACTGCAGGCTCCTTGATGAGGGAGCGCCGGCAAACGAGATAGACCTGCTTCCCGTCAACCACGGCGGCGTGGAGTTCAGGTTCGTAACGTGGAATGATGTAGAGGAGGCGATCAGGAGGATCGCGGATAAGATCCAGGCTTCCTCATTCAAGCCCGAGGTCATAGTCGGCGTTATGAGAGGGGGCATCATACCTGGGAGGCTTCTGGCTGACAGGCTCGGCATAGAGGATATAGGAGTCATCGAGGTGAAGCTTTATATTTCGGCCGGCCAGAGAGGCGAGAGGCCTTACCTCAGGCAGCCGTTGACGCTTTCAATCAAGGATAAGAGGGTCCTGCTAGTTGATGACGTAAGCGACTCAGGCCTCACCCTCCAGTTCTCGGTCCAGGCGCTGTCGCTATACATGCCAGCTGAAATAAAGACGGCGACCCTTTACATAAAGCCCTGGACCAAATACGTCCCTGATTACTACGCTGAGCAGGTAAACGAGTGGGTAATATTTCCGTGGGAAACAGAAGAGTTTGAAAGGGAATATAGGACGCATAGGTAATCCTGAATTCCCTGCGGTGCCCTATGAGAATAGTCATAGCCCTGGGAGGTAACGCCCTTCAGAGGCCTAACGAGAAGGGGACCCCCTCTCAGCTCTGGGACAACGTACGGAGGACCGCTAGGCTCCTCGCAGCCTCTATAGGCGATAACGAGGTAGTGATAACCCATGGCAACGGTCCTCAGGTAGGTCAGCTGCTTGAGTCCATGATTATGGCAGCTGACATTTATCCTGTCCAAACCATTGACATAGCTGACGCTATGACTCAGGGGTGGCTTGGCTACCTGATTCAGACGGCCCTTGAGGAGGCCCTGGGCTTCAGGCGACGCGTCATTACGCTGATCACAAGGGTTTTGGTGGACGCCAAGGACCCCTCCTTCCTGAACCCCTCCAAGCCTGTGGGCAGGATAGTAAGCCAAAGGGAGGCCGAGGAGCTCTCCAAGAGGTATGGGTGGAAGTTCAAGCAGGACCCCAGAGGGGGCTACAGGAGGGTTGTGCCCAGTCCTGAGCCCTTGGAAGTTCTTGAGCTGCCAATCATAGAGCGCCTTATCAAGGATGGAACGGTAGTCATTGCGGCAGGAGGAGGAGGAATACCGCTCGTAAGGCAGGACGATAGGTTAATGCCCGTTGAAGCTGTGATAGACAAGGACCTGGCCACCGCTCTCCTGGCAATTGGGCTGAGGGCTGACAAGTTCGTAATATTGACGGACGTCGAGGGCGTGGCAATCAATTACGGAAGACAGGACCAGAGGTGGCTCAAGGAGGTCACAACTGAAGAGCTAAAGGTCCTTTACGCTAAGGGCGAGTTCCCGCCTGGCTCCATGGGCCCAAAGGTCCTAGCGGCCGTTAGGTTTGCTGAGGCCACAGGCAACCCAGCAATCATAGGAAGCCTTGACGAGGCGCCTGACGTAATAGCTGGCCGCCGCGGGACCATCGTAAGGCGGCCCTAGCCTAAGAGGCCGTTAGGTGGACGCTAAGTCTTCCCTTAACCTCGCCCCAGCGGCCAAAAGCTTCTCCCTGAGCTCCTTAGGTATCTCTTTCGCCTTCCCCTCAGCCTCATCGTAGAATACCGTAACTATCTTGCACCTGGCCGAAAGTTTGCCGTTGCTTTCATCGTAGAACTCGTAAAGATACTGTAGGCTGCTCCTACCTATAACCACGTCAGTTATATCAACCCTGTAAATGGCGCCAGGCCTAAGCGGGCTCTCGTAGTCACACTCGGCGTGGACGCGCGGCATGAGGATCCTTGAGCCGGGCGGGCCCCTCTGCGTTATGCCAAGGGAGGCCAGGAACTCCTCCTCTGTCCGCTCGCAGACCCTGAAGAAGTTGGAGAAGTGCATCATGAGCGCTGCGTCGGTCTCGCTCCAGTAGACCCTGTACCTCTTCGAGTAGAGGGGGGACATACGCGTCGTCCTGCCACGAGCACTGCCAAATTTAAATTGGTTTCACCAGACAACGCCAACGAGGTGTGAGGCTTGGCCGTAGCCACAGAGCCCGCTAGGAGGTTCACTGCGAGGCTTAACTCCCTAATGGACAGGGTGGTCACGGTCGTCACGAGGGAAGGACGGCAGTACACAGGTAAGCTCGTGGGCTTTGACCCTGCGAGCCTTTCAGTGGCGCTTGAAGAGGTCAGGGACCAGCAGGGCTCGAGCTGGCCTGTGGTCATCGTGATGGGCAACAACCTCGCCGAGATAAGGGTGGCCGAGTCCGAGGTCTTTAACGCAAAGGAGTTCGCAGAGTTCATAGCCAGGTTCGGCAACATAGACAGGTCCCAGATAAAGGTCTTTGAGGACGCTAACGTAGTGGAGGTCAGCAGGAACATAAGGGTCTCAAAGAACGGCGTTGAGGGCGCTGGGCCGCTCGCCCAAAAGATCAACACACTCTACCGGGAGTACCTCAGGACGAAGGGGGTAACAGTAAGCAGATGACCGTTTTCAAGATAAGGGACTTCGAGCTGGCCGGAAGGATCGGCACCCTGATAACTAAGGGGGGACAGGTGGAGACCCCTGCCTTCTTTCCTGTCATAGATCCCATAAGACAAGAGGTCAGCATCAGCGACATAGAGGAGGTGGGCTTTAGGCAGGTAATAACTAACGCCTACCTGCTTTACAAGAGGTTTGGGGACAGGGCGCGAGAAGAAGGGGTTCACAGAATCCTAAACTTCAACGGCACAGTCATGACCGACTCAGGCGCCTATCAGCTGCTTGAATATGGAGAGATCGATATTGACCAGGACACAATAATAGGTTACGAGAGGGACATAGGCAGCGACATAGCTGTCATACTCGACCACCCCACAGGCGACGTCAGCAGGGCTGAGGCGGAGGAGAGCGTTAAGAAGACCCTTGAGAACGCTGTCAGCGCCCTTAAGCTCATAGGGTCTCCAGAGGAGTCTAAGACCGTATGGGTCCTCCCAATACAGGGAGGCAAGTACCTTGACCTTGTCGCGAGGAGCGCGGAGGAGTCCTCCAGGTTGCCCTACCCCATGTACGCCTTAGGCAGCCCCACCGTCTTCATGGAGAAGTACAAGTACAGCGTAGTTCTTGACATGCTTGGGACGGCTAAGCTGAGGCTGCCGCCTGAGAAGCCTCTTCACCTCTTCGGCGCAGGCCACCCGCTGATGTTCCCCTTTGCGGTGGCCCTGGGCGCAGACACTTTCGACTCAGCTTCGTACGTGCTTTACGCAAGGGACGACAGGTATATGACGGACTACGGCACGGTTAGGCTTCAGGAGCTCGAGTACTTCCCGTGCTCCTGCCCCGTGTGTAGCAAGTACACTCCCAAGGACCTGCTTGAGATGCCGCCCGCTGAGAGGCGGAGGCTCCTAGCGATTCACAACCTTTACGTCATAAAGAGGTCCATTGAGAGGGTCAAGCAAGCCATGAGGGAGGGAAGGCTGTGGGAGCTCCTCGTGGAGATCTCAAGGTATAGGCCTGAGGCCCGGGAGGCCCTGAGGACGCTCTCTAAGTACTATAAGCTCCTTGAGGAGTACACGCCCAGGTCAAAGGGCTCTTTAAGGGGCCTAAGGCTTATTTCAATAGAAAGCGTCTGGAACCCCCGCGTCATGCGGTACCGCTCATGGGCCGCCTCCCAGTACGCGCCCTATGCTAAGAGGGTTTTGCTCAGGCCGCTCCTGTCCTCGGCGGGCAGGTGCGCTTCTGAGAGGATGGGAGGCAAGGACCTTGAGGTTATCTACTACATGCCTTACCTTGGGCTCGTGCCAGCCAGCGCCTGCGGGGCTTACCCAACGGCCCAGCACAGGTACTCAGGCGTTGTAGATAATGACGTGATAAGGGACCTAGTAAATTTCGTAAGGGCCTTCGTAGCGAGGGTTAGAAGGATGGGCTATGAGGTCTCAGCAGAGGCCACCTATAGGAGGGCTTGGAGTGTAGAGGTTGGAAGGGAGCTAGAGAGGATGGGTGTAAGCGTTACATGGCTTGGCCCGAAGAAGAGGCTTACATGAATATTGTGCCGCCGCGTCCCTCCCTGCTTTCCTGTGAGAGCATCTCAACGATCTTCTCCATCTCCTCCTTCTGCTTGGCCGCTAGCTCCTCCAGCTCCGCCAGCGATGCGGACATGCCGAGTAGCTCCTCAAGTATCACCCTCGCGCCCACGAGGGCAGCGTCATAGTCAACTCCTGTAACTGATGAGTAAGGCAGGACCATCACTGACGGTATCCCGAAGTGCTCCATGTACATGTGTAAGAGCGCTAGGGGGCCTACGACGCCAAGGCCCTCCTCCATTATTGGCGCCTTAAGCCCAGGGCCTCTGTAAAAGGAGTTATGTAGCCACCTGTAGCCGTACTTCTCGCCAGGCGGCTCATAGTCCCTGCTGAGCCCGCCGACCAGGATCGCCGTTGAGATGCCGACCCTGGAGGCCCACGAGGCCAGCTCGCGGCAGTATATAGTCTGGTCACGGGTCTCCGGCACGGCCCTGTTGATGACCGTAACTATGTTGTTGCCGTGGTAGATCTCGAACGGGAAGCTGACGCCGTCGTCCTCCATGATTATAACCGATGGAAGCCTGGGCGTCAGAATGTAGCCGGTCTTACGAAGCTTAAGTGCTGACGACAGGTACCTGGGCACCACGTAACCTATCCTTCCAAAGCCTGGGAAGCCAGTTATCAGCACTGAGCCCTTAAGGGACTCCTCAGGCTCCCTCAGAACTATTTCGACCTTGGCCAACCCTCCTTACCTCCCTTACGCGGACTACGTCCTGGCCTTTAAGCCTGGCCATCAGTGACCCTGGGGCCCTAGCCTTTCCCACGGCTAAAAGCTCGTCGTTCTCGTTGACCACTAGTACCTCGTCACCAGGCCTTATCCTGGCGTCGGCGAGCAGTACCATCTCGCCCCTGACGTCGCCGTCCTCGTAGCCCCTTACTACAACCCTCATGAAGGGCGGCCTTGTTGAGGCCTTTATGATCTCCCCAGCCCTCAGGCTTATTGTGAACATGAAGTCCACAGGCCTTAGCGTCATCAGCCTCTCGCCGTCCGCAGTATAGACGTACCTTATCTTGCCCCTCCTCCTCTCGACCAGCAGGGGAAGTGACGTCAAGGCCTTGGCAACATCGTCGCCGAACTGAAGGCTCAACAGCGCCCTGAGCACCCTCAGCTCTTCCTCGGTCGCTGGCATCCTCGTTGGCGTGCGAACCCCCAGGCGACAATTATGCTTAGGCTTTTTAGCTGATTATCCACGGCCAGGCCTGGTGAGAGCCTTGACGTCCCCTCATGAGCTCAAGGGGAGGGACCTCCTGTGCCTAACTGACTACAGCGCTGAGCAGATAACCTTCCTCCTTGACCTGGCAGCCCAGCTCAAGGCCAGGTACTACGCGGGCGAGAGGGTCCTTGACGTCCTGAGGGGCAGGTCAATAGCCATGATATTTGAGAAGCCCTCCACAAGGACCCGCGTGAGCCTTCAGGTCGCCGCCTACCAGCTGGGCGCGCAGCCCATAGTACTGAGCGCCTCAGAGCTCCAGCTCGGCCGCGGCGAGACAATACCTGACACCGCGAGGACCCTCTCGAGGTTCGTTGACGCGATCACAGCGAGGGTCTACAGGCACTCAGACCTTGAGGTCCTGGCCAAGTACGCCACCGTGCCCGTCATAAACGCCCTCAGCGACCTCTCCCACCCCCTTCAGGCCCTGGCGGACTTCTTGACGATAAGGGAGAAGCTTGGGAGGCTCAAAGGGGTCAAGCTGGCCTTCGTGGGCGACGGAAGCGATAACGTGCTCCACAGCCTTCTAGTGGCGGGCTCCAAGCTGGGCGTCAGCGTGTACGTGGCGTCGCCGAGCTCCCTTCAGCCCGACAAGCGCATCCTCGAGGTGGCCAGGAGGGAGGCCGAGGCCAGCGGCGCCGAGATAAGGTTCACGGAGGACCCCTTCGAGGCCGTGGACGGCGCTGACGTAGTCTACACTGACGTCTGGGTCAGCATGGGCCAGGAGAGCGTAGCTGAGCAGAAGAGGCGCCTCCTAAGCCCTTACCAGGTCAACGCCAAGCTCATGGAGAGGGCCTCAAGCAGGGCCATCTTCATGCACTGCCTCCCGGCCCACCGCGGCGAGGAGGTGACAGACGAAGTCATAGAAGGCCCCTGGTCCGTCGTGTGGGACGAGGCGGAGAACAGGCTGCACACAGCTAAGGCTGTCCTGGCCTCCCTCGTGCCCTGAGGCCCCTCGCCCTATAAGCCGTCCCCCTTCTATGGTTTCGCCAGGGCCTGGCTTGGCCTACGAGGAGCTGGGCGCACTCGTTGACATACTGCTCAGGCACGTTGAGAACCTGGACAGGAGCGAGAGGAGGATCTCAAACGTCAGCTCGCCGGCGGCGGCCGCCAGCGTGGCGCTCTACAAGTCGTGGAAGGCCTCCCTCCTGAGGCTGGCCCGCAAGGCCAGGGAGGTCTACGAGGAGGCCTCAGGCGGCAACAGGCTGGCCGCCTCCATCGACGCCTGTGAGCTCTTCGACATGGTCAACAGAGTCATACTTGGCTCCTCGCCTGAGGACCCCGTCTTCCTTGAGCTGAGGCCAACGCTGAGCTACCTGCGGAGCACAGCTATGGCTATCTGCTCAGTGCCTCAGCCCACTATCCAGCCCTGAACGGGCGCCGGGGGTCCTAACAGCAGCCCTGGGGCAAGGGGGGCAAACGCGTAGGGGTATGAGCCGCCTGGCGGGAAGACCGGGGCGTACCACATCAAGTTAGCCGCCATGGAGGGGTTTGGCACAAAGACGGCAAAGTATGTGTCACCGCCGATGTCCTGGAAGTACTCTATTACTACCCTGTAGTCCCCGGCCTTATTTACGAGCGAGCCAAGAGGGGCCTCGAAGGTGACCGGGTTGGCGAAGCTTGGGCTATTGGGGTAGTCGTCAGCCCATATGGGTAGGATCGCACTTGACCTCGTGTAAGCGCCGAGCCAGTTCGTGAAGTTGCCTCCGCCTGGCGAGGTGCCAAGGAGCACCATCGTCCCGTCGTCCGTGGTCACAGATAAGTTCACGTTAGCGCTGCTGAGCTGAACCCATCCCAGGCCCTTAACGAGCCACGTCAGGTTGACCTGGGCTGAGGAGAGGCCGTAAGGCCACGGGTTGCCCCCTATGAAGCCCTGCTCATAGTTAAACAGCACGTCATAGCCGCTGACCAAGCTCGCCCCTTTCAGGGTCGACGCTAAAACGGGCTCATTAGCAGGGGTCGCCAGCTGCGGCTCGCCATATGGGAGGAAGAGGCCACCATAGGTTCCTGTTGGGACATTAATAAAGGTTAAAGTTGGGTTAGTAGGCGAGTAATAATAGTAAAGTGACGAGCCGCTCTCCGTAGCGTTTTTGTACGCGAAGAAGCAAGTGCCGTTGCTACTTGTGAATGCTCTGCTGACGCCGTACAGGGGAAGGTTGTATAGGAATCCGCCTAGGCCGCTGTACGTGAGGCCTACCATAAGGTAGTTACTCTTACCTTTATTCCATAGATTATTGCAAGACCGCGAAAGGCTCTTTCCAACGCCTCCGCCGGAGTTGTAAAGCGAGCCGTTGGCGTCTATGTACACCTGGTAGAGGACGCCGCTCTGCATGACGTAGCCTATGTTGTCCAGGCTCAGGTTCTGCGTGTAGTAGCTGTTAACTCCCCAGCTGGTGGTGCCTAACGTGGTCCCGTTAACGAACAGCATGTATATAGTTAAGTTGTTGTAGGGTAGTATCTGCCTGTCAAGCCTCACCCAGACAGTTGCAGCCGAGGAGTTGAACGACTCTATCCAGCCGTAGAGCGGGTCCCACTGAGTGCCCGTCCAGTAGGCGAAGAGGACGTTGGCCAGCGGCACGTTGACGCCGTTAACGCTGTATGTCGTAGAGTACTTCTTGACCATAACGTTATTTAGGTTAATTGTAAGGTTAATGGTCAAGTCGTCAGGCGTTGGCAGGCTGGTAGGGTTATAGAGAATTATGGGTGTCAGGTTCAGGATCTTGTAAACTGCTGGCACAGCTACCTTCCGGCTTGGCCCCACGACAGCGATCTTATCAGCGCCTATGAGGGTCCCTATCAGCGGCGACAGGGAGGACTGGTTATAGGGGTTAACGTTAATGCTCCCGCTCGCTGAGGAGCCTCCTTGCTGCTGGGCTAACAGGTAACTGTAGGGCGAGGCCGCGACCGCATCGCCGCTCTGCAGAACTAACGACACTGCCTGAACCTGGACGGGCTGCCTGAAGCTCAGGGTTATGGTAACGCTTCCGCCGGCAGGAGAGCTGGCAGGCAGCCAGTACTGCGACCCGCTGGCCGTAACGACGCTAAGGAATCCAGGGTAAGTGCCCGGCCCGTAGGCCAGCAGGGTGCCGTTAGAGAGCCTCAGCACGATACCGGTGACCTCATATGCGTAGGGGTAGCCCGACGAGAGCGTTATGATCACGTTCGTCCCAGTGGGCGTAGACGAGCTGTACCAGTAGGCGTTAGCGGTCCTCTGAAGCTCCGCCGCCTCAGAGAGCACCTGGGACCTCTCGCTTAAGAGCCTGGAGTAAACGCTGTACTGGTTCATCAGGTAAAGCGCTGTGGCAAGGGAGGCGAACATCACGATCGCTATTATCAGGGCCCCAACTATCGCTGACTGTGACCTCCTAAGGCCCGCTGACCATCACCTCGTACTCCCCCGAGTTCGTGACAAGGGTCACCTCTACCGGCGCCCCTGACGATGCCTTGTATGGACAGTAGACCTCAGCCATCTGGTAGGCCGGCAGGGTGACCGGGGTCGTGTAGTTCCTCTGGCCAAGTTCCACGGTGCAGCTGGCAGGCGTTGAGTTGACCAGCACCTGGTATAGGCTTATGCCGTAGGGCCCCGTGTGGAAGGCCACCACCAGGTAATTGCCCTGCCTGCTTGACATGACTGGCACCAGGTAGGCTAGCTGGTTGAAGGCGTTTACAGAGTAGCTGTTGTAGTAGCTAAGGTAGTAGAGGTAGTAGGCCAGGAAGCCTGTGCCCACCCCTAGCACTACGAGGATCAGCAGGATCTCGGCAACTACGTCACTTATTGACCTCAAGGTCTTGCTGAACCCACCATATTTTTAGAAACAGTCTTTAAATATCTATGCTCGGCTTATGATGAATGTACATGACCGTAGGCCAGCTCAGAGCCCTGGCCCATGCATAGCTGCCACCGATATCACCATAAGCGTTGAACCGAGGGCTGACAGGAAGGCGAAGTACTCCAGCGACCTTGGGGGGTAGTCATCTATTATCTTAGCAAGCACGTAGGCTGACGCCGCGGAGAGTACCAGCAGCGCGTAGTACATGAAGCCCAGCATCTGGACCAGGGTTAAGGGGCTGAGGCCCTGCGAGCCCGGCAGGGCGAAGCCCGAGAACGTGCTGGCCACGGACACGCCGACGCCCGCCACGACGCCATATACTGCCACGCCCATGTAGACCACCATGGCATATGACCTGAGCCTGTTGAACAGCGTGAACTCCATCCTGTCAAGCTCGGCCGCATACCTGCTTATCACCTCCAGGACCTCCTTGGCCCTGCCGCCGCTCCTCCCGGCTACCGGTATAGCCGACAGGAGTATCCTGACGTCGCGCGGGGCGTCCCCGAAGACCCTCCTGAAGGACCCCTCGAGGTCGCCCGTGAGCCTGTAGGAGTTCGCCAGCGCCCTTATGAGGTCCCTTAGGGGCCTCTCAACCAGTGACGCTGAGGCCGAGAGGGCTTCTACCGTAGACTGGGCGGAGGCCGCGATGCTCGGGTAGACCTGCAGGAAGATCCTTGACTGATACTTGAGGTCCGTAATCACTTCGTGGCCTCTCCTGAAGGCTATGGCGGGAGGTATGACCGCCAGCACTATTATTGCCTCCAGCGACAGTATAGAGGCCGCGCCGTAGGGCACTGGAAGCGCGTTATCGTAGAGCGTGAACCTCAGGGCCCCTGGGACCATCTGCAACAGCAGGAGGCCGTCGAGTACCAGGGCTATCCCGAGCGCCGCATAGAAGGCCTTTGTCATGTTGCGCCCCTTCCAGTAGCTCAAGGCTATCACCTACAGCTTAAGCTTTGACATCTGGTTGTCAACGAGTACCACAGTCATCATTGACACTATGGGCAGTATTATGAAGACGGCCAGCGTCACAAGCGACATGGGCGAGAGCCCCTTCACTGCGTAGGCCGCGAAGAGCAGGGCCGCTATGGTAACCAGTATGGGCAGTATAAGGCCCACTGCCAGGAACATCTCCAGCAGCGACCCCACAGTCGCCGAGACCCTGTCCACGAGTGAGTAGTAGTAGTTGATGTAGGTCTCCAGCTGGTACCTGACCACTGAGAGCGGGTCGGAGCCCGTCTCAACGGCCTTGGCCAGGGACTCCGCCAACACCTTTACGCTCCTTGAGGGCGTTATCTCGGAGAGCCTCCTCAGGACCTTAGAGGGGTCCTCGCCAAGCGATAGGGACTTATGAAGGTAGTCTATCTCCACGGAGAACTCCTTGAGCTCATCCCTGTAGTCATAGAGGCCCAGGAGGGCCTCGTGCACCTCACGCCCTCCGGCAAGCAGGAGGGCCAGGGTTGAGGCGAAGGCGTGGAACTTGGCCTCCAGTGCATCGCTCCTCGAGGAGAACCTGAACGCGGGGATGACCCCCGAAAGCGCTAGCGACAGCAGGAACCCCATGATGGCCAGGAGGGCTGCCACCAGGACAGCTATGTAAAGGCCGTGCGAAAGGGCCAGGGCAAAGCCTGCCACGACGAGCGCTGCTGGGACTATGACCAAGAGGGGTATCACAACGGAGTCACAGTACCTGTCTAGGCTCTGCGAGATCCCGGAGCCCAGGACCAGGTTATCTAGGTCAGGCCTCATCCTTATGACAAGCCTGCACGGCAGGGTCTGCCGTGGCAGCCTGCGCTCCCTGGATCTCTTAGGGCTAGCGGTACCTGAGCTCATACTCCTTCACCTCCGTGAGCGCCCTCCGGTAAACCTCCTCTGGGTCCCTGCGGTAGAGCCTCACAACTGAGTGCAGTAAGGCCACGTCGGCGTCCTTGGACACTAGCCAGCTAAGCACCGTGGCCCTACGCTTTAGGTCCTCGAGGGCCTCATCGTAGCTTACCAGCC
>JAKLZP010000035.1:0-8664 GCA_022015155.1 Acidilobus sp. | reverse complement strand
TTAACCGAGACGTTGGATATCGAGGGGTCAGCCCTGTAGGAGTCGAAGGCTGAGGAGCCCACGGCTATGCTGCCTATGATGACCGTGGGGGGCCTGCTGGCCGTGAGGACGACATAGGCGCCAGCCGCCACGACCACCACTATCACGACGGCCAGGACCGCGACCCGCAGGGGCCTCATGTAACCACCTAGAAGTGGTGTAAAAGGCTTGGGTTAAAAGCTTCATCCGAGGCCTCAACGCTTGCAGGTCATGGCGTCAGCCCGCAGGCCTGGGTCGCGGACTAGGCAATAAGAGGGCAACAATACGTCATGACTCGCCCTGCCCGCCGAAGAGACCATAGTCGTCAACTATGACCACCTTTTCCCTGAGGGCCTCACGCCACCAGGGCTTGCCAAGGGCCTTCCTCGCCTCCTCGGGGGTCCAGCATATCGCCTCAAGCCTTGGGGGCGCGTCGCTCAGCTCAACGCACCTGGTCACGAACTCCCTGTCCCTGAAGCGCTCAGAGACCACTATTACGTCGACGTCGCTCCACAGGTTGAAGTCACCTCTCGCGTAGGAGCCGTAGAGCGCCATGCTGAGCCTGCCGAGCCTCGCCCTCAGCCTGGAGGCGTACTCCCTGAGCTCGCCTATGACCCTCTCCCTCTCGGCCCTCCTGGCCCTTATTATGTCATCTAGCGACATGGAGAGCAACCCTTCACCCAGCTGATAATGAGGCCGGCGCAGCTGAGGGCCTCAGCCGCCTCCTCCCTGGTGAACCTCTCGAAGGGCACCCCCTCCACCAGGGCGTCAGGGTAGCGGGCTGTGGAGTACATCTTGTCCAAGTAACCAACGCAGAACCTCAGCCTGTCGCTGACGTTGCCGCAGGGCTCGGCCAGGTCGTTGAAGAGGGCCACCAGGTTGTGGCCGAAGGCGGGCCTGCCCATGGCCCTGAGCATGGCCTTAATAGCCAGCTCGGCGGCCTGCTGGGCCTTGAAGCAGGCCCATGAGTAGCTGCCGAAGCCCATGTCGGCCTCTATAGACCTCAGGGTGTGCTCAGCCTGTCTCATCCACCTTTGGTACTCGTCGCAGTCCAGGGGCTGCGTCATTCCGCCTTAGGCTGGGCGGCCAAGGCTTATAATAAAGAAGCCAAGGCCTGACAAAAGAAAAGGACTAGGCCTTAAGCTTAGGTCGGGCTCACTTCGGCCTCCAGCCTAGCGCGTAGGCTATGCCAGTGCCCAGGCCCACCACGGCCAGGTTAATGGCCAGGGCTATCATGCCTATGTAGAACGGGTGCCCAAACAGCGGGTAGAGGGTTGTCGTGATCGGGCCAAAGTGGTTGGCATACACGAGCAACAGGATGCCAGACAGCATGCCGGCCGCCCAGCCAGCCATGAGGGAGTACTTCTCCATCTTCCTGGTGAGGAGCCCGAGGAACACGGGGGGCAGCGTCTGCAGTATTATGATCCCTCCCGTGAGCTGGAGCTGTATCGCGTAGGTCAGCGGGGTGACGAAGACGAAGCCGAGGGCGAGGAACTTGAAGGCCACGGAGGCCCACTGGGCGGCCCTCGTCTCGCCCCTCTCGCTGAGCCTGTAGAAGGGCTTTATCACGTTCCTCACGAGCAGGTTAGCCTGGGCTATCGCCATTATGGCGGCGGGCACCATGCCCCCAACGAATATGCCCAGGAGCACCAGGCCAGCGAACCAGGCTGGAAGGGAGGTGACGGCCAGGGCAGGTATCGCCAGCAGGCCCATCTCCGACTTCGGGAACTCCGACAACAGCTTCAGGGCGCTGGGCGAGCCATAGACAAGTATCCCCAGGAGGGCCAGGAGCGCCAGGCCTATCCCGTAGATGGGCAGGAGGGCTGTGCTGTACCTCAGGGCCTTCCTGGACTCGGCGCTCAGGGAGCCGTTGACTGCGTGAGGGTAGAGGTAGAGGGCCAGGGCGCTCCCTATGAAGGTGCTCTCGTAGGCGGCCAGGAAGACGGGCTTCAGCGTCTCCACGCCCGTCGGGAGCTTGTGCTGGGCCGCTATGCTGAAGGCCGTCGAGAAGCCGCCGTTTATCGAGAGCGGGACTATTACTATGAGGGATATGACGCCGAGCCAGATTAGGGCGTCCTTGAGCACGGCGCCGAGGGCGGAGCCCCTGAGCCCGCTGGTGTACGTGAAGGCTGCCAGTATGATGAAGGCCACCACTAGGGCCACCTCGGAGACCGTGGCGGCGCTGGACATGCCGGCCATCATAACCTCGAGGACCGCCCTCATCCCGTCTATCTGGAGCGCTATGTAGGGGAGCTCAGCCACTATGCCGGTCAGCGCCACCAACAGGGCTAACGTCACGGAGTTGAACTGGTCCTGGACGAAGTCAGCTGCGGTTATGTAGCCCCTCTCCCTTGACCTGTCCCAGAGGATCGTCATGAAGAGCATGGCGATGGCGAAGGTGATGGCCACGTAGGGGACCGCGAAGAAGGCGTAGGCGCCCTTAGCGAAGACCAGCGACGGCACGGCCACGAACGTATAGGCCGTGTAGAGGTCGGCCCCTATGAGGAACCAGGCCAGAGCTATACCGAGCCTCCTCCCGGCCAGGGCCCACTCGTGGAGGAGGTTCAGGTTGCCCCTCCTCCACCTGGCCCCGTAGAAGCCCAGGAAGACGAAGACGGCGAAGAACACCCAGAACGTGACCCAGCCTGCTAGCCCCAGCAAGCCCCCTCACCTCTTCTCCTCCCGGCTCAGGCCCCTCTCCCATATGACGGCGGCCGCCGTGAAGAGGACGGCCGATATGGCCAGCCAGAGCGTCTGGAACCAGTAGAAGAACGGGACGCCCAGCAGCTCAGGGCTTGCGTAGTTGTAGGCCGGGTAGACCATGTAGAACACGACGGGTATGAGCAGGAGGACCGCTATGGTTACCTTCTCCCCCGTCGTGAGCCCTCCCATAGTCACACCCTATCTGTATACGGGAAGACATACGATGAAATAAAAACCTTATTCCATGGGCGCTACGATGGCTTACCACGTTACCATAGGCTACGCTGTTCACAGAATGTGTAGGCCTAGGCCATTATTCGTGGACGGTATTACCTGGCAGCGGAGAGAGCCAAGGCGCGGCTGAGCGACGCCCTTCTGACGCTGTAAGGGCACGCGGGCTTTACCAGGCCTGGCGTGAAGTTCGACCTTCAGGGCCTAAGGCAGCTAGTCCAGGACGACGTGGACTGAGAGCGCAGGCTGAACGACTCTCTACATAGTCTGCTCATCGCTTCTCTACCTCTTCGTCAGGGGCTGACGTGCGTGGCTGGGCCCGCGCTCGCTGTTCACGAAGTCATACTCGGCGGGGTTGCCGACCCCACGACGCAAGGGACGAAGTCGACATGGGCAGTATCTACTAGAAGAGAAGTTTAAACACCACTTAACGGTGAATAACGGCACGGCTGACAGGGCGGTGACCTTCATGGCTGGGAGGGCTAAGACCGCCATATACCTGACGCTGCCGCTCGTACTCTGGCCGCTGTCCTTTGACGTGTTCGGCGGGCGCTTCGTGTACTGCATGACATTTTCAACGCTGCTGCTTGGCTCGCTGACCGTTGCCTGGTTCAGGGGGAGGCTGCGCTGGTTCAAGGTGAACACCGTGGCAGTGGTCCTCCTGGGGGCCCTGTTCGCCTTCGTCATGTATGCCGTGTTCGTTGGAGGCGACGCCCTGCTGAGGCACCTGGGCCTGTCAGGGTACGTGGCCCTCATCTATTCGATGGTTGAGCACACCATTGGCAAATACGAGCTGGCCGCTGCCTTGATAATCATTGGAATAATGGAGGAGCTTTACTGGAGGGGCGGCCTTCAGGAGCTGATGAGGGGCGTCGGCGGCCTCGTTGGTCGTGAGCCGTGGCTCCTCTCAATGACCTACTACACCCTGGTCCACCTGTCAACGCTGAACCCGGCCCTGGTGGCAGGCGCCTTCGCCGTTGGCCTCATAGACGGGCTGCTCGCCGACAAGGTCGGCCTAGCGGCGTCGGCCATAACGCACGTCCTGTGGCTTGAGCTCATGATGGTCTTGTCACCCCTGTAAAACGGTTATGAAAGACTACTTACTATCGCTACATAGCCTCTCTTACAGAGGCCTCTGGAAGGGAATCACGCAGCTGTCTACAGCCTGGCATCATAGTCGGCCGGGGCCTAGGCGAAGGGATGTGCAATTTTATTTCCCTGGGGCTTTATGACGGGCCTGGGCGGCCTTCTCCTACCTCCTCAAGGGGCTTACAGCGAACGAGCTTCAGGTAGACGGACTCATTAATGACGTCTATGGCGCTCGGGCTCCTCATGCCAACCAGTGCCATGCCCCTCGTCCTCTCGCAGAGGTACGGCCTCAGCCCGGCGGACCGAAGCCTCTCGGCAGCCCAGCTCAGGCCTATGCGAAGGGCTGTGTCGTAAGGTATGACCATCGCCGCGTAACTCTCGTCGGCCCCAAGCTCCTTGACCGGGTCTCTCGCTCTCTGCAGCATGTTATATATAACCAAGTCGTGGTTGTTGAGCCTCCTGTCATATCTATAAACCCCCTTAAGGCGGGCTATGCCGTAAACTAACAGCGCTGCGGGCTTCAGGTAGGGCCTTCTCTTGAACGCGGGCTCCTGGAGGTACTCCCTTAGGGTGTAGCCGTTTCCTCTTATCAGGCCAATCTCATACCTTAGTATTCTCCTTGACGAGCTTATAAGGTCCCTTGCATACCTCCTCAGATCGTACTCAGCAAGATTCTTGAGCGCCATTTTCCTTATCTGAGCCTTAATGATAACTGGGAGGTAGTAGTCAAAGCCAGCTCTAGCAAATAGCTCAACGTCCTCAGCATAATTCAGGTCCCTCCAGCCTTCCCTTGAAAGAATATACTCCCTCACGTAGTGGCCGGGCAGAGGCCTCGGGCTTCCCGTTGCCATGCCCCAGTCTATGGACTTGTGGAAGTAAACGTTATACTCGTCGTCTAGGTCGAAGCACGTCGTGTAGCTTCCCTCGGGGCACCTTATTAACGCCATCTGCCTCCCCAGGCCCCTGCTCGAGCCCGGGGCCCTGTAGACCCTTAGGTTGTAGTCCTTCGATATCTCCAGGAGCTTCTCGTAGGTCCCGTCGGTTGAGCCCCCGTCAGTTATAACGATGTCAGCGTCCGGCCTGAAGACGCTCCTTATGAACCTCTCAATAGTGTCAACCGAGTTCAGCACGGTGCCGTAGAGGCAGAGCTTACTCAAGGCGCGCCCCATAAGGCCCCTGAGCCCCGATAATTAAGGCTGGCCTTCGCCAGAGGAGCAGCCTCCACCTCACCGCCTCCTGGCTGGCACGAGGAGGAGCGCCAGCATGACCGCAGAGGCCAGGAGCATGACGAGCCCCGCGTAAAGCGTCACATCGCCTCCCCTGAGGCCTATGGCCTCCGCCAAGGCCCCCAGGAGGAGGGCCACGGCGCCCAGGCCCCCGAGGACCGCGGTGGCCAGCGTCATTAGGTCGTCCCTGTCCACGCCCTTCGCCTCAGGGCCCCTGGCGGGCGAGGTTAAAGGCCTGGGCCCAGGTAAGCTTACGTTAAGGAGTCTGAGGCCAGTGGCCTAGCGCCCTTGCTGAGTACATGAACGGGAGCATAGTCGTCTTCTTTGAGGAGACAAAGAATCTACCTGGCAAAGATGATAGAGCTACATCCTATTATATGTGGTAAAGAAAGCTGCAAAACTGCGGTCATCATCTCAGTTGTCCTAGGACGATCTTTTGTGACAAGAAGCCGCCTATTGATAGTTAAGTCTTAAGCCTTATATTCGATTAATGAAAGTATGTAATCTAAGCCATCGTCTATGTTGACCTTATCTTTAGGCAGCCGATCAACCTCGTCCAAGCTCCTGTACCTGATTACCTGTGCCTCTTTCGCCCTCAGGTTATCCTTTGCGTACACGGGGACTCCGAGGGCCGCCGCTAACCTCATGGACCCGGACGAGGGGTCATCAGTATCGTGGAAGAAGACGAACGCCTTGCACTCTGAGAGCTCCCTGATCAGCTCGTCGTGCGGTATGTAGTCTTTTATAACCACCTTCACGTTGAAGAGCCTTAGCAGGGAGTACCTTAACTTTATGAGCCTTCTGACGTTCTTTGACGAGACCAGGGGAGTACCACATATGACGTCTAGAGGACGACCTAACATCTTCCTGCACTTGTCCTTAATGAAATTATCGTCAAACATCACGTAATTAAAGCTCATAACCAGCTTTTTCCTCCCCTTTAGCTTCCTGATCCGGTCAAAGTGCTTAAACCGACGCCAGAAGCCAAAAGAGCAGTAATCATACGTTTTCTTAGACTCTGGAAGCTCTATCTCGTATGCTATGTGAGGCACGTAGTACCAGGGAATCCCTGAGAAGTCTAAGCCGTAATGCGATGGCACCCCGTGATAAAGGTAAGTCAAGTCGCCTCTGGGTTTATGAGGCATCTTCGAGTGAACCTCTACATAGGAGTTTCTTGGCAGTTCTTCCAGTTTCTTGATCTTATTGCGCAGGGACAGCCCCTCCTCGAACTCCACTAAAACGAAGTTGCTCTCGTCCTCCTCCTGCGGTAGCCCCTCCACGACGTTAAAGCCTCTCTTCCTCAGCCTGTAGATCAGGTGCCTGGCATATTCTGTGATCCCGTCGCCCTCAAGGTTGGGGTGGTAGACGTAGATCGTGTTCACAGACCTCCTGCTCTCGGCCTTCCTGTTGTGGAAGACCAGGACGTTCCCCTCGTCGTTGGCCAGCTCGAAGCTGTTGCCTGATAACTTTATGTAGTCCTCCCTAGCCTCCAGGGCGCCCTCGCTCAGCAGGAACAGGTAGAGCCTGGCGTTAGGCTTTGATATCCTGGCAAGCTCGGCAAAGGCCTCGCTGGGGAGCTTTTTACTCGAGTTCATGAAAATCGCTACCACGTCGAACAGGGAGTGGGGAAACCTGACCTCGCTTAGGTTTGCCTTGATGTACTTTATCCTCCAGTAGAGGGGCAGGTCATAGACCTCGTCTGTTTCACCTAGCGCCACGACCTTAGAATTTAGGTTGCCTATAACGTTCAGCGCCGAACTTAACTCCTTACTTACGTTCAGCAGCAGAACCCGCCTGTTAGCGAGCGAGTTAGCGTTGCTCTTCAGGAAGGCCTCAGCGTTACCTACCAGCTTCTTCTCGTAGTTATCATGCATCTTTATCACCTTGACAGCTTTAGCTGAAGCGATACCCTCATCTAGTTGTAATACAGAACTTATTTTAAGCCTTGCATCTGCAAAGTCATATGTTATGTAATAACACGAGGACGGCTTTGTAACCGTTCAGGTTCATTACTATTGATGTGACGAAGGCATTAGAATATGGAAT
Organism: Acidilobus sp.; assembly: GCA_022015155.1. Taxonomy (GTDB): domain Archaea; phylum Thermoproteota; class Thermoprotei_A; order Sulfolobales; family Acidilobaceae; genus Acidilobus. The sequence goes on along the minus strand of JAKLZP010000035.1, from coordinate 1,351 downwards.
AAGAAAGGTTCTACTTTACGATTCTGTTAAACCTTCACGCTCGAACTTAAAGCAGGAGGTGTTGCACGTGAAAACGCCGGTGCGCTATCACTGAAAAAGAGGCGACTTGCACAACAAGGGTTAAAGGTTAGCACGTCCTACCTGCTTTAAATTCTCTCAAGTAAACTGGCTTGTGGGGCTACTACATTGAAAATAGCGATAATTCACTCGTTCTTTGAGGAGGCCGGCGGGGGCGAGAAGCTAGCGCTGGAGATGCGTAGGGCCCTGAGAGAGCTCGGGCATGAGGTAGACCTCTACACGGCCTATGTTGATGAGAACGTATGGAGAGTGCTGAGTGATGGCATGAAGGATGCTAAAAGGCCTATCGTGCTTGGTGAACCTAGGCTTGCCAGGCTCCTGAGGCGTAGTGGGCGCTTCGTCTACTACAGGAGGCTCGTAATAGTGGACCACCTGGCGGGGTTAGCCAGGAGGTTCAGGGACAAATACGACCTTATAATTGAGACACGGAGCAGCATACCACTTAAGTGGGCTGACGTCTCTTACGTCCACTTTCCAGCCATGATAGACCTTATGACGATCCAGGGCAAAAGGACGGGGTTCCCATGGAGACTTTACAACTGGCTTACTATCAGTAAAGTGAAGTCAATGACCGATATCTCAAAGCCAGTTATGACCAACAGCAACTGGACGGCTGAGCGTGTAAGGTGGGTGTACGGAAGCCAGAGGGTCTACGTTGTTCACCCCCCGATTAACATAGAGGAGTTCTCGTCAATAGGTGGGGACAGGGTGAAGGTGGTGCTAACGGTAAGCAGAATAGGATGGGGTAAGAGGGTCGCCGAGATCCCAGAGATCGCCAGGCTCGTGCCTGAGGCCGAGTTCTACCTCATTGGAGCCACGAACGTTGAGTCGGGCCCTGTCATGAAGGTCCTCAGGGAGAGGTCTGAGGGTCTAAGCAACTTCCACCTTGAGACCGACGTCCCGAGGAAGAGGATACTTGAGCTGATGTCGCAGGCGTCAATATACCTTCACCCTCCCTTCGCTGAGCACTTCGGGATTGCAATTGCTGAGGCGGCTGCAGCAGGCCTTGTGCCCGTTGTCTACAGGGACGGGGGTGGCTGGACCGACATAGCATCAAGAATTGACCAGGGCCTCGGGTACACGAGCGTTGAGGAGGCTGCTCATATCATTAGGTCGTTACTTAACGACGCTGAGAGGCTAAAGGCGCTCTCGGCTAGGGCCAGGGAGGTGGCGAAGGGGTTCAGCTACGAGGCCTTTAGGGCGAGGGTTAATGAGGTAATCAGGGTGCTGGCTGCGAAGGGGCCTTAAATAAGCCTGCCTAAAAGTTTATAGA
>JAKLZP010000034.1:0-8768 GCA_022015155.1 Acidilobus sp. | reverse complement strand
ACTAAGCGGCCTTCCCCCTTCGTCCCCCTAAGCACCTCAGCTGGACTAAAGCAATTACGCCCTCAGCGTCCACTCATAAGGCTGTAGGGTAAACCTGTGCCCTTCAGGCCCTGGGCCGCCCTGCTGATTGCGCTGTTCGCCCTTACAATGAGTCTGGGCCTTGCGCTTGCCGCGAGCCCCGTCGGCCCGACCTACTACGGTGTCCAGGAGAGCGCCCTGTCCCAGGGCAACACGAGCCTGACCTTCGGCTACTCGTCCCAGTCCCCGATACCCATCACGGCGGCCCTGGGCTGGCTCTACTTCATCAACGGCTCCTTCAGCTCCCAGGGCTTTGGGAGCTCAATTAGCGTCCAGCTCAACGTTGACCTGGTCTCGGGGAACACCTCATCGCCCTCGGGCTACTACTGGGCCCAGGCCGTGGCCGGGGTCAGGGAGCTCGGGGGAGGAAGGTACGCCGTGAGGGCCTGGGTAAACCTCTGGAACTTCACGGGGCCTGAGGGCTACGAGCCGGGCCTCGGCCAGCCCCTGAACTTCACTGTGGTCCTGGGCTCTGCCCGCCTGGCCAGGTCGCCGCAGGGCCCCTACCTCTACTCCTCGGCCGGCTGGACAAACGTGACCTCCCCCTTCAACCTCACGCTGGCCGTGGCCGCCCAGGGGGACTACGTGGCCTTCTACTACGGCCTCAACGGGTCCGCCTCGCTCAGGCCCCTCCTGGTAGTTATGTTGCCGCAGCCCGTGACCATGGTGATATGGCAGGCCGAAGGCATGGACGCCGAGTTCGTGGTGGGAGGCTACGCCGAGGGCTCAGAGGCCATCATAGGCTCATGGGACGCCCTGGCGTCGCTGAGGTACTACTTAGGGCCCTGGTCGCCGCCCTCGCCGCCAGGGCAGTGGTACTGCTTCCCGGCCATGTGGCCTGAGGGGTCCCAGACGGCTGAGGGCGTCTCCTCGGCCCAGGGGGTAGCGGTGAGGCCGGACCCCTCGCTCTGGGCCTTCAATGAGACCCAGGGCGCCTCAGGGGGCCAGGCCATGACGGCCACTGCCCTTGTCAGGGCCGCCAGAGGGGTCGCCTACGCCTCCGTCTGGCCGACCTGCGCCAACTGGACCGTGACAGTTGAGTACTACTATGGGGGCTCCCTGGTGAGGCAGGTCCTGAGGCCCTCGCCGTCAGGCGTGGCCTCTGAGGCCGTCCCCCCTGATGCAACTTACCTGAACGTGACGGCCGTGGCCTGGGTCGGGGGCTTCCCCGCCTTTGAGAACACCTCCTACTACGGCTCGGTCCCCTCTTCCCCTCCCCCGCTGACCCTCCTCCTGGCCGGCCCCCTGGGGTACGGCCTTGTCCTGGCCCTCGCCTCAGCGGCCGCCGCCCTGGCAGTAAGGGTCGCGCTCGGGAGGGCCTCGCTCAGCTCTCAGTCGTGAGCTGGCTTAGACCCCAAGTATTGGCAGCTTGACCTCCCTGCTCGACCCCATGGCGGAGTAGGCCATGGCTGAGGCCGCTATGTTGACGAGGGCCACCAGGGCCGTCACGGCCTCAGGGACCAGGCCCGCCTTGAAGTAGAACATGAGGGCTGCCATGGCCAGGTTGAAGACAAGGCTCACGGCCAGCATTGACCTCCTGTAGCCGCCCACTGTCAGGCCGAGCGAGGCCCCCATGCCTATGAGTATGAAGATGAGGGCCCCGAGGAAGGCGTAGAAGCCGCTGGCGAGGGCCGGGGTCCCTATGCCCAGGGCCACTATAAGGTAGACGACGGCTACCAGGAGGTCAAAGGTCAGGGCGCCGACCATCAGGTAGGTTGAGTACTTCAAGGTCGACCCCGTCAAGGGGACCTCACCAAACCGGCTATTATGTGTTGCTACAAGGCTTGAACAGGTGACTGAGGAGGGCCTTAACGCGGAGCCCCAGGCCTTGATGTAAGTCCTGCGTTTACTTAATGGCTTAGCGTTAAGGAGGAGCTAGACCTCATCCCTTGCTGGGGCCGAGAGGAGGTCAGGGTAATATATCTCCTGGGGCCCAGCCTGAGAGGGGCCCGGCTTGAAGCAGCTCATAGCGATCCCCGAGAAGTGCACTGGCTGCGGCAGGTGTGAGCTCGCCTGCAGCTTCGAGCACTTCAAGGTCTTCGACCCAGAGCTCTCGGCAATCCATGTGCTCAGGCTCGAGAGGGAGCCCCTCGACGCCCCGCTCTTCTGCATACAGTGCGGCCTCTGCGCAATGGACGGCGTGTGCCCCCACGACGCCATATACAGGGACCCCAACACCTTCGCTGTGGTCATAGACAGGTCCAGGTGCGACGGCTGCGAGAGGTGCGTCATGGTCTGCCCGTACGGGGTCATAACAATAGACCGCCTTGAGAAGAAGGCCCTTAAGTGCGACCTCTGCGGCGGCGACCCGGCCTGCGTGAAGGCCTGCCCCGAGGGCGCCCTGGCCTACGTTGACGTGAACGACGCAGCCTACTTCAAGAGGTACTTCTTCGCCAAGCTCCAGGAGAAGGCGCTGGTGCCCATAGTGCCCTACCCTGCCCCCAGGGGCTCGTGAGCTAGGCCTTGAGGGTCACGGTGCTCTTCGGGGGCCAGCTGGCCGAGGCAGCTGGCGTCCACAGGGAGGAGCTCGAGCTGCCGGAGGGCTCGAGCCTGGCTGACCTGCTGGGTGAGCTGGGGAGGATACACGGCCCCAGGTTAACGTCAGCCATGGCTGGGAGGGTGCTCGTGCTTGTCAACGGGAGGAGCGCTGAGCCCTCCAGGGCTGGCGAGGTGAAGCTATCGGACGGCGACTTCGTCTCCATACTGCCCCCGGTCTCAGGTGGCCTCACTTGAGGGTCCTCGACTCCTCAGCCCTCGTCAAGTACCTCCTGGGGGAGGACGGCTGGGAGCAGGTGGAGCAGGCCATGAGGGAAGGCGCCGCTATAGTTGACCTGGCCCTCGTCGAGGCGGCCAACGCCCTTGCCAGGAGGGTCAGGGCAGGCAAGGTCGACCCCGCCACCGCCGCGAAGGCCCTTGAGGGGCTCGCCGAGGGAGGGGGCCTGAGGGTCATTGGCTTCAGGGAGCTGCTTAAGGACGCCCTCGAGATATCGTCAAGGGAGGACCTGACTATGCAGGACGCGCTTTTCGTAGCTGCCGCCCTCAGGCTTGGGGCTGAGCTGGTCACGGCTGACTCAAGGCAGGCCGAGGTGGCGGCCAGGCTGGGCGTGCCAGTCAGGGTGCTGTGAGGCAGCCCTCAGGCAGCTCAAAGGCTATGCTCTCGTAGCCTTCAACCCTGGTGCCTGCCCTGACCCTTACCTCCAGGAGCCTCCCCTCAACCCTGGCCCTCCCCGGCATCTCATAGCTCCTTATCGAGGCGCATGGGGGCATGAGCCAGTAGACCACGTAGTCGTACTCAGCCACGTCGGGCTCGTAGAAGTCCTCGTAGACGTTGACCCCCGTCCTAGGCCTCCACGGCATCTCAACGAGGAAGGTGGCCGTTGACCTCCTCGGCTCCCCCCTCACCTCGGCCCTGGCCGCGATGACCCTGGGCCTCACCCTCTCCCCGTTTATTATGACCCTCTCCGAGTCCATGAGGGACTGCATCTCTGACCTGAGCCTCTCCTCCTCGGCCCTCAGGGCCTCAGGCGGGCCTGAGAGGAGGCGCTGGTACTCCATCTCCTCGTCAGCGTAGTCGAAGACTATGGTGTAGAATATGGCCTCCCTTGACACGTGGAAGAAGCCCTGGCCGTATATGGGCCTGGCCAAGGGCCTTGCCCAGCTGTCTAGGTCCAGGAGGGGCTTAAGGGCTCCCCGCCTAGATGGCCTCAGAGGTAACGGTTAGGCGCCAGAGGCACGCTTATATTCCTGGAGAACATCTGTTCTTCACGGTGAGAGCTTGAGGCCCGCCCTCGTGATTATTGACATGCTTAACGACTTCGTTCACGGCGCCCTCAAGACTCCCGAGGCAGCCTCAACAGTTGAGCCTGCCAGGAGGGTCCTTGAGCACTTCAGGTCGAGGGGCTGGCCAGTGATATATGTGAACGACTCCCACTACAGCACCGACATAGAGATGCCCCTCTGGGGCCCCCACGCCATGAAGGGTACCTGGGGAGCCCAGGTGGTGCCTGAGCTAGCCCCAAGGGAAGGGGAGTACGTGCTTGAGAAGCATGCCTACAGCGGCTTCTACGGCACCCCGCTCGACCACATACTCAGGTCGCTGGGCGTCGACACTGTCGTGCTGGTGGGGCTCGACGCAGACATATGCGTGAGGCACACAGCCGCTGACGCCTTCTTCAGGGGATACAAGGTGGTTGTGGTCAGGGACGCCGTGGCGGCCCGCATAGATAAGAACTGGGAGGAGTACTACAGGAGGGTCTACGGGGCCACGATAGTGAACAGCGACGAGCTCCCTAAGGTCCTCGGCTAGCGTAGCACGGCGAGGTAGCCTAGGGCTGAGGCCATAGCCACTACAGCTTCAACGCCCCAGACCTCAGAGGGAGGGAGCGCGTAGAGCAGGGCCGCGAAGATAGAGGACGACAGGGTCCTGGCCACCGATCCTGTTAGGCCGTACACACCCATGTGGGCCCCCCTTGAGGACGGGCTGCTGAGCCTCGCCGCCACTGCGCTTGAGACCGGGAGGGCCACCATCTCACCTATCGTTATGAGGGCTATGTCTGCCAGGGCCTCCGGCAGCCCCCTCACGGCTGGGAGGATCGCATAGCCTATGGCGTAGATCGTCATGCCGGCGGCCAGGGCCCTCGAGGGCCTCAGCCTCGAGGCCAGGGCCGCTACCCTGTCCTGGAGCAGGACCACGAGGGCGCCGTTGAGGGCGAGGAGCGAGCCTCCGAGCGCCGTGCCCATGCCAAGGGTCACGGAGAAGTAGTAAACTAACGGGTAGCCCATGAGCCCCGCTATTATGAACGTGAGGAAGGAGGGCCCGAGGAAGAGGAGCATGGGCCCTGAGGGGGCCTCAAGCCTCATAGATGACCTAGGGGTCGGCTCACGGATGGCCAGGATCAGCGGCACCGTGCTAAGCTGGGTCAGGGAAGTGAAGGCCAGGAGCGTCCTGAGGCCCAGGAGCTGGTAGAGGGAGCCCCCCACGACAGCGCCCAGGGCCCAGCCCAGGTTTGCGCCTACCCTGACCCTGCCATAGGCCTTGACCAGCTCCGCGTGCTCGCTGAAGTAGTCCCCTATGAGGGCTGTGCTGCTTGAGGCGAAGGAGCCTGAGAAGAAGCTCTGAAGGGAGGTAAGCGCCTCAAGGGCCAGGGGGCTGCTGGCGAGGACTGCCGCCGCTGCCAGGAGGGCGAAGGCGGTGAGGGCCGAGAGGGCCATCACCCTGACCCTGCCAGCCCTGTCTGAGGCCAGGCCCCCAATGACCTGCCCGGCCGCCCCCATGGCCGCTAGTATAACGTAATAGGCGGATACCTGGGCCAGCGGCACCCTGTACGCCTCCTCGAGCGCGACCCCTATGAAGGGCGTGGTCAGCGAGAGGCCGAGCACCCTTATGGCCGATATGGCGGCCAGCTTGTCCTGAACCCTCAAGGCGTTCCTCCTCAGCGGTCAGCCCTCTAAGGCCGGGGCGAGGCCCTGCCTCCTGGCCGCGAGCCTCGCCTCGTCCTTAGCGAAGAACCTCCAGTACATATAGATGTTAGCGGCCATTAGGACTGCGTAGAGGAAGAAGGGGACGGCGTACATGGGCACGGGCCCTGCCTCTGACGCCACAGACCCCGCCTCAGATACGTCGAAGAATGGCGACGCCACGTAGGTGCCGACAGAGGAGAAGAGGAGCCTTGAGCCCTGGTTAAGGCCCGAGACCCTCCCCCTCTCCTCAGGCGGGGTGAGCTCGAGGAGGAAGGACTGCTGAACGGGGATCGCTATGACCCTGAGCATGGGGTAGAGGAGGTAGAGGGCGGCTGCGACCCAGAAGCTGCCCGCGAAGGGGAAGGCCAGCATTATGGGTATGGTGAGGGCCCTTGTGACGGTTATGCTTCTCAGGAACCCCATCCTCCTCTCAAGCTCAGGGGCCGCGAGCATCGAGAAGGTGGCCACGAGGGAGGCGGCCGCAACGACGTCGCTTGCCAGGGCCCTGGGCGCGTGGTAGATGTAAGCGAATATGGGGAGTATGAAGGGCGTCGTAAGTCCGTTCGTCAGCCCGTTCATGAGGCCCGTCATGGAGAACTTAAAGGCGTTGGAGGCTGACCTCATTGAGAGGCCCCTGGCCCTTACGTCAGGTAGCTTCATGGGTAGTATCAGGAGCATAGCGGCCGCCGCTATGACGGTGGCCATGACCAGCTCGTCCCAGTAGCTGAAGTAGCCGCCCAGGAGGGCTCCTCCAGCCGCGGCCAGGCTGCCTATGAACGACAGGAGCGATATGACCCTGGTCCTCTCCAGGTCCTTCGTGAGGTCTGCAATTATGGTGTTCTGGACGGGCCCCACGACGCCTCCCACGCCTCCTGCGCCCATCGCCCCGGTGGCCGATATGCCGCCGAGTATGGCTGCGGCGAAGGCCGTGGCCAGGGACAGGTGGACAAGGAGCACGAGCGGCGTGAGTACGAGGAGCGCTGATGATATGTAGAGGGAGGCCTTGCGGCCTATGAGGTCAGTTATGTAGCCTACAACAACCGAGAGGGCCGCCGTCGCGGCGCCCGCCGTTGCGTATATGATGCCCAGCTCGAACATAGATATGTGGAGGACCTCCTTGGCTAGGTAGGTGAAGACTACGTATATTATGCCTGCCGCCACGCTCCTCACGGTCCTCATCGTTGCCAGGTAGATGAGGCTCTGCCTGTAGTCGTCCGTCATGGTCTTCTTAGTGTATAGAGGGCAGACCTATTATTAATATATACATAGATTGCCGACATAAAGCGTTTTACTTACCCTTTATCAAGGCGCCTTGCCGAAAGGGGAAGGGATTGACTAGCGAGGAGGCGTCGCTTGAGGACATTGACGTCTCAGGCCTCGGAGTTGAGCAGAGGCAGTACGCGCTGATCTACCCTGCCTCGATAATGCCCAGGGAGACCGTGTACAGCGTCTACCTCGAGGCCAGGAAGAGGGCCATACAGGCCGGCGTCGCGTTCCTCAGGCACGTCATGCCGAGGAGCCTGGTGGTGAGACAGCTAAGGCCCGAGGACCTGGGCCTTCCCGGGCCCGACTGGAGGTTCAGCGTGAGGAAGGGGGTCAACGAGCTGCTGAGGACCGTTATCCCGGCTGACAAGGCGATAGTTGTCTTCGGGTTCTACAACCAGAGCCCTCAGCCGAGGGTCCAACAGCTTGAGCTCTGGAGGGGGAGCTCCAGGAGGCTGGTCCTAGTCCTCCAGGAGGTCTACACGAGGGGCTACGACCCAATTGGGATACTTGTGGAGTTTGAGGTCCTCAGGCCAGGCGACGAGCTGAGGCTCATAGGCTACTCCACCTCAGAGGGCGAGGAGCTCCTGGGCATACTGGGCTACGTGGCCGAGCCGCAGGGCTTCCTCTCAAGGGAGCCGCCCTAGAACGATAGGCCCTTTAAGGGCCTCCTAGGGCCTTCAACGCCGAGTCAGCGTCGCTTTTGCCCAGAGGGGCCTCTGCAAACGTAAAGGGCGTTGCCTGAGGCCGACTTCACATTAGAAGGCCGGCAGCCTTATTAGGTCGTGTGAAGGCGCCACCGCTGGCGGTCATCATGGCCGTCCTACTGGTCCTCGTGACGACTCCAAAGGGTGAGGGCAGGAGGATAGCCCTTGAGCTGCTGAAGGAAAAGGTCGCTGCCTGCGTTAACGTGGTTAGCGGCGTCCACAGCTCGTACTGGTGGGAGGGCAAGATCGAGGAGGCTGAGGAGGACCTCCTGCTCATAAAGACCACCGACGAGGCCTACGGCAGGCTTGAGGAGGTCATAAGGAGGGTTCACCCTTACAAGGTCCCGGAGGTTCTGGCCCTGCGGGTCGAGAAGGGGCTGACCGACTACATCTCCTGGGTTGAGGGGACTGTGGCAAAGTAAGGCCTAGCTGGCGTGAGGCCCCTCAGCGCTGCAATGGGTCCTCACCGAGTCAGCCGGATTCGCGCATCACCGGGGCCAGTCTACGATATTGGGCGGGACCTATTAGCTCCAGCTTTTAACCTGGCCTTCCCCAGGCCCCTCGGTGCAGGTCATGAGGGTCCTGGTCACGGCCTCCAGCAGGGGCATAGGGTTTGGCGTGGCCAAGGTGCTCCTCCAGAGGGGCCACGAGGTAACGATAAACGGGAGCTCGGAGGAGCACGTCAGGAAGGCGCTAGAGGCCCTCTCACCCCTCGGCAAAGTTCACGGCGTCACGGCTGATATAACGAGGCGCGAGGAGGTGGTGAGGCTGGTCTCAGAGGCCGTCAAGGCCATGGGGGGCCTCGAGGGGCTTGTCTATATAGCTCCCCCGCCCAGGCCCGGCAGGTTCGAGGAGCTCTCACCAGAGGACTGGGAGCTGGGGGTAAGGCAGCTCCTGCTGAGCGCCGTCTGGCTGATCCAGGAGTCGCTGCCGCACCTGAAGAGGTCAAGGGGGAGCGTGGTGCTGCTCTCGAGCTTCGCTATAAGGGAGCCGGTCGAGGTCCTGGCCCTAAGCAACGTGATAAGGATATCCCTGGCAGGCCTCACCAGGACCCTGGCCAGGGAGCTCGGCAAGTACGGCATAAGGGTCAACATGGTCCTGCCAGGCAACATTGAGACCGACAGGTCAAGGCAGGTCATAGAGAGCAGGGCAAGGGCAAAGGGCATAAGCTATGAGGAGGAGCTGAAGGCGGAGATGGCTGACGTGCCCTTGGGCAGGATAGGTAAACCAGAGGAGGTGGGCGAGGTAGTTGAGTTCCTG
>JAKLZP010000033.1:0-9697 GCA_022015155.1 Acidilobus sp. | reverse complement strand
GCCGGTGACAGGCGAGAAGAGGAACAGGGGCAGGTAGACCATGCTCTGCAGGTAGTCGTCGAGCTGGCCGTTGGAAGGTGAGAACGGGTTAAGCGATGTTATGGGGCCCCAAATGGCTCCTCCCATGTAGACGGTCTCGCTCCTGGGCAGCGCTATAAGCGATGGCGTCTGGGCCCTGACCTGTGCTAGGCCAGCCGTGGGCGCCACGAAGCCTACGAGGAAGGCGAGCAAAAGCAGGACCGCTACGAGGCCGAGTACAAGTCTTCTCAAGTTGTTCGCCCAATGTATACTATACAGTGTATGAATTTAAGCTAGTCTTTCGCTACACGAAAGTACACCTTATTAATCTCCGCTTGGCTGCTAGGACAAGCGGGTAAGAGGATGGCATCCTTATCGCCGTTCGTGAAGCACGCCCTGTATAAGGCCCTGTACTACGCGCTCACATGGTTCGTGGCAGTCTCCTTCGCCTGGTTCATACCGCGCCTGCTGCCCTATAACGCTGTCGAGATCACGGTGGCCAGCATGGAGAGGTCCCTAGCGGCCAGCGGCTCCATGGTCTCACCGCAGGAGTACAAGGAGATGGTGAGCTACATCGAGGGGCTCTTCGGGGCCAACGAGCCCCTCTGGCTTCAGTACGTCAACTTCTGGAAGGACCTCCTCCACGGCAACTTCGGCCCCTCCATAGCGTTCTTCCCAGCCACGGTCAACCAGGTCATAGCCAGGTCTCTTCCCTACGACCTGGTCCTCATAATACCGTCGACCGTGGTGGCCTGGGTCATAGGTAACCTCCTCGGGGCCCAGATAGGCTACAGGAAGACCGGGACCCTCACTGACAGGGCCTCCATGGTGGCCTTCGTGGCCTTGAACAACATACCGTTCTTCGTCCTCGGCCTCATACTGATCATGGTCTTCGCGGTCGAGCTCCACTGGGTCCCGGCCACCGGCTACACGTACTCGGCGATACCTAGGCTGAGCTGGACTTACATAAAGATATTCCTAAAGTACTGGATAATGCCGTTCCTCTCGGTCACGCTGGTCTCCCTGGGCGGCTGGGTCCTCGGCATGAGGCAGCTCATAATAAACGAGAAGAACAGCGACTACATGAGCTACGGCGAGGCCCTCGGGCTGCGCGGCTCGATACTTGCGAGGTACGCCATGAAGAACGCCTTCCTGCCCCAGATAACGGGCCTCGCGCTCAGCCTGGGCACGGTGGTCGGCGGCTCCTACGTCCTTGAGTTCATATTCGGCTACCCCGGCATGGGCTACATCATGGGCGTGGCGGCCACGGAGAACGACTACATAACTGTGGCAGGCGTGTTCGTGATAATAGCGACCGTAGTGCTCCTCGCTAACTACATAGTTGACGTCCTTTACAGCGTCCTTGATCCAAGGGTCAGGGCCGCTGAGGTAGGCACGTGAGGTGAGGCGTTTGAGCAGGAGGCTCCCGAGGCCGCGGAGGGCGGCGGGCCTGCAAGGGGTTTGGGGCCCCCTGCTGGGCTCGCTTGTCAGGGAGAAGTTTTTCATGGGAGGGCTTATCATAATCCTGGCCGTAGCCCTCATGGGCCTGCTGGCCCCTTACGTCGCCCCCTCCAAGGACTTCCTCGCCACTGTTGGGCCGCCTAACCAGCCTCCCTCGTTGAAGTACCCGCTGGGGACGACGGGCTTCGGCCAGGACGTCCTGTCCCAGCTCCTCTTCGGGACCCGCAATACACTGTTTGTGGCTACTGTAGCAGCACTGATAGCGACCCTTATAGGGCTGGCCCTCGGCGTCATAGGGGGCTTCCTAGGGGGAGCGGTTGACGCCGTCTTCAACTTCCTCACCAATACGTTCCTGGTCATACCGACGTTCACGATACTCCTGCTGATAGCGACCATAGTGAAGCACCCGAGCCTTCAGCTCGAGGCCATAATAATAGGGGCCTTCGGCTGGCCATGGGGCGCCAGGGCGTACAGGAGCTTCGCCCTAAGCATGAGGAGCAGGGACTACGTAACCGTCGCCAGGCTCAACGGCATGAGCGGGCTCAACATAGCCCTGACGGAGGTCCTGCCCCAGATGCTCCCCTACATAGCTATAATGCTCGTCATGACCCTCAACGGGTCCCTCATGGCCGACGTGGGGCTCGACGCCATAGGTCTGGGCCCTGGGAACACCATAACCCTCGGCCTCATGCTGAACTACGCGTGGGGCTGGGGGGCACTGGTCTACAACTGGTGGTGGTGGTGGCTGCCGCCTGTCATAGTTATCATACTCATAGCCACGTCCCTCACGGCAGTAGCAATGGGCATGGACAGGGTGTTCAACCCGAGGCTGAGGGGGACATGAGATGAAGCTGCTTGAGGTAAAGGACCTGAGGGCCTACTACTTCACGCCCCAGGGCCCAGTGAGGGCGGTTGACGGCATCTCCTTTGACCTGGAGGAGGGACAGGTTCTGGGCATAGTTGGGGAGAGCGGCAGCGGGAAGAGCACGCTGGGCAGCGTGCTGGCGAACGTCATAAGGCCCCCGCTCAGGCTGGTCTCGGGCCAGGTCCTCTACAGGGGCTCCAACATCTACTCAATGGACCCCGAGAAGCTGAGGCAGCTGAGGGCGAGAGGGATATCAATAATACCCCAGTACGCCATGAACGCCCTCAACCCCACGAGCAGGGTGAGGGACATAATAAGGGACCTCCTCCTGTCCCATGACGCGTCCTCCGACGAGCTCAACTACAGGCTGAAGCTGGCCAGGGAGAGGGCCCTACAGCTGGGCCTGCCGCCCTGGACCCTTGACAGGTACGCGATAGAGCTGAGCGGGGGCATGAGGCAGAGGGTCACCATACTGATAAGCACCCTCCTGGACCCCGAGGTCCTGATAGCTGATGAGCCCACGAGCGCCCTCGACGTGGTGGTCCAAAGGCTCGTCATACAGTACCTCAAGGACCTGCTGGACAGCGGAGCCGTGAAGTCAATGATATTTATAACCCACGACATAGCCCTCATCAATGAGGTGGCCACTGACCTCCTGGTGATGTACGGGGGGCAGGCAGTAGAGTATGGGCCTGTGGACGAGGTCCTGAGGGACCCCAAGCACCCCTACACCAAGGGCCTTATGATCAGCATACCCGAGCCTGGAGTCAGGATAGTCAAGAGGCCCCTGACAGGCCTGAAGGGGGAGCCGCCGTCCCTCCTGAGCCCGCCCAGCGGCTGCAGGTTCCACCCGAGGTGCCCATTAGCTATGCCGATATGCTCAAGCGAGGAGCCCCCGATGGTAAGCGTTGGGGGCAGGCGCCTAGTGAAGTGCTGGCTCTACAGGGGTGAGAGGGGTTGAGCAGGGAGGTCCTCTACGAGGTTGATCGTCTGACCAAGGTCTTCAGCACGGGCTTCTTCAGGACCACCAAGATTTACGCCCTGAACAACGTCTCATTCAACGTCATGGAGGGCGAGATACTTTCGATAGTTGGTGAGAGCGGCAGCGGGAAGACCACGTTACTCAAGGTACTTCTCAAGGCCCTGAAGCCGACCTCTGGCAGGGTCCTCTACCGTGGCGTCCCGCTTGAGAGGTGGGACAACAGGAGGTACTGGAAGGAGGTCCAGGCCGTCCTACAGGACCCCTACTCTTCCTTCAACCCCTTCTACAGAGTTAACAGGCCGCTCCTGATGGCCGCAAAGACCTACATGCCCGAGGCCTCTGAGGCTGACAGGCTGAAGGCCGTGAGGGAGGCCCTGGAGTTCGTTGGCCTCAACCCAGACGAGGTCCTTGACAAGTACCCCCACCAGCTCAGCGGGGGCCAGCTACAGAGGGTCATGATAGCCAGAGCGCTTGTCATAAGGCCCAAGGTCCTCCTAGCTGACGAGATAGTCTCGATGATCGATGCCTCCCTCAGGGTAAACATCCTTAACCTGCTCTACAAGCTCAAGAAGGAGACCGGCATGTCTGTGCTCTTCGTGACACATGACCTCAGCCTGGCCTCATACATAGCCGACAGGATACTCATACTTTACAAGGGGGAGGTCATGGAGTACGGCGACGTAGAGGCGGTCTACAGCAGGCCCTTCCACCCCTACACACAGCTGCTCATGAAATCCATACCGCTGATCTCAAAGAGGTGGACAGGTCGCATAACGAGCACCACGATAGAGTTCAAGACTGGCTACATAAGGGGCTGCGTCTTCGCCGACAGGTGCCCGCTGGCCACCGACCTCTGCAGGACCACTAAGCCGGGCCTGGCCCAGGTGGAGCCTGACCACTACGCGGCCTGCCACTACGCCTCCAAGAGCGCTGGGCTGTGGAAGGGGATATAGGGTCTTGAGCCGGCGGGCCCTGCCCCTCTTAGCTGTCCTCATCCTCTTAGCCCTGGCAGTCGCCCCTCAGGCCTCGGCCCAGTGCTTAGTCTGCTACCCAATGATATCAAACGCCAGCTACACGCTGTTCTCCTACGCTGTTCTCAACAACTACAACGCCTATTTCATGAAGCTCCCGCAGGGCGCCACAGCGATGATATCGCCCATGCTGTGGAACCTCGTAGGGGGCAGCGGGAACGTCACGATGGTCCTCAGCGATGGTCACCTTGCAGTTTACGTAAACATAACGGGCGTTGTCAGGGCCCTCAGCTTCACTCCGGTCGTCGGCTTCCCTGACATAATGTACGGCGACTACTCCTGGGGGCCCTTCTATACCATGACGTCAACTTACAGCTTCCTCAGGCTCCCCATGCCTACAGGCCAGGTGCCCAGCCTGTGGTCCATTGTTAACTACTCCCTGTCGCTGAGGGAGGGGAGCTATAACGACTTCTCCTATGACATATGGCTCGTGAGGCACCCCGGCGCCACCTCGCTTGGGCCGAGCGACGTGGAGCTCATGCTCTGGATGTACGCTAACCAGTCCCTGGCGGGCCTGCCCTACTGGGTCACCTGGCATAGCGTGACCATGCCTACAATCATAGATGGGCAGCTGGAGAACCTGTCATACCAGGTCTTCATACTCCCCAGGAACGGCGGCCCCTCAGGCTGGATGCTGATAATACTGGTACCCGAGCTCAACTACAGCGAAGGCGCCTACCACGGCCTCACGCGCGGGGTCTTCGGCGTCAACCTCAGGGACCTCATATCGACGGCCGTCAACATAGTAGGCGAGTTCAACGGGACTCAGTGGGAGTCAGGCCTCTACCTGAGCGTGATTCAGCTGGGGGCCGAGGTGGACGCCTCACGCAACGGCACCATGTTGATGAACTTCACGGTCTACAGCTGGGACCTCTGCGGTAACTTCAGCGCCACCCAGACCTATACGGTCACGCAGACGGTGACCAGGACCGTGACCTCAACTCTGACGTCCGTTTCGACCACGACCCTGACGAGCACGGTTAACAGGACCCTCTACTCGACTGTGACGGAGGTAGTGAAGGAGGTCCTGCTTACGCCCATTATCGTGGCGGCGGCCGTGGCCGTCATAGCCGTGGCCGCCGCAGCTGCCCTAACGGTTAGGACCAGGAGGGGCTGAAAAAGGCCTTACTTTATGGTCAGCCCGTAAAGGGCTGCGCAGAGGGCGTAGCCCAGCCTCTCGCAGAGCACGTACCTTGAGGTGAGCTCCCTCTGGTGGGACCAGTCGTACCTAACCTCCTTAGCCTGTGCCATTCTTACTTTCACCCAATCCTAGCTTCTTTTCTGAGGCTTAAAAATGTGTGTAGGGGTTATTTTATCAAACAAAATGGACAAAAAAGAGTCACAAAATGTATACAGCCTGTCCCACAGCAAGGGCTACGCGCCCTGGCGGTATGACAAGCTCGACGCGCCCCTCGCCCCTCCTCTCAAGGAGGGCCCTGATCCAGTGCCTGTTCTCGTTGCTCACGAAGGCCCTTCCCCTGAAGGCCGTGACCGTGACGCCGGAGAGGTCAACTAGGTCGCTGGGCGACGGAGGCAGGAGCCTGAGGCCCGTGCACCCATACGCAACGTCCCTCACGACCTGCCTTGAGGCCTCGGGCTGATGATATGTGAAGTAGTACATGTAGCCCGTCAAGGGGAGGGCGTAGACGCGCCCTCTCCCCCTCTCGGCCTCATAGACGAGAACGAGCCTTCCTCCCTTGCTGACGCCGTAGGCCAGCGGCCTCGCGCCCGAGAGGTCTGACTCCCTCAGGGCGGGCAGCACTGGATAGGCCCAGGGCCTCCTGTGCGACCTTGATGATACCAGCCCCCCGTACTCTATGACGGTGAACTCGGCCGGCTCAGGGCTCACGTCAGGCCTGAGGCCAAGGAGCTCGAGGTCCCTCCTCTCCCTGATAGCCCTGGCCAGGGCCCCTCCCGTGACCACCAGGCTTACTCCCCCCTCAAGCAGGCCCCTGAGGTCGACCGCGTTAAGGACGCCCTCTGTTATCAGGGCGCAGTCACCATCGCCCGGCCTCCCGAAGGACAGGGGCACCCCGGCCTCGGCCAGGAGGTCAGGGGCATAGTCGTCATGGGGCTGGGGGTAGGCGGTCTGAACGGGCAGGACCTTAACGCCGAGGGTCTGTCCTAGGGGTCCCTCAAGGGCTGGCCTCAGGGACCTGAGCTCCTCGGCGAAGGCCCTCACGTGCTCCCTCCTCGACTCGTCAAGTACCTCAGTCCCCTGGTACAGGGTCACCTCCTCGACGCCTGAGAGTGCTGAGTACCTGAGCTGGTACCTGAATAGGTCGACCGAGATGGGCACGCCGTTGAAGTAGCCCGAGTAGCTGTCGAACCAGGCCCCGACCACCTTGCCCCCTGAGAGCTCGTTAACAAGCCTGACTATTACAAGGGACCCATAGCTTGCCGTCCCCTCCCTTGACTCCGTGCCCACGTATATGCCGTCGAAGAGCCCTGCGAGGCGACCTATGTCAAGGCCCCTGAGGTAGAACTGCTCCCTCCACTCGGCCACCTTGAGGACCACCCTGACCCTTGGGTTTACGTCCCTTGCGGCCCTCACGACCTCCTCTGAGGCCCTGTAGAGCAGCTCCGAGGAGTAAGCTGCGTGCCTGAGCCTTGCAGCCTCGTCAAGGAGCAGGTCGCCCTCCTTTACCCCCTCAATATCGTCAACGCACCAGTTGGCCCAGAAGTCGTCTATTAGGACTGTGTCGAAGAGCCCCGCCAGCTCGGCCATGGCCTTGACGTAGACCTCCACGTTCCTCCTGTCGCTCAAGCACCCCGTCACCTGCCACCTGCCGTGCCTGCCCATCCCCTGTCCCCAGGTGCCTATGGCCAGCCCTCCCTGAACGTCAAAGTCCTTCGACAGGGCGTCCCTCAGCCTTTCAATCACCTCAGGCCTGAGCGTGACGCCGTCCCTGTAGTTCTCCAGGTACAGCCTCTGGAAGCCCATCTCCTTGGCCCTGTCGATGAGCCTGGAGAGGAGGACGCTGTCTGACGAGAGGCGCTCCACGGAGTACCTGTTAACGTAAAGGGCCAGCCTCAAGGTGAGGCCTCTTTACCCGGAGGCCTTCTAGCTATTAGGGGCTTTGGTTGCCTCACGCCACGATCAGGCCTGAGCACATCCTGAGGGCCAGGGAGATCGTGGCCAGGCTCTCCGTTGAGGAGAAGGTGGCCCAGCTCGAGGCCGTGCCCTTCACGTACTTCCTTGATGAGAGCGGGAGGTTCTCCGAGGCGAAGGCAGAGGAGATAGCAAAGTACGGCGTCGGCATAGTCAAGAGGGTTTACGGGAACGGGGCGTTCCTTGACAACGCCCAGATGGCCAGGGAGTTCAACAGGCTCCAGGAGTTCCTCGTCAAGAGGTCCACGGCCAGGCTCCCGGCCATGATTGAGGAGGAGGCGGCCGGGGGGCTCATGGCGCCAGGGGCCACAGCCTTCCCGTCGCCGCTGGCCATGGCCAGCACCTTTGACCCGGAGCTCATGTCAAGGGTGGCCGACGCGATAGGCAGGCAGGCAAGGGCCCTCGGGGTGCACCAGGTCTTCTCCCCCGTGCTGGACCTATGCCTTGACCCGAGGTGGGGGAGGTGCGAGGAGACCTTTGGCGAGGACCCCAGGCTCGCCGCCGCCATGGGCGTCAGCTACGTCAAGTCCGTCCAGGCCCACGGGGTCGCGGCCACCCTCAAGCACTTCGTGGCCTACGGAATGTCTGAGGGAGGGAGGAACGGGGCCAACAGCTGGGTCGGCGAGCTTGACCTCAGGAACCTGGCCCTCGTGCCCTTCGAGTCAGCGGTTAAGGAGGCCCGCCCCCTGTCAGTCATGGCCTCCTATAACGACGTTGACGGGGTGCCGAGCCACGCCAACGGGCTTCTGTTAGATGGAGTGCTCAGGGGCGAGTGGGGCTTTGAGGGCTTCGTGGTATCTGACGCCGAGGGAATTACCAGGCTCCTCTGGCTTCACAGGGTCGCCAGGAACGCTGAGGAGGCGGCCCTGCTGTCGCTCTCGGCTGGCATCGACGTTGAGAACAGCTATGCGCCCATGAGGGAGAGGATCTTCTGGTCCCTCGTGGAGGCCGTGAGGTCGGGCAGGCTGCCCGAGTACATACTTGACAGGCACGTGGAGAGGGTCGTGGCCGTGAAGGTCTCACTTGGCCTCCTGGAAAACCCCTACGTGAGCTACGACGGAGGCCCTGTTGAGACAGCCGAGGACAGGGCCCTGGCAAGGGAGGCGGCCGAGAGGGCAATTATACTGCTCAAGAACGACGGCGTACTCCCCCTCAACAGGGACTTGAGGGTCCTGCTGACAGGACCGGGGGCCTCACAGCCCCTAGCCATGCTATTCGACTACCACCTCCAGGCGCACAGGGGCCTCGGGAGGCAGGTGACGCCAGTGGTCACGGTCCTCGAGGGCCTCAGGCCGCTGCTGCCCAGGCTAGACTATTGGCCCGTGAGCGGCTTCGCTTCGTGCAGAGATGATGAGATAGAGGGCGCCAGGGAGGCGGCCAGGGGCCATGACGTGGTGGTGGCCGTCGTGGGCGAGAGGTCAGGTGGCTTCTGGCTTAGGGATAGCGAGGTCCTCTCAGGCGAGGGCGTTGACAGGGACCCGACGCTCCCTGACTGCCAGCTCAGGCTGCTCAGGTCCCTCGCCGGCTCAGGGGCCAGGCTTGTGATAGTCCTCATCGCGGGCAGGCCCGTATCGCTGCCAGAGGATGTAATTAACGCCGCCTCAGCGGTACTCCTTACCTTCTACCCCGGCGAGGAGGGGGGCAACGCCATAGCCAGGGCCCTAGTGGGACTCGTAAACCCCTCAGGGAGGCTGCCTGTGGCTATCCCCTCCTCCGTAGGCGACGTACCGGTCCGCCACGGCCTCCGCAGGTCCTCAGCATCAGACATAACTGTCAGAAGGCCAAGGCCCCTCTTCCCCTTCGGTCACGGCCTCAGCTACTCAAAGGTCACCTACTCAGACCTCAGGGCAGGCCTCGAGGGGGGCGTGCTGAGGGTCGGCCTGAAGCTCACTAACGAAGGGCCCCTGGAGGCTGAGGAGGTGCCCCAGCTTTACGTGTCGCCCCCTTCAAGGCTCTACGAGAGGCCCTCCCTTGAGCTGATAGGCTTCGGGAGGGTCCGCCTTGGGGTCGGCGAATCAAAGACCGCCAGCTTTGAGGTAGGCCTTGAGGCCCTCTCCGTCTACATGCCAGGAGGCCGCCTGCTGGTTCCAGCGGGCACATATGAACTCTACGCGGGCCCCTCGTCGGCTGATCTCAGGCTGAAGGCTGAGGTGGAGATCAAGGAGGACCTGGAGCTGAGGGGCAGGGGAGGGGTTCTCTGGGCGACCGCCAAGGCGCTGTAAGGGTTT
>JAKLZP010000002.1:0-97310 GCA_022015155.1 Acidilobus sp. | reverse complement strand
TCATTTAGTAGGCCTAGGGCCTGCGCTTGAAGTTCCCGAAGACTATCAGGACCTACTGCCCCCGGTGCAAGACGCACACCGAGCACACGGTATCCCTGTACAAGGCTGGCAAGAGGAGGACCCTGGCTGAGGGCCAGAGGAGGTACCTGAGGAAGAACGAGGGCTATGGCAGCAAGAGGAAGCCTGAGCAGAAGAGGTTCGCCAAGACCACAAAGAAGCAAGTGCTCCTCATAACGTGTACCAAGTGCGGCTACAAGAGGCTAATCCTGGGCATCAGGCTGAAGAAGTTAGAGCTTGTCGAGGCCACTAGGTGATAACCTTGTCCGTGAGGCCAGGAGTCCCTAAGAGGAAGGTCCTGATCCCCGAGCCAAAGAGTAGGTTCCTGTTGGTCGTATGCCCCAACTGCGGCCATAAGCAGGTGGTCTTCAGTCACGCCACGTTCCCGGTCAGGTGCCTCTCCTGCGGCGCCCTTCTCGTGAAGCCAAGAGGGGGAAAGGCCCAGATATTGGGCAAGGTCGAGGCTATACTTGGTTAAGCCCTCCCTTGTACTTTAACTCGTACCTGTACTTGACGTATTTGTCGTCAGGCGAGAACCTAGGCGGATGAGGGACCCTCAGGGCGCCTCCACAATATGGGCACCTATCTCTTGCCAAAGTGTACCTGCCACACACTACGCACCTCCTTAGAAGCCACTGCAAGGCTTAGCACTCCCCTTAAGGCTACTCCTTGAGCCTCTCCATGGAGAACTCGAGGCCAAGCCCCTTAGCCTTTTCAGCAAGAGCCTTTGACAACTCCTCCAACTTCTCCTCAAGGGCCTTGTAATCAGTGCCCACTAATTCAATCCTATACCTAGGCGCACCTATGGCGTAGACTCTGATTCCTATGTCGGCCCCTCCTGCGGAGCCCTCTATGAACTCCAGCACAGAGCGTATCTTGTCGATACCGTCAGGGTCCAGCGTCCTCAAGGTGACGACCGCGCTGACCTTGGCCCTCTTAATCTCAACGTACTTCTTGGAGGCCTCTACGAGCGGTTTGACCCACTCCTGAGGGACGCCGGCTTCGATTAAGGGCTTCTCTCCCTCCATGGCGGCTAACTCGAGGCCTGTCATAACGTCACCGTACTTGTCCTCAAGCCTCCAGATAACCTCATCATAGGCCTGCCTCTCGCTCTTCTTAAGGTCCTTAGCTATCATGAGGATTATATTAACGGCCTTCTGAGTCCGCTTCCACCACGTCATCTTTCTCTTACGCTCGTCATCTGTTACCCTCTTAAGGCTCACGTCGATTTGTCCCTTGACCTTATTTACCCTTATCACCTTGGCAGCCACTCTCTCGTTGACCTTTATCACCTCGTCTATGCTCCTGAAGGGCCTGCTGGAGACCTCGCTCCAGGGCAGGAAGGCCCTCAGCCCGCCGTACTCGTCAATGTCGAGGTAAGCGCCATAGTCGTAGATCTCCTTAACTGTCCCAATGACTACCTCACCTACATCGGGCAGGGGTTTCCTGCTCAGCAGAGGCATTGGGAGTCCCCCTGCTCAGGCTTCCTTATATCTAATAAATGCCTATGCGCCTTACTAGAGACGACGTCTAGCCCTTGCCGTTGAGCCTGCCAGGACCTTGAGGATAGTCCCCATAGAGGTCCCTCATGGCTAAGCGAAGTAAAATGTCTGGTCAGCGGAGCGCTCCCTATGACCACGTCATGAGCGCATGACTATCAGCGACTGACGTCAATACCGCCCTTCAAGGCCCTCAGGATCTCAAGCCTAGAGCGTATCATGTAATAAAGACCCTCCTTCTTCAGCCCCCTCTCTAGCCTGTAGAGCCTCTCATGCGAAGTGCCCAAGGACTTAGCGGCCTTGTATGGCGGCACTCCAATATACATGGCGTAGAGGAGCATGACGAGACTTTGCAGCGCGCCACCCGTTGTCACGTGCGCCCTAAAGCCCGGGTCCTCAAGTATGTCCTCCAATATCGTTAGGACCGCTGGGTCCGAGGCCCACTTTAACACCTCTTCCGGAAGCTGAACCTCCTTTGGCCTGCCGAGGCCTTGAACTAGCAGCCCTCCTGGGGCTACAGAGATAGTCACTGTCCTCTTCACGGTCGTTGCCTCATAGGGCTCTCGCCTTAACTCTAAAAAGGTTCCCGCTTCAAGAGGGCCGCAGGACTAGCGATGCCCCCGATACCACCTTCGGCCTTGGCAAACAAGATCTTTGAGATGATTAAACGCAGAAGGCCAGACCTTAACGCCATCATGGAGGAGCTCTCCAGAAGCAGAGAGGGTCGTAGTGTAATAGCGGAGGCCTTTGAGATAGCCTACGAAACCTATGTAAAGACAGCAAGACTTGATGACGCCTTTGAGGCCTTTGTGGAAGCGCTAGAGTCGTCCATTGATTATGATATATAATTATCGTATGAATGACGTCAAATAGAGGTCCTTTGCATTTGAGACATGCCCTAAATGAAAAGGCGTCCTTTGAAGGCATTAACCGACCTCTACCGCCTCAAGCTCACCTACCTCCACTTCGTCGGTGAGTAAGGTCTCCCTCCAGAGCTCCCTTTTAAGCAGTTCCCTTACCGCGACCCTTATCACCTCACTCCTGCTCGAGTACCTCTCCTCCTTAACTAGCTCATCTATGGCTCTCACATAGAGATCAGGCATCTTGACCGTGACCAGCCTCACTAACGTCACCCCTGCGCAAAGTTTATAACCTCTGGCTAATAAGGGTGAAAACCTCTGCCGTTGTTTTATTGTCGCAATCCTGGAGGGGCTTCACGATGGCGCGCTTCTGCCGTTTTTTAACCCGCGGTAACCTCGAAGCCAGGGAACCGACATAGCTAAAGTTGTCAGGGTCAGGGCCGGCTCAAGGCTTCACGCAGGCTTTTACTACGCAGCTGGAGAGTGGTCTGTAAGGTGGGGCTCCGCGGGGTTCTATGTCGAGGAGCCGCCGCTCGAGGCCGAGCTTACGCCGTCGGAGAGGCCCTGCTACGAGGGTCCCATCGAGCTTAAGCAGTACGTTGATGAGGCCGCCAAGGCGACTGGTGTCAACGGCTACTGCTTCAGGGTCCTGAAGGCGCCCCCTCTGCACAGCGGGTTCGGGGCCGGGACGCAGGTCTCACTCTCCTCGTACCGCGCGTTTCAGCTGCTCCTAGGCCTGCGTCCCGACCCGGCCCCCGTAGCGGCAGAGAAGCTTGGCAGGGCCAAGGTCAGCGGGGTTGGGACTCTGCTCTTTGAGGAAGGGGGCTTCGTGATGGATGCTGGCACGCCAGGCAGGCCAAGGCCTCTGCTAAGGCTTCAAGTCCCTGAGAGGTGGCGTTTCGTCATAGTTATACCAGAGGTTGAGAGGGGGCTCAACGAACGCGAGGAGGAGGACGTGATGGAGAGCCTCAAATGGGGGGCCCATGAAAGCCTTCTGTCAATGATGGCGGCCGGCGCGTTGAGGCTCGCCTCCGGAATAGCAAGAGAGGATATAGAGGACGCCCTTGAGGGCCTCAGGGAACTTCAACGGGCCACGGGCGCGTTCTTCTCCCGAGTTCAGGGAGGCCTCTACAGGGGGCCCTTGGCTGCGCTGGCAGCTGAGGCGTGGAGGCACAGGATTTTCCTGGCCCAGTCAAGCTGGGGGCCCGCCATGTACACGTTGGCAGAGGATGAGACGTCAGCAAGGGGTGACGCAGACCTTCTACTGGAGACGATGAGGGAGGTAGGGCTGAAGGGGAAGGTTGTAGTGTCCCCTCCCCGCAATAGGGGGGCTGAGGTTAACTCCTCTGAGGGCTAGTTTGAGCTGCCCCCTCGGCCTGCTTGGGGGCCTGAGCCCCCTCGGCCAGCGGCAGCTCGATTACTATCCTAAGCGTCTTGAGGCCCAAGAACTGCTTGACATCGTTGCTTAGCAGCTGAAGCCTAGACTCAAGGTCACTTAACCTCAGTACCTCACGAGTTAGCCTCACCTCTGCCTCGCCGTCGTTAACTGTGACCTGTAAGTCACCCTCCTTAAGGGGCATGTACCTCATGACAAGGTACTTGATCTTCTCCTCAGGGCTCTCCAGCTTCCTGACGGCCGTGAGCTCTATCTTTAACTCCTTCCCAGCCAGCGGATGATTGAAGTCAATATACGCAAACCTCTCTGTGACGCTCTTTATGACCCCTATCCTTCCACCTACCTCGACCTGTCTGCCGACCCTGGGCGTTATGCCGTACCTCATGAGTTGCTTTATCGGCACCCTTACCACAAGGTCGTCACGGTAGGGGCCGTAGGCCTTCTCGGGAGGCGCGATGAACTCCTTCTTCTGGCCCACTTCCATAGACCTAAGCTCTTCGTCTATCGCTGGCAGGACCTGACTGCGGCCCACCACGATAAGGTAGGGCTCGTATCTCCTGTTGGCCTCGTAGATCCCAGCGCTCTTAGCCACCTCCTCGACGTTTGTGTCGTGAACTAACTCCTTGCCGCCCTCCACGACCCTTATTACGTAATTCACCAACACGAAATCGCCTTCCTGAATGGGCACCGTTAACCACCCCTTCTCAGGTACCAGCCTAGGTCCTTCACAGGTTCAACCAGGACTTCAACCTTGGTTTTAAGCCTGACCCTTCTACCTATCCCCCACCCTATGGCCTCGCCCTGAGGGTCCACGACTACTGCTAGCCCCTCTGAGAACCTTATCACGTGCTCATTGGTGACACGCTCTCTATAAAGGAACCTCCTAGCCCCGTACAGGTCAAGTACTATACATCTCAGGCCAAGGTCGCAGAGCCTTGACAGCCTCTGGGCCAGAGGTAGCCCTGGAACGAACCCGGATTTGGTCAAGGACCCTACGTAATATCCTCCGGCGTAAACGGACCTGAGGTCCTCAATAACCCTGATCAACGCCGTTGGCAAGTCAAAGACATCAAGGTATGCGCCGCCTGGGACCTCAAGGGCATAAGGGTTCAAGGCCACGGCCCTCGGCTTAACCCCTATCGACCTTGCGAACTCCTCGATGAGCCTCAGCTCAGCGTCGCTTAAGGCCCTCAGCTTAGGCGCCTTAACCTGCATACGAAGAAGCCCTCCGTGCCGTGAACGTGAGGGAACAGCCTTCCGCATGCCGAGACCCTGTCGTCGAATCGTAGCCCTCTATACTCCTCAAAGGCCTTCCTGAAGGGGAACTCCACTATAGGCTCCGCCTTAACGTCGTCTAGTCCTGCAAGCGACTTATGGACAACGTACTCGCCCTCCTCGACTGCTGTTGAGCAGGCCGCGTATAGGACAACCCCGCCGGGCCTCACCAGGCTAAGCGCTCTCCTCAGCAGGTTCACCTGTCTTTTGTGTATCTCCCTCAGGTCCCTTAGAGTGGTCTTTCTCTTCCTGGAAGGGTCCTTTCGTATTATGCCCTCGCCGCTTGAGGGAGCGTCGAGCAGAACCCTGTCAGGACTTGTAGGCACGCTGACGTTCATGGCGTCACCCTTGATTATTATGAAGTTGCTGAAGCCCAGCCTCTGTAGGTTAGAGCGAAGGGCCTTGACCCTCTCCCTCTTAGGCTCAACGGCCAGAAGCGTCGCCGAGTCCCTGGTCAGCTGAAGGACCTGGCTCGCCTTACCTCCAGGGGCCGCCGCCATATCAAGCACCAGCTCGCCTGGTCTGGCCCCAAGGAGATAGCCCACCAGCATGGAACCGGGGTCCTGCAGGTAGTAATAGCCCTTGAGGTACTCATGGGTAGCCCCAGGACTTATGGGGGACTCCGTTATCTCGTAGCCATGGGGCAGGAAGGGCACCTTTGCGATCGCGAAGCCCATTTCGCCTAGCCTTGACACGAGCTCGCTACACGAGATCTTGTAGTCGTTGCACCTGAGAACGTCCGGCATGGGGAACTCGTTGGACTCAAGCAGGTCCTCAGCCTCGTTACCCAGAAGCTCAAGGTACCTTTCAACGATATAGGGCAGGTAACCGTACCTCTCGGCCAGCCTCTCAGCCTCCTTCGTGACCCTCTCCGCAAAGATCACGTCGTCCGGGTCGGCCAAGGTCAAGTATGAGGGCAAATGCGCCAAATAAATTCCTGTTCTAGGGTTAAGGTGTGCGGGTTCGAAGGCCGTGTCAGCTAAGTATAGGAGACTGCTATTCCCAGGCAGGTTTCAGCCGCCTCACATGGGACACGTCGCCGCCATTAAGTACGCCCTCGAGCTCGCGGAGGAGCTAGTCATAGTAATAGGGTCGGCGCAGGACAGCTTCTCCCTCAAGAACCCATTGACCGCTGGTGAGAGGCTGTACCTCCTTAATAAAGTGTTGGCCAATGAGCTGGGCCCTGACTACTGCCGCAGGGTCTACGTGGTTCCTGTCATGGATATAGAAATGAATAAGGTATGGGTCCAGTACCTCAGGATGCTCCTTGGCGACTTCGACGGCGTGGTGTCAGGGAACCCCTTAGTTTTAAGGCTGTTCTCTGATATGGGCCTTGCCGCCATAAGGCAGCCTATGTTTAACAGGGAGGAGTGCAGCGGTACCAAGATAAGGCAACTCGTGCTCAGCGGCTCCGACTCGTGGAAGAAGTGCATCCCCCCTTACCTGTTGCCTGAGCTGAAGAAGTTTGAATTTGAGGAGAGGATTAGACAGCTGGCCTCCGAGGGCTGAGCTAATAAAGGGAACCGGCTGTGACTTAATGGGGTGTAGCCCTTGGTAGAGATAGAGGTTATAGATGTTCCTATACCGGAGGGCTCTAACGTAATCATAGGTAAAAGTCACTTCATAAAGACCGTCGAGGACCTCCGCGAGGCCTTAGTTACCTCAGTACCTAACATAAAGTTCGGCATAGCGTTTTGCGAGGCCTCAGGCAAGAGGCTTGTCAGGAGGGATGGAAACGACCCTGAGCTTATGAAGACAGCTACTGACACCTGCCTAAGGATAGGGGCCGGCCACGTGTTCGTCGTGTACATAAGGGACGCGTACCCTATTAACGTGCTTAACGCCATTAAGCACGTCCAGGAGGTCGTCTCCGTAGAGGTAGCTACGGCGAACCCAGTGAAAGTTCTCGTGGCTGACCTTGGGGAGAGCAGGGCGTTAATAGGCGTAAGCGACGGCTATAAGCCCCTTGGAGTGGAGAGCGAGGACGACGTAAAGGAGAGGAAGGAGTTCCTGAGGAGAATTGGCTACAAGCAGTGAGAAGCCCATGTTGATAATAGCAGTCACCGGCATGCCTGGCAGCGGTAAGAGCACAGTCTCAAAGGCCCTTTCCCAGGAGCTCTCGGCGCCGCTCTTTGTCATGGGTGACCTTGTAAGGGATGAAGTGATTCGCAGAGGGCTACCCCTCACCGCCGAGAACATAGAGCAGGTGGCGACAGAGCTCAGGTCCAGGCACGGGCGCGGGGCCGTTGGCGTCCTTCTGTTGGAGAGGCTGAAGGGCATTAAGGCCGACTATATTGTAGTTGACGGCCTGAGGAGCCCGGAGGAGGTCGAGGTTCTTAGGTCCCTAGCGCCGACCTGTGTAATAGCTGTTCACGCAGCCCCCCTGATAAGGCTCAGGAGGTACCTCTCGCGCTCAAGGGAGGGCGAGAAGGGCCTTGACACGTTCTGGCTCAGGGAGCGGAAGAACCTCGAGTACGGCATCGGCGACGTTATAGCCACGGCCGACTTTGTTATAGTTAATGAGGGAAGTATAGAGGAATTGATGGCCTCCGTGAAGAGAATAGTTGAGGTGATCAGGCGTGGGGAGTGGAAGGGTCGTTGTGGAGGCTCAACTGAGGCCCACTGAGGATGAAGCCAAGGTGATGCAGGCTATACTTAACGTCTTTGACCCTGATGAAACGGAGAAAATAGACATGGGCGACTACACGTTGATAAGGGCTTCATCGTCAAGGCTCTCATCACTGTCAAAGCTTCACAGGCTGCTGAGAGCGCAGGAGATACTGGAGGCCGCCAGGGCGTACATGCTTAAGAACGTCAAGGGGGGCAGGCTCACCATACTGCTTCACAAGCAGGCAGCCCTGCGTGGCAAGGTAAGCCTTCTCACATGGGAGGACGAGTCGCCCCTGGGCCCGATAAAGATCACGATAGAGTTCAGCGGAGACATAAAGGACGTCATAGACTGGCTCGCCCCGCCTACGGCCAAGGGCAGGCCCCTGTGGGAGAGAGGGGAGCCCGACCCCTAGGCCTTCAAGGCGAACCGCGCTAGGTCCCAGGCAAGAACGGTGTCCGGGAACACCTGGCGGGCCTCCTCCTCTAGCGCCTTGGCCTCATAGCCCTCGTACCTTGTGCTAACGTGAGTCAATATGAGCTTCCTCACGCCGGCCTCCTTGGCCACCCTGGCAGCGTCGACGCTGGTGCTGTGGCCGAACTTCGCTGCCTCTGCCTCCATAGTTGAGTCGAAGGTGGCCTCATGTATCAGTACGTCAACCCCTCTCACGGACTCTATCACGTTCTCGCACGGGGACGTGTCCCCCGTGTATGCGACCCTTAGCGGCGCAGGGACTATGACGTCCTCTCCCGTCTCCATGAGCTTCTTGGCCTCCTCTGCGCTGTAGACAGGCCTTGCCAGGCGAGGCCCTAGGACCCACTCCAGGACGAAGCCATAGGACTCCACTGAATGACAGGTCCTGAACCACCTTAACTCAAGCCTGTCCCTCCCCTTCACTGAAATCACGTAGCTGCCCTTGTCACCAGTTATTGACACTAAGTTCACCTGAAAGGCCTTCTCAGAGCCCTCCACCTCTATAACGCTCTTCAAGTAGTCCTCAAGGTACTTAGGCGCGATAATAGTCAGTTTTGACGTTCTTCCGCTTAGATACATCGTCTGAAGCAGGCCAGGAAGGCCATTTATGTGGTCTCCGTGACCGTGAGTTATGGCTATGAAGTCTACCTTGGTCGGGGAAATGCCTGCTTGTCTCAACCTGTGCTGAACCCCTTCCCCTGCGTCAAGGAGGACCACGTTACCTAGCCAGTCCCTTAGCAAGTGGGCTGCTGTGAACCTCTCAAGGCTTGGCAGCGCAGCACCAGTCCCCAGCGTCATCAGCTCAATGAGCCTGGCCACAGGGCTCCCTGGCTAAGGACGCCCTATGGCCTTTATATGACCTTTTTAGCTACCACTATTTGCCTGCTCAGCGCGGAATGGACGAACTGATCTATGCGGGCTACTATGCTGAATCCCCTTTCCCTGGCAAGCCTGTACGGCCTTGCCTCCAGGGGGCCAGCATAGACCAAGTAGCCCCCTGGCCTTAGGACCCTTAGAGCTTCCTCCAGAAAACCAGACATTAGCTCCTCATACCTTTCGCTTGTCTTAGTGGAGCGCCCGTAGGGCGGGTCTGTCGCTATTGAGTAGAAGCTCTCGCCTGTCAGCGGAAGCGCTGTTGAGTTCTCCTGAACGACTCCCACGGTCAGGCCTAGGTATGAGGCGTTGGCTGAAGCGCCCTTTAACATAGCGGGATCTATGTCGAAGCAGAAGGCCTTCGAGGCCCCTAGCAGGCTTGCCTCGAACGCTAATGTGCCAGTGCCGCAGAAGGGGTCGAGAAAGAGGTCCCCCTTCCTAAGCCTCGACATGTTGACAAGGGCCCTGGAAAGCATGACGTCAAGCTCGCCAGACCTCCAGAACGGCCTATTAGGAGGCGACCTAGCCCTTACATCGCCTAAGGCCCTCCTGGCCTCCACTAGGCCAAGGAGCACTGCTCCCTCACTCACGTAAGCCTTGACCAGGTTTGTTGACAATTGGTTGACCTTAAGCCCAGCCCTCAGGGAGCCCTTTATCAACAAGGCCTCAAGGTCCACAGCCTCCCGCGGGGTCAAGGAGCCCTTTATCCTCTCGACCCTGACCTGAACCTCCTCAAGCCCGATGGACCTGAGGGTCCTCAGTCCTTCGGCGAGAGCGCCTTCATCGCCGTACTCTGCCACGGTAAGCACTAGACCGCCCTCTTTAGTATAAGACGACCTTTCAACAGCTCTCCTAAACGCCTCTAGGTCGTTCACCTCAATAACTATTACCTGTTCAAGGCCTAGGACCTTGGAATACACGACCTCCTCGGCTTCCAGGCAACCCTTCAGCTCCTCCTCAGGCAGTATTGGGTGATCTCCCGCTAGGTGGGCGAACACTAACGTCAACTCCCTTCACCGCTGCACCTTTAACGCCCTCCCGGCCACCCTAACAAGGGCCGCCGTAGCTCAGCCCGGTAGACCCTGCGCGGGCCGAGAGCGCCGGCCTTGTAAGCCGGTGGTCGCGGGTTCGAATCCCGCCGGCGGCTCCAGCTGCCGAGATCAACGCTTGGAAGCCCATCGTTTAACGGCCTCGAGAGCTAAATAGTAACCAGGTTCCGCAAGGCCCGCCTTGTAATCCTTCTGAGGTGAAGCTCTACTAACAGCACTAACACGTTAACGGCAGATATTATTGCCAGAGCGGCAAGGAACGACCCCTCAGCCTCAACTACTTCAAGGGAAAGTAAAATC
This sequence comes from Acidilobus sp., assembly GCA_022015155.1. GTDB lineage: Archaea > Thermoproteota > Thermoprotei_A > Sulfolobales > Acidilobaceae > Acidilobus. The sequence continues at coordinate 86,919 of JAKLZP010000002.1, read as the reverse complement.
ATGGCCCCCACTAATGAAATGGGGCTTGACCAAATGTTAGCGTAAAGGGCCAGCGAAGCTATTGACAGCCCCGCCACAACAGGGGCTACCTCTAGGTCAAGCTCCGAGAGGGGGGTTAACATTAAAAATAGGGCAATGGTTAACAAGACGAGGCCCGATATAGCTCTCGTTATCTGAAGCCCCGCCGCTACCTGTATAGTCCGCGCGGAGGCCCTAATGATCTGCCTCAGGCGATCTAGCGCTGTTGTTACGCACGGCAATTCCTCGGACTCCACGCACTTACGAAGCCTGTCTGCTAAAGGCCCCAAGTCGTCGCTTAGGTACTCACAGACCTTGGCCAGCGCGTCAGCCTCCGCGCTCATCTCTTTAGACATCTCAACCAGGTCAGGAAGCTTGCTGGCCGACGCCCTAGAGGCCGCCAGCCTTATCTCGCTAACAGCATCACACGCGGTCAGGGCGAAACCCTGCCTCCCAGCCTGGGGTTTCTCTGAATAAACGCTATAGCGTTTAGGATCAGCAGTCTTGCCAGACGGCCATCTACGTGGTGATAGACAACGGTGGGCCCTTCGCCTAGCGCTGAGGCGACGCGGAGCTCGAAAATTTCGTCAGCCCCTATTAGGTGAGAGATCTCGTCCCATCTCTCTATTACGTCTCTTGGCCTTACTAGCCTCTCCCTTGCCTCACTGTCATGGGCGCGCCTTATGGAGAGCCTGAACTCTTCGTCAAGCCCTATTGGGCTAAAGCTCTCCTTGAACTCCTCGAGGGATGACAGTAGGTCTAGCGTTGTGGCGAGAGTCCACCTCCACTCACGGGACTCCACGTCAAGGAAGGCCACAACCCTTCTCGAGTTGTACTCAGGCCTCCTCATGTCCTTTAGCTTTGAGACGACAGTCTTCAGGGGCAGGTTTAACTCCTCAGCCAGTTCGATCGCGGTGAAAGCCCAGTCCCTTAGGGCCTTTGCTATACTGTTGGATAGGTCCTGAACCCAGGGCCTAGCCGACGGCATCGACAGCAGGTCCTTTGCCAATGGTGACGGCGGATCCTCTACCCGTGTTACCTTAATCCTGCCTGCCCTCAGGCGCGATAGAAATTCCGCCGCGCCACTGATATCAAGCTTCGTGCTAATTATGTACTCCTTTACCCACCTTATGAAAAGCTCATCGGCCTCCTTGTCAAGGTCTCCCAGCTTACCGACGTCGTACCTAGCCTGTGATATCTCCTCATAGAAGGAGGGCGCGAACTCCAGGGCCTCGCTGACCAGTCGCTTTAGATCGCTGGGCTCTATAGATATGAGAAGGTCCAGCAGATCAGCGTCACCGGTTGTCACACTAAAACCGTAGAATGATGACCTGTACCTGACGTCCAGCCCCCTGTTCTTCATAAGAAGATAAGAGACCACTAAAGCCAGGGTCTCCGACGCCCTTGAGCCGAGCGGCGCGAGCAATACCTGCTCATCATCAACGACCTCTAGAAGCGCTGTATCATTGTCAACCTTTAGGCCTCTGTCCACATACCATTGTCTTATCCGTGCAAGCTCCGATAGGCCTTCCCGGCTGCAGCTCACCTTGCAGTTTTCATCACCAAATATTACCTTGTAAAACTCCAGCGCTACGGCCCTTGACCTCTCAACACCTTCGCCGCGCCAAAGCGGTATCTCAGCTGCTCCAGAAGCCGGAGCGACCTCAAGCCTTTCATTAACCTCATCGATCCTTATGACCTGCCACGTCATGCCTGCCAGCCTAATTATATCGCCAGGACGTATGTTCCTGTAAACGAAGTAGGAGTCTATGTAGCCTACCGTTAAGTCTCCAGACCTGACTGTGAAGAAGTCCCTCTTCGGTATGGTTGAGAAGAAGTCCGTAAAGTCTCTGGCTGCCCAGCTCCCTCCCTCCTTATCCCTTAGCCTCCATATTTTATAGAAGGCTCTCCCAACCCTGAGACGGCCCCCTGACTCCTCCAGGACACCATTTCTCTTCATGTAATCAATTAGCCCTAGGAAGTCCTCATACGACACATTGAACGTCTTTGCGCCCCTGAAAACCTCGTACATCTCGTCTGGCGTTGTTGACCCCTTCGCGAGCGTGTAGCCTATGACCTCCTTTGCTATTACATCGATGGGGGTCATGTCGAGTATGTGATCATCGACTTGACCAAGGCTGGCCATGTTGGCTTCTGCTATCGCCTCAGCAAAGTCGACAGGTCCTACCGCTATTACTGTGCCTCTCGACACGCCTCCGAGCGAGTGGTTACTTCTGCCAGCCCTCTGAAGAAGTGTTGACGAAGAGCCTGGTGACCTTATCTGGAGAACCCCTCTGATGTCACCTATGTCTATGCCCAGCTCCAGGGTCTTAGTGCACACTACGGCTACGTCGGCCCCTGAGCGAAGCTTCTGCTCGATAGCCTCCCTGACGTCCGCTGAGACGCTTGAGTGATGTACATAGACTTCCTTTAGGCCTATCGCCTGGAGCTCATGCCCTATCTTCTCGGCTACGTACCTGCTATTGACGAAGATGAGCGTAGGGCCTGAGATGCTAGCGACCGCGCCCTTAACGACCGCAGGCCACGGGTCATCCTCGTCGGGGACATACTCTATGGAGAACTCGAATCGCCTGAAGCCACGCCCTTCAACAATGGCCTTCGGCCTCCTGCTGCTGCCGGACAGCACCTCTAGCGCCCTTGCCGGGTCCCCCAAAGTTGCGGAGAGACCTATCCTCTGGAAGTCGCCGGCAAGCTCCTTTATCCTCTCAAGGAGAAGTAGCAGCTGCGCTCCCCTCTTCGAAGAAAGCAGCTCGTGAAGCTCGTCGACGATTACCGCCTTTACGTTCCTGTAGTACTCTCTAAATCGCGGCGCCCAGTCAAGGTCTATTTCAAGGCTTTCGGGAGTTATCAGTAATATGTGAGGGGGGTTACGTAGCCTTGCGGACCTCTCATGGGACGGCACATCGCCGTGCTTCTTTGCGACCCTGAAGCCTAGGGGTCTGCTCCAGTAGCTTATCCTCCTGTACAGGTCATTTATCAACGCCCTCATGGGCGTCACGTAAATTATGGCAACGGGCTGAGCCGACCCCATATAGGCGAGCTGGCTGAGGAGCGGCAGGAGCGCGGCCTCGGTCTTGCCCTCGCCTGTGGGGGCCGTTATAAGGACGTTCTTGCCCTCGAGTATGGCCCTGGCCCCGCTGACTTGCATTAGAGTTAGCCCTGCCCAGCCTCGCTCCCGTATCAGGCTCTCTATGACTGGATGTAGCCTTGGCCTTTCCATTTATGGCACCATGTGCCTATCCAGTCTGTTTCCCTTACGCAAACCGTTCTCCTCTGCACTCCCTGCCTTAAATAGCTCTGCGCCCTAACTCCCCAGGGAAGGGCTTGGTCAAGGGCGCCAAGTACAAGTGCCTCGTATGCGGTAGGACCTTCTACGAGGGCCAGGGAATAGTGATAAGGAGAGGTGACCTGGAGCTGGCATTCCATAGCGCTAGGTGCGCGGCTAAGTTCCTGAGGCTTTTAGTAGAGAGGGCTGAAGGCGACTGCATTAAGAGCTCTTCCATACGCCTCTCTAAAGAGCTTGAGGAAGCGCTAAGCAAGAGGCTGGAGGCCAAGAAGAAGGTGATAGCGTGAGGAAGGTAAAGGTCAGGCTTTACTCTGTGCTTCGCGAGGAGGCAGGCTCAAATGAGATAGAGCTGGAGGTGCCCGACGACTGCAGGGCTGCCGACCTGCTGTCCCTGCTCGAAGCCAGATTGCCTAGGTCCCTGAGGGCCTTAGGCATAGGAGTGTACCTGATAGCCAACGGGAGGACCCTAAGGCCTCATGATCAGATACCGGACGATGCCACCGTAGTCCACGTCCTGCCCCCCTCTTCTGGGGGCTCTGAGAGGGTCATTGTAAGGGTGCTGAGCGAAGAGCCTGTTGACCTAGCTGACGTAGTCAAGCTCCTGCGGAGCGATGACCGTGTGGGCGCCCTAGCCCTGTTCATAGGGGTGGTGAGGGGGCTTAACAGGGGCGAGAGGGTCAAGGAGCTCAGGTATGAGCACTCAGAGGAACTCCTTGAGGCCAAGCTCAGGGAGATAGGCGAGGAAGCCATTAAGGAGTTCAAGCTGTCGAAGGTCTTCATTGCCCACTACGTCGGGACCAGGAGACCTGGGGAGCTAACAATGGTTGTGGGGGTCTCGGCAGAGGGAAGGGCTGAGGCTTTCCCTGCGCTGCAGTGGATCGTTGATAAGGTCAAGCACGAGGCACCCGTATGGAAGGAAGAGGTGAGGGAGAGCGGCAGGTACTTCTTAGTTGGCGACAAGGAAGTCAAGGCTGACGAGCTGTCGCCGACTTAACTTTTTAAGTGAGCCCCCCTTTGAGGAGCCTAGGTGTTGACCTGTGCCAGCCATAGAGGTTGGGAGGCTCTGCTATAAGGTAAGAGGGCATGAGGCCGGGAGGAAGTGTGTCATAGTCGACATAATTGACGAAAACATGGTACTAGTGACTGGGCCTAAGCAGCTCACAGGCGTCAAGAGGAGGAGAGCCAACATAAAGCATATAGTGCCTCTTGACCGCGTAATTAGCATAAGTAAGGGCGCTAGCGACGAGGAAGTGCTTAAGGCCCTTCAGGAGGCAGGCCTCTTGGACTTCATGAGAGAGAAGGTTAAGATGGAGAAGGCCTTAGCTTAGTTTAAGGGTGAGTGCGTGAGCTCTGAACTGACCAGGAGAGGCCTTTCGTTTCTGAACTCCGTCAACGAGTTCTGCAATAACAAGGTTAAGTTGAAGGAGAAGTACATGGAGGACACGAGCGACTCCTACGGCACCATACCAACTGAAAGGCCCTTAAGCAAATACATAGCATATGGTGTCATAAACCTTGACAAGCCCCCTGGCCCCACGAGCCATGAAGTGGTCGCGTGGGTCAAGAGGATGCTGGGCGTCAAGAAGGCCGGCCATGGGGGTACCCTAGAGCCTGGCGCCTGAAGGCCCAGGCGGGGAGACCCCAAGGTAAGCGGAGTACTTCCCATAGCCCTTGAGAACATAACGAAGATCATAGGTGTAGTCGTACACTCCAGGAAGGCTTACGTCTGCGTCATGCAGTTGCATGGCGACGTGAGCGCTGACGAGCTGAAGGCCGTCGCCTCGGAGTTCATAGGCCCCATCTACCAGAGGCCGCCTGTGAGGAGCAACGTGAGGAGGGCGCTGAGGATTAGAAACGTCTATTCACTAGAGGTCCTTGAGGTCAGGGACAGGCTTGTCCTCATGAGGGTGGAGTCAGACCCCGGCACCTACATGAGGAAGCTCTGCTGGGACATGGGCCTGGTCCTCGGCGTTGGTGCCCACATGAGGGAGCTCAGGAGGGTTAGAAGCGGCCCCTTCACTGAGGAGAAAGGTCTCGTCACCCTTCACCAGCTCTCTGAGGCCATATATAGGCTACGTGAGGAGGGCAAGGACGACCTCCTAAGAAAGGTGATACTGCCCGGCGAGGTCTCCACGTGCGAGCTGCCGAAGCTTGTGCTTAGGGACACGGCAGTTGAAAGCGTCGTCAACGGCGCTTACCTTGCCGTGCCTGGCGTGGCCATGTTCTCAGAGGACTTAAAGAGAGGCTCAACAGTCGCTATGTTCACCCTTAAAGGCGAGCTGGTAGGGCTTGGCGAGGCGCTGATGGACGCTGCCGAGGTGGAGAAGGCTGAGAGAGGGATAGTCGCAAGGCCCACAAGGATAGTCATGCCTCACGGCATATATCCCAGGGCCTGGAAGGGCTCAGCGGCCAAGGGTCCAGGAGGTTCTTAGCATAACTGAATGGGACTGAAGTAAGCCGTAATCTATGAAATTGTAGGGTAGCAAACATAAATAGGATCTGCAAGGTTCCTTTTTCATTGAGCGCCGGGGTGCCCGAGCGGCCCAAGGGGACGGGCTGGAGACCCGTTGCTCCGCAAGGGGCGCGTGGGTTCGAATCCCACCCCCGGCGCTACCTTAATGCGGTGGCGCATTAGCTACAGCCCTTACTTTATTGCTCTTATATTGTTAACGCACAGCGAACGCGGTAGATATTATGAATAAAGAGGTCTTGGGCGGGTTATACAAGGGGCTTGCATACAGGATTCAGATAAACAGGCCTGACAAGCTTAACGCCATTAACAAGGTCATGTGGGACTCTATTAAGGGCGAGCTTGAGAACGCCTGCGCTTCGCCCGCCCCTGTCGTTCTAATAACTGGGACTGACACAGTGTTCAGCTCCGGTGACGACATAGATGCCATGTATAAGCTTGGGTCCCTTGAGGAATCCAAGGAGTTCTTTAACAAGATACTTGAAGTTGTTAAGGCCATAATAGAATGCCCAAAACCCGTCGTCTGTGAAGTGAAGGGCCTTGCGGCTGGCGGCGGGGCCGAGATGCTCCTAGCCTGTGACGTAGTGGTGGCCTCTGATGACGCATGGATAAGCTTTCCAGAGGTCGCCCTTGGCCTGCTCCCCCCGCTGCTCATCACCATAGGCGTCAAGGCGCTCGGCCACAGGAAGGTGAGATATCTTGCGCTAACAGGGTCCCGCCTCTCAGCCCACGAGGCAGCTAACCTAGGGCTCGTTGATGAGGTAGTCCCAAGGCTAGAAATAGATAACGTTGTGGACGACCTTATAAAGACCTTGGCCTCGTTCCCTAAAGAGTCCCTGACCCTGATAAAGAAGCTCTCGCTCAGCGACCTTGACTATGAGCTAGTTCAGACCTCCATTGACGAGCTGGCAAAGCTAGTAGTAAAGCCTGAGGCCAAGGAAAGGATGAGGCTTTTCAAGGAAGGTAAGTACAAGCCTGCAGCAATAAGAAGTCGCAAGTCAATTAACAAGTGCTAAAGTTCAGACCCTCTCAAGTACCCTAAGCAGCTCCTCCGCGGCCTCCTCGGCCTTTCCCTCCCTGTTGATAATGACGGTTACAATAGACCCGTAAAGGGTGGCGCTGGAGAAGGCGGCTATCCTGGCCTGCTCCATAAGCATCTTCACCCCCTCTTCGCCTCCGAAGTCCGCCCTGTACCTGCTTGTGTCCCTCTGCTGCCTCGCGGCCACCTCCTTGGGATCTGCTTCTATTAGAACTATGGCGTCAGGCTTGAGTTCGTCAACGACGTGCTTCGGAAGGCCGGGAAGAAGGCCGACAGGGGTCCTCACTACCGCGTGAGTATCTACGATAAGGAAGCCATCGCTGCCTAGGTCCCTTAAGGCCTCCTCTACTATGGCCTTAGCTGCATACGATTGAAGCTCTAGCTGTTGCCTTAAGCTGGCGCGCCTTATCTCGTCCCTGTCCTTAAGGAGGCCCTCAGCAACGGCCTTGTTCAGCATGAAGTCGCCAAAGTTCAAGACCTTGAGCTTTATCCCGCGTTCCCTGGCCTTCTTCTCAGCTATTGACAACACCGTTGTCTTACCGACGCCAGGGACCCCTGTGACCACAATCACCTTGAAGCTGTTTCTCAGTCGCTCAGCCATGTTCACTCGCCTAGCAACCTCTTGATCAGCGGATAGGCCTCCAGGGCCCTCTCGTACGTTATCAGTGAGTAGTACTGGTAAACTATACCGACGGCCAGTAGCAGACCTATGCCGCCACCGTAGGCCCCTAGGAAGGCCGCCACCACGGCTATTGCACCCACTATCAGGCTACTCAAAGAGGTCAAGGGGTATATGTACTTTGAGAGAAGGCCCTCTAATACGCGCGGGTTCCTCCTCATGCCAGGGACCTCTAGCCCTCCCTTGACCAGCGCCTCTGCCTGCGAAGCCGGGTTGAGGCCCGCCACCTCAACCCATACGTAGCCGAATGCGACGGAGAGGGCGAGCCAGGAGACAGCGAAGATTATAGATCTGAGCGGGTTGAGCGCCGTCTCTACAAGCCCTGTAGGTGGCGAGAGGTAGAAGACCACATCGTTATAGAGCCTGTAAGCTAGGGAGTTCAGGCCAAAGAACCTCGCTATGGGCGCCTCAAAGAGCTGAAGGTCAGCCACTAGGATCGCCAGGAGCAACACAGGTATGTTAGTCACGTAAAGGAACTGAAGCGGCACCTTAGTCCTTATCCCTCTGAGCTGAGGCGAGGTAACAGGTATCTCAACCATCATGGCCTGAAGGTAAACGAGCAGCACAACAATAGCGAAGGTCGCCAGAAGGCCCGTTACGTCAGGGAACCCGTTAGCCCTCGTGAAAACTATGAATGGGTTCTTATCGTATATCAGGGCTGGCACGACCCCAAAGTCAAGGGCTATCCTGGGGACGAAGCCGAACATGTCCCACACGACCGTCTGAGCAACCATGGCCAGTATGAAGAGGCTTATAGCGCTTCCAATCCCCCAGCCCTTCTGGAGCGCCTCGTCCATTAGGATCACTAAGTAGCTGGCCACCACCAGCTGTATGACCACGAGGGCCTTGGTGAGAGGGGACACAGCCATGCCGCTGGGCCAGAACATACCGCTTAAGGTGACCACTAGGGCCTCGGCGACCGCAAATATCACGGCCAGCGTCTTCATGGCCCCCGTGAACTTCACCTGGTCCTCAGGGTCCGTGAGGTCAATGTCTATGAGCTTAGCTCCAGCAAGCACCTCAAGTATTAGGCCGGCCGTGACTATAGGGCCTATGCCAAGCTGCATAAGCGTGCCGACGGAGCTCGCGAAGATTATATTCATCAACGTGACAGAGGTCGCCGTAGCGGCCTGTACAGGCACACCGTATAGCGGTATATTGCTCATTACCAGGTAAATAGCAAGGATTATGCCTGTCCAAGCAAGCCTTCTGGTCAGCGACAGCCTACGCTCTGGCTTCCTTATGGTCGGCAGGTACTCTGAAGCCTTTGACAACGCGTCAAGCAGACCCAATTAGGGACCCCTTCAGGGGGTCGACGACTTACACTACTTAAAAGGTTACATGAGCCTGAAAGCTCGTGAGAAACCTTATAAGATTAGGGCCTTAGGCTTACAACGCGGTGCGGGGGTGCCCGAGCCTGGTCAAAGGGGTCGGGCTCAGGACCCGATGGCGTAGGCCTGCGTGGGTTCAAAGCCCACCCCCCGCACCATCCCTGTGAACTTCTAATTGGTGGTGTAACCTTTTGGACTTTCCAGACCCCTTAAGGTGGATCAGGCTAGGCCAGGAGAAAGCCAAGGACGGCAGGCTCTCCGAGGAAGACCTTGCCATCCCTACTATGCCAGGACTTCTTAACCTGGCTGGCGTGAGAGAGGTGAGGGGTCCTTACAAGCTCAGGTGGACGTGCTGCGGCCTCTATGAAGTCCTAGTAAACGGCGGAGGCAACCTCGCTGAGATGCCCAGGGAGCCCGCGCTGGACTTCGCCGTAAACTATGAGAGCTATACGGCGGGCCGCGGCGTTGAGGCCCTACTTGAGGACGGACCCCCATTTAACCCGCTTGCGTGGGAGCCCCAGGTCTTCGTGGACCACAGCGAAGCTGGGCTCTGCTTTACATTGGAGGACCGTAACCTGTGCCTCCCTAGGGCCCTCCCCTGGTCGTCTGCCCAACAGGCTTCCCGCCTGGAGCCTAGGCCGCTCGGTCAGGAGAAGCTTAAGGTTGGATTCCTTGAATTGGACCATAACGGCACCCTCGAATCGCTTGGCCGTGGCCTGAGGGCATGGGTAGGCAAGGAGGTCTCAGCAGCAGTCTCAGAGGCCGGGGCCACCCTACTCCTGAAAGAGGGTGTTGCGAATATGCGAACAGGGCTATTTGATTCCATGGCCTCGGTTCTCTACCCCCTGAGGTTCGTTAGCTTTAGGCTCAGGCCAGGAAGCTCGCTGACAACAAACGTATTGACCCTTAAGGGGCCCGCAGCGGTCTCCATCGTATCTCCTAACCCCTTCAAGGCCCTGATAAAGGATGGATACCTGACTATCGAGGCCCCCAGGGGCTCGTTACTGTATGTCGTTGAGGGAGGAGAAGTCCAGGCCTTCAGGACGCTTCTAGAGGCCGTCGTAAAGTGGGGTGGTAGGTCTAAGATGAGGCTCGGCTCCGTGATGCCGGGGCCCGCCGCAGTCCTGGCAGACTCCGTAAGGTCTGAAAGCGCGGGAAGGGTCGACCTGAACTTGCTGGTCCTGAACCCCACCGGTTATGACAGCGAGCCTGAATTCAGGCTAAACCTGCCTGTCGAAAGGGCTGAAGTTTGTTCGCACCTAGGATGTCTTGAGGTTCCGGGCGACAAGAGGGGTATCCTGAGGGTTCCAGCCCCCAGCGGGTGCTACTGTCTTACAAAGCTTGAAATTAAGAGGGCCTCAAAGCCCTGAGGTCTCGCCCTCCGTCTTCAACACGAGCTCCTCTATCCTGCCCTCAGCCGCCGCGGCCACATAGTTTATGAAGTCCTCCTCGTAGGGGACCCCTATGAACGACATGACGCCGTTAAGCGCTATGGCTGGCACGCTCATGACGCCGTACTTCTCGGCGATGTCCATGTTCTCATAGGCCTCAACGGTGTCGGCTATGACCTTTGGGTTGCCCTGCTTCCATGCCTCATAGGCAAACATATTTGCCAACAGGGCTGCATAAGGGCAGTAGGGACAGGAAGGAGTTACGACGACCTCTATGTGCACTGTCCCCTTTAGATTTGCCAGCGACTTCTTGGTTTCAGGCTCTAGGCCGCTCTCATTCTCACTGATCCTCATGATAGTCTCTATTAGGCCTCTTACCTCCTCACCTGCTGGCGTACCTGTATACCTTATAACGCCGCCCAACATGGCAACAGTGGGAACCCTCTCAACGTTCTGCCTCTTGAACTCCTCAAGGTCTTCAGGCCTCGACTTGCTGAACACCCTGAGCTCTATCATCTTCTTGCCCTGGCGCACGGGTGAGGCGTCCGCTATGGTCTTCATCAGCTTATAGGCGTCTTCGCAGGTCTCGCACCTCGAGGGGTCATCTATAAAGACGTCTATGGTCACAGGGTTGACCATGTAGGCCAGCGTGTCCTTCAGCTCCCTTATGAAGTCCTCGTCGAACTCCACGTCAAAGTACCTTCCCATGGCCTTATCCCTGACGCCTAAACGGCGTAACAGAGTTTTTAAACGTGTGTTAAAGAGACGAGAGCTTGTGATCTTTATATAAACATGGTTTTATAAGGGCTAACGCCGTTGATGCTCGGGTGGAAGTGTAAAGGCTGTGAATAACGCGAAGAAGCCGCTACGGTCGCCCTGCGAGGTCGCAGCGAGAGAGATAATGCCGTCGATAAGGGCCTCCATAGCTTATGTGCTCACGACCGAAATGGGGCTTTCCAAGTATGAGGTGGCTAGGCTGCTCGGGCTTACACCAGCAGCCATATCAAATTATCTTGAGAGGAAACGAGGCGATAAATACTTTGATCAAATAGTTAAGGACCCAAGGAGCATGGCCATGGTCAAGGAGGCCGCCAGCCTTGTCCTGATGGCATGGTTTGACGATAAGGCTTCACAACAATTTCAGTACATAACGTGCACTATCTGCAGCAGTATTAATGAGGCCGCCAAAAGATATGGATGTCACTTCTTGAGGTCGCTCGGCTCGGCCGAAGGTCTTAAGCATTAAAAACCTTAAGGCCTAAACCTACAGCAGGAGCCGTGAGGAGCTGACTGCATGGACGCGAAGTCAAGGGACTTCGTAGAGAGGTCCATAGAGCTATTGAGCTCTGTGGGGGACTTTGAGATTCTAAGGTACCCAAGTGACCAGAGGACGCGTAGCGTTGATGCTGCCCTAAGGGTCTCAGGCAAGGGCTCTATACTCATGAAGCTAACGCTTGACGCCTCTGAGGTCGGGCGGGCTGAGAGGGAAGAGCTTAAGAGGCTCTCAGCGACCATGAAGGTTAACGCTTTCGTTGTAGCAAAAAGCAGGGACGGGCAGGAGCTGATAAAGGGCGTCGTATACGACCTTGAGGGCCTAAAGGTGTTGACCCCCGAGACCATAGTAGATGCGGCAAGGGATTACGAACAACCGGCCATATTCGAGGACAGGGACGGCTTTAAAATAAAGATAAGCGGTGAGGTCCTCAGGAGCCTCAGAATAAGGAAGGGCTACAGCCGTGGAGCCCTTGCCGAAAGGCTCGGCGTTTCGAGAAGGACTATCTACGACTATGAGCGTGAAGCCATAAAGCCCACGCTTGAGATAGCTGAGAAGATAATCAGGGAGTTTGGTGAGGAAGTTGTGATACCTGTTAACATCTTTGACTCCTCCGAAGAGGTTGTGGCAAGCAGGGCCAGCTCTCAGGGGCCTCCGCTTGACAGCAAGGTAGAGGAGATTTTGTTCGAGAGGCTGAAGAGGAATGGGTGGAAACTGTATCACGCGAAAAGGGCGCCCCTTGACATAGTTGTCGCAAAGGAGTCCGTTAACGTGCTCCTCACGGTCCCCCACGCTCGCGACGACGTTCAGCAGCTCAGTGACAGGTTCAGTAACATGAGTAGGCTCGCTAGGATAGTAAGGGGCTACGCCTACCTTGTAGCTGAAAGAGAGAGGTCGTCTGAGCTCAAGAGGGTAATTGATAATAGCGAGCTTATACTTACTGTTGATGAGTTACTAGAAACCCTAGGCGAGCTCCATGAGAGCGGCAAGGCTTCTCGCAATAACTGGTAGGCCTGGCGTCGGAAAGACGACCCTGGCCCTCGCTCTCGCAGACAAAGCCAAGGAGATCGGCTGCAGGGTAGGGGGGTTCGTGACCCCCGAGATAAGGACTGCAGCAGGTCCTAGGTGGGGATTTAAACTAAAGGATCTCCACGACGGTAATGAGCACTTGCTGGCCTCCGTTGACTCCACGGGGGCCAGGATTGGCAAGTATAGGCTTGACCCGGATGCCGAGGGCTTTCTGTTGTCAGTAATCACGAAGGCCCTGAGCCTTGCAGACCTTGTCATAATTGATGAAGTGGGCCCTATGGAGCTCTCGCTCAAGGGGTTCAGGGAGGCCATAAGGGACCTATTAACCAGGAGGCCCTTGCCTATAGCTATAACCTTCCATTATAGGCTTCGACAGTCTGATCCCCAGATCTATTACCTCATCACCAGGGATAAAGTAATAGAGCTGACGGAGCAAAATAGGGACCTGATCAAGGCAAAGCTGGACGAGCTTGTGTGGTGGCTGGTTGATGAGGCTTGCAGTGATAAGGGAGGGCAGAGCCCTGCTTTACATACCTGACACCAGGCGCGCTGTAACAGAGCACGGAGGCCTGGAGCCCGCCTGGCTTGAAGTCTTCTACAACCCAATTATGACATTTAATAGGGACCTCTCAGTACTGATAGCCGAGGCTTTCCTCAGCTCGACAGGCCTTAGCGCCTTCTTCGTTGACGCGCTCGCAGGCACCGGAGTAAGGGGGGTTAGGTATGCGCTGGAGCTGAGCAGGGTACAAGAGGGGATAGTAAACGACATAGACCCCTTGGCCTTCCGCCTGATAACTATGAACGTGAAGATAAACGCGCTCAACGACGTCCTTAAGCCAGCCAACAGGGACGCAAACGTCCTGTTATTGTCTTTGAGGAGGGAGCTAGGCATGACGTTTAACCTAGTTGACGTGGACCCCTTCGGGAGTCCCGCGCCCTACTTAGCCTCAGCGATCTCGGCCCTTGGCAGGGGAGGTCTGCTAGGGGTTACAGCGACAGACCTCGCGGTGCTGGGCGGCTCTAAGCCCTTGGCGGCGAAAAGGAGGTACTGGATTAACATGCCGTTACCCCTTAGGCACTACAGGGAGGTGGCAATTAGGTCGCTGCTTGGTTACATGGCCAGGGTCGCCGCGTCAATGGATAGGGCGTTGAAACCTCTCGCCTCGTTCAGCGTAGACCACTACGTAAGGCTCTTCGTCTCGTTCGATAAGGGCGCAAGGAAGTCTGATGAGGTCCTTGAAAGGAATCTTGGCTGCCTTGACTTGATGGAGGGCGGAGTGGTTAGGCTGACAGAGCTTCATGACAACTGCTATGGCCCCCTCTGGAGAGGGCCCCTCTATGACCAAGAGCTTGTGGACAGGGCCCTTAAGCTTCTAGACAAGATGCAAACACTTGAGAACTTGGAGAGGCTCAGGAGAGTGTTGGGGATCGTTAAACAAGAGCTGAGCCTGCAGAACTACTTCCACCAGAGGCTCGACCACCTGTGCTCAGCCCAAAGGCGCAACATGCCTAGCCTTGAAAGCGTGAAGAGGTTGTTAACGGAGTTAGGCTTCTCATTTTCCAGAACCCATCTTTCTGACGTGGGCTTCCGTACCGATGCGCCGCCTGAGGTCTTATCGCGCATATGTGGCGAGGCCCTGTCCGTTGCAGAGCCAGGACGAAGCTAGGCGGCCTTAACGCCTTTAAACCTCCTTACCACAGGACCTGAGATCATAGCAATATGATGATTAAAGGAACCGATGTCCCGCGTTAACTGAGCAACTTTCGTCCTAAAGCCTGAAGTCCTCAAAGGCCTGCTCAGTTAAAAGATGCTCAACAAGGCATCAATCAATTTTAAGTTCGCAAAAGACAACCCAACAAGGTAAGAAGGAGCTAATGTCCACGGGCCCTGGGACCTATGGCAGAAGGCCATTAATAGTTGTAATAGACGAAGACGACGATATAGGCTCCACTATAGGGACCTCTGTCGTTAAGGGCTATGAAAACGTTGAGAAGGCCGCCATGCTTTTTGCCGTTGAGAGACCAGAGGACGCAGATACCAACGCCATCTTCGCCGGCCTTAACCTCTACAGGCAGCTTGAAAGGGAGGGCAGGAACCCTGAGATCATGATAGTTGGCGGCCACCCGCGCGGCGGCCTGATCGCTCAGGACCTTGTCAAAAGGCGTGTCAAGGAGGCCGTGGACGGCAATGACTATGAGCTGTACCTCGTCAGTGACGGTCTTGACGAGATCTTGATGGCCGAGGTCCTGAGGGACGTGGGCCCCATAGCTGGCGTGAAGAGGGTCATAGTGGAGCAGAGCCTTGGAGTCGAGGAGGGCTACGTCCTGCTGGCCAGGTACATCAGGAAGGCCCTGAACGATCCCAAGTACTCGAGGTACTTCCTCGGCGTGCCTGGCGTGCTTCTGTTGGTCTTTGGCGTTCTCACCATATTTGGCTACCTGATCCTGTCACTGAAGATCGTGACTGCGCTACTTGGTCTCTTCCTGGTCCTGAAGGGCTTCAACGTTGAGGACGCGGCCTGGAGGGCTGCAAGGTCAGCGGCCCTGAGGATCAAGGAGAGCAGCCCCCTGCAGCTGGTCGGCATCGGAATATTGGTCGTGACGCTCATCATAGCCCTTTACAGCATGTATTTCACTTTGAAGTCCCCGATAGAGTTGTTGGTCAAGGCGGGAAACATAGTGTCCTTTGACCTCACGCTGATAATCATAGGTGTCGTAATGTACGTAATGGTGTCTGAGGTCTTCTTTAAGCTGTCTCGTAGAGACTTCGACCTCTGGAGGGAGACAGAGGCAGTGCTTGCCCTGATATTCATGGCCGTAAGCCTTTACGCCCTAGGAAGCGCTATGAGCTCCCTGAGCGCCCCCCTCGTTCTCACGAGCTCCTACGTGTACGAGCTTATAATAGGGAGCGGCTTCCTGTTTTACGCCGTAGTGGGCGCAGCGTCAGCAGCCCTCCTCGAGATACTTCGCAGGGTGAAGGAGCGTGCCTGAAGGCCCCTCTGACCCCTACGAGGAGGCCTACGCGCTGGTTAAGAAGAAGGGGGACTGGCTCGGGGCCCTCAACGTGCTTGAGAAGGGGCAAGCTGACTTCGTGCTGTTCTTAGTCTACTATGACCTAAAGAGGAGGGGTAAAAGGGTCAGGCTGGGCCCAAGGCCGAGGACCCTCCTCCTTGAGGACAGGCCTGGGAAGATCACTGAGGTACTTGTTTTAAGCGAGGGGGCGGCTGTGAGGCCCTTGGAGATAGCTGAGTGGAGCAGGCTCGCCGTTTCGGACTCCCACGATCCTGTCGTCGCAGTAGTTGATGAGAGCGGCGGAGTCACCTATTATGAAGCCCGAACGGTTAAGGAGCTAACCTGACGGCTTGATCTGTTAGAACAGCTTCATGGTTAGAAGCGTGGCGACCAGTGACACGAAGCTCGGCGTAGCTGACATCCTCCTGCCCCTCTGAAGGGCTGCCGCAGGTAAGGGGGCCAGCGGGGCCATGAACAGGAGCACGTTTAAAGACCCTGCAAGTGAGCCGAGGCCAAGGAAGGCAAAGGCTGTAGACGAAGCCACATAGGACGCCATTACCCTTATGGCTACAGCTGACACAGCGGGGATCACAGCTGAAAGCGACTCGAGAAGGATTCCCTCAACCTTCACAGAGCTCACCGCCCTCATGGCGTCATTTATAACGTCAGCGAAGCTCTCTATAGCTCCCCCAAGACCTACCCTGCCAGCCACCCTGAAGGCCTTAGCGACAGCCTCTACTACCTTTCCTCCTGCCGGCGCTGCCAGCCTCAGCTGCTCATCAAAGGTCATGCCTAGCCTCGCCCTAGCTGCCGCCTCGCGAAGCTTGGCCGCGGCCAGTGACGCCTTCCTTTCAGCTATCACGTTCAAAGACTCTGAATAGACCGCCGCAACGGCCAGAACTGCTACCGCAATAGCAATACGACCCCATGCCGTGAACGCCGAGGCCAGGACAGCAGCGGTGAGCGTCAGGCCCCCTATTGACCAGCCGCCCTCAAGGTCGCCAAGCCTCGGCCTCTCAACAGCGAGCAGCAGAGCACTGCCTATGGATGTGGCCGCTGATATGGCTGCCAGGGGGGCAAGGAGCGAGGCGCTTCCTATCGTAGCTATTGGGACTAGTATAGCTGCTGAGGCCACCAGCGTTATAACGCCCTCTACGACCACCTCCCCTACCTTAACGTAGTTTGACCAGGAGGTCCTTATGAGGTCAAGCGTCCTGGAGTAGAGGGTCGCTATAAGCCTTGACCTGGGGAGCCCCAGCTCCTCTGCGTTAAGCAGCTCCATTATAATAAGCCTCAGCCTTTGGCTAGGGCTTGTGTCGGCCAGGAACCTGAGGGCAGCTCTCTCATCATTCCCAGAGGCCATGATGGCCTCAAGCCTCCAGGCCTCACGGCCCAAGAACTTGAGCTTGAGCTCCCTTGCCGCGTAGACGAGCAGGTTGGCCAGGTCCCTTGAGGAGCTCGCATAAGGTATCAGGAAGGCAAGGGCTGCCGGCAGCTCGCCCTCTATCCCGGACGCCACCACGTATGAGTACGTCCTTGCGGCTATATATGGAGCAGCCGCCGAGAGCGCCGCGCCGGCAACCAGGACGACTGCCCAGAGGAGGTGCCTCAGCATCAAGAGGACGACTGCGGACGTCAGGGCGAGCGACGCTGAGACCGGCAGTGAGGCCCTGTCCGCGGCCCTCAGCCACCTGGCGGCCCTCCCGTAAAGCCTAGGGTCGTAGAAAGCCTTGCGCCAGCTCATATAACGTCACCGTATCTCGACATGTAGAACTTGGTTAGCTCAGCCCTCAACTCCTCAACAGACCTGTCCGCAAGGGACTCCAGGAACTTGGCCCTCTCCTTAAGCTCTGTCCTCACGTCAGCTATGCCCAGCTTGTCCGCCGCCCAGGAGAGCTGGTGGCTCCTCTCGGCTATGTCGTTAGGCGAGTTCGATGAGCCCTCCTTGAACACCGGCACCGCCTCGTACTCTATGACCTCGGCTATCTCGCGGACCCTCCTGACGGCCTTGCCGCCGAGGCCGGGCGTCCTGCCCAGCTGAACTATGGCCTTCACCGACTCAAGGAAGAGCCTGGGGAGCTTGATGGGCTCCATGGAGAGCCTCATCAGGACTCCGCTGGGAGAGTCCGAATGAATTGTCGTTAGGGCGCCATAGCCGCTGGCCGCCGCCTGAGCTAGGAGCCTGCCCTCCCTCCCCCTCACCTCGCCCACCACAACGTAGTCAGCCCTCCTCCTCAGGGCGAACCTGAGCAGGTCCTCAAGGGTCACCTCCTGGACCCCCTGGCCCGGCACCCTGGGCCTCGTCACAAGGGAGTCCCAGAGGGGGCCCACAACAACGAGCTCGGGAGTGTCCTCAATGGTCACGACCTTCACGTATGGAGGCAGAAGGCTCAGGAGGCTCTGCAAGACCGTGGTCTTGCCTGAGCCCATGGGACCGCTCACCACTATGAAGCCCTGGGCCTCCTCTATGATCCATAGGTACGCCGCTGCCACGACGTCTATGGTCTTGTTGGCGAGCAGGTCAGCTATCGTGAAGGGCTTCTGGGGGTACTTCCTTATAACAAACGTGCTGCCGAACCTGCTGACCTCCGTCATAAACGAGACTGAGACCCTGTGACCTTCAGCCGTCAGGCCCTCAGCGTAGGGAGAGGCTATGCTGACGGCCTTATTGGCCCTCCTGGCCAGCTCAATGGCGAGCCCATCGGCCTCCTCAGGGGTCAGCGAGACGCTGGTCAACATCCACCTCGAGGGGTACAGCTTATGTATGACGGCCACGTTACTTGAGAAGCCTGAGTACGAGATCTCCTCTATGTGCGGGTCTATTATGAGTGGGTAGAGCTTACCGTAGCCGCTTCTGTGCTTCCTCACCAGGTACTCCTCGGCCTCGTCCCTCGGCCTAGAGAGGCCTGTAGCTATCTCGAGAATTCTGTCCTCCCCTATCGGCTCGGGCTCCTCGACCGAGAGCCTCGGGAGGCCGTCCCCTCCCCTGTAGATGATGTACCTAACAGGCCCTATGCTGTACTGGGTCACTATCGACCAAGTAGGAGGCGTCGTCCTGTCCTCATTAGGTCCGGCTGAGCCCTCAGAACGGGCAGGCCTTCTTTCGGGCCTGCCCCTAAGAAAAAACTTCAGGGGCAAGGGAGTTCCCCTCAGCCAAGGGACGTCGGCTGGGTGTAGTAGGTAACGCCGCCGACGGTGTACTCCACGTAGACCTCAGAGTACGTGCCTGGGACTACCCTCACCATGGAGGCCTCGGAGCCCGGCTGTATTACAAGCGGCTGAGTGAGGTTGATGTAGTACTTGCCCGTAGAGTTGACCAGGTAGATGCCTGTGACCTGAATAGACGTCTGCTCATTGTTTACTATCTTCAGGTAAAGTATTGATGAGGTGGAGTTTATGGGCTCGTCTGTCCCCACCACGCTGACCGTTGAACCCAGGCTCATGAAGGCCCCGACGCTCCTCTGGAAGTATGAGTATACGAAGAGGCCTCCAACTACGGTAGCGGCAATCAGGATGACCGCGCCTACCAGGTTGGACAGAGACCTCCTACCCCTGACCCTCACCTCCTCTCACCAACCGAGGTAGAGGCCTGCAGCGTGCTTTTCGATTTCAAGGCAGAAATGCTAATAAGTCCAAACATGACGTCAAGAGAGGGGGCCTCATGGCCAAGTACGAGCCCATTGAGGACGTAAAGGTCTCGCCTGACACCTCCTTGAGCGAATTGATAGAGCTTTACGGTAAGGAGCACGGGTTCATGGCGGGTCACCTGTGGAGGGCGGCCCAGATACTGGCCGAAGGGCTTAAGGAGTCGGAGCTGAGGGTCCTCTCGTTCACGGGCAACCTAATTTCAACTGGGCTCAGGGGTGTTATAACTCAACTGATCAGGGAGAGGCTGTTCAACGTAGTCATAACGACCTGCGGGGCCTTAGACCACGATATAGCAAGGGCGACAGGCGGCAAGTACCTTAAGGGCTTCTTCGAGGCCGACGACGTAGACTTGGCAAGGCATGATATACACAGGCTGGGCAACGTCTTCATAAGGGTTGATGACTATGGGCCAAGGGTTGAGAAGTTCGTCAGGGACCTAGTAGCTAGGGCCGTTTCAGAGAGGGAGGAGTGGGGGCTTTACGAGCTGCTGAAGCTCGCTGGGCAGATGATAGAGGACAAGGACAGCTTCCTGAGGGCCGCCTATGAGGCTGACGCTGACGTCTTCGTCCCAGGCTGGGCGGACGGCGCCTTTGGAACTGACCTGTTCTTCGAGAGCCAGAGAGGCGCTGGAGTGAAGATTAACTATTTTAAGGACATGAAGAGGCTGGCCGACCTCTTCTTTGGAACTAAGGGAAAGGCGACAGCGCTGATAATTGGAGGAGGCATAAGCAAGCATCACGCCATCTGGTGGAGCCAATTCAGAGGGGGCCTAGACTACGTCGTTTACATAACTACGGCCGTGGAGTGGGACGGCTCGCTCAGCGGAGCCATGACCAGGGAAGCGATAACTTGGGGCAAGGTAAAGCCCACGGCTAAGCATGTAACAGTGTACGGGGACGCTACCATTATCCTGCCGCTTCTCGCAGCTTACCTCTTAAAGCATAAAGGTTAATATTTATATTAAAGTTGATAGGTTAGCGTCAGTCTTCATAACTCCTTAAAAATGCTTATAAGTTTATCAGTTCCTCTTAACCAGAGCCTGAGGTCTCTTATGGGCCTAGAGGTAAGGTGAAAGGGGAGGGCCATTGGCGCAGGAGAGCAAGCCCAGAGAGAGATTCGCTGAGATCAGCGTCGCTGAGTTCTTCTCCAAGAACAAGGAGCTGGCAGGCTTCTCAAACCCCACCAGGGCGCTCTACCAGACCGTGAGAGAGCTTGTTGAGAACGCGCTTGATGCGACGGACTCCCACGGAATACTCCCTGACATCAAGATATACATAAGGGAGGTGGAGCCAGAGACCGAGGACAGGCCTGCTCGGTACGAGGTAACGGTTGAAGACAATGGCATAGGCGTGCCTAAGACCGTGATGGCTCAGGCCTTCGGCAAGGTCCTCTTCAGCAGCAAGTACGTCATCAGGCAGAACAGAGGCATGTACGGCCTAGGCGTGAAGGCCGTCACCTTGTACGCCCAGACCACGACGGGCAGGCCTGTGTTCGTTGTGAGCTCCCAGGAGAACAGCGAGTACGTTTATTACCAGAAGGTAAAGATTGACACTAAGAGAAACGAACCCCTGGTGATAGAGGACGGACAGTTCCTCAAGAGGAGCTCATGGCATGGTACTGTAGTCAGCGCCTTTGTTGAGGGCGATTGGCAGAGGGCTAAGCCTAAGATCATAGAGTACATAAGGAGAACCGCTGTCGTTGCGCCTTATGCAGAGATATGGCTCGTAACCCCTGAAAACGAGATCTACTTCTTCCCGAGAGCCACCAAGAAGATGCCCAAACCACCAAGGGAGGCGAAGCCCCACCCCCACGGGGTTGACCTAGAGCAGGTGAAGGCCATGCTCGAGAACACTAAGGCTGAGAGCATTCTTGACTTCCTGAAGGAGGAGTTCCAGGGCATAGGCGACAAGACCGCCATGGAGTTCCTCAGGTCTGTTGGCCTCAGGCCAGACATGAGCCCAAAGACCCTCCTCCGCAAGGACAAGGCTAAAGAACTCGAGGAGTTCGTGACTAAGCTCAGGACCTTCAAGGGCTTCAGGGGCCCCAGGAGCGACTACCTAAGCCCCATAGGCGAGGAGCTGATAGAGCTAGGCCTGACAAGGATGTTCAAGCCTGAGTGGGTTAAGGCCGTCACGAGGCCGGCCAGGGCCTATCAGGGACACCCCTTCATAGTGGAGGTGGGGATAGCCTTTGGCGGCTCCATAGAGCCCCAGGAGGAGCCCATACTTCTGAGGTTCGCGAACAAGATACCCCTGCTCTATGAGGAGAGGGAGGACGTTTCGTACAAGGTTGTGACCTCTGTGGACTGGTCCAGATACGGCGTCCAGGAGCCCTACCAGTTAGCGGTGCTTGTCCACGTGGCCAGCACCAAGGTGCCTTACAAGGGGGTCGGCAAGGAGAGCATAAGCGACGTACCTGAGCTCGAGTCCGAGATAAGGAACGCCGTCCTTGAGGTCGCCAGGAGCCTCAGACTTTACATATCAAGGAAGCAGAGGGAGGAGATGGTCAAGGAGAAGCTTGTCACCATAGCGAAGTACATACCTGAGGTCGCCAGGAGCCTCGCGATCCTCTCGTTGCCGCCGGAGAAGCTTGACAAGCAGTACAAGGAGCTGGAGGCCAGGGTCCGTGAGCTACTTATAAGCAGCGTCTCATCGTCAATTGAGATGCCTAAGATAGACGGCCGGAGGGCAGACCCCAGGGCCCTCGTGGAGGCTATAATCAAGGGCGTCGAAATTGAGGAGGTGAGGTGACGTGCCTGAGGCCTACCAGGACAAGATAGACTTAGAGGCAAGGAAGCGCGGAATAAATATAATGAACGGCTTCTTCAGTAAGCTGTTAGAGAGCCTTGAAAGCGGCGAGGAGCTGAAGCTCGTCATACCTAAGAGGACGCTTGCAAACACGATCTTTGACCCTGAAAAGGGTATACTGAAGCTTGGCGTCTCCAAGCTTGAGCGCAGATTTCTTGACATGAATGAAGCCAGGAGGTTCATGCAAACGCTTGTCATGGCCTCTATAATCTACAAGGCCCTGATCGAAAACGAGTACCCCACTATAAGGGACCTCTACTATAGGGGTAAGCATACAATAGTCTACAGGGACCTCGAAGGAAGACAACACGAGGAGAACACCTGGGACGAGCAAGCTGAGAGCGACGCGGTCCTGAGGGACCTTGAGGTCATGCTTGGGCTTCTCAGGGAGGACCTCATGATACTAAGCAAGGAGAAGGGCAAGGTAGTTGGCAACATGAGGATAAGGAGCGGCAACGACATTATAGACCTGTCAAAGCTAGGCCATGGAGCCTACGCAATAGAGTCGACGCCGGATCTAATAGAGTTCCTGGACGTTGACGCTGAGTTCGTCCTAGTGGTTGAGAAGGATGCGGTCTTCCAGCAGCTCCACAGGGTCGGCTTCTGGCAGAAGTACAAGTCTATACTCGTCACAGGCGCAGGGCAGCCTGACAGGGCCACGAGGAGGTTCGTGAGGAGACTCAACGAGGAGCTGGGGCTCCCGGTTTACGTGCTTACCGACAGTGACCCCTACGGGTGGTATATATATAGCGTGTTCAAGGTGGGAAGCATACAGCTCAGCTATGAGAGCGAGAGGCTAGCGACTCCGAAGGCCAAGTTCCTCGGGGTCTCGATGAGCGACATCTTCGGCTATGGCCATAAGAAGCCCTACCTGACTGATGAGGAGAGGAGGAACTACATAATTAAGGCGAAGGAGCTTGACATAAGGAGGGCAAAGGAGCTCATGAAATACTCATGGTTCCAGACCAACCTCTGGAAGAGGGAGATCGACATGTTCCTGGAGAAGAAGGCGAAGCTTGAGATAGAGGCCTTGGCCAGCAAGGGGCTCAGGTTCCTGGCGTTCCAGTACCTGCCTGAGAAAATTCAGACGCATGACTGGATAGAGTGATCTCTTAGCCCTGCACAGGAGCTATGTAGATAAGTATCTGCTCAGGCCCTGATGAGCTAACGCTGATCTTGAGCGGGTAGTCCGTCGCGTACTCTATTGTAATGCTCTCAGCAAGGCCTACTATGGGCTTCAGTGATGAGTAGAGGGACTTCGCGCTGTAAGAGGCCTTGGTCTCGCTCTCAACGCTTATCTCCTGAAGCGGCGAGCCGGCCTTCATGGTCCACGTGTACTCCTTTTCCTCGGCAGAGGACCTGACTATGAGGGAGTCCTCTTTAGCTATCAGCTCAACTATGTCGCCGACCGTCTTGACGTCAGCTATCAACACGGCCAGGTCGTCAGCAGTCATAACTATCCTGGCCGTAGGCCTTAGTTCGATCTCCCTTATCTCGGCCTCCGAGGTCTCCATGGCCGTCACCGTGAACGACCTGCTGAATGAAGTCTTCTTGTCCTGAAGTTCTACGGAGAGGCCCGTGAAGCCGCTCTCATAATGTAATATCACAGCGTCATTCCTCGTGGCCCTCCTCGCAACCTTGTACAGCTCGCTTGCGCTGAAGTTAAGGCCTACATCGCCGTCAACAGCGTATTCGTCAAAGGCGCTGGGCTCGAACTTAAACAAGCCGAGCACGGTCTTGTCAGGGCTGAAGGCCCACAGAATCGCGCCCTCCTGCGTGGCCTTTAACGTGGCCTCGTCGCTTATCTTCGCTATGGCCTGGGCGATCCTCTTGAAGTCGGTGCCCCGAGGGTAGAGCGCCCTAAATGATACCAATTAGGCTCCCCAGACCCTCTTATATCTTGAGGAGGTTTAAAATGCGGGTGAGAGTTAGTAGACGTAAGCTATCACTATGCCTCCCAGGTGCTTTTGGATGGCCTCCTTGTGAGTCATGACGCCTTGACTGGTCGTTAGTATCAGGAATCCCAGGTCCCTGCTAGCTAGGTAGCGCCTCAGGTGCTCAGGTAGCTTGAGTAGCTCCCTGTAGGTCACTGGCATCCTAGGCTTAACGGCCCCTATCTTGTTTATGTGGCCCAGCAGGGTGACCCTGAGCTTTCCCCACCTTCCGTCATCTATATATTCAAAGTCCCCTATGTAGCCCTCACGCTGAAGTACCCTCAGAACTGCGGTGGTTAGCTTAGAGGCCGGCATCAGGACGACCTCCTTATGTCCCCTGACCTCAGCGTTGTATATCGCGGAGAGGTGCGCCGCCAACAGGTCATGGACCACGTCAATCACCTCACGAGTACTTCGTGAACCCCAGCTCGGCCGCTATCTCCCTGAAGCACTGACGACAGAGGTAGAGCCCGTACTTCTGTATGACCGCATCCCTTGTGCCGCACCTCTGGCACCTCTGGGCCCCGCGGCCCATAGTCTTGGGCTTAGGTGGCCTTATCTTACCCATATTCGCTCACCTCACACTATCGTGACCCCGAACTCCCTGCTGAGCAACACCATGGTCTCCTCCGGACGGACCCTGTGCCTTAAAGGTATTCTTGAGCGGGCACGCCTACGCCTCTCGACCCTGAAGCCAGGCCTTTCCACGGTCAAACACACGTCCATACCTACTATACCTATCTCTGGGTCGTACTTAGCGCCTGGCAACAGAATGTACTCAGGTATGCCAAAGCAGACGTTACCGTGACGATCTATGCTAGAAGCCTTTACCCTACGGCCTACCGCCTCAAGGGCCCTCTTTAGGAATTCCATGGCCCTCTCCTTCCTTAAGGTCACCATCACAGCTATGTTATCCCCTCTGTGAATTCCGAAGGCCCTTATGGTCTTCTTGGCCTTCCTCATGACGGGCCTTTGCCCCGTCAGCTGCTCTAGCAGGGCCTGCACCTTAGCCAGCTTCTCCCCACCCTGCCCAAGGGCTATATTAACGGTGACCTTGGTTATCCTTGGCCTCCTCATCGGGTTCTCGTCCCATTCCTTCAACACCCTGTTGATTACCTCCTCGCTCAGGGTGACGGACAAGGTCTCACCCCGTTATAGTTATGAGAGGCTTGTCCCTGCCGACCACGTAAATGTAGCTTAGCGATGTCTCGAACTTATTGCCAGCTGGGTCCTCTAAGGCTACGATGCTCCTCTCCCAACCCCATCCCCTTGTCACTGAGACTATCCTTCCATACCTTCCCATGTTCCTTCCCCACACGACCAAGGCCAGGTTGCCTACCTTGAACTCCACGTGGTCCTTGACCTGTGAGCCTGGTATCGAAAGAAGAAGGCTATCAAGGGGCCTGTAAGGCAGCTGACCGCCCTTCTTAGGATCCTCGACCCTTATCAGGACGTTTCTGCCGCCGCTGAGGTGAAGCTCAAAGTGACCGCCCTTGACCGTTGTGACCCCCTCTACCCTCACCAGCTTCAAGCTAGCCTCCTCCTTAGGTATCTCTACTAGGCGCAGGGTCCCTCTGGGATCTGGGAGAACCCTATAGTAGGCCCCTATCCTCGGTATCTCAATAACGTCCATTATTCCAACGGGCCACTTATAATTTTTGACATACTTTCCGTCAACCTTCACCTCACCCTGTGCTATGATCTTCCTGGCCTCCCTGTTGTTCTCAGCGAGCTTTAGGAGATCCCTAACAACTAGCAGGAGCGGAAGGCTGCGATCTGAGGGGTGCGGACCTGGACTTGGTTTGACCGTCCATGGTCTCTCCTTCCTCGGGATCCTCTGAACTGGAGGCGCTGCAAGGGCCTTCATATGCCTCGAGCCGCCCATCCTAGCCATTACTTACCACCCTCCTGCTGAGCGCCCTGTTGCTGGGTCTGTAGTGCCTCTACCCTACCCCCACGGCGCTCTATTATTTTTCTCCGCCACTTGTCCTTCAGGTTAAGGTCGAGAATTAGAAGGTTCCAAGGCCTGAACTTCACAAGGACCTCAGTGCCATCGGCCTTCTTCCTAGTTATGCCTTCGACCTTAACCCATAGCCCCTTTAAGTCAACCTCTACCACCTTGCCGGTCTTACCCTTATAGTCCCCTTTCATTATCATGACTCTGTCCCCGACCACGACCGGTAGCGACCTAATTCCTAGCTTCTCCCTGAGCTCCCTGCTCAAGTGCGCCGAGACCAGCTTATGTCTTAGGTGCAGAGGCGCGTTGTAAAAGGCCTTCCGCTGAACCTTAGGTTTAGGGCTCGCCAAGGCCCTCACCTCATACTATTATGGTCGCTAACTTCGCTATAGACGGCCACCTCTCGGCAGCCTCCTTTGCTACGGGTCCCCTTATTTCAGTTCCCTTAGGCGTGCCGTCCTGATTTATGAGAACCACGGCATTGTCATCGAACGAGACCCAGCTGCCGTCAGGCCTGCGGTAAGGCCTCTTCTGCCTTATAACAACTGCATAGCTTATCTGCTTCCTTATCTGCGGCGTGCCCTTCTTGACTGTAACTATCACGAGGTCCCCTGGGCCTGCTGCAGCAAGCCTTCTCACCCTGGTCTTGACGCCAGGTACGTCAATTATCATGGCCTCCTTAGCCCCGCTGTTGTCCGCAACGTTCACGTAGCTACCTACCTGAACGCCTGTGCTGACCCCAAAGCGAGACAACACCGCGGAGAACTTCTGTCTCTTGACCATTCCTTCACACCTCCACCTTGCCGAGCAGGACGAACTTTACGGTCTTCGACAGCGGCCTGGTCTCACCGATTATGACCTTGTCCCCTACCTTTACGCTTATGCACGGCGGGACGTGAACGTGCTTACGCGTCCTCCTCCACTCATACCTCTTGTACTTACTGTCGTAGTAAAGGTAGTCGTGCCTCACAACAGCGGTCTTGTTCGCCTTCAGCTTCTCAACCACTCCCTCCAGAAGGACCCCCCTGACCCTGAGGCTCCCATGCCAAGGACAGTTAGGATCATCACAAGTAGTCGTAGGCGGCTTCACGCCAGGTATCTGGAGCGCCTTAATCTTACTCGGCGCTGGCATTTAGTGCCCCTCGCGTCCTCAGCCCTCGTTAGCTAAAGGAGTTATAAGGCTGTCGGAACAGGGTTCAAGAACGCCTAGCCCTGCTCTCAGGCCTGTTGATTACCCTGAAGCCCTCTAGCAGGACTACCCTTCCGTTATCAAGCTCTAGGGCTAGTAGTGCGCCTTCCTTGAGGACCTTGACTTCCTTTGGTCTTCCATTCTTAACGGTTCTCAGCATTATTGTGCGAGAGGTCTCCCAGGTGATTATGCCTTCTAGGCCTTCTACTGTTGGGTCAGGGTGCCTTACAACTCTAGCCCTAAGCCCTATGAGAACCCTTCTGTCAATATTCCTTTCGTCTATCTTCACCTGGCTTCACTCTTAGCGGCCTGCTGAGAAGCCGTCTTCTCACGCATTATTGTCAATATTCTCGCTATGTTCTTTCTAACCTCTCTTATCTTCGCGGGCGACTCAAGAGCTCCTGCCGCTGCCTTCTGTCTTAGCGTCACCAGTTCCCTCCTCTGGTCTTCTAATAACTTCCTGAGCTCAGCTAGATCCTTACTCCTGAGCTCGTCAGCGCGCAGCTTATACTTAGGCACCCTTAGCTTCACCTCCTGCCGGCTCCTCCACGGCACCCGCTACCTGGGCGCCGGAGGTGATCTCCTCAAGCTCCTTTATAGCGGCTTCGGCCTCCTCCTTGGGCTTTACCTTAATGTGAGGCTCTGCGGCCTCAGGCTTTACTATGCGTACCTCAATACCTATTATTCCGAGAGGCAACCTGGCGTAGGCTATGGCTCTATCCGTGTAAAGGTCGACCGCGTGACCGGTCTTTATGACCTTACCCATGTGATACTTCTCAAACCTGGCCCTCTCCCTCGTCAGCTTGCCGCTTATAACCACCTCTACCCCTGCGGCCCCCGCCTCCATGACCCTCCTCATAGTAGCCATGGCGACCCTCCTGAAATGGTAGCCCATCTCCAGCGCCCTCGCTATCCTGAAGGCCTGAACCCTCGCGTTCAGCTCCATGTTGTCAGGCTGGCTGACGCTTATCTGAACGTTCTCAAGCCCGAAGACCTTCTGGAACACTGCCTGCAACTTCCTTATCGTGGCGCCCCTTCTGCCTATGATGAGGGCAGGCCTCTCAGCAAATATGTGAACCCTTGTGCCTAGGCCGCTCTGAACTATCTGGAGGCCCGCGTAGCCGGCTGTGTAGAAGTTCTGTGCCAAATACTCATCAAGCTTGACCCTGACGAGCCCCTGCCTGAGGAAGTAATTCTTTATCCTCGACAAGGCTAACCCCTCTCCTCCACCACGACCTCCACGTGCGACCTGGTCTTCCTAATTATGTCGGCCCTCCCAAAGGCCCTTGGGTAAAGCCTCTTAAGGGTCAAGCCCTTGTGAACCCCCACATGGACTATGTAAAGCTTCTCAACGTCTAGGTTCTTGTTCTCAGCGTTGTTGGCGACGTTCTCAAGCAGCTTTAACATGTAACTGGCGGCCTTAACTGGGTACTTGCCGATAGGCCACCCCCACCTGTCCGCGAGTCCCCTCTTGTGGGGCACCTTCTTGCTGGCGCTCCTGAACGGGACCGGTTCCTTCAACTCTATGACGGACCTCAGGTACTTCTCAGCGTCAAGCAGCCTCATGCCCTTTATGGCCCTCGCCACCTCTGTCATTACCTTAGGGTGAACTGGGATGTCCCACGCCATAGCCTTAGCGGCCCGAGCTTCGTTAGCAGGTCTGTAAGAGTACACCCAGTTCGGCATCTTGATCACCCTTTAGCGGCTATGTGGAGGCTGCTCTTAGAGGCCTTGAGCCCTGGCTCACCGTGATGAACTAGCTTTGTTGTGTGGCTGAACTCGCCAAGCCTATGACCTATCATCTCAGGCGTTATCCTGACGGGCACGTACTCCTTACCGTTGTAGACCGCTATGGTAAGGCCCACCATCTCGGGAAGGATTATCATATCCCTAACGTGGGTCTTTATCATGACGTCACTCTTGCCGGCCTTCCTCAAGGCCCTTATCTTGTTGAGGAGCCTCCTCTGCGCAGGCGTAAGGCCCCTCATTAATGACCTCCTCTGCCTGGCCGGAAGCAGCTGGACAAACTCGTCAAGGGACATAGATAGCAGCTCCTCTAAGCTCTTCCCTCTGTACCTGAATCTCTTCCACTCAGGCCTTAGCTCTATTGTCGACATCTAACGGACCCTCGACCACCGACAAAAGGCCTTTGGACACCCTTTTTAAGTGTTGTGAGACCGTCAGCTTCAGAAGACTGGAGGCTCGAACTGCCTTATCATAACCTGAGTCACTACATCAAGGCCCTCTAGGGCCTTACGGATGCCCTCCACGTCGGTCGTCGACTGACTTATGTCAACTATGAACGTACACTCTCCCTCTTCTCTCCTGGTTATTGACGTGCACCTGTTAGCTATGATATCCACCTTTAGCTCGCTAAGCTTCGAAGTGACCTTAGCGAGGGCGCCCGGTCTGTCCTG
The DNA here is from genome assembly GCA_022015155.1 of Acidilobus sp. Classification (GTDB taxonomy): domain Archaea; phylum Thermoproteota; class Thermoprotei_A; order Sulfolobales; family Acidilobaceae; genus Acidilobus. Next base: position 57,418 of record JAKLZP010000002.1, on the reverse strand, counting down.
CATCGTGACCTCGATCTGAATGACCTTGGCGTTCTCAGCCATGATAGGGCTGACTATAATCTCCTTCTTCTCAGTGTCAGCCAGCATGGCCACAAGCATCCCAGCCTCTATGCCTAGCGACTCCCTAATTGTCTGAGGTATCGTAATTCTCCCCTTTGAGTCCACCTTAACAAGCCCTGTGAGCCTGGTCGACATTCGAGTGAACCCCCCTTTTAAGTCACCACATAATAACTCTTAGTTCAGACTATTAAAAATTTCTGTGTTCAACCGCAAGCCCTTCCGATGTTTCTTCAGGCCACGGTCCGGGTGAGTCTAGGTCTCTCATCGATTGAACTCATTGGCTGCCCACGTCTTCATCCCGTGGCCATTTATTATGGCCGGTTAAGGGAAATAAGCGCATAAGCGGTACCCTAAGCTATAGCGTGCTCCCTGAGGAGGGGAGGCCTCTTGTCATTTGCGCGGGCCCTGGCTTCCTTTATAACTTCATCGATCTTGTCCAAGAAGTCCCTTGGCAGCTTCTTGAACAACGGGTGAACCTCGCCAAGGCGCTGGCCGGGCCTAGGGCCTTTCCTTAGCTCGTCGCCCCACGGAGTCTCGCTGACCTTACCCTCCATGCCGAGCTGACCCCATAGGTCATCGGCAACCCCCGGCATGAAAGGCGCCATTAGGTGGGCCAGACGCTTTACCACGGAGGCGGCCACGTAGATGACGGTCTCCGCTTCCTCCGTCGCGCCCCTCTTAACTAGGTCCCACGGAGCCCTATCGTTGAGGTACTTATTGCCGAGTCTGGCAACCTCGAGGACCTTCTCAGTGGCCTTCTTGAGCTCTATGGACTCCATGAGCCTTATGTAGTCATCGGTTAGGGAATCTATAGACTTCAGCACCTCCTCGTCCTGTGCCGTAAGCCTGTGAGGTCCTGGCATAATGCCGGAGAACCTGCTCGATATGAACGACAGCACCCTGTAGGCCAGGTTCCCTATGTCATCATTTAGCTCGCTATTGACTATCCTGTAGAACTCGCTCCACTGGAAGCTAACGTCGCCGTTCTCGGGTCTCAGCCTTATCAGGACCCAGCGCCAATAGTCGGCGGGCGCTATCTCTAGGGCTTCGTCTATCCATATGCCCACCTTCCTGCTCTTGCTGAAGTGCCTGCCTTCGTAAAGCAGGTAATCAGTGGCGCTGATCCTCCACGGAAGCGCGTAGGGCTCGCCTGTGGCCAGAAGGAGGGCCGGCAGGATTATCGCGTGGAAAGGTATGTTGTCCTTTCCTATGAAGTAAACGGTCCTGACGTCCTTGTCCTGCCACCACTCCTTCCATGCGTCAGGCCCAAGGCCCTTCCTCATGAGGTACTCCTTGGTAGCGCTGAGGTAGCCCAGGAGGGCGTCAAACCACACATATATCGTCTTGCCCTTAGCGTCCTCAAAGGGGGCCTCGACGCCCCAGGCTATGTCCCTGGTCAGGGCCCTGGGCTTCAGGCCCTGCTTCACCCAGTCCAGGCTGTAGTTCTTCACTCTCTCGTCAAGTTCGCTGCTCTCAAGCCATTTCCTCAGGGGCTCCTGGACCTTGCTCAGGTCTATGAAGTAGTTGGTCGTCTTGACCCATATCGGGGTAGCCCCGCAGAGGGCGCACCTGGGATTTATGAGCTCCTTTGGCGTTAGGAGGTGGCCGCAGTTGTCGCACTGGTCGCCGCGTGCCTGGTCATAGCCGCAGTAAGGACACGTGCCTATTACGTATCTGTCCGGCAGGAATATCTTGTCGTTTGGGCAGAACGGCATCTCCTCCTCCGCCTGATATATGAGGCCCTTGTCCCTAAGCCTCCTGAAGAAGTCCTTGACGAACTCCTTGTGGACCTCGCTCTCCGTCCTGGAGTAGAGACTGAAGGAGAACCGGAACTGAGAGAACAGCTCCACGTCGTAACTGTGCACCTGGTCGGTGAGCTCCTTAGGCCTTACTCCGCGGAGCCTCGCCTCAAGCTCTATTGGCGTCCCATGCTCGTCGCTTCCAGTCACGTAGATCACGTCATTGCCCATCAGCCTGAGGAACCTGGCGTAAACGTCAGCGCTTAGGAGGTGCAGCACGGTCCCCAGGTGAGGTATGAAGTTAGAGTAGGGCCACGCGGCAGTTACTACGTACCTTGCCATGGGTTAACCCCGCTGTGCTCTGGGGCTCTGAAGGGGCTCAGGCTTATCTAGTTTTACTAAGAACGATAAGGCTTCAGAAGCCTGAGGGACCCTGGCAGCTCCCTCGAGCCCAAAAATATTACGTCCTCTGTAGCCGCCAGGAGGCCGGTGACCTCGAGGACTCCTCCCTGATAGAGTGGTCCCCCTGCGTTATATTCATAGGAGACTATGACATAGCCCTCCTCAGACTTCACACAGGGAGGGTAGAGAAGGCCCTCTGGCTGGCCGCCAGGCACCGTGAGGACCTCCTTAAATGGGGCCAGCTTAGATGGGCTGGGACCCCTCTCGCTGAAGACCTTACAGTGAGAGGCCAGCGAAGGGGGCACCCCGACCCAGCTGACTGGGGTTGGAACGTCGCTAAGCAGGCCGCGCCTCCACGGAACGCACGGCCACCCCTCGAGCTTGAACCCTCCGAACTCCGTCTCACAGCTCACAGGGACGGCTGCCGAGGTGAACAAATCATAGGCGACCTGAGCCGCGTCCTTGCCATAGACCACCAGATCTACGTCCGAGAACTCCCTCTCTATCCCCATCGCGTAGCTGCCTGTGAGGCCGAGGCTTGATATGCCCACCCTGTTCGCCAGCGCCGTAACTGCTCTCATAAGGACGTACTGAAGCTCGCCCTTTCCTGAGAGAACCCTCATCTCCAACGCCGTCCGTGGAGACACGTACTCGATTACATCAAAGCTTCTAGCATAAGGCATAGAGGCCCCGTAGGCCGCGTCATAGGCCAGGCTTAGGCCAGCCCTGTTCAGCGCCTCTTCAAGGCCTCCCGGGCCATAGTGGCTGATGACCCTGCAGAAGCCTACGCTTCCCCTTAGCCATAGGCCGCGCTCACATATGACGTACTTAGGTATCAGCGGGATGAGCCCAGCAGGGGCCGGGAGACCTATCTCGACCCCAAGAAGACCGCTCCTGAGCGCAACCACGCTACCGTGACCATATCGTGACAGGTCTAACATACCCTCCCAGGTCAGGCACTAGGTAAAGTGAGCCCATATTTTCGTCGCGCTGCAGGAGGCCCCTGACTAAGTAGACGCCGTCAGGCAGCTCCTGGTACCTCGTCCTCCAGCTCAGTAGGTACACCTCCCCTATGCCTGAGGATGAGAGGATGTACCTAGCAGGGGTCATGTAAGGCTCTAGGCCCTTGAGGGAGCCCCTCAAGGCGACGAAGCCCAGTGACGTAAACCTTGAGCTACAGGGCCTCTCCTCCACGGCCCTCAGGATCCTTATAGTATATGGAACCCCTTTGTAGCAGGAGTCCAACAGCTTCAGGGGGTGAAGAAGTAGAAACTCTGAACGAGTGAAGGAGTCCTTCTCCTTAAGGTATCTTATCTCCTGATTACATTCGCTTATTAGGCCATCAGCCTTGAGGTCCTTCAGCGCACTGTAGAGATCTGAAGCCCTTTCGGAGTAGACGAGAAGGTCCACGTCACTTGTAGGCCCCTGCGCCTTTATGGCATAGCTGCCCGTGAGGCCGGCCCACTCGGGCCCAAGCCTGTCCAGGAGCTCGTTCACTTCGCCTGGCAGGCTGGCAGAGCGTAGCGCCCTGACAGGGTCTATTGCCTCAACCACGTCACGCTTGATAGTAAGCGCTGTCCTGCCTATACAGGGCAAGTAATCAAGGACCACCGGACCCCCTGTCGCTGAGGCCCTGTAAGGGACTACGATTAGCCTGTCAGAGGGGTGCTCATAGCCCTTGACGACCCAATACGAGCCGCTGACAGTGTCCCTTAGGAGCCAGCCCTCGAACGGCACCCGCTCAGCCCCGACCTCTTTCCTGCCCTGAAGAGCAAGGGTTTTTCGGTTGTAAATAAGTAAAATAGGGCCCCTGGAACCTCCAAGCATGGTGACACTGGATTGCCGGAAGAGGAAAGGAGGAAGAGGAGGAGCGTATTTGAGGACATATTCGAAGAGTTCGACGAGCTCATGAGGAGGTTCGAGAGCGAGTTCGAGGAAATGGAGAAGGAGTTCGAGGAACTGATAAGGAGTGAAGGTAAGAGCCTAGAGAAGCCCTACTACTACGGGATAAGGATATACGTGGGTCCCGATGGCGTCCCTCATATTGAGCAGTTTGGCAACATAAAGAAGGCGGGAAAGGGGAAGGTCATACTTAGCGAGGAGACAGAGCCCATAGTTGACGTTATGACGCATGGCGACGAGGTCTGGGTCGTGGCCGACCTGCCGGGCGTTGATAAGGATAAGATAAAGGTCAACGCCACTGAGAAGAAGCTCTACATAAGGGCAGAGGGCGATAAGAGGAAGTACTATAAAGAGGTCGACCTACCTGTTGAGGTGGATCCCTCAACTGCCAAGGCGTCTTACCGTAACGGCGTACTTGAGGTAAGGATTAAGAAAAAGGAGGGCCAGCAGCCTCCAGGAGTTGAAGTTAAGGTAGAGTAATCTTAGCAGTACTAGCCTGTACTGTAGCGCTTTTCAGTCAGCCATTATAAAATTATTTATAATTTAAATAATAGCTAAACCATTCCTTGAAACCTCTAAGTTTAAAAGAAACCTTAAAATGCCCCGAAAACGTGATGATGTCCGATGCGGCTTGACGCGGACAGCTGACTACGATGTTGTCATAGTGGGCCTGGGCCCCGCCGGCTCCTCACTGGCCTACTTCCTCAGGAGCTCCGGGCTTAGGGTCGCAGGAGTTGACATGGTAGGGCCTGAGAAGGTCTGGGGAAAGCCGTGCGGTGATGCAATAGGTAAGCACCACTTCGAGTTCACGGGCCTCCCCCTTCCGAGCGGTCCTGCGCTGAAGCAGGTAGTTGACGGCATAGATATCATAAGCCCCTACGGCGGCGTCACCCTAAGGGTCAAGGGGGAGGGCTTCATAATAGACCGTAACAAGTACGGCCTTGAGCTGATAGACAAGGCCAGGAGGTCAGGTGTTGACGTGTACCTCAGGACAAGGGTCACGGCCCCGCTGCTCGAGTCGGGCAGGCTGACGGGCGTCAAGGCCATTGACGAGAAGGGGGAGCAGATAGTGTTCAAGGGGAAGGTGATAGTTGACGCCACGGGGAACAGCGGCCTGCTGAGGAAGATGCTGCCTAAGGAGTGGCCCGTCAATGAGCCCCTGGAGCCGCAGGACTCCAACGTGGCCTACAGGGAGATAAGGGCCCTGAACTATGAAATAGAGGAGCCCTCCTACCTCAAGATATACATAAACCAGGAAGTGGCCCCTGGAGGGTACTGGTGGTTCTTCCCCGAAGGCAAGGACGTCGCCAATATAGGGCTTGGAGTGCAGGACGGCATGGGACACCCAGCCCCTAACGTGATATTCAAGGAAAGGCTTGACCGCCTCGAGGCAATACACAACTACAGATATATAATAAATGCCTCGGGCTCGAGGGTCCCAACGAGAAGGCCTGCCAACACGCTCGTGTGGGACAACTTCATAGGCATAGGTGACAACGGCTACACGGTAAACCCTGTACACGGAGGCGGCATGGGCTACGCCATGGTGGCGGCCTACTTCGCGTCCAAGGTGATAGTTGACGCCTACACTAAGAACGACTTCAGCGCTAAGTCCCTCTGGCGGCTAAACATAGACTACATAAGGTCCATAGGGCGTAGGCAGGCGTCCCTTGACATATTCAGGATATTCCTTCAGAGGCTCTCTAATGACGATATAGAGTACGGCCTCAAGCACGGGATAATGAACTCGGAGCAGGTCTATGAGACCAGCGTCTCGGGTGAGCTGAAGGCCAACCTCTCCCTGCTTGACAAGGTCTCCTTAGCTTTAAGGATGTTAGGCAGGCCGTCCCTTCTGCCCAAGTTGGCCCTCGTAGCCCAGTACATGAAGAGGGTAGCGGAGCTCTACGACGCTTACCCTGAATCCCCTTCAGGGCTCGCTGAGTGGGTAAGGCTTGTTGAAGGCCTTTACTCAGACTATAAGAGGAGGCTAGGCGTTTCCTGAGCCCTGTCTCACAGCCCTTTTCCACTCTGTTTTATCTCCCTTATCCATGAGCAGGAAGCCCAGGGACGACAGCCTGAGCCTTATGTAGTCAGCTAAGTCATACATCTTTGACTTCCTCAGCTGAGACCTAACTTCAACTAGCAGGTCCACTAAAGAGTCCTCAACGCTGGTCTCAGGCGCAACAGGCGAAGCCTCAAGCAGGTCATCAGCCACGGCGTAAACCCTGTTGAACTCCATCAGAACCCTCTGAGAAAGGGCCAGCACGGCGGCTGACTCGCTTGATGCAACTTCCTTATAATAGGTGTTCGTGAACTCCCAGACGTAGCTCACGGCCAGGCCCATATTAAAGTCGTCAGACATGGCCTCATGCCATTTCCTCAAGATCTCGCGGACCCTGAATAACGTCGCCAGCTCGCTCTCCTTTACATAGTGGGAGTAGGTCTCCTTTGAGAGCCTCCTCGCCAGGTCAGCCGCTATGTCGCGTAGCCTCTCAACAAGCCTCCTGGCCTGGGAGAGGCTCTGCTCCGAGTACTCTAGGACGGACCTATAGTGAGCCGAAAGGACCCACATCCTTATGGTCTCGGGACCCCACTCCTTCAGGGCATCCCTTAGGCTGATGATATTGCCGAGGCTCTTGCTCATCTTCTCGCCCCTTATCGTTAACATGCCCGTGTGCAGCCAGTACTTGACCCACTTGTCTCCGAGCAGGCTCTCGCTCTGGGCCCTCTCGTTCTCATGATGAGGAAATATCAGGTCTGACCCTCCGCCATGGATGTCTATCTTAGGCCCCAGGTACCTCGTGCTCATCACGCTGCACTCTATGTGCCAGCCTGGCCTGCCCCTGCCCCATGGGCTCTCCCACCAGGGCTCTCCAGGCTTTGCGGCCTTCCACAGCGCAAAGTCGTAGGGATGCCTCTTCTCAGAGGTTATCTCCTCCCCCTGGTCCCACATCGACTTGGAGGTATTGCCGCTGAGGTGACCGTAGTCGGGGTACCTGTCAACGTCAAAGTAGACGCTACCGCTAGGGGCCACATAGGCGTAGCCCTTGTCTATGAGGCCCTGCACGAACTTTATGATCTCCCCTATGTGGTCTGTGACCCTCGGGTGCACATCAACCCTGACCCTTAGCCTTTCCAGGAGTTCAAGGTAGTCCCGTGAGTAGGTTTCAGAGACCTGCTTCCAGTCAACGCCCAGCTCGGAGGCCCTTTTGATTATCTTATCGTCTATGTCAGTGATGTTCTGCACGTGCGTGACGGAGAAGCCCCTGAGCCACAGGTACCTCTTAATGCCGTCAAAGGCCACGAAGGTCCTGGCGTGGCCTATGTGAACATAGTCATATACTGTGGGGCCGCAGACGTACATGCCGACGGTGGGCGGAGACCATGGCCTGAAGACCTCCCTCCTCCGCCCAAGGGTATTTGTGACCGTTATCTGCAAGCGCTCTCCCTCACGTTAAGGCGGGGCAACGTTATTTTACTCCTACTGAGGCACTGCTTCAGCGCTCTTAAGTAGCGATATGCAGTCCTCGAGGCCCTCTTTGTACCTCTCCTTAGCGACCTTTAGGACTGCAGCCGCGCCCTCCCCTACTAAGACCTGTTGGCTCGCTAAGAACATTAAGCGTCCCCTGAAGAGGCCCTCGTTCCTGGGGTCGAAAGCGCCCTCCTCAAACCTAACACAATAGAAGTCGCCAGGGTCCTTTGATCCCCCGAGAGGCTTAGCACTGACGCAGTACAGCCTTGACTCCTGTCCTGAGTAGCAAAGCCCCCTGAAATGTCCCTTCCCCATCTCAAAACACGTTATTACGTCCCTAAGGAAGGAGTAGCTTACCCTGCCTCCACAGCTCGACGCCACCACCTTCTCTATTTTGAGAAGATACCTTACCCTACGAAACGACAGCGCTATGAAAGCGGCCATTGTAGACACTACGGCCAGAGCCGCCAGCAGGGACGCCTCACGGTAACTTACGTAAGTCAGTACAAGCCACACAGAAGTTAAGGTCACGATCACGTCTATGATTACAGGCACTAAGAAGGCCTTAAGAAAGGTCTGAGACAATTTCAAGATCTCTGCCATTCGGCCTCGTACTTGGCTATGAGGTCATCGTATTGGCCTGACTCCACCTCCTTTATAACGTCCTTGGGGTCCTTCCCATTGACCGTGAGCCCTATGCTCCTCGCGGTGCCAAGAATCGTCTTGATGGCTGATTTCAGGGTCTTAGCAGTTAACTTCGGCTTGACCATCAGGGTGACCTTAATTATGCTTTCAAGACTTATATCGCCTACCTTCTTATGCTGAGGGTCGCCGCTGGGCTCAGAGGCCCCAGCTTCCCTGAGCAACAGGGCTGTCACAGTGGGTATGCCGACCTCGATCCTGTACTTCTTCGTAGTCATGTCAACTATGATCTTCACAGGTATTGTCATGCCCTTGAAGTCCTTAGTCCTCTCATTTATTTCGTCGACAACTTGCTTAACGTTTAGGCCAAGCGACGACAACGTAGGTCCTAGAGGCGGACCCGGCTTAGCCTCCCCTCCCTCAATTTGAAGCGATATCACCTTCTCCTGAGGCATTGCTATCCACACGCAGGAAAAGGGGCTGAGTTAAAAAAGTTGGGGCATCCCTTAAGGCCATGCCGAGAAGGCGGCGAAGGCCCTTACCACGTCCTTTATATTTAGCACGCCAATAATGTCGCCTTTGTCCGTTACTATTGGTATGTGCCTGATATTGTTCTCTAGCATCTTGTTAACTACCGAGGTCAGCGGTTCGTCCTTCCTGGCAACTATGAGGTTCGTTGACATTATCCTTGACACCTCGGACTCCGGCGAAACCCCCATAGCCAGCGCCCTCACAATATCATGCTCTGTCACTATGCCGAGCACCTTAGAGCCGGACTTCACTAATACTACGTCAGCCTTCATGTCTAACATGAGCCTTGCCACGTCAGCTATCGTCGTAGAGGGATGTACGTAAATGGGCTCTGAGTACTCCAGGAGCTGGGAAGCTCTCATGGTCCTCCTTTCAGGTTCTGAAAGGTAGAGGCTTATATTTTTAATTCCTGGTTAGCTCACTTTATTTGGGTATTTGGCCGGAGGCGTACCAAAAAGTGGAGTTCAAAGTACTTTACATAGATGCTTCTACGCGTTCTTTCAGGTTTGAAAAGATAAGTGATCCCAACATATATGGTATCATAGACCTTGGGCTGAAAGTTCATATCGACCTCAAGTCTTACGAGCATGACCCGCTGGAGCCTGGGAACCCCCTCGTCCTAGGCATAGGCCCCTTCGCAGGAGGTGCAGTAGTGGGAAGCCACAGGATAGTTGCGGTCTTCAGGAGCCCTGTCAGCATGGGGCTGCACGTAAGTGAAATGGGAGGGGCCGCGTACTCCTTCTACAGGACAGGCCTTGACGCTCTCGTCATAACTGGGAAGAGCCCCGAGCCCCTTGTAATTGAGCTCTTCGGCTCCCAGGACGGCTCTACGTCAGTTAACCTCAGTACTATTAGCGAGGCAGAGCTTAACAAGGTCTACGCTGGCTATGGGGGCCTGAGCGGCACCAAGGCCCTTACAAAGTACCTCGTAGACCTCTCTAAGGACAAGATCCTTAAGAACAAAGGCCGCATAGCGGTCGTGGGCCCAGGCGCCTTCAAGACAAGGTTTGCCGGCATATTCAGCTACGTCCTTGACGACAGGACTGCTAACCTAACAGAGGTATCCGATTCGGCCTCAAGAGGAGGGGGTGGATCAGTAATGGCCCAGGCACATAATGTCGTCGCGATAGTCTTCGGCGGCACCTACAGAAGGCCCAACCCAAAGCTAAGCGACGTTACGGCTTTGAACGCGATATCTCAGCAGACCTTCAAGAAGCCTTACTCACAGGTGCTAAGCGAGAAGACCGTGAAGTACAGGTTCGACCCATCCATGAAAACCGGAGGGACCTTTGGCGTCAACTACCCGCACTATAAGGACCTTGTGCCCGTCCTTAACTATAGCCAGGCCTACATGAGCAAGGGGCTCAGGCTCGAGGTGCACAACAAGGTCATGGAGAACTTCTGGGCCCCCTTCCAGCAGGAGGTGTTTGATGGGGGCAAGTTGACGCCAGCCTCTAAGAACTGCGGCGAGCCGTGCCCCGTGGTCTGTAAGAAGGTCTATAAAGGTGTAAAGCTCGACTACGAGCCTGCCCATGCTGTCGGGCCCATCTCTGGTATAATAACGATCGATGATACCGCCAGGCTGGTTGACCTACTTGACAACCTAGGCCTTGACGCGATAGAGGCAGGCCACATGCTGGCCTGGCTGTTTGAGAGCGTTAACAGGGGCCTCCTAAGGCCCGACGAGATAGGCCTCGACAGCGTTCCAGTAATGGACCCAGAGGCGCTGAGCCCTGAGACCAGCAAGAGAAACGCTGAGGCAGCAAGAAAAGTGCTGGAGCTCCTGGTGTCCGACTCGGCTCCTAAGGTCCTCAGGCTGATAGCCTCCCTTGGACTGAGAGCCGCCGCTAAGGAGCTCGACAGAATATATTCTGACAGGGTAAAGAAGGTAGGCCTGAGGTTCGAGGACCTACTGGTATACGCGGCCTTCGGTGACACTGGCTACTTCACGCCTAACTATTACTGGAGCCCTGGCGTCCTTGCGCCGCTTTACGTACTTGGCAAGTACTGGACGGACTATAGCCCAGCTTTCAGGGACCCTGACGATTATGCGACAACAGCTCTGAGAAGGGCCGTCTTCGAGTATGCCGTGGCGAACGCCGGCTTCTGCAGGTTCCACAGAGGGTGGGCCGAGGAGATGCTCGACGATATGTACGAGCTGTTGCTTAACGTGAAGCTTGACGTATATGCTCACGGCCTGGCTGTCTACAAGACCATTGCGGAGTACCAGAAGAAGGCCAACGCGGCCCCAGCGCCTTGGGAGTCTAAGAGGGTCATTGACGCAATAGCGTCCTTAGCGGCTGAGAGCGGCCTTCAGGGCTGGGATGACGCCATGTATCGGAAGGAGAAAGTCGTAGAGTGGTGGAACAGGTTCTACAGGAGGCTTGAGCAAGAGCTATCTAAGGTCAGCCCCCTTTGGTGACCTAAGAGCCTAGAACCCTCTTTATAGCCTCTAGGACCTTTTCAGGAGGTTCAGCCGTGCTGAAGCTTCCATAGGTGCCCTTGCCGCCACCCTGAAGGCTTAACATGCTGCTCAACCTCTTGATGAGCTCACCTACGTCCGTCCTCGAGCCTACGTCTCTCCCTGCCCCTATCTCGTATCTGTAGCCCTTCACGTCCCTTATCGCGAGCACTACTAGGGAGTCACTGACCTCATCTGTTATCTCCCTGAGCGCCTCCCTCGCCGACTTAACGTCCCTCTCTGGGTAGACGAGCAGTGCAACCCTGACCCCGTTTAGAGGCTGTTGAGCCTTAACATGCTCTGTGGCCTGAGAGACCCATATAGACCTGTAGCTCCTGACAGCCTCCCTCAGCTCGTCCACCTCGTCCTTCAGCTTCCTGACCTCCTGAGGCAACTCAGAGGGGTCTGCCTTAAGCTCCTTAGCCAACATCTTCATCTCGTCTTCTGCCTTGGCCATCTCCTCGTAGAGCCTAGTGCCTGCGATGAACTCGAGCCTCACCACGCCGTCCTGTATGCGCTCGACGTTGATTATCTTGATCCCCCCTATCTCGCCGGTGTTGTCAAGGTGTGTGCCAAAGCAGGCCTCAGCATCCCAGCCCTCTATCTCGACAAGCCTTATCTGTCTCTCCATTGGGACGCCCCCTTCATAAATGGCAAAGCCGTACTTGCGCTCGGCCTCGTTCCTATCCATGAATACCTTTCTCACGGGCAACCTTGAGTCAACCACCGCGTTGGCCAGCTTCTCAATAGCCTTCACCTCTTCATCTGTGAGCGGCTTGTGGTGTGTTATATCAAGCCTGGCCTTCTCAGGGGTTTTCTCAGCGCCTGCCTGCCAGACGTGCTTTCCGAGGACCCTGCGGGCCGCCCCTAGGATAACGTGCGTGGCCGTGTGATGCCTCATTAACCTATAACGCCTATCCCAGTCTATCCTGCCCTCTACCTCACTGCAGTCCCTTGTCGAAACTGCCCTGTCGAGCTTGTGAACTATGACCCCTCCTACCTTCTCAACATCGACAACCCTGTACTCCTCACCGCATATATTAAGGACGCCTGTGTCGTGAAGTTGTCCTCCGCCAGTCGCGTAAAAGGCCGTGGCGTCCAACACAACGTAGTCTCCGTAGGAGCCTAACAGCCTAGCCCTGAAGGACCTCAGGTACGGGTCCTTATGGAACAGCAGCTCCGTTGGCTGGAACTTCCTGGCCCACTCGATGACCTCCTGCGGCAACGAGACGCCTTCCCCTATAACCCTGACCTTGGCCGGGGCCCTGTGCCTGGCCGCTACTATCGAGTAGAAGTTGGGAGGCACCACTACGCTTATGCCGCGCTTGGAGGCGGCCTCGGCCACCACCTCTGGAGGGACCCCCATGCTGTCATAGAGCTTTATGAGGTCGTCAACGGTGAGAGGTCTTGAGAGCTCCCTCTCTATGAGCTTCTCTCCTCTGGCCAGCAGGTCCTTGTACTTCTGTTCCTCAAGGGTTACTGCCTCTAATATGTAGTCCCTGTTCTCACGGACCTGAGGGAAGTCGTCCTTCCAGAGCTCTATCTGCCTGTTAACTATTTCTACTAAGGAGTAGCTTGGACTGAGCTGCCTGAGTTGCCTGAGCGCCCTCCTTATCACAAGCCTTGCCAAATAGCCCTCCCCAGAGTTGCTGGGCACAACCCCATCAGCTAACATCATCATTATCGTCTTGCTGTGATCGAGCACGCTGTAAAGCCTCGCCTCGCGCTCCAGGACAGGCCTTACGGACTCCACGTCCGACCCTAACGAGCTGGCTACGGCCCTGTAGTAGTTCTCCACGCTTTTCAGGTCGTCAGGGTTCAGGTTATGGACGTTCCTGAATGCCGCCCACAGGAGTGAGTCGTCAGGCCTCGGTAACCCCAACGCGGACCTCAGGACGTCTACAAGGCTGCCGTAGATCGCGTGAAAGGCCGTTGGCACCTTCTGGGTAAACCACGCTATCCTCTCTACGCCATAACCCGTGTCAACGATTTTAAGCGGTAGCTCCTCATAAGAGCCGTCAACGGACCTGTACTGCATGAACACGAGAGTGGCTAGTTCGAGCCCGCCGACCGTTACCTCAAAGGAGGGACCTGCGTTACCCCCGCCCTCCCACCAGGACTCCTTGAAGACTATCAGGTCCTCCGGTATGCCTATCTCCTTTACGAAGAACTCCCTGGCATAAGCTACCGTCTCGTCCTTCCAGTAGACGAACTTGTCGGGGTAGTTAAACGCGTGATGCGCTGCCATCTCGAATGTGGTCAGGTGCCTACCTATCGTCAGGCCTACGTTGTCTATGTCCTCAAGCCTTATGCAGGGCTGACTAATTACAAGAGGGTTGGCAGGAGGGGGGACCAGGCCACTTGTCACGTGTGGCTGAAACACCACTATGCTCGCTATGGTGAGGTACAGGTCCTCCCTCCACCTGGCCACGACAGGCCTTGGGGGGATAGGCTCGTGCCCTCTCTTCTTGAAGAAATCTATGAACTTAGACCTGACCTGCCTGACGGTGAGAGGTTCGAAGGACGGTATCTTGTCAAACCAGTACGCCGTGTCCGGCACGTCCTGACAAGTGTCAAAGTTTGGGTTAACCGTCCAGAAGTAGTCGCCCCCGACCTTGCACTGCTTCCTCTGGTAACCTTTCTCGTTAAAGAACCTCAGTCTATACTCTGAAGGGTCGACCTTCGCCATGGTGGCCAGACCCCGTTAGCTACGAAAGAAACGCCCGAAAACGACTTTATAAGGTACCTTCACATACCAAAGAGGCTTGCCAGACCCTCGCTTATTTCAGCCTCGCTTGCCTCCTTCTTCTCCTCCTTCTTCTCCTCCTTGGCCTCAGCCGCCTGCGCGGCCGGCTGAGCGGAAGGCGCTGAGGCAGGGGCTGCAGCAGGCGCGGCTGCTACAAAAGCGGCACCCTTGAGCACCTCTTCTAGGTTCAGCTGGGACAGAGAGGCTACTAGCATCTTGACCTTAGCTTCGTCAACCTGTATACCGAGGGCCTCTACGACCTTCTTTAGGTTATCCTCAGTTATCTGGGCCCCAGCGTAGTAGAGGGCCAGGGCCGCATGGATGTAAGCCTTGCCCTCCTGGACCATGCTGATTCCCTCCTGGCCACGGGCGAACTAGGAGTTATAAAGGTGTTGCTTCCCGCTCTAGTCCTCGTTAGTAGAACGTGAACCCCTGTAAGCTCTCGCATCCCTTATCTTTAAGGCTAGCCCTGAAGGTCGTTACTGACCCGCTTACCTCACGCTTCAACAAAAGTGCAAGACTTGAAATCACCTCTTTATCTATTAGGACCTTGACCTTACTTTATGAAACCTGTTGAAAGTCTAGAAAACGTCACAGACAGCCTAGAAGAACTGCTACAAGCCGAAGAGCCCTGCAAGGCCTGCGCTGATGTCCGTTTCCTGCTGCTCTTCCTTCTTCTCCTCCTTCTTGGTCTCAGCCCCAGCGCTAGAAGAGCTTGTAGAGGAGGTCCCTGAGATCAGCGCTGGCGTCACTTCAAGGCCTAGCTCCTTGGCCTTATCACCGAGGGCTGTTACGATAGCGTTCTCCTCAGCGATCGCCTGGGCTATTGACAGTGAGGCCGAGTCGGCATCAATGACAAGCCCTGCCGACCTTATGACAGCCGTTGCCTCAGAGGCCGCAGCGCCGAGAAGCAGTGAGACGACCTCGGGCACCTCGAAGTACCCTGCAGCGATGGCTAAGGACAGTGATTCCCTCTCAGCATCAAGTAGCTGTGACCTAGTTCCCTCTATGTCTAGGTGCAACATGTCGCCTGGTATTACAGTCTTGCCGTCCCAGGCGGCCACCAGCTTAAGCCCTATCTCCATGGGCTGTATTCCAAGCTGTTGCAATAGGCTTGCCAGCTCAGGCTGTATGATGTCCCCGGCCTTAGCTACAACGGTGTCACTCTTTACGTAAATGGTGCCCTTCCTTATCTCATAGGGTATCTTGAGCTTACCGAAGACGCTGACTATAGGACCTGGCCTCAGGCCTGTGTCACCCTCAGGGATGACTATGTCCTTAGTGGCCTTAGCTCCTGGCTTAGCAGGCGCTGGCATCTTGAGTTTGTCTATCTCATACGCTAGCAAGAAGGGATTCTCATTAGTAAAGATCAGGAGGACTCCATGCTTTAAGTACGGCTCAAGGGCCTTGCGACTGAGGCCTTTCCTCTCAAGCGCCAGATAAACTAAGTTCTTCTTAGCGACCTTGAATGTAGCCCTTCCCCTGAGCTGCTTCCTTATCAACTGCAGTTGCTTAGCTGGTAGGCCTTCTAGGTCAGCGAAGAGGAGGTACTTATGGCCTTCTAGCAGTTTCGTCAGCTCCTCTACGGTCCTTTTCTTATCCTCGGGCGGCTCACGTCTTCCAAGCTTCCTCTGGATAGTTGCCGACACAAACCATCACCTCAGGCCAACCATAATTGGAACCCCCATCGTTGTCTTTACGTATACTCTGTCCATCTTAGAAGCGCCTAACCTGGACTCGATCACGTTAAGGACGGCTAAGGCGTTCTCAACTATGTCATTGATGTTCATAGAGGCCGTTCCTATCCTCGTCATGATCTGAGGCTGACCTCTCACCCTGACCCACGTAGCCCTCTTATAATTCTCTACAAGCTCCGCTAGGCTGGCCCTGGGAGGTATAGCCACTGGCACCTTACCCCTAGGCCCTAGGGCAGGGCCTAGCACGCTTCCTACCTGCCCCATGAGGTCTGGTGATACTAGTACCCAGTCGCACTGCCTTCCGATCGACTTGACCTTCTTCTTATCGCCCCTTATTGCCTGCAGGTCATCCCTTGAGATAGTGACAACGCCAAGCTTCTTAGCCTCTAGAAGGAGGTCCCCGGCGGCCACAACGCAGATCGTAGGCTCCTTAGGCAGCTTATGGGGTAAGAACACGACTTCCCTGAACCTGCCCTCAGGGCCCTTAACGTCAAAGTCCCTAAGGGTTACCACGAGCTCCACGCTCTGGTCAAACCTCGTCCTCTTTGACGCCTCCAGGGCCCTCTTAATGGCCTCCGTCAGCGCCTCGCTGCTGACTGGCAAGCTGGGTCCTCCTTGACGCTCTTCAGAAGGTCTCGGGTCTAAAAACTCTGTGGCGGGGATTTAACGGCACGTAAAGCAACTTAATAAGCTTCCCGACAGTAACGGCGTGGGGGCCCGTAGCTCAGCCAGGACGGAGCGCCGGCCCTCTAAGGCCTCCGTTTGCCGAGGGGAGCCGGTGGTCGGGGGTTCAAATCCCCCCGGGCCCGCCTCCTCGGAGGATCATCATGATACAGATACCTGGAGGAGACTCATAGAGACGTAATTGGCTCCGCCCGTGCCCACTATGAGCTGAGTAGCCACGGGAACCCCCTTTAAGCTGATGAGCGACGCGCTGATGGAGTACCCCCCATACGTGCCAAACAGGGACGTTGTGGGAGTTATCGTTATAATTACGCCGTTAAAGCTCTTGCCGTTGAAGTCTACAGGCGCAAATGTATATCCCACGCTGACAGTTGATGAGCTCGACTGCCCCTGAAGCAAGCCTTTCCAATCAATATCATAGTAGGAGCTGTAATAATATAGACCGTAGAGGGGGCCAAGGCCAGGGAACGCGCTCACGCTCATGGCTCCCGTGTAGGGGTTGTAACTAACGCTGACCCCAGTCAGTATAAGAGGTATGTAGCTTGTCAGGTTTGACCCGCTCAGGTTCTCATTAAGGCCACCGAAGCTGATCAGCGCCCATGTTATGTTGGTCGCGTTGAAGTGAAATAGCACGGAACCTACTACTGTGCCAGAGGGGCTGGTCATAGTTATCTTTGTAGTGTTATCACTAACGTTGACAGCCACGCTCACATAGTACGTGTCGCCTGATGGAGATACGTAGACCTTGTATTCAAAGGAGTGAACCCTGTAAAGTAAGGAGCCGAGCTGCGCGGGCTTGGCTAATGGCGACAGGACGGATCTATAGGAGTAGTAAAACCCTAGGCCAACAACGCCGACGGCTACCGTGGCCGCGAACAGCACTATAACGATCAGCGCTAGCCTGCTTACCCTCAAGAGAGCCCACCTTAGAGCCATGAACGCTGTGAAACGACAGATTTTAAGCCTGAACGCGCTGAGGGGGTGAGGAGGCGTAAACATGACCATAGGCAAGATCCGCGGCACTAACGCAATGGGGCACCTCGGCTGGATCACCGTTAGGTGTCGTGTCTGCGGCAGGCTACTAGACTTAAGCGGCCAGAAGCCTGGAAGCAGGAAGTTTGAAGTCGTTTATGCATGTCCTAAGTGCGCCGCTAAATTAGGCGCTTACTTCTGCTCAGCAGACGCGAGGTCCCTCAAGTACAGGTGTCCGTTCTGCGGCTCGGAGCTAGTGCCTGTGACCCCTGTCATAACCGAGTGACCCCTACATGAGCTATGTCGAGGTAACTAAGGCTGGGACGGGCCAAATAGTTAAGGTCAGTGACACAATAAAGGGCGAGCCTGTCAACGTGGTCTTCGTGGACCTTTACTTTAGGCTTCCGAAGGCTCCAGGGCAGTGCCAGGCTAGCCTGAAGCTCCCCGAGGTCGATGTTGAGCTCTGTAATGTCAGGGCTGAAGGCTGCGAGATAATACTGCTTAAGACCTCAAAAGGGGTTGAGGCAATAGGGGGCTTGGTAATATCTAGCGCGCAGGCTGTCCTGAGGCCCGAGGACGCGAAGGAGCTGTGTGAGAGAGCCCTGAACTCAATTATCTCCAGCTAAAGGGTATAAGGCCATCCGTTTTCAGCCACGGACGGATCGAGGCCGAGAGCTTCAGCCAGCTTCCTGATGGCCTGCAAAGAGGGGTCCTTAAGGGTCTCCCTTAGCCTTCTTCTGACAGGCGGCGGAGCTCGCCTTGCGTAGCGAAGGGTCGTGGCCAACAGCCTCCTGCCGTCGCTGTTGAGGACTTCGCCCTTATCAAAGTAGACCCTGTAGTTTACGAGGATCTTCTTTACGATCCTTGAGATCTCGTTAATGGCGTCAGGCCCCTCAGTGCTTGCGCCCATCCCCATCAGCCTCTAGCTTCGGTGATGCGAGGCCTCATCATGGGGGCCCTCAGGCGGTCGCCGCCTCATCGTGCTCCTCATACTCTCCGGGGGCAGGTATATCTGGGGAGTTCCAGTCGACAGGCGCGTTCCCGTACCTAATGGGTCTCTCAAGCCTTGATAAAAGCACAACCCTGCTGGGAACGCTCTCGCTCACCACAGGGTACCCTGTGAGCTCGCTGAGCTTTCTGGCTATGGCCTTGACCTCCTCATGTCTCGGCATATTCTCAAGGCGCAGCCTGTTCCTACTAGCGCCGACGTACATGTAGGCCTTGACCTCTATGTAATCAGGCATGCCAAGCTTAACGAGCTCAGCGAAGCCTCTCAGCGCAACATCGTTGTCGTTGAAGCCCTTCACTATGGTTATCCTATATACTGTAGTCGATGAGAAGCTTGGAAGTAGCTGAAGGGTTTCAAGGGTTAGCTCCCATGCCCTAGGCACTAGAGGCCTGTTGAAGTAGTTATAGGACTCCTTATCCCACGCCTCTAAGCTCACGTATAGCTGTGTGGGCTCCTCTTCCAGGTTAGCTAGGACGTCAGGCCTAACCCCCCTGGTCACAAGGAACGTGGTTATGCCTCTTCTGTGGAACTCCTTTATGAGCTCGCCTAACATAGGGTACAGCGTGGCCTCACCTGTCAGACTTATAGCTACATGTTTAGGGTTCATGGCCTCCTGGTACATCTTCAGGTCAACGCCGGGTCTGCCTTTGTAACCACTTATTATCCTCCTGTACTCCCTGATGGCACCCTCAACTATAGAGCGGGGGTCATCAGCGAAGGGCATCCTGGTCTCATTCCACTGGATTCCTACGTCCTGGGGCCTCAGCCTCCAGCAGTGCAGGCAGGCGTTCCAGCACCAGTGGTTTGTAACGCTTAGCTGAATGCACCTGTGGCTCTCTATGCCATAGAACTTACCCTTGTAGCAGAACCTCCCTTCGACTAGGGCCGCGTGGTTCCAGTAGCACTTCTTGACTGAGCTGTGCCTGCCTACTAGGTGGTAGCCCTGCTTTATCAGCTTCTGGTCAAGGAGCCTGTAAACGTCCTCCTCTGCCCTTACCTCCACTTCCTTTCCACCTAGGCCTTCTGGGTCCCCGGCCTCCTTACGAGGCCCTTCTCAGTTAGGTAAGTATATGCGCTGTAAGCGGCTATAGCTCCAGATGCAGCCGCGTTGACTATCTGCCTGAAGCCTCTCCAAAGGCTTATCGCGTCCCCTGCGGCGAATACCCCTGGTAAGTTGGTCCTCATCCACATGTCTGTCTTTATGTACCCTAGCTCGTCAACCTCGAGGCCAAGGGACTGGTACCAGTCTTTAGGCGGCTCAAACCCTATTTCCACGAAGACGCCATCAACTGCCAGCTCACGGGTAGTGCCATCCTTGCTCTGGACTATGACGCTTCTGACTACCTTATCGCCGCGTATCTCCTTTACTACTGAGTCTAGTATGAACTCTATGTTGGGCCTCTTGAGGGCCTCCTCAACGTAGAAGGGCTTAGCCCTGAACTCCCTCCTCCTGTGAACTAGGTAGACCTTCTTTACGTAGCCAGAGAGGAGTATCGCGCCTTCTAAGGCAGCGTCGCCTCCTCCCACAACGACAACTGCCTCTTTGCCCTTGTAAAGAGGCGCGTCGCATATGCTGCAGTAGCTCACGCCGCGGCCCGTGAACTCCTTCTCTCCGGGGACGCCCAGCTTTCTCCTCCTGGATCCTACTGCTAGTATTATGGCCTTAGTAAACACGTCAAGGCCTTTGGTCCCCGTGACCCTGTACTCAACATCGCTGACCTTCTCGAACCTCTGGACCGTTATCCCGCTGTAGACAGGAACTCCGAACAGCTTCTCGGCGTGGGTCCTGAACCTTGAAATGAGCTCCGTTGCGCTGATTTTTAACATGGCCGGATAGTCGTCAACTTCATTGGTCAAGTTCAGCTGACCCCCTATGTCCTCAGTGACCACAACCGACTTCAACAAGAATCTGGCAGCATATACGGCTGCCGAGAGGCCTGCAGGCCCTCCTCCAACTATGACGACGTCGTAATGCTCCCCCTTAGGCGGAACCCTGAGCTGCGGCATGGTGCCGAGCCTTAGCGACATAGCGCCTCCCCCCTTCTCTAGGTCAATGCGGTTAAGAACCTATGTTTGAAGCCCTTGTTTTAATGGGCTATATGAGGATACCGCCTATCATCTTCTTCGACTTTATGAACTCCATCAGGTTAAGCTGATGCCTCAGCGCGGCCTCCCGCGCCGCCTGCGGGTCGCCCTTCTCTATGGCCTCATATATACGCCAGTGCTCCTCTATCTCCTGCTCTACCCTGCTGCTTGAAGCGAAGAGGTCAACTCTCACTATGGCTAGCTTGTTCCTAAGGTCCTTCAGAATGTCCCTAAGGTACTCATTTCCGCTCATCTCCGCGATGACGTCATGGAACTCGCTGTTCGCCTGCGCCAGCGCCAACGGGTTGCCCTTATCAGCGCTCTTGAACTTCTCGGCGGCCTCCCTTAGCCTTCTCAAAAGCTCTGGGTCCCTGTTCTCGGCGGCCTTCTCGGCAGCTAACGCCTCAAGGACCGCCCTGACCTCAAAGATCTTGAGTATCTGCTCCTTTGTCAGGAACGATACGTGGTAGCCGTCGCTCAGCTTAACTACCAGGCCCTCCTTCTCAAGCTTGTGCAGGGCTTCCCTGACGGGCGTTCTGCTGACGTTATACATCTTTGCCAGCATCGTCTCGCTGAGCTTATCCTTGGGCTCAAACTTCCTACTCAGGATGTCCCTCTTAAGCATCTCATACACTATGTCAGAATATTTAGCGGACCTCTCGCTGGGCTCCGCGTTCATGTTCTTGGCCCTTCAGAGCCTAAAGTTCTGCTCAGAGAAAATAAGTCTAAAGTGAGAGCCTAGATGCTGTCTGAGGAGTATTATGAACTTGCCTGGAGGGCTGTGCGAAAGGGGTTCAGTGAAATAGATTATATACTCAGGCAACTTAACACAACGTCCAAGGACTTTGAGGCCGGCTGCCATCGAATAGTGCTAACAGAAGGCCTGACGGAGCATAACGTGGCCACCCTGTTCTCCTGTGCCGTAATAGCGTTGCTGACGTCTTTGAGCTCTCAGCTCACTAGCCTGCTGACGGAGCTCGTGGCGAGGCCCGACCTCTGCGGGGGGCTCGAAGGCCCTCTCAGGGAGCTCAGGGCGTTATCAGAGAGCTTTAGAAGGGACCTGCTGGAAGAAGGCGCTCAATACGAGGTCCTAGGCAACAAGTTACTTAGGACGGCCCTTTCCCTAAGTGACATTACTGGCAGGCTGACGGAGCTAGCCAAGGAGATATGCGAGAGCAAGTTGTCATGAAAAACTTTAAACGACGCTTAAGTCAGTACAGACAGGGGGTAGGCCCGCCGTAGCTCAGCGGCAGAGCGCCCGGCTGTAGTGGGACGGGGCGGCTGGAGGCCCAGCCCCTCCGGCCGATACCGGGTGGTCCGGGGTTCGATTCCCCGCGGCGGGACCACCCCCTTAACCTACAATAATCCTAACCTGGTCACGGCTGAGGGGGAAGCTATTGGGGAAGCTGGCGTCGGTGTTGCCAAATGGCGCCATAACTTTAGGCAAGAGCGTCGTCGCCGACTCCTACGATAATCGCCCCCTCAGGGCAGTAACGCACGCTCACGAGGATCATACACGCTACCTCGCGCGTAGCGTCTCTTATAGCCTCTTCATAGTAGCCACGCCTATAACGCATGAGTTCCTTAAGGTCTTAGGCTTCAATATACCGAGCTCCAAGGTGCTGGCCCTGGACTATGATAAGCCCTTCCGGTTCGAGGATGAAGTCGTGTTGCTGAAGCCTTCCAGGCACATAGCGGGGAGCGCCCAGGTTCTCGTTGAAACCAAGGAAGGCAGCGCCGCCTACACAGGGGACTTCAAGATGCCAGGGACCGTCCCAATAGAGGGACTTGACGTATTGGTTCTCGACGCGACCTACGGCAGTCCGCACCTATCCCGCAAGGGCACGGAGTGGGACGCGCTCGCAGCGCTCATCGAAATAATCGAGAAGAACTCGAAGGACAAGGCGATATGGGTTTACGGCTTCAACGGAAAGCTGCAGGAGGTCATGGTGGAGCTAAGGATCAGAGGGGTTAAGGAAAGGTTCCTAGCTGATGCAACGACGCTAAAGCTGGCCCAGATAGCGTCAAAGTTCTACGGCGTTGAGCTCGGGGACGTGGGCATATATACGAGGGAGGAGGCAACACCAGGCACCGTTATATTTGTCCATAGCGCTAAGAGGGTTTCCCTTAAGAGGATGCCGGGGGTTCACATAGTGCTTACAGGCCTTGAGAGAAGAGGGGTCTCCGTGCAGGTCAGGGAAAACGTTTACAACGTGGCGTTCAGCGATCATGCATCGTTCTGGGAGATAGTTGAATATGTAAAGGACGCCAGGCCTAAGGAAGTAATAGTTGACGGCTCCCGGGGCTTTGACCCCGCCTTCACTGCGAAGTACCTAAGCAAGGTCTTAGGGATCCCAGCCAGGGTGGAGCCCCTTGGAGTTAGACCAGAGAGCCCAAGCGACAAAGGCTGACGAGGAAAAGTTGAGCTCGCTGCTCTCAAGCCGTATAGAGGTAGCTATGGGTCCTACCCTGATGACCGGTGGCCTACTCATCGCTGTCGCTGCGTACCTCTCAGGGATGCATCAGCCCCTCCCCACGGCGATCAGCATGGTTGGCCTCACGGTCGCTATGGTCGGAGGCGCCTCAGAGATCTCCTTTCTCTTAGCGGCTTCAAGGGCTGCAGACATAGTCAGCGGGACTAAGGGCACAACGGGCCTGCTCAGGGTCCTCGGCGTTGCTGCCCTAATAGGCCTCTACATGGTTGTCGTGGGTATGCCGCTCGTCGGGCTGTACGTTGCGAGGATTGCTGCCCGAGCCGGAGTTAAGAGAGGACAATTATTGAGCGGACTCCTGCCCCTTTACTCACTGCTGACCTTGGGCCTCATTATTTCCGTCTCCCAGCTGGCCCTCGCTACTACCCTCGTGGAGCTCCTCGCGGCTGGCGCCTCTGGGCAAGGCGCTCCTCAGCCTCTCGGCAGCAAGGGCCAGCAGAGGCAGCAGGACCCTAGGAGCTGACGCGATCCCCTCGTCTAGTATGACCCTCCACGAGGACCCGCACTCCTGACAGTAGGCCAGGCCGAGCCTTCTGTCCTTGTCCATGAAAATGCCAATGCTAAACGGGTTCGAGTTGCCGCAAAACGGACAGACCAAGGTCTTCCTTGAGACCCTCCAAGCATAACCGCACAGATGACAGACCATGAGGTACTCCTCCCCTACCCTGACCATGGTCCTGCTTTCGCTACCGCAGAGAGGGCAGTATGCCGTCTTCTCCTCAATAGTTCCGTTCTTACGTTCATAGTAAGAGGCGTAAGCCCTAGCTACCGCTTGAAAGGCAAGTAGAGCGCTCCGCGAGCCCCTGCTGTTCACATCGCCTTCGAGGGCCTTAGCTAGGCTCTCCTCAGCCTTATCTGGACTCACCTCGTCTTTTAGCGCTCTGCCTACCTCAACTATGTAATTAGAAAGTCGACCTGAGTCGGAGAGCCTCGCTAACAGGTTTGAAAGGTCCAGCGACCCCAGGTCCACAGAGCCTAAGAAGGCCTCAACGTCCTTCATGATCTTAGCCTGAACGGCCTCTACGGTCTTAGCCAGCTCTACGTTGATCCTTAGGCCCAGAAGAGTTGAGTACCTCCTTAAGGCTTCCTCGAAGGTCTTCAGCCCCTCTGCCTCATCGCTCATTAAGGCTCAGCCCTTAGGTTCAGGGAGCCCTTCTTAAGCTCTTCCTTGAGCTGGACGAGCCTCTTTATTAGGTTAGGTATCACGTCCCTGTAGTCAGCCACCACGCCATAATCGGCCTGCGAGAATATCGGCGCCGCTGGGTCCTTGTTGATAGCGACGACCACGCCAACCTCCCTCACTCCAAACATGTGCTGGGCCGCGCCGCTTATGCCTACCGCTATGTATATGACGGCCTTTATCGACTTGCCCGTCTGGCCTATCTGCCTCTCATGAGGTATCCATCCCAGGTCCACGGCCCTCCGGCTGCCGCCAACGACAGCACCTAGGACCTTCGCCAGCTCCTCAAGCTGCTTGAAGCCCTCAGGCGACCCGAGCCCCTTGCCGCCTCCTACCACTATTTCTGCCTTCTCTATTGGGGCCTCCGTCCTAGGTATGACCTTCCTTGACACCAGCCTAGCCCTCGCCCTGGGCACGTGATCGATCTTCTCCTCAATGACCTCGCCCGTCCTGCTGGGGTCCCTTGGCGGCAGAGGGAAGACGTTAGGCCTAGCCGTCGCCATCTGGGGCCTCCTGTTAGGCGTCCTAATGTAGGCCAGGAGAACAGCCCCGAAGGGAGGCCTTATCTGGAACACGTCCCTGGTCTTCTCATCTACGTCGAAGTCCGTGCAGTCGGCAGTTATGCCGGCCCGCAGGTGGTTAGCTATGTAGGGGGCCAGCTCCCTGCCCCTCATGGTCCCTGCCACGAACACCATTTCAGGCCTGTACTTCTTGATTAGATGGACCGCTACCTCGCCGTACACCTGTGGCGAGTATTCCTTGAGCCTCTCGTCGTCAACTACTACGACCTCGTCAGCGCCGTACTCTATGAACTGCTTCGCGAGATCCCTCACACCATAGCCTATCAGGACCCCTGTTACCTTAACCTTCAGCTTGTCAGCTATCTTCCTGGCAGGCGTCAGGAGCTGGAGGCTTGGCTCCAGGATCCCCTCTGGCCCTGTCTCACCTATCACCCAGACGCCCCTGTAGTCGTCAGGGTTCCTGCACTCCCACTCGGGACAAAGGTCCTTGCAGGGGACCTGTTGAGTTGCCGAAGTCCCAGCCCCGCCCCCGCTCACCTTACATCACCCCTCCTTCAAGGCCTTGATAAGGGCCTTTGAGGCCTTCTCGTCCTTAAGGAGGGCCTCTATGATCCACCTAGCAGCGTCATCACCGTCCTTTGGCGTGTACACTATCTTTTTGCGCGGTACCTCAGGTACGTCTACAGTCTTAGCCACTATTGTAGGTGAGCCCTTAAGCCCTGTGCACCTCGTGTCAAGGCCAAGCTCCTTGTTAGTCCACGTTATTAGTGCCTCGGGCCTTGTCTTGAACCTTATCTTATTATACAAGCTCACAGGCCTTGGCTTAATTGACTTCATAGCGACGCTTATAATTGCTGGGAGCTCGAGCTCCCACTCCTCAATGGCGTCCTCAAGTATTCTCTCAACGTGCAGCTTGCCGTCGTCTGCAAGCCAAGCGTCACGGACATAGTAAATGTATGGCCACTCAAGCCAGCTGGCCGTCTGGGCGGCTATATGAGCTGTGCTGGAGTCCGTGGTCTCCTGTCCAAAGACCGCTAGGTCCACCTTGCCGATCTCCCTGTCTATCTTCTTTATGGCGTTAGCCAGGACGTAACTCGTGGCCAGCGTGTCGGCGCCGGCGTAGGCCCTATCCGTTAGGAGTATCGCCCTGTCGACGCCCATGCCGACCAGGTACTCAAGCCCCTTCACGGCCGGAGGCGGCGACATTGATATCGCTATTACCTCGCCGCCATAGCGGTCCCTCAGCCTGAGGGCAAGCTCCACGGCCGGCAGGTCATGAGGGTTCACGATGCTCGGCACGCCCTCCCTTATGAGAGTGCCGGTCTTTGGGTCTATCCTGACCGACTGGGTGCCAGGCACCCACTTCATCCCTACTACGATCCTCACCTCACGCCACCTCACGTGAACCTGTAAATTATGCCGTGACCGCTCTTGGGGTAGTCCCACTTTATCGCGTCCATAGGGCAGATGACCCTGCAGGTCCCGCACTCCACGCACCACTCATAGCTGAAGACCACCTTGTCGCCAACTAGCGTGTAACAGCCCGCTGGGCAGAGGTAAACGCATGGCTTGGCCTCGCACTTCTCACACTTCGTGTAATCAATCACTATGTGGGGCTCCTCGTCAACGTTCCAGACGTCGCTCTGAAGTATGTCCTCAAGCTTCATTTGCTTAGGCTCTTCCCTCTTGACCTGGGCTGCCTGTGCTGCGCTCAAAGCCCCCTCACCGCCAGCCAGGCCAACGAAATGAGGCTAAATAGATCTACGCCCTCCGTTGTAAGTGCCTCAGTTATCGCTTCAAAGGGGGTCTTGACGCTATAGTCCTGCTCGTAGATGCCTGCGAAGACCTTTGTCATCAGGCCTGGAAGCTTTGAGAACAGCTCAGGGTTATTCATCAGGACTTCTGCCGCAGTGTGCCTTAGGAGGTCCCTGTACATGAAGCTGCCTTTAACTTTCTCCTCATATACCCTCAGGTTCTCATAAGTCAGACCGCCGTGGTCCCTCGCGTACTCTACGGCCTCGGCCGCGAGCTTGCCGCTGTAGACCGCATAGTCGACGCCCCTATAGTTCACGCCGGTTGAAAGCAGAAGGCCAGCGGCGTCACCGACTATGAGGAGCCCTGGGTAGACAAGCCTAGGCGGCGAGAACTTGAGCCCTCCCTCTATCGTTAGGTGTGCGCCGTACTCCGATATCGTGGCGTCCTTCCAGAGCTTCCTGAAGAACGGGTGAAGCCTGAAGCCCTCCACAAGCTCGGACACGTGGTCTTTGAGGATGCCCTTCTCCACAGCCTCTAGAGCATGTCTAAGGTGAAGGACTACCCCTATGCTGACGGTATCCTTGTTAGTATATATGAAGCCGCCGCCTGGTAACCCCCTGGTCACGTCACCTACCACTACCCAGGCAACGCCCTCATCGCTGTCTATTCCAAAGGCTTCCTCGAGCTGAGGCGCTCCGGTCCTGAGGACCTCCTTCACGCCTAGGGCTATATGGTCCGGCTTCAGCCTCTCTACGATGCCTGCCCTCTCCAGGAGGAGCCTGTTAACGCCCTCAGCGTCTATGACGACGTCGGCCTCTACGAAGTCTGAGCCGCTTCTGACGCCCACGAACCTACCGTCCTTAACTACAAGCTCGTCAACCGTTACCTCGTTAACGAAGACAGCACCTGCCTGCTCGGCCTTCCTTGACATCCAGGAGACCAGCTGGGGCAGGAAGGCAGTGAAGCTCTTCTTAGAGCCGGTCTTATACTCCACGGTAATCACGTTGTCGCCTGAGACTACGCTTATCCTCTCCCTCGTGACCCACCTCTGTATGGGCGCCTCCTTGTCAAGCTCCGGCCACACGTCCCTTAGAGGCTGAGCGTATACCCTCCCCCCGAAGAGCTCCTTGTCACCGAGGCCTCTGCCCCTGTCCACCAGAAGCGTCCTGAAGCCCTTCTTAGCTAGGAGGTAGGCTGCCGCTGAGCCTGCGGGACCCGCCCCCACCACTACTACGTCGAACTTTGTCGGGATCTGCGCCAAGAGTTGCACCAGGGTAAGCAAAGGGGTCCCATTTAAAGCTGATGAAGGAGCTTAAGTATAGGCGTGCCAAATCTAGGGGGTTAGAAGGGCTTAAGCGGCTGCTCAGCGCCGCAGGCCTCGCACACTAGCACCCACACCTTGCCTCTCTTCTCTATGTGAGTGTCTATGCTGCCACAGGTGGGGCACTTGACGTAGTTCTTCACGAACATGTCAAGAAGTTGCCTGAGCACTTTGCTTGAGACCTTAACATTGAGGACCAGCTGCCCAGACCCCTCCTCGTAGCTTCCAGCAGAGGCTAACTCCTTCATTAGGTACCTCGCAACGAGGTCAGGGTCCCTCTTAAGCCTCTGAGAGATCTCCCTGAAGTTCTTGACTATGGTCTGCGTCCCGACCCTTATGATCTGTGGCTCAGGGAGCTCAAGCACCCCAGGGCCGCTACGGGGCGGTATCTTCTCATAGACCCTCTTGAGCAACCACTCGTAGTCCTTCAGCCTGATAGCTTCGTCGTCGCTCATGCTTCTCCTAAGGCCGGGTGACCGCAGGCCTTAATAAAGGTCGCCAAGGCCGTCGGCCCTCTGTTAAGGGTTTAAAGCCCTTATGGGCATCCTAGCCGCTGGTGGGCCGGTAGCTCAGCTGGAAGAGCGCTCGGCTTGCACCCGAGAGGTCCCGGGTTCAAGTCCCGGCCGGTCCACCACCTGGAAGTCTTCCGCTGTAACCGCTTCACTTTAAAAGTTCAGGCCTAAGGCCGATCAGGGCGTAGGGGTTGCCCTGGAGCATACTGACGCTGTTGAGGACCAACCCTGACGCTCTAAGGGAGGCCGTCCGCAAAAGGCAGATGGACGTAAAGATAGTTGATGAAGCCTTAGAGCTTGACCTCTACTGGAGGAAGTTACAGGCGGAAATAAACGAGCTTAGACACCAGCACAACGTGATCAGCTCAGCCATAGCTAAGGCCACGGAAGGGGAACGCCCTAAGCTCCTAGCCCAGGCCAAGGAGCTCAGGAAGAGACTAGAGGAGGCCGAGGTCGAGCTTAAGGAGGTTGAGGCGAAGCGTGAGCAGGCGTTATGGCGCCTGCCTAACATAGTACTCGAGGACGTGCCAGTTGGTGGCGAGGAGGCGACGACACCCATCAGGTTCTGGGGCAGGCCAAGGGTCTACAAGGAGCACCTTGATGACTTCAGGGCCCAAACCGAGAGATATGGGTTCAAGGTGGAGTACGACGTAATAGAGTGGAAGCCTGTAGGTCACGCCGACATGCTTGAGCAGGTCCTAAGGCTAGGCGACACGCTGAAGGCTGCTGAAGTCGCCGGTTCAAGGTTCTATTACCTGTTCGAGGACTTAGTCTGGCTGGACTTCGCCCTGCTCCTTTACGCGATAGACAAGCTTACGGCAAAGGGCTATCAGCTGGTGCTACCCCCCTACATGTTGAGGTATAACGTGATAAATGGCGTCATAGACCTTGCCACGTTTCAGGACGCTATTTACAAGATAGAGGGGGAGGACCTTTACCTCATAGCGACCGCTGAACATTCCTTGGCAGCGCTTTACTATAATGAGGAGATATACGATGATGAGCTGCCTAAGAAGCTCGTTGGAATAAGCCCCGCCTTCAGGAAGGAGGCAGGGGCCGCCAATAAGGACCTTAAGGGGATCTTCAGGGTGCACCAGTTCCATAAGGTGGAGCAGTTCATATTCTCAAAGCCTGAGGAGAGCAGGCAGCTACATGAAGAGATAATCTCAAACGCTGAGGAGCTCTTCCAGGGCCTCGGGCTGCCATACAGGGTTGTCAACATAGCCTCAGGCGACCTAGGCGCTTGCGCAGCCAAGAAGTACGACCTTGAGGTCTGGATGCCAGCCCAGGGCAAGTACAGGGAGATGGTCAGCGCCAGTAACTGCACTGACTGGCAGGCCTACAGGCTCAACATAAGGCTCGTGAGAAGGAAAGGCATGGAGAGAGGCGAGTACGTACATACTCTCAACAGCACTGGGATAGCCTCAACGAGGACTATAACGGCCATCCTTGAGAACTACCAGGAGCCTGATGGAACTGTCGTGATACCTAAGGTGCTGAGGAAGTACCTGGAGCCTTTTGAGAGGGCTCCAAAGGATTATATAAAGCCAAGGCCTAAGAGGCCAGCATGACATTACTTAGACGTTGTCAGCTTCTCGACGTCCAGGGCCTTAAAGGCCGCTATCGTGAACGCTGCTGAGAAGCCTAGCATGATTGTGATATATACAGTCGTTAGCGTCGCCTGTCCTAGGACAAAGCTTGTGAGCGCTGTTGAGGCCTCCGTGAACGGTATTGCCAAAAGTAACACCTTCAGGAAAGTTGGAAGGGATTGCACGTTTACGAAGAGCGCGCTGAAGTAAATGCCTAGAGCCACCATCATAACCGCGTAGGAGGAGGCCTGGGCAGCCCTTATTGAGGGGCTCCTCAGTATAATTGGGGTCACAAGCGCTGACGTCATGAACACCAGCACCGCCGCGTCGACCAGGTTCAGCATGAGGAGGGTAGGCGTAAGCCTTAGGCCGTAGCCTGCCAACATCAGGAAGTAAATTATGACGCCACCGCTGTCGGCCAGCGCTATTATGAAGCCCATGACAGCTGCTGACGTGAGCTTCCCGAGGACAAGGCTTTCCTTCGGTATCGGTGATGACAACAGGACCTCAAGGGTCTTCCTCTCCTTCTCGCCGAGGAACGAGTCGGTGACGAGCACTATGGCTGGGTTCACAACAAAGAAGAGAGAGAACTCAAGTAGCCTCACCGAGAACGAGAGCTGCACCTGTTGCTGCGTGGCGGCAGCCCCGCTCGGGAGGTAGTAGCCGCTCGAGAGCTGGATGGGGTTGAGCAGCTGGGATGGGACGATACTGACGTTAGCTAGCTTAGCTAGCTCCTCAACCCTCTCGACAACTATCTGATTACTGAGCTGTGAAACTATTGATGATATGAGGCTTGTCACCTCTTGCGACGCGTAGTTGCCAACCATGCTTCTCACGATCATGACGGCAACGCCGTCTAGCTTCGACAAGTTATCATAGAACCCGTAAGGTACTATGACCTCTACGTCATAGACCCCTGAGGGAGGAGCTGACGATATGGTTATGTTCAGGTTGAGCCCCTGCTGCAGCGCGTCCTGCCTCAGCTGGGAGGAGAGCCAGTTGACTATAGGGTACGACTTATTGTCGAGGACCGCGAAGTAGACGGTAACTACCTGGGCTGACGAGAGGCCGCTGGCGATTAACGCCATGAGTGGCAGCCCGACGAGCGGTATCAAGATCATAAGTGCGAGGGCCCTCCTGTCCCTGCCGATGTCTATCAGCTCCTTCCATATGACGGTCCTTAGCGCTGAGCTACGGCTGGCCGCCACTGGACCTCACCGCCCTCACGAAGGCCTCCTCTAGGTCAGAGGCTCCATAGATCTCAAGCAGCTCCTTCACAGTTCCTGTCGCTACGACCTTGCCGTAAGCTAGGAACGTGACCCTATCAGCGAGGTACTGGGCCTCAGCCATGTTGTGGGTCGCTATCAGGAACGTTGTGCCTATCCTGGAGAGGCCCTTTATCAGCTCCCTGACCTCATGGGCCGCAAATACGTCAAGTCCGTTCGTTGGCTCATCGAGCAGGACGAGCCTTGGCCTGTGCATCAGCGCCCTCGCTATCATGAGCCTTTTCTTCATGCCGTTGCTGTACTCGCCGGCCTTCCTTCTCAGGTCGGCATCTGACAGGCCCGCTATCTGGACGGCCCACGACATCATCTTATCAGCTTCCTCGGCGTCTGACGCATAAACCTTGGCGAAGAACCTGAGGTATTCATAGCCTGTCAGCCTCTCGTAAGGCTGCGCGTCCTCAGGCACGTAGCCGACGTGCCTCAGCACAGAGGGCCACGCGGGGTCCTGTGGGTCAACGCCGAGAACCTTGAGATCGCCTCCGTCCCTCCTTAGCAACCCTAGTATGAGCCTGAACAGGGTGGTCTTACCGGCTCCGTTATGTCCTGCCAACACGTGCACCTCGCCCTCGGCAACCTCAAGGTCAATGCCCCTGAGGGCCACCGTCCTGCCGAACCTCTTAATTAAACCTCTGGCCATGACCGCTGGCGCCTTCGCTGTTTTGTTCAGAGGAACCTCAGGGTTAGGCTGCACCCTGCTATCCACAGATAACCACCGGCTCCCTCTGCTAACAGGACGAGGGCCTCTAGCAGTTAAAAGGCGATACTAAATGGACGAGACGCTTGACCTCAGGGAGTTCATAGCCAAATACGGCGAGAGAGGCTACTATATAATTAAGGCTATACTGGACGCTTCCCTAACAGGGGGTAAGGCCAAGTTAGGCGACTTTGACCTTAAAGGCGTTAAGGAGAAGCTGAAGTCTATGGGGCTCGATTACAACCCTGTCCCCCTGCTTTACGCGCTCGAGAGGACCTATGGCGTCATAAGGACCACCTACAGGAGCACGACCCAGCACTGGTGGGAGATAACTGACAGGCGCAAGCTCCAGGAGATCCTCTCCGAGTTCGAGGGGTCACGGGAGGCCGAGGACTACGAGTTAAGGTTACTGAGGCTCCAGTTCTACAGCCTGGACCCCGAGAGGATACTGGCCCAGCTTCGCTCAAGCAGAAGGCCAAGGCAGCTAGTAGCGAGGATGGCCTTCACCACGTTGCCCATGATAGTTGAGTTCCTTAAGAAGGCGAAAGAGCTCTACCCTGAGGAGCTCGCTAAGGAGATAGACCTGGCGGAGCAGATACTGGAGCTCGCGGAGAGAGCTATAACAAGGGGCGCCCTGAATTCAAAGGCTTATCTCATCACGGAAGCCGAGGTCCAGGACGATGCCCTTGGTGGCGGCGATAGAGAGTCTCTCTAGCAGCGCCTTGAAGGCCCTGCTGAGTATCTCGGAGTTCCTGTAACTTGCCAGGATGAGCCTCAGGTCGTCCTTAGGCCTCCCCTTCAGCTCCTCTGCGAGCCTGATCATGTTCCTTGTAGCCCTTATAGCCTCGTCAACGATAGTTATTGAGGCCGCCTGGGCGGTCCTACTGAAGGGGTTAAGGTCTATTGCAGCCACGACCTTATTGAGCCTCCTTAAGGCCTCCGTGCGGTCCCCGTCCTCAATGGCAACTAAGACGAAGTCCGCGGAGTAAATCCCATTAATGCACACCACCCCCCTTGGACTCTGAAGGTTAGGCAGGTGAGTCTTCTGACACTCGACCCCATAGACGAGCTTAGCGCCGTGAGCCTTCAGGAAGTCCTCTATCCTCTTGACCCTCTCCTCAGTTCTGTGGAAGAGGTTAACCTCGATGGGGACCCCTAGGACCTCTGAGAGCTGAACTATTTCGTCAGCGGCTAAGGCGGCATAGTTGCCGTTAACTGATATTATGGGTTTCCTGGCCACCATCATTGCCGCCACAGCTGCCCTCTCTGCCTCAATGGCAAAGTCGTGGCTACGCTCGCCCAGCAGGTAGTCAAACGCCTCGCCGCGTCCATGTGATATAAGCCCGTGGGGAACAACTATACCCTCCCTTAAGGCTTCCACGAGCTTCTGCCTAGTAACCAGTGACCAATACCTCGGGTGCGTTGGCGGTATCTCCTCCGCTTGGTTCACCTGTTTAGGCCCGTCCCTATTGATGATATGAGGGCTTATAATTGGTTTGGCTAAACACTTGCTGTCCTCTTACTGAGCTCCAAAGTTCACCTTCCCCCTATGACCGCCTTAGGCTCAGGCGACGAGCGTTAGCGAGGGCCCTTCGCGTGAAGGCTCCAGTAAACGGGCCTTAAACCTGTAGCTTGAGGTCAAGTGTTTCACAGCGTCGTAGGCTTCGTCTCTTTCGACCAGCAATACCAAGAGCCTTTTCTTAACGTAATAACCTATGAGACCTGGCGTCCTCCTAATCACTTCATCGGCGCCCTCGCCAAGCAACCACCTAGCCAGCCCGAGCGACTCCGTGAACTGCGTCACCAGTGACGTGAACCTGTCAAAGCTGAAGTCCTTATCAAGGGCCTTTACAAGGTCCTCTGACGCCGAATAGTAGCTTTGTCCAAGGCTTGAGAGCAGCTCCTGTGTGCTCATGAAGCCCATCTCAAGCGTCACGACCGACACTGACGGAGGGGCTGGTACACAGTCAACCTCGCCAAGGCCAGGGGCCCCAGGCCTCCTCCTCAGCACCACGCCTATGCCGCAGGATATGGCAAGCACATCGCCTAGCCCTGTCCTGTCCTCAACCTCAACCGCGTGGGCCGCCTGCAGAGACCTACTAATGCTAACGCCCCTTAGGGCTGAGGCCAGAAGGGCTGCGGCCACAGCGCTGGCGCCGCTTGACGCGTAGCCCATCCCCCAGGGAAGGGCGCGGGAGGCTGACACCGTGACGCCTTCAACGCCCAGGAGCTTAAGCACCTTGCTAGCCGTACTCGTGACTGGCCCTCCTAAGCTCGTCCCCGTGCAGATCGTAAGCCTCGGC
The DNA here is from genome assembly GCA_022015155.1 of Acidilobus sp. Classification (GTDB taxonomy): domain Archaea; phylum Thermoproteota; class Thermoprotei_A; order Sulfolobales; family Acidilobaceae; genus Acidilobus. Next base: position 23,363 of record JAKLZP010000002.1, on the reverse strand, counting down.
TCTACTGCAAGACCTACCCCTACAGAGCCTGTGGTCAAGCGGTCCTCAGTCCACCGAGGCGAGAAGGCTGCGGTTATGTGATGTGGTGCCGAGGCGCAGAGAGGTACGTCCTTGCTCAAGGCCTCTTTCATAGATACCTTACGACCTCTGAGATGGATGGCGATGGGGGCATCTGCCTCTTGTGCCTAGAGGTCTTATTCATATACAGCATCCTGTTTATGACATCTATCGGGACCCCTGTTGCCTCTGCGGCCTCATCAACGCTCATCTTCAGGTCTTCTAGCGCGTGAATAACTACATCCACCTGATCATAGCTTACGCCTAGCTCCCCCTCGGCCGTCTGCCCTGCCCAGAGCCTTGGGCTGCTCGGCTTGAAGGCCACCCTCTCAGGCACGCCCAGCCTGACGGCCAGCCTCCTGACCTGGCTCTTGAGCAACGGGGCTATCGGCAGCAGGTCGACACCCCCGTCGCCGTACTTCGTGAAGTAGCCCAGGAAGATCTCACTCCTATCGCCGGTCCCTAGGACAGCCCTCCCCATCTTGTTTGCGTAGTAGTAAAGAATAGTCATCCTTACCCTGGCCCTTACGTTGCCTACAGGCACTACGTCGCTCTGCTCGTAGATGGGCATGGCCGACGTGAAGGCTTCAACTATGGGGGCTATGTCTATTATGTGCAGGGCGCCTCCAACGGCCTTAACCAAGGACTTGGCGTCCTCCACGTCCTCCTTTGGAGTCACGGTGGAGTCGTGAAGTATAAGCGCCTGGACCTTGTCAACCCCGACCGCCTTAACCGCCAGATAGTAGGTGGTGGCTGAGTCCACGCCCCCGCTTACGCCTATTACAAAGCCCTTAAGCCCTGTGTCCTCAAGGAACCACCTTATGAAGTCGGTTATAGCGCGGTGGGCCTTATCATAATCTATCCTGATAACGTCGTCTATCGTTACCCTCTTTGCCATGAGCCCTATATTGCAAAGTGCTTGATAAGACTATATAAATTTATGTTGAAGGGGAACGGGACCTAAGCAATGCCAGGGCTTCGTCTAAGAGTCGCCTCGCTATAATCTCCTTCCTCTGGAGGCCCAGGCTGACGTAGCTTCCTGATGACGCCCTCACTATGATCGTGTAATCATAGACGCTGGCGAAGCCATAGGAGCCCACGTTAACTGGGTTAGCGACCACTAGGTCGGCGCCGTACTTTGAGGCCTTCTCAAGGGCTGACGCTAAGAGCTCCTCGTCCCCATTAACCACGTCAGCCGCAAAGGAGATCAGGACCTTGGGCCTTTTGACTATGCTATGAAGAGTCTTAGGGGAAGGCTCCAGCGTTATGGTGTAAGTCCCGTCGCTCTTGAGCTTCCCCTGTGATGGCTCCCGAACCCTGAAGTCAAGAGGGGCTGCAGCGCCTACCACTATATCGTAGGTCTGGCCTGACGTTAGCTCCTTGATCTTGTCCGCCATCTCTTCCGTGGTCTCAACAGGGTAAGACCTTATGAAGTGAGGGATCTCAACGCTGACGTGGCCATGGACCAGGTCTACAGAGGCCCCTCTAGCGAACGCCTCTATAGCGACCTCTACCCCCATCCTGCCTGAGCTTGGGTTCGTCACGAACCTAACCCTGTCGATCCAGCTCCTTGTAGCCCCAGCTGTGACCAGCACCTTTAGGCCCTTGAGGTCGAGGCCCCTCAGCACGAAGCTCGTGAAGACCCTGGCCACTAAGTATGGGTCGGGATACTTGGCCGCGCCCTCAGCGATCCTAGGCGGTATTATTAGGATCCCATGCGACCTGAGCCTGGCCTCGATTTCCCCGTACTGCGGGCTCCTCTCCATGCCCTCGTGCATCGCTGGCACTACCGCGACACGCTTGCCATAACCTAGCATCGTAATGGCCGTCAGCGCAACGGGGTTATCAACTATCCCATAGGCTATCTTAGCTAAAGTAGAGTAGGTGGCGGGCGCCACGAGAAGGCCTGAGCAGTCCCTCGCTAAGCTCACGTGCTCTATCTCGCCGCCTACCTCCACGATAGCCCTGTGACCTGTGGCCCACTCGAAAAGCGTTGGCGAGATAAGGCGAGAGGCCTCCTTAGTTAACAAGACCCTTACGTCAGCCCCCCTTCTCATGAGCCCTCTGGCCGTGTCGAGGGCCCTGTATATCGAGGCGCTAGCAGTGACCCCTAGCGCCACGCAGCGGCCCTTAAGCTCCGTTGACAAGGTGCCCGTTATGTCAAGCGATGGATGTCGTAAGTCCTGGTCCAACTTACGCTCAGCCCGGGTTATACGGGCCTCGCTTTAAGTTTAATAGCGCTAACAGACCTCTAAGCCGCCAGTAGAGGCGCAAGACTTGACCGAAGTCAAAAGCGAGCTAAGATATATAATAAGAAGGGCCACGGAGGCTGACATAGACCAAGTAATTGAGGTGAACTTACGAAGCCTCCCTGAGAACTATTGGTATGGCTTTTATCAGTACATTTTATCTGAATGGGGTGACCTATTCCTTGTAGCCGAGATAGGCAGCAAAATAGTAGGCTACATAATGAACAGGGTCGAGGAGACCCATGACAGGGTGTTGATGGGACTCGAAAATGAGCTCGAGCCCGCTCATAAGCGCTCAGGTCCTCTAGACGTATTCAAGAGGGTCTTCTCGGGCTCGGCCAGGGTAGGCCACGTGATCTCGATAGCGGTGCTGCAGGAGTACAGAAGACGTGGAATAGGCTCCGCCCTCATGAGCGAGGCGCTCAAGATATTTGAGAAGAAGTACGACGTCGACTCTGTGTACCTTGAGGTGAGGGTTTCAAACCAGCCTGCCATAAACATGTATGAGAAGTTTGGCTTCGTGAAGGCTAGGATAATAAGGGGTTATTACAGAGACGGCGAAGACGCCTACGTCATGGTTAAAAGGCTTAAGCCTATCCCAGAGGGATAGGCGTCCCAGATGACGTGGACCCTGACCTCCTCCTGGCCTCCTCCTCCGCCTCCTCTATAACCTTCGAGGCCTCGCCCCTTACCTCGCTAAGGGCCATGGGACTTACCTCATCCCCCAGGGAGCCCTCGATGCCAGCCCATATATTCGTTAGGTAGGTCTGCATAGTCGCGAGCTGGCTCGTCAGCTCAGGCGGAAGGCCCCTGTAACGGGCTAAGGTCTGCCTTACCAGGTCCATTGCCAGGGCTATCGACCTCCAGTCCACGTAGCCAACCACTATTAACGTGTTGAGCCTAAGGCTTATCATCTCGAGCAGCCGCTCTATGGCGTAAAGCTGCAACAAGAGCTGACCTAGCGCCTCCTCCCTGCCCCGCGCTAGGCTCCTCAGCCTCCACTCCTCCCGCTCGACCTTACCCTTGGCGACGTTGACGAGCCTCAACAGCTCAAGCAGCTGGGACCTCAGCTCGCGGGGGTTCAGGTCCTGTTTCCTCCTGGGCAACCTGAACACCTTTTCTAAGCCCTTGGGAGCCCCTTTAGCCTTTAGCCAGGGGACTTTAAGGAGAGCTAGCGCCCTTCAGCTAGCTCTGTGCCAATCAAAAGGGTTCGCCATCAGGGTGAGAGCACGGTCACAGGTCAATGAAGTCAAAATACCTATCTAGCTCGCTGAGACCTCAAGGGTTGCTTCCACAGGGTTAGAGAGCGCTGCACATGAGTGGGCCGGCTTTCACTGCGCCGAGGTCATAATGCAGACGCTTGTTCACGGGTCCTTAGAAGTTCTTATAGCTTGTGCGGCGAACCCGGTATCGGAAGGGCCGTGAGCGAGGAGCTTGAGAAGAGGCTGCTGGTCGATAAAAGGACGCTGAAGGAAGTGCTTTCAGAGCTCAAGCAGTGGTCAGCCCCGGCTACCGTGCTCCTTAGCCTCTACATACCGCCTGGAAGGCCCGTAAGTGATGTGACCCAGATGCTCAGGGAGGAGCTCTCCCTAGCCGACAACATAAAGCTCAAGAGGACCAGGAACGCCGTGAAGAGGGCTATATCAGCAGCCCTGGACAGGCTCTCCATGATACCGAAGGTCCCCCAGAACGGCCTCGTCATCTTCTGCGGGGAGAACCTCGACACGGGAGACTTTAAGTGTTACATGTTCAGCCCGCCAGAGAAGGTGCCCGTCTTTTACTACAGGACCGACAAGAGGTTCATAACGGAGATACTCGAGAACATGCTTGAGACAGAGGACTCCGTCGGCATAATAATAGTTGAGAGGGACCAGGCCACCATAGGCCTCGTTAAGGGGTCAAGGGTTGAGGTCCTGGACGAGCTGGAGGACTACATACCTGGCAAGCACATGATGGGGGGTCAGAGCCAGAGGAGATTCGACAGAATAATAGAACAGATGGTTGACGATTTCCTGAAGAAGGTCGCTCAACGGGCTAATGAGCTCTTCTTGCCAATACTCGAGTCTGGCAAGCTCAAGGCCGTGGTAGTGGCCGGGCCAGGCTATGCTAAGGCCGACTTCGTCAAGTCGGGTTACCTCGACTACAGGCTTCAGAAGCTCGTCGATCCACATCTCATAGATGTGTCCTATCAAGGTGAGGAGGGGCTTAGAGAGGTCATATCTAAGGCCCAGGACATAGTCCAGCTCTCGCTCTACAGGGACGTCATGAACGCCTTCGAGACGTTTAAAACGCACCTGGCCAAGGGCACAGGGCTTGTAATCTATGGACCTGATGACGTAGCTAAGGCCATAGAGATGGGTGCCCTCTCGGCACTTCTGATCCATGAAAGCAGACCTGACGTGGAGGCCTGGAAGGAGAGAGCGCAAGCGTCCGGCGCGAAGGTATACGTAATACCCGAGTCCCTGCCGGAGTCCGAGTGGTTCCTAAAGACGTTCGATGGGCTTGCCGGACTGCTAAGGTATAAGGTTGACCTGTGTCAGCTCACGGCAAGCTGCTAAGGGCTAAGGATAAGGTTGTTGACTATAATTATGTCGGCTCTAGTCCCCTGAGGTTATCCTCCTGATCCTCTCCACGCCGCCTATCTCCTCAATGAACCTGGCCACGGAAGGGGTTACCGCCTCCTTCCACCTTGGGTCGCCCTCAGCTATCATAGCCCTTATCCTCTCGCCCCTCCACTCCTCCCTGTTAAAGGTCGGCGGGATGATGACCTTAATGCCTGCGTCGCTGAAGGCCTTGCCTATGACGGGGTTTCTCGTCAGTATGGCCTTGACCTTGGGTATGTAGGAAAGCACGTAGTAGGCGCAGCCTATGCTTACCTCTAAGGTCTCGATAGTTGCGGTAATTATCTTCTCTAAGGGGATCCCCTCGTCCCTGGCAGACAGCCTCGCCATCTCAATCCTCTCGCCAGCCGTGAACGGGTTCCTCGCAGTGTAGTTCTCCGAGGCCATGCCTATCAGGAGAACTACCTCGTCAAAGCCCTGCTCAAAGGCCCACTTAACCAGGCTGACGTGCCCTCTGTGGAAGGGCTGAAACCTGCCGTATATCAGCGCCCTGTCGGTCAAGGTTCCCTCTTTAGCTCCTCGGGAAAGGCTATTATTTGCGTTTAGACCGTACGCGAGCGAAAGTGAAGGCCTTGAGCAGGCCATGGTACGCGAAGGAGCTCGGTGAACCTCTGTCGTGGGTAGTAGGGGTCCTGGTAACCGCCGTGACCCTTGAGGGGCTACAGGCCTTCAACCTGACTACATATGTGCCCATTCCCAGCCCCATCCTAGTTGGCGTCATTGTAGGGATGGTCTTACACGAGCTCATGCATAGGAACGTCGCGAGGAGGTATGGGCTGCTGTCGAGGTATGTCGTGAACGCCCTGGGAGTCATAGTTAGCCTGCTAACGTTGCCCCTGCCCTTCAAAATTATAGCGCCAGGCTACACGAGCGTTTACGTCTTTGGCCCTCCAGGCCCAAGGAAGAGGAGAGGGCTCCTTGAGTCAGTGGTCGCAGGCCCCTCTATCAACATGCTCCTCTCGTTCCTGGCCCTGGTGGCTGGCGTCATAGCTAGGGTAGGGGGAGCCTACGAGGCCTTTCTATGGCTTGTCCGGTTCGCCTGGGTTAACGCCTACCTGGCCTTCTTCAACCTACTGCCCTTGCCGCCCCTGGACGGCTCGAAGGTGTTCAGGTTCAGCGTAGTCCTCTGGGCCGTTCTGTTCATAGTATCGATAGTGCTCCTCGTGATAGCTTGGCTGCTCTGAGGGCGACCGGATAAGAGGTTTTTAGCTTGGCCTGCTCACTAAAGGGCCGGTGATAGGTTATGGCCCTTAACGAGGCCCCTGTTGAAGGCGACGGCAAGAGGAGGTGGATAGCCAAGATAATGAAGAGCGCCAAAAGCCAGCACAAGCTGTGCCCTTACTATGACAAGAAGACCCAGGTCTGCTTCCTTAAGGTCACCATGTTCAGCCAGCAGGGTAAGTGCGACAGGGAGGGCAAGTTTGATGGCTGTCCGCTTTTCACGCAGTTCCTTGAGAAGATATATGATGACTATACTTCAAAGAGGAAAGCGCTCCCAAACAGCTTCCAGGACATCGTTTGGAGCATAACCTCGCTCTGACTCAGAAGTTCTCCAGGTCGTCCGACCCTATCTCCTCCCCCTCCCAGTACTCCTCCGGCTGCTCTAGGCCTTCCTCCTCCAGAAGCTCCGTCAGGTAGAAGTACCCCTGCCTGTCCATGGTGACTAGCTCCTTCCTCAGAAGGTCGCTGAGGGCGTAACGTATCTTGTCCTCGCTTGCGAGGCCCGAAAGGTAACGATGGAAGTCCTTAACTGACATACGTCCGTTGCGGCGTAGCAGGTTCAGGAGGATCTCCTTGAGCTCATCCTCGTTGGGGGCCGTATAAACAATTACATCATCGTCCTCATATATCCTTGAGAGGGACCCCCTCACGGGATCGCCGTTGCCACCGGCCTCACTCATATAATTTCACCTTATTGAGCCAGGATTACCAAAACCTAAAAGTTGAACAGGGAGAGATTCAGGGGGTTATTAGTTACACAGTGTTTTCATAAATTATTATGACAAATTTGGGCGGGCCGACGCGCGCCTAAATAGGCTTTGCCCTACCGAAACTAAAGGGACGTAGACTTGAAATGGAGCAAGGCGAGGGAAAGGGCCACGAAGGCCTCACTTATGAGCCAGGCGAAGGGACGCATAGACCTAGAGGAGTTCGTTGAGTGGCTCTGGGAGGACTTTGGTATAAGGGTCAGAAGTTCGTGGGACGACGTAATTAAGGCCGTGGTGAACTCTGACGAGATCCTCCCGCAGGACCTAGCGGCCTTCATGATAAGCATGGGGGTGGAGCCTGACGAGGGGGCCTGGGACGTCGTACCTGTCGCGAGAGGCCTGCGAGGCCCTGGGGAGCCTGAGAAGAGTGGTAGCAACTGAGAGGGGAGGCGCCCCGGCCTTCACAGAGTGGCACGCGCTCGAGGCCCTAAAGAGGATATCCCTTGGGGAGGCGGGGCGCCTCTCGCTGAGCTCTGACCTTGGAATAGGGGAGGCCTCGGCTAGGACGCTGCTTGAGAGGCTTGAGAGGGAGGGCCTGGTGGTCAGGACTAAAAGGGGCAGGTCGTTGACGGAGAAGGGCGCTGCCGTCCTGAAGGCCTTGACCTCCATTACAACCCTGAGGCCCTGCTCGCTTCCGCAGGTTAAGGGGTTCGAGAGGTGCTTCCTTACGGTCCTACCGGTCAGGCCGCCTAGGGAGCTCACGGAGGTCTATGCCATCAGGGATGAACTGGTCGCAAGGGGGTGTAGGCTCTCCCTTATTGGCTACCTGGAAGAGGGGGTTATCGACTTTCCTGGCATGCCGTGCGAGTTGAGGTCAACCATAGTAAGCTCGATAACTGTTGACAGCCCTTACAAAGAAGGCGCCTTGATAATAGTGCCTGAGGACTGCTCACGCGAGCTCATGGGCGCTGTGATTCAGCTCGCCTATAGGGATTGTAGCTCTGTTAACTCCCCGGTTTAACAAGGTCGCTTGAGGAGGTCCGTTGACCTAACGCTGGCCTTCATTACCTAAGGGGTTTGACTTGGGGCTTCTCATCAACTGGGTCGGAAAGGCCAGTATTACGGACCCTCCTCTAGGAATTCGCCCCCAGGACAATGACAGCGCGGGACCGGCTTGAGCAAGGCTAGCAAGGGCCAGAGCGAGGTCGACAGGGTCATAGAGAACGCGCTCAGGGGCAGAGGCGGTCCCAGGAGCAGACTTGTCGACGCGATACTTGTGCTCCTTCTCTCAAGGCCTATGAGGTCCTCGGAGATAGGGGAGGTCCTGGGCAAGGAGGCCAAGTACATATCGAGCTACCTCTCGTACTGGAAGGACAGGGGGTACGTCGACTACGACCTGGGCCTATGGTACCTGACCCCCAAGGGTGAGGAGTACGCACGGCAGATCGCTGAGAGGGAGATGGATGAGAGGTTTAACGAGTTCGTGGCGCTGGCCCAGAAGATAGCTTCACGGTTAAACCAGACAAGAAACAACAAGGCGAGGGCCCCGCGCGCAGACGTTACAGACAAATCCCAGTCATTCATTGCAGGGTTTACAGAAAAACCAGACAAGAAACAACAAGGAAACAGGGCCTCCGTGGCCGCCTGCGTGTTGCAGTCCCTTAAGGACAGGCTCACGGACGAGGAAGCAGAGGTCGTCATGGAGATGTTGTCACATTACACAATGTATGGCGTTACTTACATGTACATGGACCAGCTCGCAGAGAGGCTCAAGGCTGACTACGAGTGGCTTATCAGAAGGGTCAGGGACCTGCAGAGCAAGGGCATAGTTTATATCTATACGGATCCGAGGCTTGGCATAAGGGTCGGCTTTTCTAAGGTCGCTAAGGAAGTACTAGCTATGTGCAGTCATGGTCGTTGAGCAGTAAGACTACTATTACTACGGGCCCGAATTATTGCCCCGCTAGGGACCCCTCCGAGGAACCGCTACGCATCTTTAGTAATACTGTTTGTATAATGGTTGGAGTATTACGCGGCTTCCTCTATTCCGGGCCCAGCCTAGGGAGCCTCCAGGAGGTAGTAGTAGTTCTGAGCGTGTATACCGGGGAGTTAACATAGTGTCAATAAAAGGCCTCACTTCTTAAAAGCTTGGCCAATGATCAAAGTTAGGGGAGCTCGTGTCTCTAAGCGAGCCTGGGAAGGCAGCTAGGGATAGGCCTGAGGAGGACGAACTTGCCGTTCTCAGGGAGAGGATCAGGTACCTTACACAGCTTAATGCGACCCTTGAGAGGGACCTGGAGTTCTACAAACAGGAGCTTAACAAGCTGCTAGAGCCACCTTACATAGAGGCCATGGTCCTCGAACTTCTCCCCGACGGCCGCGCCGTGGTTAAGAGCTCCACGGGGCCCAACCTGGTGGTAAGGATCTCGGCTAACGTTGACGTGAGTAAGCTTCGTCCAGGCGTCTCAGTGGCCCTCAACAACAAGGGGTCCACAATAGTTGAGGTGCTGCCCTCCATCCATGACCCGCTGGTAGAGGCCATGGAGATAGAGGAGAGGCCCACCGTCACGTTCTCTGACGTCGGGGGTCTGGAGAACCAGATCAGGGAGCTCTACGAGGTCGTGGGCCTGCCCCTGATAAAGCCGGAGCTGTTCGCCGATATAGGCGTGGAGCCGCCAAAGGGGGTCCTCCTCTATGGCCCCCCTGGCACAGGCAAGACTCTGCTCGCCAGGGCGCTCGCAGGTGAGGTCAAGGCGACGTTCATAAGGGTCGTCGCAAGCCAGTTCGTGAACAAGTTCATCGGCGAGGGGGCCAGGATAGTCAGGGAGGTCTTCAGGCTCGCGAGGGAGAGGAGGCCCTCGATAATATTCATCGATGAGATAGACGCCATAGGGGCCAGGAGGGTTGACATAGGCACCAGCGGCGACAGGGAGGTGCAGAGGACCATGCTTCAGCTGCTGGCCGAGCTGGACGGCTTTGACCCGCTTGAGGGGGTTAAGGTGGTGGCCGCCACCAACAGGATAGACCTCCTGGACCCGGCCCTCCTCAGGCCGGGCAGGTTCGACAGGCTCATAGAGGTACCTCTGCCTGACAAGAGGGGAAGGGTCGAGATACTGAAGATACACACGAGGAACATGAAGCTCAAGGACGTTGACCTGGAGGAGGTAGCCGCGCTCACCGAGGGGTTCTCGGGGGCTGAGCTAAAGGCGGTAGTCACGGAGGCCGGCTTCTTTGCCATAAGGGAGGGCATGAACTACGTGACGCAGGAGCATTTCATAAAGGCCATCGACAAGGTAAGGAACAGGATAGAGAAGAGGAGGCAGCTCTTCGGCACACACATCTGACCTCTCTCCACCCTTGAGGGACGAGAACGATTAGAGCGGTCATCACTCCATCATCGGTTCGGGCTCTTCTGTAGTGTGGAGGCTGTCGGGGCCGCTCCATAGCTGATGTCGAGGAGCTACGTTCATAAAACTCTAGTTCTACAACCCGCCTCCCATAACTATCTAGAGGCAATGCTCCAAGCCTAGGCGGGTTGAGAGCAGATAGGGGCTCTGGTCATTAGGCCTGAGGGCTGCCCATAGCCCACGGGATCCCTCAGGTCCGTGAGCTAGGTGAAGGTCCCTGGTTGTAGCGAATGAACGTGAACTGATGAGAATGAGCGCGGGGGAGCAGACGGAGTTCTACGCGTCTGGTGGCCATGATTCTCGTGCGAGGCGTTGCTCGAGACGCTTGACAAAACGACGTAACGCTGGGGATGCGGAGGGCCTTTGTCAACAGTGCCATGTTAAAGAAAAGTTCTTCTGAGGCAACCCTAAAGGAAGGAGCCGATCATTTATCGAGCCTGCACAAGGCTATTAAAGTCGCCGCCTCAGCTTCACATAAGGGTTTTTATGGTAAGGACTCGCAGCAGGCTGTTGCTGGAGGTGCTTGAGGTCCTCTCTGCCCCTTACTCTGTGCTCTCAAGGCTCATGCCTCAGATGGCGGCCCTTGCCATTATAATAGCCATAACTGCCTACGTATTCGTGTACTTCCAACACGTCGACCTACTGTCGGCAGTGTACGCATCTGTGGGCCTAGTGACTACTATTGGCCTTTATACCCCGCCATTAAGTGCTATGCCCAGCTCTGAGAAGCTGCTCCTGACCGTGCTGGTCTTGGCCTCAGTAGCGACCTACACTACCATAGTAATGAATATAGTCTCAACTATAACTAGGAGGACGGTGTGGATTGACGCCAGGGCCAGGTGGAGGGCCTCGCACGTGAAGGATCACGTAATAGTGCTTGGCGACATGCCTGAGGTGGCGACTGAGCTGGACAGGATGGGCGTTGAATACGTTATGGTTACAAACAACGAGTCCCTGGCCGCTAGCCTTCAGAACCACAGAATGATAATAGGGAACCCCACAAGCGAGAGGGAGTTAAGGGCCGCTGGAGTAGAGTTTGCGGCGGTTGTCATAATAGCTCTGGACAACGATTCCGACTCGCTCACAGCACTCATCAGGGTGAGGAAACTTAACCCGAAGGTCAGGACAGTAGTGCTAATACACAACGAGGACCTCACAGACGTGTTCCTCGACGCTGGGGCGTCACAGGTGGTTAGGCTCAAGAGGTTCATAGGGAGGGCCCTGGCAGGCATGGCGCTTTCAGGCAACCTTGGCGGCGTGCTTTTAGAGTCCACTGAGGGCAGCAGCAAAGCGCTTCGCCAGGCGGGCTACGGCATTGGCTTCTTCAAGGTTGAGAAGGGCTCCAGGTGTGACGGCATGGCCTTAAAGGAGCTACCAAAGGGCGTCATACCCGTCCTGGTTGAGCGTAACGGGGTCTTTACGCCGTACTTCTCCACGGACTTCAAGCTCAAGGAGGGTGACGGCCTCGTGGTGCTGGGCGACCCAACTAAGTTCACCAAAATAAGGGAGCTATGCTCTGCAGGGGTTTCGTAGGGACTTCCATGAATCTAAAGGGCTGGCTTCGTAGCTCTACTCTTGTAAACTTTACTCCCTCAGCCTTGACAGGAGGTCCTCAGCTATGGCCTGAGCCAAGGGTACTGGCACGGCCTCACCGACCATGTTGTACTGGGAGTCCTTGCCTCCCAGGAAGACGTGGTAGTCGGGGAAGCCCATGAGCCTGGCCTGCTCCCTGACTGTCAGGAGCCTGTCCTCGAAGGGGTGTATGAACCTGGAGGAGCCCATGACCGTTGGAGCGGGGCGGTCGGGGGCCAGCCTAATGTAGTTCCTGAACCTTCTAGAACCTGCCCCCTCAAAGGTCACAAGCGACCTGCCCCACCTCAGCTTCGGCACCTTCCTCATCAGCTTTCTTGGAAGGGTCGCGGGCGCGTCGTGGTTTGGAGGCCAAGGCGCTCCTGGCTCAGGGAGCCCCTCAAGGGCCTCCATTACGGTCAGAGGCCTCCTCTTGGCGAGGTTCAGCTTCACGTTAGAAACGAAGACCCTCACCCTCTCGCTTGCCACCCCGTGCTCCTCCGACCTAATTATGTTGAAGTAGACCTCATCATAGCCGCCCTTCCTGAGCTCATACTCTATGACCTTCCTTATAGGACCCTCAGCGACGCCGCTGACGTTCTCTATAACGAAAAACCTGGGCTTGAGCTCCACTATGAGCCTTATGGCGTGAAGGTAAAGCTGCCCTATGGGGTCTGTCAGTATCCTGTCAAGGGGGTTTGGCATGCGGTTCCTGTTAGTCGGCGTGAAGGGCTCGCAGGGCGGGCTCGCTATAACTACGTCAAAGTCCCCCCTGCCAAGGCCTGAGATCTCCCTTATCGTTCTCTCGCTCACGTCCTTTACGTCATCAGCTATGAGGTAGGTGTGGGGGAAGTTGGCCTTATAGGTCTTGGCGACCGGCGGGTCGTTCTCAACCGCCACAACGACGTTAAAGCCCGCGAGCTCAAAGCCCCTTGAGAACCCTCCTGCGCCCGAGAACAGGTCAGCGACCAAATAGCGTTGCCTCATCCTTCTTTATCTCCTCCTCAAGCCTCTTTATCCTCGCCTCAAGGGCCTTCACGTACTCGCTGTTGTTGTCAGGGACCAACAGGGAGCCGCACTTAGGACAGGTGAACTCGTACTCGAACGCGTAGTCAAAGGTGTACCTGGTGTGGTCCTTAGGACATACATAGAACTCGTTGGAGAGCTCATAGTTCAGCCTGGCCTTGAGCTTCTCGAGGACCAGCTTCTTCCTCCTCAGCAGGGCCAGGTCGAGGTCCTTAGAGTCAAGGTACCAGTAGTACCTCGTGGCGCCGGTCTCGGGGTGCTTGCCTCTGCGATAACTAGCTATGTGAAGGTCATAGAATATCCTGAAGACCTTCCTCACGTCAGCCTGTTTGTAGCCCTTCATCGACTCCACCTCCTCGTCGCTTATCCCCTTCTCAGGGTCGACGGTGAGCAGGAGGTCAAAGAGGTCGTCAGCCATAGTCTCGTCTATACCGGACTTTACTGCTAAGAGCCTTATCAGCTGCCTCAGCTCGTTAACCTTTTTCTGATCCTCTTTGCTCAACTCTCTTCCCCCTCTCGGACGGCACTATTACGGCCTTAGCGTCCGTATAGGTTAATAGCGTCTCCCTGCCCTTAAATAGCCTATCCAAGAATATCGCTAGCGCCGCTATCTCGCTGTGAGGTTGCCACCCGATGGCAACATTGTAGTCCGCCGCCTTATAGTAAAAGGGCTCAACCTTCTCGGCGCCTATAACTATGAGCTTGGGTGAGGGAGAGGACGCTATCTCACCTATTACCTCGTCTACGGCGAGCCCATACATAGTGAGGTGTATGACTTCCCCTCCTGAGGACTTCCAGGCCTTAACGTAGTCGTGGCCGTTAACGCCGCACTCGAAGTTCATCCTGCCGCCCCAGAGGTCTGAGGCTTTGGCCAAGGACCTCCTCACAGCCTCGTCACAGACCCCCTCGAGGACGAAGCCGTTAGCGCCGAACGCCCTGGCGACTAGGGCGGCGTGAGTAGTGACCCTCTTATCCCTTGCCGGCCTGTGGCCTAGCCTCAGGACATATACCTTCCCGTAAACCCTTGCCAGCGACTCTAGGCCTTGCATTCCTGAGCACCTCTGATACCAGGGCCTCAAGGTTTATTGCCTGCTTCGCTGACACCGGCACTATCGAGAAGGAGTCAGTGAACTTTGAGGCCAGCTCCCTCACGACTGTGCTCACGGAGCTCGTGACGTCAGGGCTTACCAGGTCTATCTTGTTGAGGGCAAATATAAGCGGCTTACCTATGGCGTTGAGCCTGACCAGGAGCTCAAGGCCTGAAAGCACCTTCTCCTTTACTACGTCAAGTGGGTCTGAGGAATCTACGACGAAAATCAGCACGTCTGACAACGCGGCCTCCTGAAGCGTTGAGTAAAACGACTCCACGATCTCAGGTGGCACATCCCTCACAAAGCCTACCGTGTCAACAAACATCAGCTTAGCGCCGTTAACTTCAACGACCTTGTGCTTCGCGAAGAGCGTGGTGAAGTACTCGGGCCCAACCCTCTGCGACTCCCCGGTTAACGCGTTGAAAAGCGAGGTCTTGCCCGCGGAGGCGTAGCCAACTATGCCAACCACCACGACGCCCATCTCCTTCCTTTGCGCCTCCTGCATAGCAACCCTGTCCTTGAGCTCCTCAAGCTCCCTCCTTATTCGGGCAATCCTCGACGTTACGTGCCTCTCATAGGCCTCGAAGGCGTACCTTCCAGGCCCCAGGAAGTCGACCTGCTCGCCCATCTTGGCCCTCCTTATATACTCCCGTATCAGGGGCAGCTCGTGCCTAAGCCTCGCCATCTCTATCTGCAGCTTGGCCTCCTTGGAGCCCGCGTGCAGGGCGAAGATTTCAAGGATGACCATAACCCTGTCTATAACCCTCTTGTGGGAGGTCTTCTCAAGCTTGTATATCGACGAGGGCTCCAGGTAGCCATAGTAGATAATAGTGTCAGCCCCCACGGCCTCGGCCTCCTCAGCTAGCCTCTTCACGTACTCATCGCTTAGCCTTCTCCCAGCCTTAGTCCTCCTTATTACCTTAGCAACTGTGTAGCCCGCGCTCTCGGCTATGGCCAGGGCCTCCTGCTCATGAGTCAAGTACTCCTTTGCTAACACGAGCAGGGCCTTCCTGCTCCCCTGAACCTCCAAGACTAACCCTCATCCCTCCTTACGACAGCGACGTCGCCAAAGGTCAGCACGTCGGGTCCTCCCTTAGTCCCCTCGGCCTCCTCCTCATACTCAACGGGCTGAAGGAGCTTTATCTTAAGCAGCTCCTCGATCCTCTTGGCAAGGTCTACGGTAGGCTTGACCTTGCCTCCCTCGATCCTCCTCACCAGGTCCTCGCTGACCCTTAGCTTCTGGGCCAGCACTGCAGTGGTCCAACCCCTCTCCTCCCTGGCCCTCCTTATCAGGTCAGGGTAATCGTCAACCACCTCTAACATGTCAGCCCTCTGCCTCCTGACCTTAGGTGCAGAGGTCACCTTCTGGGGCTTCTGGGGGACCGGCAAGGCCCTCCCGCTCTTAGTAAGCTTGGCGAAGCAGTCGTCACATACTATGACTTCAGCTCCCTCCAGCAGGACCCTGTGCCCGGCCCCCTTAATTAGGCGGCCGCAGACCTCGCAGTACAGGGTCAACTCAGGCCCTATTGTTGATAAGTCCCCGCGATTAATAACGGCTTTTCACGAGGACTCCTTGCCCTTCTGCCTCATCATGCTGAGGCCAAGCTTCCTATAAGGACAGGTCGCGTAATTCTTCTCGCACTTAACGACCTTTGACCTAACTATGTAGTTTTCGGTGACCTTACAGTAGGCTACATACGAGCCCCCCACATCATAGGTCTCGAAGAACTCGCAGCCCGACGAAGGCCTGTAGTTGAGCTGGTATATGTCAAGGAAGTAGATCCTCTTTGGGAGCTGCTCAGAGCTAGCCAAGCCCTTACCCAAAGTTAAGGTGGTTCCGCCAAGGGAAAAAAGGAAGGCGCCTAGTCCTTTAAGCTATGATTACTCCTTGTACTCAGGCGGCAGGGCGTTTATCAGGTCGCGGACGGCCTGCACGCTCTTGTCAAGTCCCTTTTTCTCCTCTTCCGTGAGCGGCAGCTCAATAATCCTCTCAACGCCCTTGCGGCCCAGGACCACCGGGACCTCCGCTATGACGTCCCTGTAGCCGTACTCGCCGTCGAGGTAGACGCTCGCTATGAAGACCTTGTGCTGGTTCTTCTTTATAGACTCGGCCATCAGGGCCACGCCGGCAGCAGGGCCCCAGTTGCTGCTGTAACCGCGCAGCTTGGTTATCTCAGCCCCTGCCTGTACCGTCTGCTTAACTATCTCATCTATGTCGCTGGGCGACAGGAGGCTGGTCAGCGGGGCGCCCCCTATCGTGGATAGCCTTGGCGCTGGGAACATGTTCTCGCCGTGCATGCCTAGGACTACTGGATATATAGAGGCGGGGCTGATGCCGAGCTTAAGGGAGGCGTAGTAGGCTAGCCTGGGTGCGTCAAGCATGCCGCTGAAGCCTATGACCCTCTCCCTAGGCGCCTTGAGCTTCTTATACATGACGTAGGTCATAGCGTCCAACGGGTTGGTCGTCAAGATGACAGGCGCCTCGGGGGCGTACTTGCTTATGTTCTCGGCGACGACCTTAATCACGTCAGCGTTGACCTTAAGCAGTTCCTCACGGGTCTGACCGGGCTTCCTGGGGAAGCCCGCCGTCACTATGACTAGGTCAGAGCCCTTCATGTCCTTGTAGTCGGCCGAGCCGTAGGCCTTTACTGAGACCCCCAGCGCGGCAGCCATGTGGTTCAGGTCAAGGGCTTCACCCTTGACGGCGTTCTCCTTCTCCTTGATATCTATTAGCATCACGTCATCAAGCTCACGTATCAGAATCATGGCGGCCGTAGTAACTCCCACCCTGCCCGCGCCGCCCACTATTGTGATCATGCTCTCACACGTTACGAAAGGGCTGACATGTTAGCTAAAACCCCTTATGAAGGCCGCGACCAATACGCTCATTGACTATGCCTCTGAGACCAGGTATAGCCCGTCCTCAATGACCTGGGCGCCCTCGGGTATCCTATCACTAACGACGAACTCTACCTTGTGCAGCGAGCCAAGGTCCTTAAGGTAAGGTGACAGTCTGCCGATGGTTATGTAGACCCTGCCCCTGAGCGGCTCCGAGAGCTTAATTCCTCTCTGCTTCTTGAAGGACCAGATGGCGTTGTTAACCTTCATTACCAGCTCGGCGTCCCCGGCCAGCTTATCAGCCTCAACGCCTTCTATGAGCGGGCCTGGCAGCCTCTGGCTGTGGACGCTTGTCCCGTAAAGCTTCCTGAAAATATAATCGGTTACGAATGGCATTATGGGCGAGAGGAGAACCAGGATTGCCTTAAACGTCCTGTGAAGCGTGTACCATGCCGATTCCCTCTCCTCCTGAGGCCACTTGTCCGAGTAAGCCCTGTCCTTTACAAGCTCGACGTAGTGAGAGGCAAAGACGTTCCAGGCAAGCTCGTAAAGCTGGACAGCGGGCTCGTAAACGTCAAGTTCCTCATAGCCCCGTACAGCGGCGTCCAGGTACCTCTGGGACAGCGCTAGGAAGGCTTTGTCTAAAGGCGTTAGGTTGGCTGAGGCAGGCTCGGGGAAAGATGATATGAACCTGGCCAAGTTCCACAGCTTTGTGGCGAAGTTCCTGCCCGTTATAATCTTCTTCTCGTCATACTTGTAGTCATACCCCAGCCTTGATGACGCGGCGGCCCAGAACCTGAAGGCGTCAGCGCCGTACTTCTCAATAATGGGCTCAGGGTCTATCACGTTGCCCAGGCTCTTGTGCATTGGCCTGCCCTTCGGGTCAAGGCCCATCCCAGTTATCCTTACCCACCTGAAGGCGGGCCTGCCGGTGAGCTGATAGACCCTCAGAAGGGTGTAGTAAAGCCACGTCCTTATTATGTCCTCCCCCTGGGGTCTCAGGACGTTGCCTGAGGCCTTCTGGTAGAACTCGGGGTCCTCAGCCCATCTAGTTACGTACAGCATTGATATGCTTGAGTCGAACCAGGTGTCGAAGACCCTCTTCTCACCTATGAGGTATTCCTTAGGCGCCCCGCACACGGGGCAGGAGCTCCAGGGAGGCTCCTCCTCCCAGGGCCTGTAATACCTTCCTGGCTCAGGGACCAACAGGGCCCCGCACTTGGTACACCTCCACAGAGGTATCTCAGTGCCGTAGTACCTGTCCCTTGATATGGGCCAGTCCATGGATATTGAGTCGATCCAGTCTATGAGCTTCCTCTTGTGGAACTCGGGCGCGAACTTAATAGTAGAGATGAGCTCCTTTAGGCGGTCCTTGTAGTCGAGCTGCCTGAGGAAAAGTTCCCTTCTGTTTATTATCTGAAGAGGCGTCTTACACCTCCAGCACACAGGCACCGTGTGCCTTATTCTCTCCTTCTTGACCAGCAGGCCGTTCTTCTCAAGCTCCTCGGCCACCCTCTTCCTGGCCTCCTCTACAGGAAGACCTGCCAAAAAGCCGGCCTCGGAGGTCATTACTCCCCTCTCGTCTACTATTACCTTAGGCTTGAGCCCTAGCTCCCTGAAGAGCCTCACGTCATCTTCGTCACCATAGCTGCAGACCATCTCAAGGCCGGTGCCAAAGTTCATGTCGACGCTAGGGTGTTCAAGTATGACCACTTCGTGGCCGAAGAGGGGAGCTATCGCCTTACGGCCGGCGAGGCCCTTGTATCTGGAGTCCTTGGGGTTATAGACTATTGCAGCGCAGGCAGGGAGAAGCTCAGGCCTCGTGGTGGCCACTACAAGGTAGTCGTCAGAGTCGGCGAGCTTGTACTTTACGTAATATAGGTAGTCGTCCCTCTCTTCGTACTCTATCTCAGCCTCTGCTAACGTGGTGCCACAGCGAGGGCACCACCTGACGGGTCTCTCGGCCTCATATATCAGGCCCTCCCTGAAGAGGCGTATGAACGTGGCCTGAGTAATGGTCCTGTACCTGGGGCTGTCTGTGCCGTCCTTCCAGTACTCGAAGTTACAGCCCATCCTCCTCCATATCCTGACGAGGTCTGCCTCAGCCCTGTCAA
The DNA here is from genome assembly GCA_022015155.1 of Acidilobus sp. Classification (GTDB taxonomy): domain Archaea; phylum Thermoproteota; class Thermoprotei_A; order Sulfolobales; family Acidilobaceae; genus Acidilobus. The sequence goes on along the minus strand of JAKLZP010000002.1, from coordinate 4,463 downwards.
GGAAGTCGCGGCAGAGCTGCAGGAACTTCCTGCGGCCCTCAGGGGTCGAGGCGAACTCCTTGGCGTTAATACCATAGGTCTTCTCGACCTGTACCTCAACAGGTAAGCCGTTCCTGTCCGCATAGAAGGGGGCTAGCACGTAGTAGCCCTTGAGCCTGAAGTACCTGGCTATCATGTCTATCTGGGCGTAGTGGGCTGCACCTCCTACGTGCCACTTGCCGCTGGCATAGGGGGGCGGCGTGTCAATAACGAAGACCTCCTTACCTCTCCACTCATCGGGCTTAGCGGAGCTCTTCTCCTCGTCCCACAGCTTCAGCAGCTCGAGCTCCTTGCTGGGGTCCCACCTAGTCTCCTCAATCCTTGGTTTGAGCTCCAAAGCGGCCAGGGCCCTTGCCAGCAAAAAAGGTCGGCCGGATTATTGGCTTTACGGAAAGGGGTTGCGGGTTCGACGGCCCGGGACGTGGGCGAAGGCGGCGGCTGTTATAGCCTTGGCCGTAGTCGTTGAGGCCCTGGGCATGAAGGCCTATAGGCCTGCCGAGCTCTCAATGACCCTGAGCTCCCTGATGTTTTACCTGGTAGCTCTGGCGTTCTCAGCGCTCCTGGCGGCCGCCTCGGTAGCGATCTCAGGATCCCTTTCCATAGGTCTCGCAATAGCTCTTAGCCCTCTCTCATTAATGGGCCCTGGGCCCGCAGGGGTCCTGGCCTACGCCTCGGCCCTCACGGCCTCCTTAGCGGCAATATTTACATATCTCCTAGCGGGCCTCAGGTCACGAGTTCTCGCAGGCCCTCGCGTTAACGTCAACTTAATAACCTTAAGCGCCCCCAACGCGGCAGCCTTGGCCTCAGCCTCGCTTACGACTTACATGGCATGGCTTGTTAGGCTCCCTCTTGTGTCTCCAACTTACGTGGGTCAGTGGGCTTACGCCGCGCTCTCGCTCGGGACGGCCGTGATAGCCTCGCTGACGGCAAGAGGGTACCTGGACGGGCTTCTGCGGGGCTCCGCTGCGCTCCTAGGCCCGCTGGGCTTTGTGTTACTCCTGACTATAGCTAAGGCCGAGAGGTCATGATTAGTTAGCTTATTAACTCTTCACAAGGGTCACAGACCCGATGGGCACCTTGAGCCAAGAGAAAGACCACATGGACTTCGCCCAAGAGCTTGACCTGGTCGTGAAGCCTGAGTCAACGTTGCCAGGCCTCAACAAGGAGGTGGGCTCCCTCCTAGGTCAGGGCATACCGCTGTTCAGCATAGGAGGAGGCTACTTCAGGGCGGCCCTGTCCCAGGTGCTCATAAACTTCCACGCACGAAGGGGGTACTACATAGCTGAGACCCCGCTGATCAGCGGGGGTACCCTCTTCGAGGTCTCAGGGCACATGGGATATTACAGGCAGAACATGTATGTCTTCAAGCTTGAGGACAGGGAGTACGCGATAAAGCCCATGAACTGCCCCTTCCACGTACTGATATTCCTGAGCGAGCTGGGCAGGCACAGGAACAAGGTGAAGCTCCCATTCAAGATATTCGAGGTGGGCAGGGTTCACAGGCTTGAGCCCAGCGGGAGCGTCTACGGCCTTCTGAGGGCCAGGGCCTTCACGCAGGACGACGCTCACATAATTACGCCGGAGAAGGACGCCTTACAGGTGATATCCTCCGTCTTCGATGACATGATGACTATCTACTCAAAGGTCTTTAACATAGACCTTACGCCTGACACTATAAGGCTCAGGCTGAGCCTCTCAGACAAGGGCAAGATAGGCACTGACTTCATGGGTACCAGGGATGAGTGGGAGAGCGCTGAGGAGTTCCTCAGGAGCGCCGCCGAGGGCATAGCGAAGAGGTACGGCTTCGAGTACCAGGCGGCAGAAGGCGAGGCCGCCTTCTACGGCCCCAAGATAGACGTAATAGTTAGGCTTGGCTCAGGGCCGGCCGCAAAGGAGTGGCAGCTAGGCACTATACAGTTCGACTTCAACTTACCGAGGAGGTTCAAGGTATATGACGTACTCAGGGAGCTCTACGGTGACATCAACGTGTTCATGATACACAGGGCCCTCCTGGGCTCCATTGAGAGGTTCCTGGGCGCATACCTTGAGAACTACAAGGGAAGGCTGCCCTTCGCCCTAGCCCCTCTTCAGTTCGCGGTCCTCGGCATAAGGGCCGGCGAGGAGCTTGACCAGAAGGTCGTGGAGTTCGCCAGGGCCCTCCACGCAGGGCTCATATCAAGGGGCTTCAGGTCAGGCTACATGGAGACCACCAGGACCTCCCTCTCAGGTGACGTCAGGTTGCTTGAGACGGGGCCTAAGCCAGCCGTCATAGTTTACATAGGGGCACGGGAGATAGAGAGGTCAGCGGTCACCGTGGCAGTATATGATAAGGGCTCAAGGAGACAGGCCTCACTTCAGGCCAAGGGGGTCGAGGAGGCCCTCGATGCGCTCGAGACCTTGGCAGAGGGCCTTGAGAAGCCTATAGCTGATATTGCTGGGTCGGCGCCGAGGATCCCAGGCGACCTCAGTTACGAGCTTTAGGGGGAGGGGCTTGAGGAACGACGTACTGCCCGTCATACATAACGTCTCAAGCGTCCAGAGGCTTGTGGACACGGCGAGGGTAGTGGTCAGCCTAGGCCTGCCCACGCTGATAGCCACCAAGGTCTATGGGGCGGCGGCCCAGTCGGGGGTCCCTGAGGTCTTCAGGCTGCTCCTTAAGGAGAGGAGGGGTTTCGTGGTGTTGCCTGAGCTTAAGGACGCCGTAGAGGCCTACGCGCCTGACAGCGTGTTGCTTATAGACAGGGAGAACGCCTCAGAGCAGCTGGGCCTTGACGACCTGGGGAGGCTCAAGGGCAGGGTCATGGTGGTGCTCAACGGCTCGGACGCCCCCTTCTCGCCTCAGGAGCTCTCGCTAGGGAAACCCGTCTACATAAGGGGGCTCATGTCAAGGGCTGGCGCAGTCGCTGAGGGCGCCCTTGTGCTCTACGGCCTCGTGGTCCTCAGCAGGCAGCAGAGCAGCGGTAATACCTACGGCTTAGATTAAGCCACGCGAGCGTTAACGCGAACAAGGCCTTTGAGGTCCATCGGGGAGGCAGGTTGATATTAGGCCTTTAACGGTCAACTGTACTTGGGTGTTTCGGTAGAGGGGAAGAGGCACGGAGGCCCAGGCCGAGGTCCAACAAGGCGTCAAGGTCCTTGAGAGGTATACGCTGCTTGGCAGGCCGTTGGTGGAGGCGATGATCGTAGAGGACCCCGATGGAAGACGATACTATAACGTTATAGAGCCTAAGCTCGACACGAGGGTCAGGCAGGACTCATTTACGGAGCTCCTGAGCCTTGTGTCGAAGGACGCGCTCCTGCTGGAAAAGGCCAACGCGGCTGCGACCGTGGAGAAGGCTTATGAGCTTCTGCTCCCTATAGCCCGAACAATAGTGAGGTCTAAGGTTAAGGGAGGGCTCTTCAGGAAGGCCTCTCCTGACCTTGAGGCCAAGGTTAACGAGGCGGCCTCAGCGGTGGCCTATCACGCAGCCAAGGAGCTCGTGGGGTATGGCGCTATAGACCCGCTTATCAGGGACCCCTACATAGAGGACATATCCTGTAACGGCATAGGCATACCCATTTTCATTATATCATACTAAGTATGAATGGCTCACCACAAATATCGTCATAAGCGACCCAGAATACCTCAAGTCTCTGGTCTCCAAGCTTGGCGTCAAGGGGGGCAAGGAGCCATCGGTCGCGACTCCGATCGTTGAGGGCGTGCTGAAGCCCGAGGGGTACAGGGTTAACATAGTCCTTGACACGGCTTCAAGGCACGGGCCCCAGTTCACCATAAGGAAGTTCAGGTCCGAGCCCTTCACAATCATAGAGCTGCTGAAGACGAGGGTCCTTGACCCGCTGGTGGCGGCGTTGCTATGGATGGCAGTTGAGATGAAGCAGGGCATCATAATATATGGGCCCACGGGAAGCGGTAAGACCACGCTGCTTAACGCTATAACTATGTTCATTCCTACCGAGTTCAAGATAGTCACGGCAGAGGACACGCCAGAGCTTCACCTGCCGTTCCACGAGAACTGGGGGGCCATGGTAACGAGGCTCTCCACTGACGAGAAGGTCCAGAGCGTCACCCTTCAGGCCCAGGTGGAGGCGGCGCTTAGGCAGAGGCCTGACGTGATAATTATAGGCGAGATAAGGTCCAGGGAGGCCTACAGCTTCTTCCAGGCCCTGGCTACAGGCCATGGCGGCCTCACGACGGTTCACGCCGAGTCTGCGGACGTGTTGGTCAGGAGGCTTAAGTCCCCACCCATGAGCGTCCCGGCCAGCCTCATAGCTGCTGTCAGGCTCTTCGTGAACATACTTAGGGTTGAAAGAGGGGACAAGGTCGTGAGGAAGGTTGTCAGGGTCCACGAAAGCGTGAGGTACAACCCTGAGCTGGATGACGTAGAGCTTCAGGAGATAATAACGTGGAGGCCTGAGGACGACTC
>JAKLZP010000032.1:0-10894 GCA_022015155.1 Acidilobus sp. | reverse complement strand
GGCCCCGTCACGTTCAAGGCCTTAAGCCTCTCGGCGTCAGGTTCATACCCGCCCATGATCGGCGCCCTCGTGAGCTCCCTACAATACGTGACCTCCTCGACCCACATGACCTTCTACACGCAGGAGGGCGCCGTCACTAGGTCTGTCAGCTCGGGGGAGTTCCTGGTGCCGTTCTACCAGGTCGCCGTGACTATGCCTTATGGGCCCTCAGGGCTGCTCGAGGTAGGCCCCCAGCTCAAGCCTACCAGCAACGGCTGGATAGCCTACGCCGTTAACGTCACTCCGTTCCCCTTCGTCACGCCAACCATGTTGGAGCTCAACTCAACTGGAGCGGGAACCTTGGTGCTCGTGTCGCCAACGTGGCTCAGCGACCCACTTCAGGTAGGGCAGTTAACGGAGGACGGCCCGGTCATAGCTATACCTCTCGGCGTAGACCCCCTCAGCTGCGTCAGCCCCATGGTTGCGCGGCTGAGCCTTCAGGGCTACCAGGCCTACGTGGGGCTCCCCTGGTCCAACCTGACAGACAGCACAACCCCAGGCGCCTACCTGCTGTACTGTAAGGGGCAGGGCGGCTACCTGGCCATAATATCATAATAGGGGCCCGCGGAAAGCCCTAGAGCGGCCTTGGAGTCGCTGGGACCAGAAGTAATATATGACGAGGCCCGCTGGAGGACCCTGGCCGCCAAGAGGGGCAGGGCGACGCCTGTCCTGAGGGCCCTCATGGGGGCAGGCCTCGAGGCCTACGTGTTTGGGAGCGTGGCCAGGGGCGACGTGAGGCCGGAGAGCGACGTTGACGTCGTTATCCTTGACCCAGCGCCGCCCTACCTGGTCGAGCTGGCCATCGAGAGGGCAGGCCTCAAGGCCTACAGCAAGGAGATAGTCCAGGCCACCCCCTCCTACGTCCCAAAGGCCTACATATACCTGGACCCTGACGAAGAGCTTGTCGTCAGTTTCCCCCTGGCCAGGATGAGGCCGAGGGAGCAGGAGTTCTACAGGTGGGGAGGCCTGCTTGACGCCAAGGGGGTCCTGGAGGGGAGGAGGGTGCCTGGCGTCAACAAGGGGCTGATAGCGATAATCCCTACGCCCAGGGGGCACGTTGAGGTCCCCGTGGCAGGCCACGAGGGGGAGGTGGCCAGGCTCCTCAGGGTCTCAATGGACATAGTGAGGGAGAGGCTCAGCGTCCTCGGCAGGAGGAGGGAGGTGGGCAGGACGGGCACGTTCATAAAGGAGGAGGTGCCTCCTGACGAGCCCATAGAGGAGGCCGTGAGGAGGCTGGCCGAGAGGAACGAGTTCTTCAGGAGGGCCGTCACGGCCTGAGCTCGGCTTTATAAAGGACAGGGCCAACAGGCGAAGGGGATCACCATGAGCGAGCAACCTGTCCGCATAGCGCTAGTGGTGTCAGAGTTCAACTATGACGTGACCAGGGTCATGGAGGAGAAGGCGATCTCGCATGCAAGGTTCCTGGGCGCCGAGGTGCCCATAGTCTTCAGGGTGCCGGGGGTCTACGACTCCCCCTTCGGCGTGCTCCAGGTGATCAAGCTCGACTACGTCGACGCCGTGGCCGTCATAGGGGCCGTCATACAGGGCGAGACAAAGCATGACGAGGTGGTGGCCAACCAGGCCGCTAGGGCGCTCATAGACATAAGCCTCCAGTACGGCAAGCCCGTGACCCTGGGCGTCATAGGCCCAGGCGCCTCAAGGGTTCAGGCCCTCGAGAGGGCCGAGGAGTATGCCAGGAGGGCCGTTGAGGCCGCTGTCAAGCTCGTGAGGAGGCAGAGGGCGCTGGCAGGCTCCAGGCCTGCCCCGGGCCAGACGCTCACGGTGGGGTGAAGTTGGAGGTAAAGCTGACACTGGTGGAGCTCAGGGGCTACAGGGATTGGACTGAGCTCCTTGGGAGCGACAGGGAGTGGAGGATACAGTCAGCCCAGGCCAGGCTATACGAGGTGGCCTCAAGGGCCTCCGCATCCGCCTCTGCCCTGGCAGTACCTCTGAGATATGATTACATTCTGCTTGTCACAACGGGGCTTGAGGAAACGGAGGTCAAGGAAATAGTTGATGAGATAGCCGCGGCCGCACCCGTGAGCGTGAGGCACGCCTCGGCGTGCGCTCAGAGGCCCACTGATGCAGTCACCAAGGCCTTCAGGGCTCTGAGGGGAGGGCTGGCTGACCCCTGCCTCGGGGACCTGACGGTCATAGCTCACGTAGACCTTGACGATGTGACCTCCCTCACCGAGTCCACAGACCCTGTCGAGGCCTATAGGCAGGTCCAGTCGCTCCTGAACGACGTGTCCTCACTGGCCTTCCCAGCCGGCGGCATAGTCCAGTACCTCGGAGGCGACAACATACTCGTCATAATGCCCACTGAGGGCTATGAGAGGCTCGCCCAGGACCTGGCCTCGCTCGCCAAGGTCAAGGTGGGGGTAGGTGTCGCGCGGAGCGGGAGGGAGGCCTCAGCGTTAGCCACGGAGGCCCTTGACGAGATAAGGAGGAACAGGTCCCTGGGGCCTGTGAGGGTTAGAACCTCCGAGGTCCTCCTCAGTACACGATCCCCCTGAAGGCCACCCTGTGAGGCCCCCCTGGGCCCCAGGAGTACCCCTCGGGCCTGAGCGTGGGCCCCGCGAGCTCCTGTAGCCCCTCCCTCTCCTGCCCAACCCATATCATGGCCCAGGCCCTGAGCAGGTCCAGGTCATCCAGCTGCCTGCGGGCCCTCTCGCTGACCCCTATATCAAGCCCCTCGTCCACGTGAACCCTCGATATAGGGGTGACGGGCCCACAGGTGTACATCAGCACGAGGCCCCCGTAAAGGGTAGCGTACCAGAGCGACTTGAGCTCCCAGCCCCAGCTCGGGTCAGGGCTGAAGGGGCTAAGGGATTTGTACTGCTCCTCCAGCCTAGACGATATCAGCGGGTCAGGCCCGAAGGGCGCGCTCTCAAGGACAGCTGACACGGCCAGGCACCTAGATGAGGCCAGGATGACTGCTGGCCTTACCTGGAAGGAGCTCAAGGGGCTCAGCCTCACATGTGTATGGTTGTCGAGGCGCCGCCCCAGGCTCCCCCTACCTCGGCGTTGAAGTAACCCACGATGACCGCGTACTCGTTGACCAGGGTCCTCACGGTCCCCCCTATTGACGAGGGGTTTATCTGATCCTCGTACAGCACCCTGCTGACAACTATGGTGTCAGGGCTCTCAAGCTGAGGCTGGAATATCACGACGCAGTCAGGGCATACACTAATGAGCCTTGTGAGGAGCTCTGTCATGGACTTTAGCCTGTCCCGCTCTGGCATAGAGTTCATGGCCGCCTTGTGCTGGTCCGCCACCTTGACTACCATGCTAAGCACCAGCCTCTCAGTCTTCGTCTTAGGCTTCTGGACTCCTATCATGACCCTCAGCGGGGCCTTGACCGTGGCGTTCAGGGCCCACTCTATTGGCACGTTAGGGGGGACCTGAACCTCCTCAACGTCTATGTCCTCCTCCTTAAGCCACCTCATAACGTCTTCCTTAAGTCCCAAGGGGTATCCCCCTACGCCACCATAGCATACACTTATAATCCTCCATGAAGAATTTACCTCTCAAAAGTCAGCTCGGTGAGAGCGTGAGGATAGACGACCTGTTGGCCAGGCTTGACAGGCTTAAGGAGTTCCTAACGGTAAAGCCCCTCTACTGGGACTTCGAGACCAACGAGTTCGTGTGGCTCGACACAAGGCAGATCCCCTGGGCCGAGGTCTACGTTAGGACCAAGGACTACAGGAGGGTGGCCCAGGCGATAAAGGACATGGAGATCAGGGGCGCGCCCGCCATAGGCGTCTCAGCGGGCTTCGCGATGGCGCTGGCCGCGGTCCACTCTAAGGCCTCGAGGACCGCTCAGTTGATGGAGGAGCTCAGGGTCGCCAAGGAGGTCCTATCCAAGACGAGGCCGACGGCCTTCAACCTGTTCTGGGCCCTGGACAGGGTCATGAGGGTTGCCGAGGCTGCCGCCGACAGGGAGGACGACGCTGACGCCGTGAGGGAGGCAGTCATGAGGGAGGCGCTGACCATATACGTTGAGGACATAGAGAACAACGTCAACATGGGGCGCCACGGCTCCAAGCTGATAGATGACGGGGCCAGGATAGTGACCCACTGCAACACGGGCTCCTTGGCCACGGCCGGCTTCGGCACGGCCCTCGGCGTCATAAGGTACGCCTGGCTTGAGGGCAAGAGGATAAGGGTCTACGCCGATGAGACGAGGCCCCTCCTGCAGGGCGCCAGGCTCACCGTCTGGGAGCTCAAGAAGGACGGCATACCTGTGACGTTAGTAGTTGATGGGGCCTCGGGGCTGCTCTTCAGGAGGGGCATGGCGGACCTAGCCATAGTGGGGGCCGACAGGATAACGCTCACCGGTCACGTAGCCAACAAGATAGGCACCTACAACCTGGCCCTCGCGGCCAACGCCAGCGGGAGGCCATTTTACGTCGCGGCCCCAACCAGCACGATACAGCCCGTTGAGGGCGAGGAGCACATAGTCATTGAAGAGAGGTCGCCCGACGAGGTCAGGACGGTGCTCGGTAAGCTGAGCATAACAGTCGAGGGCGTCGAGGCCTTTAACCCGGCCTTTGACGTGACCCCTCCTGAGCTCGTGACTGCCATCATAACTGAGAAAGGAGTGGCCAGAAGCCCATACACCAGGAGCCTTAGGGAAATCCTCGGCTTAACGTAACAGCTGATTGTTTAACGTTTTTAAGCCCTAAGGGCGACCAGCGCCTTGGCGAAGGCCTTGGCGAGGATACCCTGTACTGTAGATGAGCTCAAGCCCCCAGCGGAGGGTCAGTTCGCAAGGTATGAGAATGGGAGGCTTATAGTCCCAGACAACCTCATCGTGGCCTACTTCAAGGGCGACGGCATAGGCCCTGAGACCGTTGACAGCGCAATCAAGGTCTTGAACGCAGCCGTTGAGAAGGCCTACGGCGGCTCCAGGAAGCTGGTCTGGTGGGAGGTGGCGGCGGGTGACCTGGCCGAGCAGGAGTGCGGGAACAGGCTGCCTGAGGCCACCATTCAGGCCTTCAAGATGGCCAGGGTCAACCTGAAGGGCCCCCTGACAACGCCTGTCGGCGGCGGCTGGAGGAGCATAAACGTCGCAATAAGGATGATCCTTGACCTCTACTCCAACGTGAGGCCCGTCAAGTGGTACGGCCAGCCGGCCCCCCACTGCCACCCAGAGAAGATAGACTGGGTGATATTCAGGGAGAACACGGAGGACCTCTACGCCGGCATAGAGTGGCCCGCCGACAGCCCCGAGGCCCAGAAGGTCAGGGACTTCCTTAAGAAGGAGTTTGGCATTGAGCTCACGCCTGACACGGGCATCGGCGTAAAGCCGATATCAAAGTGGAGGACGCAGAGGCACGTGAGGAAGGCCATGGAGTGGGCCATAAGGAACGGCTACAAGCACGTGACCATAATGCACAAGGGCAACATAATGAAGTACACCGAGGGCGCCTTCAAGGACTGGGCCTATGAGCTTATACTGAAGGAGTTCAGGGACTACGTGGTGACGGAGGAAGAGGTCAACACCAAGTACGGCGGTAAGGCCCCGCCGGACAAGATAATAGTTAACGACAGGATAGCCGACAACATGCTCCAGCAGATAATCACGAGGCCGGGCGAGTACAACGTCATAGTCACGCCTAACCTAAACGGTGATTACATAAGCGACGAGGCGAGCGCCCTGGTCGGCGGCATAGGTATGGCCGCCGGCCTCGACATGGGTGACGGGATAGCCCTCGCCGAGCCCGTTCACGGCACTGCCCCCAAGTACGCTGGCAAGAACGTGATAAACCCCACCGCCGAGATACTCAGCGGCATGTACCTGCTGAGTGACTTCGTTGGCTGGAGGGAGGTCAAGCTGCTGGTTGAGTACGCGATAAGGCAGGCCATAGCTCACAAGCAGGTGACCTACGACCTGGCCAGGGAGATGCCAGGCGTCCAGCCCATATCAACAACTGAGTACACAGATGTCCTGATAGGCTACATAAAGGAGGCCGACCTCAAGGCGCTGAAGGGCCAGTAAAGCCTCCTTACTTCCCTTTTTCTATCGTCTCAAGCAGACCGCACAGCTCACCAAGTGACCTGATCCTGTACCTCGCAACGCTCAGCACCGCAGGGTCGTCACCCATGGCCACGGGGTAACCCACTACCTTCATGGCCTCAACGTCCCACTTCGAGTCACCTACGTACATCGCGCTCTCGGGCGGGACGCCGAGCTCGTAGAGGACTGCCCTCACGGCCTTCGCCTTGTTGACCCCTACCACGGGCAGCCCTCCGGGCACGAGGCGCCAGTGCTTGTCGAAGCTCAGCTGGTTAGCCACCCAGATGTCAGCCCCTATCGCCGCGGCGACCCTGGCCACCAGGAGGTCGATCCCCCCGCTTACGAGCGCTATCCTCCTGCCGCTCCTGTGGATGCAGCTGGCCACGTCCTGGGCCTCCCTCCTTATCGGGATCCCTGAGAGTATCTTCTCAAGGTCCCACCTCGTTATCCTCCCTCCAGTCGCCTCCACCCACAGCTGGGTGTCAAGCCTCATCCACTCCGCGTAGTCTATCTCGCCCCTCTCGAACCTCTCCGCTATCTCCCTGGCCCTCTCCTGGACCCCAAGGGCCCTGTGCACGAAGCCCCAGCTGCTGTCCACCTCAGTCAGGACGCCGTCAACGTCAAAGATCACGGCCCTTACCTTCATCGTTGCACCACCACAGCGTGCCTCCCCTTCTGGCGAGCGCCTCGGCGATAGCTCCTGGGTCCTTGCAATAAAACATGTGGGGCCTCAGGGAGTCCGTGGCCCCCGCCATCCCGAGGGGGAAGAGGCCTTCCAGGGACTCTATATATGAGGCGAGGCCGTCCTCGGCCGGCCTGCCGTAGCGCCCAACCTCATAGTAAATGAAGACGGGCCTGGCCAGTGGGCTTGAGGAGACGCTGTCTACGTGCCACCACACCCTCTGGGGCCCCCTCACGTGCCTTGACACCCTGGCCCTGATACCTCCAGGCCCTCCAGCGCTGCCCACGTATATGAGGTAGCCCGCCCCCGCCTTGGCCAGGACCCTCCCGCGCCTGTCCCTTATCTCAACGGGTCCCTCGAGCCTGAAGCAAACGGCGTAGACGCCCTTCTCAGCGGGCAGGGGAGGGCGGCGTCCGCTACCCCGGAGAGGCTCATCGCCAGCGGCTCTCTCCGGGCACAACTTACGTCACCCGCCGCCGAGGGACTGAGGGCGCCTGAAGTTAAAGTAGTGTCACGCCCTCCCGGGCGCGGGCTGGGCCTTGAAGGTGCTGATAGCAGGCCTCGTACCTAACGACGCTGGGAAGACCGTCCTGGCAGCCAGCCTGGTCAAGGCCCTCCTCAGGGAGGGCATCTCAGCGACCCCGGTCAAGCCCCTTGCCGCCACTGACCTCTGGGGGCACCCGGAGTCACTAAACAGGTCAAGGGAGGCCAGGCTCGTGGTCACCTGGGACGGCTATATCCTCCACAGGGCGTCAGGGGGAAGGCTGCCAATAGAGGTGATTAACCCCATAGGGGCTCTCCTGGCGCCCACGCCCCCCTCCAGGTACAGGAGCAGGTCAAGCTATGAGGCCTCCCTCGTGGAGCCCTACAGGAGGGCGGTGCTGACGAGGGTCACGAGCTGCGCAGGGGGCAGCAGGTCACTGCACCTGGCCAACGCTGACGCCATGTCAAGGGTCCCCCAGCAGGTCAGCGAGGCGCTGCAGGAGGTGATCATGTACCTTACGCCTCCCCCTACGCCGGCCAGCGACGAGGCCATAGCGGGCATATTTTCAGGCGCCGGCTCAACGGCAGCCGACACCTGCCTCGCCATGGCTGAGGCCTCCAGCGACGCGGTGATAGTGGAGTCGAACAGCGACGTAGTTGCCCCAACGCCCTTATCATCATATCCCTCACTGGCCATCATGGTGGCGCCGGGGGAGGCCTACCTGGTTGAGGGGGCCAGGCTCTCAAGGGCCCTTGAGGCCATAGCCATGTCAGGCAGGCCATGGGCGGCGAAGGCCATGGAGGCACTTGAGCTGACGGGCCACCTGGGCAGGGTCGACCTGCCCCTCCTCGAGGACCCTGACGAGGGCTACCCGCCTGACGTTATCTCGCCACTTGTCGAGGCCGTGAAGGGCAGGCTGAGAAAGGGCTGACAAAAATTATGAATCCCTTGTCACATAAGGTCTAGACTCTCTAAAAAGAGAAACTTTAAAGCTTTCTCTAGTAATAGAATTAGATGGTGAGCGGCGTGGCGCTGTTCGTCGACATACTTGACATACAGCTCCAGGTCCTGGCCTGGGGCCTCCTGGCCGGCGCCGCCTGGGTCCTGCTGAGGTTCGGGATGCCGAGAGGGGAGACTGAGAAGCTTGACAAGGGCTTCGGCTACGCCTTCTTCACGATAGGCCTCTACGCCTTCATAACCGGCCTCCGGGCGACCTTCGTGTGGCCGCTGCCCAGCAGCTACAATATTGTGCTCTCCGACCCCTACGCGCTCTTCGGCATAGCCTACCTGGCCCTCGGCCTCGCCCTGATCTACGGGGCTGACCTCAGGGGCGTCGCTTATATGATAGCCTTCCTCTCGCTGTCCGTCTTCATCTACGGCGCTGACATCTACCATTATCACATGACGCTTGAGCCCGCCGCCGCGACAGCCATGTACATCTTCATTGCCCTGGCGGCCCTCCTGAGCCCCCTGCTGACCTTCAGGAGTACCTCGAGGTGGTTCGCCTACATAGAGATAGTGCTCCTGGTAATAGGAGCTCTCTTGTCAGCCTACATAGGGGCCTCAGCGACATTTGAGCACGCAGCTGACTGGGTCAAGTGGGTTCCCTTCTACGGCTGACGAGAGCCCTAAAAGGGGTTTTCCTTGATATCTTTTTTCCTTTATATTTATATCCTAGCCGACAGCGGGGCTGAAGGACTTGTCGCTGCAGCTCCCGAGCCGGGAGGGCATCATACGCCTTGACCCAGCGACGGGGAGCTGGGCTAGGCTCAGTGAGCTCAAGAAGTCGGGCCTGACCGAGGGCTTCAACATAGTCTACTTCAGGAACCTCATGTGTTCGGCCTGCCGCCTCCTGGACATTAAGTTCCCTGACCTCATCAACATGTACAGCTGCAGGGCAACCATAACCGTGGTGACCTGCATGTGGTTCTCCAAGCTCTGCCTCACGCGCGCGGCCAGGAGGGCCTTCGAGGAGTTCAAGGTCAGGGAGTCGCCGACGATCTACGCGGCCCTCGTCAGGGGAGGGTTCGTGGTCAGGGAGGCTGTGATCATAGGGACCCTCTCGCTGAGCGAGTACAGGTCCTACTTAGCCAAGGCTATCGGTTTGAGGACTTGTAGTAAACTTAAATAGAAGATGTGTCGGCTAAAGAACCTGTGAGACCTTGAATAACTCCAGGAGGGCGTTGGCCCTAGGCCTCCTCGTCCTGGTCCTCGCAGTTGTGGTCGTTCCCCTGGCCAACGTGTCAGTCGTGCTCAAGTCAGCGAGGGCCCAGCAGGGCTCTGGCCAGGTGTACTCAAACTTCACCGTCTCGTGGAGCGGTAACCTGACGGTGTACCTGTACGGTGTTTCGCCCTCCTCTAAGGTGCTCCTCTGGTGGGGCATAGAGCCTTACCCGCAGGGGCCGTGGTACACGACCAGCGGCAAGCCGGGCAACATGGAGACGCCGATGACCTATAACTCCACGCTGAAGGCGTTCGTGGCCACCATAGGGCCCTTCAAGAACGGCACCTGGGTGGCCTACGTCTTCAACGTGAACGGGACGATCTGGATAAACTACGAGGGTCACCCCTTCTGGAACTGGAACGTGATAATTAACCCCCCTATGAACATAATAGGCTACACTAAGGCCTGGGTCCTTCCCAACGGCTCAATAGTCATAACGGCCATAGGCAGACCCCCTGACGAGATGATACTCTGGTGGGGCCTGACCTCAGGGCCTCAGACCGGCCTGCCCTGGTACACAACTGCAGGCACCCCTGGGGCCAACCAGACAGTCATGACCTACAACCCGCTGTGGGGCAACTACACAGCAATCATAGGGCCCTTCAAGCCAGGCCAGTGGGTCCAGTGGGTCTACCACGACGTCTACACGGGCTGGTGGATACACAACAGCAACGTGAGCCCAAGCGCTAACTTCGCAATACAGGACGTCTACACGCCGGTCCACGCCGTGGCCATGCACACCAGCCAGCTCGTCTACAAGGTCGGGCAGCAGGTGGTAATGAACGTGACCGTTCAGAACGAGGGGCCGGCCATGAACTACACCATAGCGCTCCAGGTAGGGACTGAGGTGGTCTCAAACAGGACCGTTGAGCTGCCGAGCGGGTACTCCAACCTGACCTTCACGTTCCCGGCCAACCTCCCAATGGGCGTCTATAACGTCTTCCTGCTGGTAGGATTCAAGGGCATATGGCAGAACAGCACCGTCGGGCAGCTCTACATAGTTAACACCACGGGCAGGAAGCCGCTGAGCGTCGTGATAGTCTGGAACATGCACCAGCCCCTATACCTTGAGCCAAACGGAACGTGGGGCCAGCCGTGGGTCCAGTGGCACACGGGCCAGGACCTGTACTGGAACGGGAGCCTCGTGGGCGCCTACGAGCTCCAGGCCATGCTGCTTAACGAGTTCCCCAACATAAACGTGACCATAGACTTCACGCCAGTTCTCCTGTACCAGTGGGAGGCGTTCCTGCACCAGAGCAGCCCGACGTTCATGGGATCAGGGGTACTGATAAGCCATGACCAGCAGGCCACGGAGGAGACCATAGCCCTCTACAGGAAGCTAGTACAGGAGGGCAGGCTTCAGGTCCTGACCGTGCCCTTCTACCACCCGCTTGAGGCCATAGTCTACGACAACGGCTGGCAGTCAGACCTCCTGGCCCAGCT
>JAKLZP010000031.1:0-11001 GCA_022015155.1 Acidilobus sp. | reverse complement strand
ACCACTCCCATAACCACGACTACGACAACTGTATCGCCCTCCTACTCCCTCTCCCCGCCCGCCGTCAGCAGCTACACCACAACGGCTGGGACCCCGATATCCATCACGCTAACGTCGTTCACTCCGTCCCCTGGCTCATACGTGCTTATCTACGCGGGGAATGGGTCGATCATCAACACGACGGCCAACTACGCCACCCTCGTCTACAGGTACCCAGGCCACTACCTGGTGTACTACCAGGTCTACAAGAACGGACAGCTTGTGGGGAGCTCTCAGGGCAACCTGATCGAGGTGCTTGTTACCCCACCGGCCTTCAACGAGAGCTTCGCCCCGCTCATAACGGTCCCAGTCATAACCCTCGTCAACCTGACCGAGCCCATAGTCTCAGTGGGCCAGACTGTTCACCTCATGGCTGGCTTCCTCCAGCCGCCAACTGGCACTAACATGACCATAGAGGAGTACATATGGAACCTGGGCAACGGGACAACGCTGACCATACCCTCAAGGAACGGCACGGGCTACGCCGTTGAGGTCTGGCTCACCGGCTCAGGGAACGTGACCTACCTTGAGCCAGCTAAGAACCCGATAAACGTGACCTACAGCTCGCCAGGCCTGTACTCCGTGTCCCTTACGATAGTCACGGAGAACATAACAACGAAGGCCACGTACAGCTACACCACCTACTACACCATAGCGGTCAGCTCGCCAACGATGCCCTTCTCGCTCTTCAAGCCCCTCATCTCAGTGCCTAACCCAGGCACAATAGTTGTGGCCGAGAACGTGCCTGGAGGGCCGTTCAGCTTCGACCCAGACATAGATTATGAGAGCGTGGGCTTTGAGGTCATATCTAACGTCTATGGGACCCTCATACAGTACTTCGGCGCTAACACCACTAAGTTCATACCGGAGCTGGCTGAGTACGTGCCAACCGTAGGCCATGGCATAAACTCAAATTACACAGAGTACACGTTCGTCCTCAGGCCCGGCCTGAGGGCCTCGAACGGCGACCCGATAACGGCCTATGACGTCTGGTACAGCGTGATAAGGGACATACTTTGCGCGGGAGGAACGCCAGGAACGCCTGGCTGGATACTGACCCAGTACCTCATACCCAACTACACCCCGTTCACGTTCGTTGTCACCGCCCCTAACGACACACAGGGGGCTGAGGAGATAATTAACGCGGTGACCTATGACAACGCAACCGACACCGTCACCTTCCACCTGCCCACGCCGGTCTCGCCTGAGGCATTCTTCACAGCAATAGCTGACCCGCTCGGCGCCGGCATACTTGACGCAAAGTGGCTCGAGGAGGTCGGTGACGGCATAAACTTCACAGGGCTGTACAACCACAACATGACGCAGCTGGCCGAGGCCTTCTACCAGTACGAGCAGACCTGCAACGAGGGCAGCTACAACACCGAGGTGCAGTGGCCACCGCCCACCGCGGGCTTCACCGGGCCTTACTACATAGCTGCCTACACGCCGGGCCAGAGCGTTGTCCTCAAGCCCAACCCCTACTGGCCCAACAACATACCCTACTTCCCGAGGCCTAACGACACCGTTGTAATATACTGGGTCAAGGACCCTGAGACGGCCTATGAGATGTTCGCGTCTGGGCAGGCAGACATAGTGACAGGCCTGCCGAGCAGCTACATACCGCTCCTCGAGGGCCTTGAGGCCAAGGGCCAGGCGAGCCTCTACGAGTTCCCGACGCTGAGCGAGTTCTTCTTCATATTCGTCCTCAATGTCAGCCAGAGCGCCCTGCACTCAATCAACCCGGCCTACAGCATACCAAGCTGGTACTTCGCCAACCCGCTCGTGAGGGAGGCCTTCGCCTACGCCTTCAACTACACCGAGTACATAAACAGCATAGTGGGCAACGTGAAGTACCACTTCAACTTCGGCAGCCCGTACTGCGGCGTGCTGATACCAGGCCTCGACTACTACATACCCCCGTCTGAGCTGACAGGCTGCCCGACCTTCAACCTGACGTACGCCAAGGAGCTCATGGAGGAGAGCGGCTTCTACAACATAAGCGTCTACTTCCCGATAGTGATAGCAAGCGGTGACACGACCGACTTCACGGCTGCAGAGATGTGGGCCCAGGCGCTTCAGACTATAGACCCCAACATACACGCCCAGCCCATCTACATGCCCTTCTCAACGCAGATAAGCTACATGGTGCCCGGCCAGAACCCCATGGCTATATACTACATGGGCTGGATAGCTGACTACCCGCTGGCCTCAGACTTCATAAACGCCATGTATGAGCAGGGAGGCACCTACCCAGCACCTGACGGCTGGGACGTCAGCTACCTCGAGAACCTGAGCGCCTACTTCAACGCGTCAAAGATAAGCTGGCCAGGCCTCAACCCGAGCGTTGAGCCTGAGATCGGCAAGCTGCTGTGGCAGGAGGCCATGCAGTACCAGCAGCTAAACAACATAATAATGCAGGCCGACGCAGCCGAGCTGGCCAACAACGTGACTGCAGCCTACCAGCTCTTCAAGCAGGCAGAGGACATAGCGGTGCAGCTCTACATGTACGTCTACACCATACAGCCCAACGCCTACTGGGTCATCAAGCCCTACATGCACGGCTACATGGGAATGATATCATGGGAGGAGAACCCAATGGTAGGCGGCGCTGCTGACAGCTGGTACTTCTGGTGGGTCAAGGGCTGAAGCTTTAGAGGCGCTGCTAGCTATATCATTTTGTTTTTATTTATATTTTTAATGCCTACGATGATCCTTTGCGTTTTTAACCCACGCGTGAGGTCCCCGCTGAGAGGGGAGCAGGGATAAAGCTCTGGCAGTACATAGTTAAGAGGCTACTTTACTACATACCCACCCTGATAGGCCTTACCGTCATAGTCTTCGCCCTCATGCACGTAGGGGGCGTCTACAAGCTGATAGCCGTCTACATAAACCCGAGGCTCACGGGCGCCGCGAGGCAGCAGCAGATACAGATGCTGATACAGAAGTTCCACCTCAACCAGCCCATTTATGTGCAGTACTTCTACTGGCTGGCCTCCGTCCTCCAGGGGAACCTGGGCTACACCAACACGCCCATATTTAGCGGCCCCGTCACCCAGGCCATAGCCCTCTTCTTCCCTAACACGGCCCTCCTGGCCGTGCTGGGCGGCGTACTGACCTGGGTGCTCGGGATACCCCTTGGCACGTGGTCAGCCGTGAGGAGGGACAAGCCCGATGACATCGCCATAAGGGTCTTCTCCTACACGCTCTACGGGATGCCGATATACCTGATAGCGGTGATCCTCATAATAATATTCGCGGTTTGGCTGAAGGTCCTGCCCATCTCTGGCACCGTGAGCGCCACGCTCCTAGCAGGCCTGCCCTGGTACAGGAACGGTATATCTTATCCCACCCACGTGCTGCTCATAGACGCCCTCATACACGGCGACTGGTACATAGCGCTTGACGCCCTTGAGCACTTAATCCTGCCGTCACTGACGATAGCCCTCGCCGTCATGGCAGGCGTCATAAACATACTGAGGGCCTCCATGCTTGAGGTCCTCGAGCAGGACTACGTCAGGTTCGCGAGGAGCAAGGGGCTGCCTGAGAGGATAGTGATAAATAAGCACGCGAGGCCCACGGCGATGTTCCCCGTCTACACGAACTTCGCCTACACAGTCGCGGGCCTTCTGGGCGGCGTGGTCATAGTTGAGACAGTCTTCAACTACCCAGGGATAGGGTACTGGCTGACCCAGGCTATGCTCAACAATGACATGGGTGGCATAATGGCTGGGACCCTTCTCTTCGGAATAATATTCGTGACGACGAGCCTGATCCTCGACATAGTGTTCGCCCTGAAGGACCCGAGGGTCAGGCTAGGGTGAGAGCATGGCTAAGGGAGGGCTTACGTCAAGGATCCTCACGCCCGAGAGGAAGCTGTCCCTTCAGGTGTTCTTCTCGAACAAGTTGGCCGTAGTGGGGCTTGTCATAGTTCTCGCGTACGTCGCTGACGCGCTGATAGTTCAGTTCGCGCCGTGGCTGATAGGGCTGAAGCACCCGTTCGAGGTGATACCTGACTACAGCAACCCAGTGCCCCAGCCCCCCTCGTGGAGGCACCCCTTAGGGACAACGTATCCAGGCATTGACCTGCTGAGGGCGGTCATAAAGGCCATAAGGCTTGACCTAGGCCTCTCCGTAGCTGTTGTGGTGCCTGGGGCCCTGCTGGGCATTGTGATAGGCATTGTGGCAACGTACTTCGGCGGCTGGATTGACGATGTCCTCATGAGGCTCACCGACATATTCTTCAGCGTCCCCTACCTGGTCCTGGCCATAGCCATAGGCTACGCCCTGGGCAGGACCATAACCAGCATGGTCGTAGCCCTCATAATAGTCTGGTGGCCCCTCTACGCCAGGTACACGAGGAGCGTCACGCTCCAGGTCAAGGAGATGACCTTCATAGAGGCCGCCAGGGCCGCAGGGGCGAGCAACTACAAGATCATGTTTAGACACATACTCCCCAACGCCCTGCCCCCTGTCCTGGTGCAGATGTCTATGGACCTGGGCACCATAATGCTCGTGATATCAGGCCTGGCCTTCATAGGTTTCCTGCCGGTCGCTAACATACCTGAGCTCGGCTACCTGACCACGCTGGGCCTCAACTACATCAACACGGCCCCCTGGACGGTCTTAGTGCCTGGCTCCTTCATAGTTATTTTTGCCGTGGCGGTCTACCTGCTTGGCATGGGCCTCATGGACGTGATAAACCCGAGGAGGAGGAGCTCGCTGTGAGCGCTGGCAGGGAGCCAATAGTCACGGTCAGGAACCTCAGGCTCTGGTACTACACAAGGAGAGGGGTCTACAAGGCCCTCAACGGCGTTGACCTGGAGGTCATGAGGGGCGAGGTGCTTGGTATAGCCGGCGAGAGCGGCTGCGGCAAGAGCACGCTGGGCCTCACCATAATGGGCCTCCTGCCCAGGAACGCCGCCATAGTTGACGGCGAGGTCCTAATTGACGGCTTTGACGTGGTTAAGCCCCTCAGGGAGTACTATAAGAAAGCCAAGAGGTTCAGGCCTGACAAGAATGAGGACGCCCTGAAGAGGCTGCACAAGGAGATGACGAGGATCAGGGGCGTTAAGGTGACCATGGTCTTCCAGGAGCCCATGACAGCCCTAAACCCTGTCATGCCTGTAGGGTACCAGATAGCTGAGGTTTTGCTTCAGCACAACATGTCCCTACTGGCCAAGAGGAGATTGGCCAGGGCCAGGGCCACGAAGGACGACGTTAAGGAGGCCCTGAACTTCCTCAGGGCCAACGACTACGCTGGGCTCGTAGAGTACGTGAAGGCCAAGGGGCTTGAGGGGCTTGAGGACCAGATGTTAGCCATCTGGAGGAGGAGGGACCTCCACGACCTTGTTAAAGAGATAAGGATCCTCAACATGTGCTGCGACCCTGTTAATCCAATAATTGAGAGTGGCCTTAAGTACACGGCCAGGACCAACAAGCTCCCCGCAGCGCCTGTTATCAGGCAGCTCGTGAGGAGGGAGCTCGTGAAGGAGGGCTACAGGAAGGCCGCCGAGTTCCTGGGTCTCCTCGGCATGCCTGAGCCCGAGAAGGTCGTCAGGATGTACCCCCACGAGCTCAGCGGGGGCATGAGGCAGAGGGTGGTGATAGCGACGGCAATGATAAACAACCCTGAGCTCGTGATACTTGATGAGCCCACCAGCGCCCTGGACGTAACGGTCCAGGCCGGCATACTCGAGCTGCTGAATGAGCTCAAGCAGCAGACCAAGGCGGCCTTCATCTTCATATCACATGACCTGAGCGTCCTCTACCAGGTCTCAGACAGAGTAGCCATAATGTACGCCGGTAAGGTCGTTGAGGTCGGCCCGAGGGACGCGGTGTTCAAGGAGCCCAAGCACCCGTACACGCAGATGCTCATGGAGGCCGTGCCGACCCTTGAGCCCCACGAGCTCAAGGGGATAAAGGGCGAGGTGCCTGACCTCAGGAACCCGCCCAAGGGATGCATGTTCCACCCAAGGTGCCCATATGCAATGCCAATATGCAGGGAGAGGGAGCCCCCGATGGTCGACTTAGGGAACGGGCACAAGGTCGCGTGCTGGCTTTACTCTGGGGGTGAGAGGAAGTGATAATAGCTGGCAGGAACCTTAAGGTTTACTTCCCAGTTAAGGGCGTCAGAGGCGCCTCCGTTAGGGCCGTCGACGACGTTGACATAGAGGTCGAGGAGGGCGAGATTGTAGGCCTAGTTGGCGAGAGCGGCAGCGGTAAGACAACGCTTGGAAGGACATTAATCAGGCTGATCGAGCCAACAGCTGGCGAGATCCTCTTCGAGATACCCGACCATGATCTCGAGAGATATGATGAGGCCAGGGAGAGGGGGGACGTCGAGACCATGAAGTTGATATCATCCAAGTACTCAGTCCTCAGGCTCAAGGGCAAGGCGCTTAAGGAGTTCAGGAGGAAGGTCGGCATAGTCTTCCAGGACCCCTACTCCTCACTGGACCCCAGGCTGAGGATAGCTGACATAATAGCCGAGCCTATGATCGAGACAGGCGCCTATGATAAGGACAAGGCCATGGAGAGGGTACTTGACCTCCTCGAGGAGGTCCAGCTGTCCCCCGAGTTCGCGGACCGCTACCCCCACGAGCTCAGTGGAGGGCAGAGGCAGAGGGTGGTGATAGCGACGGCAATGATAAACAACCCTGAGCTCGTGATACTTGATGAGCCCACCAGCGCCCTGGACGTAACGGTCCAGGCCGGCATACTCGAGCTGCTGAATGAGCTCAAGCAGCAGACCAAGGCGGCCTTCATCTTCATATCACATGACCTGAGCGTCCTCTACCAGGTCTCAGACAGAGTAGCCATAATGTACGCCGGTAAGGTCGTTGAGGTCGGCCCGAGGGACGCGGTGTTCAAGGAGCCCAAGCACCCGTACACGCAGATGCTCATGGAGGCCGTGCCGACCCTTGAGCCCCACGAGCTCAAGGGGATAAAGGGCGAGGTGCCTGACCTCAGGAACCCGCCCAAGGGATGCATGTTCCACCCAAGGTGCCCATATGCAATGCCAATATGCAGGGAGAGGGAGCCCCCGATGGTCGACTTAGGGAACGGGCACAAGGTCGCGTGCTGGCTTTACTCTGGGGGTGAGAGGAAGTGATAATAGCTGGCAGGAACCTTAAGGTTTACTTCCCAGTTAAGGGCGTCAGAGGCGCCTCCGTTAGGGCCGTCGACGACGTTGACATAGAGGTCGAGGAGGGCGAGATTGTAGGCCTAGTTGGCGAGAGCGGCAGCGGTAAGACAACGCTTGGAAGGACATTAATCAGGCTGATCGAGCCAACAGCTGGCGAGATCCTCTTCGAGATACCCGACCATGATCTCGAGAGATATGATGAGGCCAGGGAGAGGGGGGACGTCGAGACCATGAAGTTGATATCATCCAAGTACTCAGTCCTCAGGCTCAAGGGCAAGGCGCTTAAGGAGTTCAGGAGGAAGGTCGGCATAGTCTTCCAGGACCCCTACTCCTCACTGGACCCCAGGCTGAGGATAGCTGACATAATAGCCGAGCCTATGATCGAGACAGGCGCCTATGATAAGGACAAGGCCATGGAGAGGGTACTTGACCTCCTCGAGGAGGTCCAGCTGTCCCCCGAGTTCGCGGACCGCTACCCCCACGAGCTCAGTGGAGGGCAGAGGCAGAGGGTGGCCATAGCGAGGGGCATAGCCACAAACCCCCGCTTCGTGGTCCTTGATGAGCCCACCAGCGCCCTGGACGTGTCCGTGCAGGCCGAGATACTTGAGCTGCTGAGGGAGCTGAGGGAGACGCACAAGATGGCCATGCTCTTCATAACGCACAACATATCAGTGGTCTCATACATGGCCGACAGGATCTACGTCATGTACGCGGGCAAGGTTATGGAGAAGGGCCCGAAGGCCGAGGTCATAAGGAAGCCCGCCCACCCCTACACCCAGGCCCTCATATCAGCGGTGCCAGAGGTCGGGAGGCAGATGAGGAGGGTTGTCCTAAAGGGGGACGTGCCGAGCCTGGTGAGCCCGCCCAAGGGCTGCAGGTTCCACCCGAGGTGCCCTGTTGCCATAGCTACCTGCGGCTGGACAGCTGACGAGGTGGCTGAGGCCCTGAGGAGGGTCCTTGAGGCAAGGTACCCTGATCTGTCACAGAGGGCTAGGCCGAGGCCCCTGGGCGAGCTGGAGCTTGAGGTAAAGGGCCTCAGCGCTTCTGAGCTAAAGGACGTTGTTGAGAGGGAGTCAGAGTTCAACAGGGCCCTTAAGTCTATCCAGTCAATGTCGGAGGAGGGCGGCAGGGTAGTGGTCAGGCTGACCAAGTACTCGGAGCCCCGCATGGTTGAGGTGGCCAGGGGGCACATGGCCGCCTGCCACCTTCTCTCGGCCTCCTCATAACTGGCCCTCGGGCGAGGGCCTGACCCCTTTTATACCTAAACCCACAAAAGAGGGATCGGTGGCGGGGGCAGGGCCCCCAGGGGTTGCAGAGTAAAGGGGCCCTGGGAGGAACCCCCTCCCAGGACCTCCTCGCCTCTGCAACCCTATGCCATCCGCCAAGGACGGACGACCCCCACGGGCCGTCCGCCCAAGACGGATGGCATAGGCCCTGCCCCCGCCACCGCTCCTTGACCACTAAATAACTCTAAGGACCAGCTCCTCGCCGTAACCTACGATCACGCGCCTGAACCCCCTCAGGGCCGAGTCAAGCTCAGGGTCCCCCGTGTCAACCCTGAGCGACCTGAGCCTGAGAGCCTTAGACTTGGCCGCCACAACCACTATGTTGTCAACGCCTACCCTCCTTATAACCTCGGGGCTCAGCTGCTGGTTCCCCCTCCCCAGCAGGAACCCCTGTCCCCCTATCGGCGACAGTATGACCTTGGCCTTGGGGTACCGCTTTAACAGCTCCAGCATGCCGGCCTCGTTCAGGTCGCGCCCCACGAGCCTTCCATCTACGACAGCGTCGAAGCCAAGGAGCGTCTTGCTGATGCCGAGCCTCCTGGCTATGGCAGCCACCGTGGAGCCCGGGCCAAGTATGTAGAGGACCCCAGGCTCCATGTTCTCAACGACATATGATGCTATGGCCTCCAGCTCCTCCTCAGCGTAGGAGGCCACCTCCTTGCCCGACCTGACAACCTCATCGGCCGCCGGCACCAGGGCCGTGCCGTAAAGCCTCAACCTCAGCTCGTCCCTCCTGAAGGCCTCCTCGTCGATGTCCAGCACCTCGGCCCTCTCGACCCCAACCTCTCCCCTGAGGAACCTCTCGGCCGCCACGGCCGCCATGGCTGGGGTCTCAGCGAAGACGCCGCTGTACATCTTGACCCCGCTCGGGACCCCAAGCACGGCCACCCTCTCGTCAACCACCTCAACTATGTCCCGCGCCGTCCCGTCTCCCCCCACGAAGACTATGAGGGGTACCCTGCCCACGGCCTCCCTGGCGCACCTCTTGGTGTCCTCAGCTGACGTAGGCCCCTCCCGTGGCGCGCATCCCATGACCTCAAGGCGACCCCCCAGCCCCGCCTCCCTGGCCTCCGCCTCGCCCATCTGGCCGGGCGGCGCCAGGACCTTGATGTCAGGGCTTAGCGACCTGAGGAACTCCACGGCCCTCCCCGGGGCGACCGGCCTGGCCCCTAGCTGGAGGGCCCTCAGGTAGGCCTCACCGTCAGTGCCCTTCAGCCCCACCCTCCCGCCCATGCCGGCTATCGGGTTAACTATGAGGGCCAGCTTCGCCTCCACGGGCCCCTCTCCGGCCAGGGGCGGGGGAGCCGGCTTTTTCACCGGTAACCCCTTCGGTGCCGAGGTTGAGGAGGAGGTCGCTCAGTGAGGTCATAGGGGCCCTCATAGTGCTAGCCGTCGTGGTCCTGGCGGCCCTCTCCCTCCTGAGGCTGGGCTCCCAGGTGGTCCTTTACGCCGAGAGGGTCTCTTCATCCCAGTTCGCCAGGGAGGCCCAGATGTCGTCACCCCCTGAGATGAGCGTCGTCCTCAGGAACTCAAGCCTCTACCTCCTGGTCAGCTCGTCAGTCCCCATCAACATAAGCTACGCGGTGATACAGGAGGCGGGCAAGGTCTACGTCGAGAGGGTTGACGAGAGCGTCTCAGGGCAGGCCCTCCTGAGGCTCCTCACCAACTACAGCTGCCAGAACGTCAGCATATTCCTCGTCAGCTCCACAGGAGCGGTGTTCAGGTATGAGCCCTACAACGACCCCCTGCTCATGGGCAGGGCGCCTCAGGGCGTTGACTACTTCAGCTGCGCCTTCCTCAACTCCACGGGCCCCTCGAGCGCCTCCTCAGGCCCAGGGTACCAGCAGGTCTACCTGGGGCCTGACTCCTTCAGGCTTCCAAACAACGTGGCGCTCGTAGGGCTTCAGGGCAGCGGGGGCTCCTTTGAGAGCGCAGGGAAGCTCCAGGTCAAGGTCAGGATGAGCGGGTGGTTCTGCAGCGAGAGCGTAGTGGCAAGCGTCGGTAATGTCAACATCTCAAGGTCCTTCAGCGGCCCAATAGCCTACCTCGGCTGGGTTAACGTGAGCGGCGTCAACGTGAGCCTCCTCGCCTTCTGCCAAGGGTGGAGCACTGGCATCGTGATACTGCCTGCCTCAGGCTACATCACCTTCAGCGCCGTCGCGAACGCAGCTGTCAAGGCCCAGACGCCCTACACTTCGCCCATAGGCCCTGTCACCGCCGCGGCCCTCGGCTTCACTGGCAACTTCACGGCCAGCGGCTCCACGAAGTTCCTCGGGTCAGGCTGGACCGGCGGTGGGCTATACTACTACTGGGGCTTCTACTCGCGGGCCAGCGGCAATGGGACGACCCCAGGGCCCATCACGTTGCTCATAGGCTATAACCTCAGCTTCGCCGGCGGCAGCTTCACCTTGAGCGCCGTCATAAACGCAACGGTTATGGAGTTCACGGGCAACGCCAGCCTCACCCTTGAGGTGCCCGGCCCCGTCACGTTCAAGGCCTTAAGCCTCTCGGCGTCAGGTTCATACCCGCCCA
>JAKLZP010000030.1:0-11149 GCA_022015155.1 Acidilobus sp. | reverse complement strand
CTGGCTGCCTGTTGTAATCTATGACGGCGTCAAGACCATCAACCGCTAGGTCCACGTCCTTAGCGAAGGCCTCGACGTCGAACTTCCCGTCATGGATATATTTGTCCACGGAAAGGGACCCTAGGTTACAGCTCTCATATGGGTAAAGGGGTTCCTCTCCGCATGGGTTCGTGGCGCTCACAGCGCCAAGCCACGGCGTCGGTATCCACTTGTTATGGTTATCAAGGAAGAACAGGCCGGGGTCCCCACCCTCCCAGGCGCCTCTGATTATTTCCTCCCACAGCTTTCTGGCAGGGTAGTGCCAGAGGTAGGGGTTCTTCCTATTGACGTCTAAGTCAGATGGGGCTCTCTCCTTAGCTTTCTTAACGAGGTCCTCTAGGACGTTCAGGTAAGGCGTGCTGACCTTGCCTTCCTTTAGGAGCCTAAGGGTCCTCCCCTCGCCAGTAGCCCTTGACAGGGCGTAGTGAAGCCTGTAGATCCCATCACCCATATCACTGAGCCTGGGGTTGACCATCCACCACTCCTCGTCGTTCACGACGGCCTCCATGAAGGCGTCATGAACGCCCACGCTTATGTTGAAGTTCGTCAGGAAGGAGTCCTGCATCGGGGCTCTCTTGGCCTGTATGAACCCAGCCTCCTCAGGCGCCTGACTGCCCTGAGTTAGCCTTCTCAGTACCTCAAGGGTTGCCTCGTCAACCTTGTAGTAGCCGTCCTTGGCCAGCTGCTCAAGGGTTTCCTTGAACTTGCTCAAGAGAGAGTTGACCTGAGGCGGCAGAACCGACGACAGCGCCTTCCAGGGATCGTAGTCAGGGTTGTAGAGATCAGGGTGCCAGTCATGAAGTATCCCCATGTTGGCGCCTCTCCTCTTGCCCCCCTGCTTGACTACGTCTGTGGCTATGTCATAAAGTCTCATGAAGCTCAGGGGGCCGCTGGCCACGCCGCTGGTGCCAGCTACTACGTCACCCCTAGGCCTCAGCTCGCTGAAGCTGAAGCCTTCCCCACCCCCATACTTAAAGGTCATGACCTGCACGGTAAGCCCGTCCATTATACCCCTCATATCGTCATGAACGGGGGTCACGTAGCATGCGCTGAGGGCCCCCTTAGCCTCGTCAACGAACATGTTGAAGAGCGTTGGGCTGTTGAACATGAAGCGGCCATCTATAAGGGCCCTGTAAAGGACCTCAGGGTCCACCCTGCCCCTGAAGCCTAGGGCCACCCTCATCATTACCATGGACGGGGTCTCCATGTACCTGCCCTTCAAGTCCTTCACTATGTACCTGCTCATGAGGACCCTGAGGGCGTTGTATGTGAACTTCAGGTCGTCAGGGCATAGGCCCTGTTGCACGCAGGAGGGCAGGGGGGCAAGGGCCCCGCCGTTGGGCGCCCTCTCCTTATAGGCCTCCCTCACCTGGGCATAGATGTCCTGGAGGAGGAGCTCCTTAGCCCTCTCCTCAGCGGAGGGCTCCAGCAACGACCTGCTCATGAGCTCCAACTGCTTAGCTTCTGTTGACATATTGGTCAGCCTCCCTCAGGCAAGGGTTCTGTAGGGAGGGGCACAGCCTTCTGTCCCTCTACCTTGCGGGAGGCAGCAGAGGTTCCTCTAGACAAGAGAGCCGATGCAGGGGCCCTTGGCTTCTTAAATATTGATGTGCGCATTACTCTGCTCGCCAGGCAACGTTATTGGTATTACTCCACTAATATGAAGTCTTACGAAGGCTTTATACCTACGGGGATGGGCGGAACCCAATGATGTCTGCCGACTCTGAAGGGACACCTGGCCAGGTCATATGTAGTAGGTGTAAGAGGAGAAGGGCCCTTTACCTCAGGGCCAGCAGCGGCGAGGCTCTGTGCATCCATTGTCTGAGGGACGAGGTTATGAGGCAGGCCTCTAGGTCCCTTGCGTCAGCCGGACTGAGCCTGAGGGCAACGCTCCTCGTACCTGTGTCTTCATTTGCGCCGTCAGCCTCGCTGCTCGCTGCGGTCCTCACGGCCGGCATCGAGAAGAGGTTTAAGTCCAGGGTCCTCGTGGCAATCCCCTCATTTTACGAGGGTCTCAGCTCGTCATTTAAGTTGCCCGAGGGCCTTGAGGGGGTAACTGTTGACGTTAGGCCATGGCCTCCTAGGGAGGCAGACATCATTTCCTGCGTCAGGTATGACAGGGCCTGGTCGACGAGAGCGGCGAGGTTAATAGGGGCTGACGTCGTCGTTGCCCCCCTCTCGAGGACTGACCTAACGGTCCTGCTCCTTGAGGCCCTGTTGAGGGGTAGACCTGACGAGGTCTTCGACTCACAGCCGACGCTTTCAGTACTAGGAGTCAAACACGTAGAGGTTTTCTCAAGAATAGAGAGGGAGGCCCTGGCGGCAATTGAGTTCCTAGAGGGCCTGAGGCTTGAGCCAGCGTGTAGAGTCATTATCAGGTCAAAGCCCGTCTTCATGTCAGTAGCTGGGGGGCCCGAGATGGACTATGGGGCCCTTGAGCTCTCGACGAAGCTGGCAGCTGAGTTTAAGGCTCCACAGCTATGCATGTCATGCGGGGCCCCCTCGGCAGGGCCTATCTGTGACCACTGCGCTTCCCTAGGCCTTGACAGGATCAGCGTAAGCCTGATAGACCAGCATCCTGGTCGGGCCTAGGGCCTCCGCTCAGCAGAGACTTGAGGGCCTCCTTCTCATCCCTGTTCAGGTGTAACGTGAGCGCGTAGCCTGACTTGGGGGCTAAGCTTGGTGGGTGAAGTTCGTGGTTTAACACGACGTAGCCAGCTGCTATTATCTCCTCCACGAGCCTTGGGTGAAGCCTCTTAGCGGTCTCAAGCAGAAGCCTTGGGAACCCCAGATGTCTCTTGATCTCCCCCTCGCTCAGCTGGGCCCCGCAGACAATACAGGTCAGGTCAGGGGTCACGGCCCTGAAGCCGCACCGGGGGCACTCAACCGGAGTAGGCCTGCCGTACTGGGACCACAGAGACCTCAGGGACGCTATTATGTCATCGGCCTTAAGCCTCTTGGCCTGCTGATAGAGGTAAGGGGCGGCCCTACCAGCGAGCTCAGGGGCGTACGCCACTATGAACTCGAGCTGCTCCCTTGTCAGAGGCCTCTCCCTGGAGAGGAGCATAGCCGCGACAGCCTTGAGAAGACCGTCCTT
Source organism: Acidilobus sp. (assembly GCA_022015155.1). Lineage (GTDB taxonomy): Archaea > Thermoproteota > Thermoprotei_A > Sulfolobales > Acidilobaceae > Acidilobus. The sequence continues at coordinate 8,013 of JAKLZP010000030.1, read as the reverse complement.
TGCGGCCATTATCCTCTTCATAGCGGCCTCCTCCGTCAGCTTGGAGGACCTGGACTCCGCTAACGAGCTCACTATTGAGTAAATGATGTCCTTTATGTCGTCAGGCTTAAGCCCTACCAGGTCAAGGCCCAGGGCTGGCACAAGCTTCTCTGAAAGAGAGGAGGTCAATGCCTTTACGTCATCCTCGGTGGTAGCTCTTCTCACAGCAGAGCCTCTGCGCCTTCTCGCCGTCGCTTGGACGTCTGGTTGCTCCTGTTTCTTCCTGACTCTAGGCAAGTTTGCCGTCAGCTTCATATGGCTCAGGGAAGTTAATAGGTCCAACGCGTAACGAGCAAGGTTAAGGAATTAATGTTTCCCGGCAGTAGGAATAGTGCTGAGCGCCTTGTCAGATAGGGCGCTCTATCACGATGAAGTACTAATAGCTATCATTGGCCTTAACTTAATGGCCTTAGCGGTCTTCCTCTACAGCTTTGACGGCACAAATGTAATCATAGGTACCTACGGCGGGGAGCCAGTATTTTACTACGTTCCAACTAGGCTGTCCGTCGTTGTAAGCCTGGTAGTCCTCCTCACAGGCCTATCGCTCCTTCTGAGCTCCAGGGCTCTCGCCCGCAGCCCAAGGTGGCCCAAGCCCGTGGCGGCAGCGCTAGCAGTCCTAGCCCTCGTAGTAGGCCTCGCGGCCTCACAGGCCATGGGCTCCGTAAAGGTTCAGGTCATAGGCGGCGTTGAAGACTCCTACGTGATTCAGCTGGAGGCCGCAAGGTTGCTCCTAAGGGGCCTTAATCCATACTCCGTCAACTACTCCTCCTTTCTTATGCACAGCGCTCCGGCGACTAAGCTGACCTTCATTTACTCGGCAGGTCCCCCTTATAACATATCTCACGCCGTGGGGTTCGTCAGCGTCCTGGACTACCCGGCCTTCTCATTCATTTACTACCTGCCAGCTGTCCTGCTGAGGCTCCCAGGCAACTTATGGGACTCCATAGTCCTTGGGGCAGCCCTAGTGGTGGCCTTCGCAAGGGCCGAGGGGGGCTCGAGGTGGCTGTTGTTGCCCCTGCTAGCCTCAGGCCTTCTCTACTTCATCACGGACCCAACAGTCTTTGACCCATTGGCTGGCTGGTTGGCGCCTCTTGTGCTGGCAGTCTCGTTCGCTGAAAACCCAGTTGTCGTGGGGGCCCTGCTGGGGCTGGCGACCTCATATAGGCAGTACGCCCTGGCCGCCGCCCTCGTCTACTTCCCCCTAGCCTACAGGAGGGGCTACAGGAACGTCTCCCTTGGCGTTGCGTCAATGATAGCTGTAATAGGTGCCCTGAACGTGCCGTTCCTCCTCCTTACAGGGCCGTCCTTCATGAGGTATGTAGTAGCGCCTGTGGCCTGGGGGCTTGACATAGAGGGCCTGGGCCTCGCCAGCGTCTACTTCCTAACAGGCAAGGCCTTACCGCGCCTTTACCTGATAGCCGCAGCCGCTTCGGTAGCCCTCATGACCCCGGCCTTAACGTACAGGCTGTATAGACAGCTTGGGGGCCTGAGCTACGCACTTCCATCCATAGCGTTCCTCCTTTACCCCAGGCCTCTCTACTCTTACTGGCTCTGGTTCCCGTTCATCGGCGTTATGGACCACATTGTAAACGGGCTCAATGATTACCTAGTGGTCTCCGAGGCTCGGTTCAGGGCCCTGGCCATGTCGCCTCTCATCGCGATATCGGGACTCATTGCGGCTCTCGCCTCTATGGGCGGGTTGCAGGAAGCAATCATGCTGACCGCTGCAGGGCTTGGGCTTGCGCTCTCCATAGCAATGGTTCTGCTATTTAGACCAGGTAAGGCCTTCAGCTCGCTCGCGGGGGCCTCTGTTTTAGCTGGCCTTGCGGCCTCGGCGCTATCAGCAGATCTCTACGCTAGGTCGCCAAGGGTTGTCGTTACCCTGCCCCTCTTACAGAGAGTTCTCCAGATTGTTCGAACAGGTCCAAGGCCTTACGACCTCTATTTAGGGGCTGCCGCCTCTGGGTCGCTCTCCATGATGGAGGCGCGTCTGATATTGCCTTATGGCGGTATGCCCTTCCAACCGGTTAATATTATGATTAGGTCTTTACCTCAGCTCTCCCCTTCAGCCTCCCAGTTGTGGGTCTCGTTAGCCCTTGCTGTGCCGCTGTTGGTCATGGCTATCTATGAAGCATCAGGCCTTGACCTGTTGCTATTCTCGGAGGCCCTGGGGGTCATTGTGTTCGTAGGGCCAAGCCTGGCGGGCGGGCTAGCGCTGGCGGCCCTCCTCTCTAGCGTCGTACTGGCAAAAAGGTCTAAGGGAGTGGCATCGGCGCTTAAGGGCATAGCGGCGTCGCTGAGCCTCGTGGGCCTGCTGGGGCTCCTCTCAGCCCCTGAGGCCTGGAGGAGGCGGACGGCGACTATTGCTATGGTATGCCTAGCGACGACCCTTGTCGTCCTTAGGGGTAGTTACCTGTTGGCCTACATAACCGAGGCCACTAGGTACCTGTTTACGTACAGTGGCTTAGCCCGCGCCGAGGTAGAGCTAGGGGCGCTTCTTGTGGCCGCGGCGCTTGGGGCTCCTCTCTCGGCCTCGCTCGTCGGGGCCAGGAAATCAGGCCTCCTCATGGTGTGGGCCTTAGCTAGCCCGCTATTGTCGCTCTCGGCCCTTGTGGCCCTAGGGCTCGCCAGCGACGACTACTACTTAGGTTACGTCATCTTCACGTTGGCGGCAGCGCTAGAGGCTGCCAGAGAGCACCAGGGCCAGGTCGACAACCCTTACTCCATCAAGCCTCGCGGCGGCCCGGGAGAGGTTAGAGGCGCAGATGGGGCACATGGTAACTACGACCTTTGAGTACTTGGCAAGCTCCCTCAGTCTCTCCTCAGCCACCCTTCTCGACATGAACGGCGACAGGGCCTCGACGGGGCCTCCGCAACACGAGGTCCTCCTGCCTGACCTCCTGGCCTCTGAGACCTGGACTAGGGCGCTGGCCAGCAGACTCCTTGACCTCTCCCACAGGTCAAGGTCCCTCGCGTAGATGCAGGAGTCGTGAACTGTAACCGTAAGCCCTCTCATCCTAGTTACAGCGACAGGGCTCACAAGCTCAAGGTAGCTCCTCACAGAGGGCCTCAGGAGCCCCCTTCTCCTCATGATAGTGAGCGTAAGAGCAGTATGTGGGTCAACGGTTATTACTTCGCTGACGTTCAGGGAGTTGATGGCCTTGGAGACCCTCCTTGCGTGCGCCTCAAAGGCGTCAACGGCTCCCAGGTCCAGCAGGAGCGCCCCGCTGTAGAGGTCTGAGACCTCAGGCACATACGCAAAGTCGACCCCTGACCTCCTCAGCAGGACAACGATGGACCTAAGGATAAGCTCGCTGGCCCTGACCTCCTCGCCGTCAGGCCTTACGAGGCCTGCTAGGGCCCAGGGCCTCTGCCTGGCCAGGAGCGTCAGGGACTTCAGGGCCACCCTAGGGAGGCCGCCGAGGCCCTCCACCAGCCTGACTACAGCGTTTAGGTATGGCATGAGCTGGTAGAGCGCCCCAGTGAAGAGGAGCCTCTCCGAGCCGTCCCTCGGCAGGTCAAGGCCCTCAGACCATCTTGACGCGAAGCCTGAAGGCGCCGGCACAGGGTAGCCTGTCTTCTCAGTCATAGCTGATAGGAACTCTATGACGCCCTTTACGTCAAGGCCTTCCTTCACCTGCTCACCACCCTTATGCCCTCAGGCAGGCCCCGGCTCCACAGAAGGGCCCTGGCGTCCCTCACCAGGTCACCTACCCTTATCCTGGCGGGGCACACAATTGAGCAGGCGTTGCAGAGGAGACAGCTGTAGATGCTCGCGAGCCCCTCCTCGGTGATCTCGCTCTCGCCCCTCAGCCACGTCCTTAGGATTATCACCCTACCCCTGGGCCCATAGCCCCTGTGGGGTCCAAACGCTATGGTCGGGCAGACGCTCTCGCAGAAGCCGCACGAGAAGCACTTCTCAGCGTCCTTTAGGATGAGCTTTGGTATCTCGTCAATGTCCAAGCTGTTTGGGCCCTCTTACACTTGCCGCTTAAGGTGAAAAAGGCTTGGTCTTAATGCCCTACTTATGTACAGACCTAGACGTGCTTCCCTCAGCTAATCCTAAACTCCTTGCGGACGCTTTAATTTAGCTTAGATGATGAAGAGTATCAACTGAAGAGGGTGAAGGGCGGTATCTATGGTTGATATTAAGAAGAGCTTAAGGGACGTGACTGAGAAGGCCAAGGAGGTAGGCAAAGAGGCCGCTGAGAAGATCAAGGAAAAGGTCAAGTAAACGCTTTCTTGAAATCATTAACCTACCCTTAGTTCTTCTTCCTCGATCAGCTAACCTTACTAGCTAACCTGGTCATCACGTATCTATTACGAGAAGCGAAAGCCCGCGCAGAGTGCCGCGGCCGGGATTTGAACCCGGGTCACGGGCTCGAGAGGCCCGCATACTGGGCCGGGCTATACTACCGCGGCACCAAGAGCACATCACAGAAGGGAGCTATATAAGTTTAGGCCTTCTCCCTGTCCTCTTTTCCCTCCCTTTTATCTATGAACTTCTTATAGACCAGGTACTCCTCCTTCGCCTTGAGCAAGGCCTCATAGAAGGCCCTCTCCCCTCCCCTCATGAGGCTCTCCATTACCTTCTTAGCTGACCTCGGCCCGATGCCCTGATTCATGAGGGCCTCCACGACATACCTTCCAAGGCCCTGCATGGCGTAATTTATGTAGAGCTCCGCCCTCTCCCTGACCTCATTTATCAAGCGCCTCTCGTCTTTGCTCAGCTTTTCCGCAGACCCCCTCTTCCACCTTGAGTAGAGGGAGGCTACTGACTCGCCCCACTGGGAGGAGGGCAAGGGGGCCACCATGGCGGCCCCGCACTTAGGGCACCTGACTGGGTGGCTTAGGCCCGCTGCCTCGGCCCGCCACGTGTTGCCGCAGGATGCGCAGACTAGCACAACCTCTTTCCTGAGGGCAGCCCTGCGAAGTCCCTCAATTACGTAGTCCATGGCCACCTCCTTCAGGTTGACGGCGACCTCTCTCCTCAGGTACGGGTTCTTTATGACATCCTGGGCGAGGGGGCTCGGCCCCTCGCTCCTTACAACCCTGACGTCCTTGAGGTTGCTGAGGAACTCCCTTAGGGCCTCGGGGTCCAGCTTGTCAAAGGAGAGCTCCCTTAGCGTCTCCTCCTCTACCACTGAGCCCCTGTAGGCGTCAAGTATCCTCTTGCCCTGCTCGAGGGAGACCCTGGCGTCAGGGTCAAGGACGCCAAGCCTCTTAGCGACCTGAAGGAACCTGACCACGTATAGGGGCGTCTCCTTAATGGCGTCGTAGGCTAGCGCCATCAGCTCAGGGAGATCCATGTTCTTGGCCTTAAGCAAAGCCTCCCTTATGTCGTCGCCTCTGACTCCATAAGGAGCTGAGAAAACTACGGCGTAAGGTATGTAGTCAAACCAGGCCTTAACCTTGGGCTCCAAGAGCTTAGAGATTACTAGGGCCAGGAGGAGGTTGCCTTTGCTGCCAAGACAGGTGAACAGTATGCTGGCGCCCTTGAGCTCCTCTACGATAGGCTCCAAGGGGGTTAGCGGGGCGCCCCACCTCTTAGCGCTCTCAGCGATCACGTTTGTAATCCTTTCTGCCAGCTCTCTGTCGAGGCCTCTCTGGAGGAGCGCGTGAAGGGCCCTCTGAGGATCAATGGAGGCCAGGCTTACAAGGCTACAGACCTCCCTGGCCACCTTATAGCTGACAGGTATAAGCTCGCCCTCCCAGGACGGAACCACCCCCTCAGCCTCGCCAAGGGGCTCGGCGTCTATCCTAAGTTCCTCATAATCCACGTTGACTATCCTCCAAGCCCTGCCAGCTAGCACGAAGACGGGCTTCTGCTCACGGCTGGCCAGGAGAGCGGCCTCTACGAACCTCTCGCCGACCTCGCCTACCTGGGAGCCGCTGGCTATATCATAAACCCTGAACGTGGCCTCATCGGGTATCATTGAGACCTTATAGAGATAAGTTAGTGACCTCCTGCCCCTTGCCAGTTTCCCTGTCTCAGGCTCGTACTTCAGCACCCCCACCGAGTCGAGATGAGAGGCGACTTTTTCGAGCTCGCTTAGCGTCATATCTGAGAAGGGCGCAGAGCGGGTAAGGACCTCGTGGGCTTTCCCTATGTCGCTGGCCAGGCCCTCAATAACCATAGCTACTAACTGATGGGCTGCTGCGTCGAGGGGCTTCCTGTGATAGGTCAGGTCCTCTAGGTCCTCTCTTCTGGTTCTTGCAGCTATGACTGCTGACTCCAAGAGCTCAAACACGTTATTAAAAGTGACTATGGTCGCCCTGCTAACGCCGCCGTAGCGGTGTTCAGCCCTTCCAGCCCTCTGTGACATCGCCATGACCTCCCTAGGTGACATAAACTGTACGACCCTGTCTATGTGACCTATGTCTATGCCGAGCTCCATGCTCGAGGTAGCGACCAGTACCTTGAGCTCGCCTTCCCTGAACTTCCTCTCGGCTTCCTCTCTCACCTCCCTTGAGAGGCTGCCATGGTGCACCATGACCTTGTTGGCTAAGCGTTTGGACAACAGAACGCCGAGCCTCTCAGCCACGGATCGGGTGTTCGTGAAGAGCAGCACTGAGCCCTTCTCGCGTGAAGCTATAGAAGCTATAACATCGGATGCCTTGTGAAGACCCTCGTCCTCAGGCACAGCCACTATCTCTATTTCATAGGCCCTTTCCCCTTTGTCCTCGATCACCTCAACTTTACGTCCATAGGCTAGGAGGGAGGCGGCGGCCCGCTTCGACTTCTCAGAGAGTGTAGCTGAGAGGCCTATGCGCTGTATTCTGTTCCTCGACCTCTCCTGAAGCCTCTCAAGGACTACTGAGAGCTCTGAGCCCCTCTCGCTCTCTATGAGCTCCTGGACCTCGTCAACTATGACGTAGCTCACAGAGTTCCACATGTCAGCCTTTGCCTGCACAGTTAACAACAGGTTGAGGGTCTCAGGCGTCGTTATCATGAAGTCAGGCGGGCTCTCGAGGAACCTCCTCCTAATTGACGAGGTGGAGTCGCCGTGCCTCAAGGCTATCGAAATGCCAACGCCCTCGACGAGCCTTGAGATCCTGGTCATTAGGTCCCTGTTCAACGCCCTTAGCGGGGTCACGTAAATGGCCTTAATCCTGCCGTCGTTCAGCTCATGGGAACTTAACATGAGCGACAGGACAGGGAACAGGGCCGCCTCGGTCTTGCCGCTGCCCGTTGGCGCTACTATAAGGGTATGGGAGCCCCTGAGGACAACAGGTATGGCCTTCTCCTGAATGGGGTATAGCCTCGTGTAGCCGAGCCTTGCTATGACCTCTCTGAGCCTTGGGTGAAGCATGGAAATAACGTAGTCCTGCATGCTTCCGAGCAAAAAAGGAAGGGACGAGGGCTATTTAGGCGAAGAGCTCTAAGTTTAGCTGATTGAGGAGCTCTTCTCCTCCTTCTTCTCCTTCTCCTCGCCTTCCTTGCTCTTCTCCTCCTTCTTAGGCGGCGCCGCCGCGATCAGGTCGTCTATCTTCAGCAGCGCTATGGCGGCCTCAGCCGCGCCCTTTATCACCTGTTTCTTAACCACCAGGGGCTCGTAGACGTTCACCGAGATCATGTCATCAGCTATCTTGCCGTTAAGCACGTCAACGCCTGCAAACTTCAGGCCCTTGCTGTGGAGGGACCTGAGCTGCATGACCGTGTCCAGCGGGTCCATGCCTGCGCTCTCGGCCAGCACGCTGGGTATGGTCTCGAGCGCATCAGCGAAGGCCTCTATGGCCAGCTGCTCCTTTCCGCCTACCGTGGCCGCGAACTCCCTCAGCCTGAGGGCCAGCTCGATCTCTGGCGCGCCTCCGCCGCCCAGTATCTTGGGCTCCTTCATTATGTTCCTGAGGCCGTGGAGGACGTCGTTGAGGTTCCTCTCAGCCTCGTCGAGCAGCATGTCGTTAGCGCCCCTTAGCAGTATGGTCACGCTCCTCGGGTTCTTGGCGCCCTCTATGAAGACCATCTTGTCA
>JAKLZP010000029.1:0-11595 GCA_022015155.1 Acidilobus sp. | reverse complement strand
ACCACCTCCTCGGCCAGCCCTACCCTCACTAGCCTCATAAGGTGGGCCAGGGCCTCCCCCACGGCGAAGTACCTCTCGTAGGGGCTCATGTCGGCCCAGGCGGCGGCCCTAGTCCTCCACCTCAGCCTCCTGGCCACGTCGTAGAGGGTGGCCGGCGAGGCGGATATCATGGCCAGCACCTGCCTCAGCCTCTCCTCATGATGGGCCTCTATCTCCGCGGCCCTCCTCGCTACGTCCCTAACTTCGTCCCTGTGGCCGGGCCACGCCAATCCTATGCCCTCGCCCTGGAGCCTCCTGAGGGTCCTCAGGTACTCGCCTAGGGCGTCCCTTGACGTGTTGTCAAGGACTACGTGGGGGGTTATGTCGTTAAGCAGGGAGTCGCCCACCACGGCCTCCCTGCCGCCGTTTATCAGCAGCGCTATGTGGCCTGGCGTGTGGCCTGGGACCTCAATAACCCTGGCCGCCTCGTCGCCAACCCTGATCTCATCACCTTCGGCCAGCGGCCTGGCCAGCTCGGCGAGCTCGTCATAGACCCTGGCAAGCCTCGGGGCAGGGTGGACGCCCCTCATGGCCTCAAGCTCCTGCGGCGGGACGCCGTACTGGCGGTAGAGCTCAAGGACCCCGTTGAAGTAGGACTCGAAGCCGTTCCTGGCGGCCCTGAGGTCCTTCTCGCCTATGTAGATGGGGGCCGGGCACAGGCTGGCCAAGAGGGGAGCGGCCGTCGCGTGGTCAACGTGGAAGTGCGTCACCACGTAGGCCTCAGCGTCGCAAGGCCTGAGCCCGAGGGACCTGAGGCCCCTGCCCAGCGACTCAAGCCCCTCGGCCCAGTACATGCCTGGGTCGACCAGGACGAAGCTGCCCGAGGGCTCGCTGACGAGAGCGTAGGCGTTGACGTGCCCGAGGGCCGCTATCGGTATATCGACCTTAACCCTCAGCGCCTTCAAGCTACCAAGGCCCGCCGCGTGCCTCGCTCTTTCAATTATAAAAAGGGTGTACGTCGGCCAGCCTTAGTTAGGCAGTTGCCGAAAGGGTGCTTGGACACCACCTTATAAGGCTCCGACTCCTATCGTGTTACAGGAGGTGAAAGAGGGTGAGCGTCCAGAGAAACGCCCAGGTTGAGGCGAAGGGGGTGAAGAGGATGAAGTTCGAAGTGACGGAGAGGGACGAGGAGAAGCTCGAGTGGTACATAGTCAGCTCCTTTGCCGAGGGCGCATAATCATTGCCTTAAAAACTCGGCCACGCGGGAAGCCCTGGAAGCGGGCTTGAGGTTCTCGCTGCTGGGCCTTGACGCGCTGTCGCCGTGGCTGCTTGAGCGGGCCGTGTCAAAGCTAGGCCTGAAGAACCTGGGCTACGCCCTCTCGCTTTCAAGGCCCATACCCCTGCGCTCAATGCCCCCCATAACCCCTGTGCAGTGGACCAGCATGGCCTCTGGGGTCAACCCGGCCAAGCACGGCGTCTGGGGCTTCACCAAGTACTACAGGGGCCCTAACGGGGAGCACCTCTCTAAGCCCTACACTTCGCTTGACGTGATGTTCCCAAGGGCCTTTGAGGACGCAGCCCTCATGGGCCTTGACGTGGCTGTCGTCAATTACCCCCTCACTTGGCCCCTTAGGGGGCTGTGCTGCCTCAGGAAGATGACGGTCGTGGGCGACACCTTCCTCGCCCCAAGGGTTGAGTTCAGCCCAGAGGACCTCGGGAGCAGGCTCAGGAAGTACTTCCCCACCTATGACGAGGTCCCGGACCCCTACAGGAGGACTGAGATGATTATAGAGGGAACCCTGGAGCTTCTGGGCGAGGTGGACGCCGACGCCTACTTCGTGGTCCTCCCTTACCCTGACCAGGCCTTCCACAGGGACCACCGCGAGGTGCTCTCAGTGGGCCCCAGGTCAGAGGCGGTGTGGAGGGCCATAGACGAGCTGGCCGGCGAGCTGATGAAGAGGTCGAGGAGCTTCATGTTGGCCTCAGACCACGGGGCAGGCCTGCACAGGACCTGCATCAACGTGCTGGCCCCCCTCATAAGGGAGTTCGGGGTGGGGCTGCCAAGCAGCCTGAGGGGGAGACTCCTGCTCAGCCTTGTGAGCGTCCTGGACGAGATATCCGTGGCCCTGCCCCCAGCCATCTCGCCGAGGGAGCTCTCAAGGAGGTTCCCTCGGCTCAGGGAGGCGGTGGGCGGCGAGCTTGCGGCGGTCGCCAGGGCCGCCACGCACGAGGGCGCCGGGCGGCAGAGCGAGCTCTCGGAGCAGCCCTTCACCTATGACGCTGGCGGGCTCTCCATAGATAGAATACTGTACTTCAGGGGGGAGGCGGAGAGGGAGAGGGGGCTCAGGGCCCTGGAGGCCTCCAGGGCCTCCCGCTACCTTAGAGTCACCAGGCTTGAGGAGAGGTTCAGGGGCGCCTACCTCCCCCCGTACCCTGCCCTCTTCGTCGAGTCCGTTGACGAGGAGAGGTACTGGCCCGTCTCCAGCAGGTCGCTGGCCCAGCTGAGGCATGACATGATGCCGGACCACGAGGTCAACGGCGTCCTCCTGGTCATAGGCGAGGAGGTCAAGGCCTTGGCGGCGGAGACCTACGACGTGGCCCCCACGGCCCTGGCCCTCATGGGCCTCCCTGTCCCCAGGGGGTCGGACGGCAGGAGCCTAGTGGGGTCCAGGGGGGAGTTCCCTTACGACGCGGCCGTGAGGCTGAGGGCCAGGATGGGCAGGTAAGGCTGAAGGCCTCCGGACCTCTGCTATCTGTGTTTAATTAGTTTAATTAAGTTGTAATATTAAAATCTTGAATTAAAACCGTTTTATACCCGAAGCCCTCTTTAATTATAGTGAGGTGCCTATCTTGAGGCCTAGAAGGTCTATATCAACTGCAGCCCTTGCAGCCATAATAATTGTCATAATAGTAATAGCGGTCGCAGGCGGCCTAGCATATTATTACGTCAGTAAGCGCCACGTGACACCTACCACGACAACATCAACTACGACCACAACAACCCCGACCATCACAACCACCACGACAACAACGACCACCACTTCGACGATAACGACCACTACAACGATCACCAAAACCACAACTACGACAACTACAACGACCACGACCCCATCGGTGGTCACGATAACGGTCGCTGACAGCTACAGCACAAGCGAGAACGCGGCCTTCAACGCCAGCCTGGCCGCCTTCGAGCAGGAGTACCCATGGATACACGTTGAGGTCCAGTATGGAGCCCCAGTAGGCACCAGCCCCTACCTCCAGGAGGCCCAGGCAGGCCAGGCGCCGATAGTTATAAGGGAAACCAGCGACGCCGGCGGCGCCCTCTTCGCCGCAGGCGTACTCGTCAACCTGTCCCAGTACCTGCCTCCGAGCTACTTCAGTCAGTTCAACCCTACGGCCGTTGAGGACTGGACCCTCAACGGGGCTGTCTACGGTCTGCCCGACAACATAAACTACATAGTCATGTTCTACAACAAGAAGTTCATAACTGCCCCGCCCAACACCACTGACCAGCTTATTCAGATAGCAGAGCAGGTCAACAAGACCTACGGCGTCTGGGGCATAGCCTATGGCGTTGGCGACGACTGGGGCTACAGGTTCGCCGCCTGGTTCGCCGGCTTCGGAGGGCAGATATTCACGACGGTCAACGGTAAGATATACCCAGCCCTGAACTCATCAGCTATGGTCAACGCCCTTGAGTTCTGGTATAACCTGACCTACAACCTCAGGGTCAACTACCTCGCCCCGAGCGCAGGAGCAGGAGGGGTTGAGGGCCAGCTCTTCATGGCCAACAAGGCGGCCATAATATTTGACGGCCCGTGGGACCTCATGACCTACTTCAATGCCCTGGGATGCAGCCTCGGCGCCGCCCCGCTGCCAGTGGTCAGCAGCACCGGCCTCTACGCGGCGCCGCTCATAGGGAGCACCGGCTGGGTCATAACTACGCCTCAGGCCAACGGGGTGCCTAAGAGCCAGTGGAACGCAACGCTCCACGCCGCCCTGCTCTTCATAGAGTTCATGACCAACTACACCAACGAGATTAACCTGTGGAACTACGCCAGGGACATACCCGCGCTTAAGAGCGCCTACAACTATGCCATAAGCCAGCTGTCCCAGCCCGCCACCAACCAGACGGTGGCCTGCCTCAACCAGGTCATGAAGGGCGTACTTGAGCAGAGCCTGCACGGCCAGAAGTTCCCGAACATACCGCAGATGGCCTACTACTGGCCCAGCTTCCACCAGTACGCCGTCTGGTACTTCACGTACAGGAACCTGAGCGCCGTCCAGGCGGCCCAGGGCATGGAGAGCTACTTCATCAGCCAGCTCCAGGCCAACGGCCTCCTTGATCCAGCCCTCATAGCGACGCTACAGAATTTAATGGTGGCAGAGCTCCCCGCCTCAAGGTACTGAGGCGGGGAGCTGATGCCGCGACTGAGCCCAAAGGTTGAAGGTTTTCTTTACTTCCTCCCCCTCGTAGTTGCCGTCCTCTTCCTTTTCCTCTACCCCGTACTCTACGCCGTCTACATATCATTCACTAACATGAACCTCCTTCACATATTCAACTATCGCTTCGTCGGCCTCCTCCAGTACGAGCTGATGTTGAGGCAGGGCTACCTGGCGTCGCTCCTCATAAACGAGGTCGCCTGGACCCTGGGGAGCCTGATACCCATGATGGCCCTGGGCTTCGCCCTGGCCCTGATACTCAACCAGAGGGACCTTTACGGCAGGTCGCTCTTCTACGCGATCCTCATACTCCCCTGGGCGTTCCCTGGCTTCATCTCCCTCCTGGTCTGGAGCGGCATGTGGACCGACCCCTACGGCTTCATGAACAGGTACTTGCTGCCTTTCCTGCACCTGCCCCACGTAAACCTGGTCCACTCAGTCTGGGGCGCCTGGACCGGCCTGATAGTTACGAACCTTTGGCTCAGCTTCCCTTACTACATGACGGTCTTCTACTCTGGCCTCCAGAGCATACCGTCGGAGCTCTACGAGCTGGCGGATGTTGACGGGGCGGGGGCGCTGGCAAAGTTCACGAGGATAACGCTCCCCTCGCTCAAGAAGACCATAGCCTTCGTCTTCATAACGAGCTTCGTGTTCACGTGGAACAACTTCTACCCGATATACGTCCTCACGGGCGGCGGCCCCGGCATCCCGAGCAAGCCAATAGCGTCCACGGAGACCTTCATAGTCTACGCGTACCAGGAGGCCTTCTCCTACAACAACTACGCCTTCGCGGCGGCCCTCTCAATAGTGTCAACGGCTATAACCATGGTCCTGGCCGTGATAGTGCTGAAGTTCACGGGCATCCTGGAGGGGCTGGTCTGAGGTGAGAGCATGCCTAGCAGGAGGGCCAAGCGCGTAGCCCTCAAGGCCCTGAGGCTGGCGATCTCGTACATAGTCCTCATAGTCATGGCAGCGTGGTCCGTGCTGCCCCTTTACTACATAATAATGACGTCATTCAGCAACGTCGGCACCCTGGTCTCCCTGACGATCTCAGCCCTCATACCTAAGCACATAACCCTTGAGGCCTATGAGAAGCTGCTGACGGGCCGCTTCATACCGAGCATAAAGGTGCCCAACTTCCCGCTGTGGGTCCTGCACAGCATAGAGCTGGCCGCTGCCACGGCCCTCTTCAGCGTCGCCCTGGCCATGCTGGCCGGCTACGCCCTCTCAAGGCTTGACATGCCGGCCAAGAAGAGCCTCGCCACCTTCATCTACATAATAACGTTCCTGCCCGTGACCGCCACCACAGTGCCCCTCTACCTGCTTTTCGCCAGGTTCCACCTGCTCAACTACGCTGGCCTGGTCCTCGCCTACACCCCCGGCACGGCGGTCTTCGCCGCGTTCCTGGCGAAGCTGTCAATAGACGCCATACCGCCTGACTACGAGGAGGCGGCCATGATAGACGGCCTCTCAAGGTTCGGGGCCTTCCTGAGGATAGTGTTCAGGATGGCGCTCCCGGTCGTGGCCCTCACGGCCCTCCTGGGCTTCCTGGGCGCCTACATGGACTACGCGACGGCCTACGCCTTCATAGGGAGCAACAGCAACGCCTGGACCGCTATGCTCGGCCTCTGGTACCTGGCGGGCCTCTACAACTACGCCTCGGCCCCCGCCTACAACATATTCGCGGCGGGCGCTGTGCTTATGGGGATACCGCTCATGGCCCTGTTCTTGGTCTCCCAGAGGATGATGACCAGGGCCTACAGCAGCCTGGCGGGCATCAAGTGATATTAACTTGAGCCCTCCAGGGTCAGGTGAGGGCCATGGAGTACGTCAAACTTGTTGACGTCTGGAAGACCTACAGGACGAAGGCCGGCTCCGTGACGCCGCTGAGGGGCGTCAACCTTTCCGTGGACAAGGGCGAGCTGGTGGTCGTGCTGGGCCCCTCGGGCGAGGGGAAGACAACGCTCCTAAGGATCATAGCTGGGCTGCTGAGGCAGGACAGGGGCCACGTGTACCTAAGGGGGGAGCTGGTTGACGACGTGCCCCCAAAGGACAGGAACGTGGCCATGGTCTTCCAGAGCTACGCCATATACCCCTTCATGACAGTCTACGACAACATAGCGTTCCCCCTGAGGCTCCAGCACAGGCCTAAACAGGAGATAGACGCGAAGGTCAGGGAGGTCGCCAAGCTGCTGAGGATTGACGACATACTTTACAAGAAGCCCGGCCAGCTGAGCGGGGGGCAGAGGCAGAGGGTGGCCATAGCCAAGGCCCTCGTGAAGGGGGCCGACATAATCCTCATGGACGAGCCCATGGCTAACCTTGACGCCCAGGTGAGGGTCTTCGCGAGGGAGGAGCTGAAGCAGCTTCACAGGGACCTCGGGACCACCATAATTTACGTGACCCACGACCAGGTAGAGGCCCTGTCCCTCGCCACCAAGCTGGCCATACTTCACGACGGCGTCATACAGGACTACGGCGACCCCGTGGAGGTCTACAGGAGGCCCAGGAACTCATGGGTGGCCTCGTTCACTGGCAACCCTCCCATGAACCTGTTCGAGGCCAGGGTCCAGGGAGGCTACGTGGTGGCCAAGCAGGGGAACCTGAAGGTCGAGGTGCCCGAGGCCTACTCGAAGCTGGTTTCAGAGGGGATGGAGGTGGTGGCCGGCTTCAGGCCTGAGGACGCCAGGGTCGGGCAGGGCCAGCTCTCGGGCAAGGTGACTATGGTCGAGAGGGTGGGGGCCTACACGGTGATACACGTTGACGTGGGGGGCCTGTCCCTGAGGCTCCTTTACCCCTCCATGGCGCCGATCTCAAGGGGTGACGTAGTGAGCTTCGACGTGCCCCCCTCGGCGCTCTCCCTGTTCGACCCCAAGACGGGCCTTAACTTCCTCAGGAGGCCCTGACGGGCCTCGCGGAAACCGATTTATGTCCGCTGCCCTCCTGAAGGTCGGCGAGAAGCTTGTCCCAGCAGCCGGGCCAGCAGGCGCCTGGGCCTCAGCAGGCCTCGACGGGCCAGCAGGCCAGGCCAGCCCCTGCGGCCGCTAAGCCGGCCGCCCCTGCCCCTCCGCCCCCTGTCGTACTTCCCACTCCGCCAGAGGTGGACCTCGGGGCGGCCTCACTAGCTAAGCTACTTGACGCAATAGTAGGCCTCAAGAGGAGCGGCCTCCTAGGCCTCCTCTCCTACCTCGCTGACAGGGCCGACGAGTCCTTCCTCGCGGCGGCCACCGACCCTGCCCTCATGAGGCTCCTGGCGGTGCTGGCCTCACTGCAGAGGGGCATAACCAGGGTTGACGCTGACGACCTCTCAAGGGCCCAGAACAACCTGGAGGACCTGACTTCTTGCGCCTTCACAGCACTGGGAAGGACTGACGTGAGCGAGGAGAGAAGGCTCGGCCTCCTGGGGACCGCTGATAAGCTCATGGACCCTGACGTGCAGACCTCGCTCTGGGTAATCCTCGAGGTCGCCAAGCAGCTGGGCAGGTGCGTGAGGGAGAGCTCAGGGAAGCGATGAGACGGCTTTACGACAAGGTGGCACTTAGAACTAGCTACTTAACATACGCATTAAGGCCTCGGACGCCTCTGGATCCAAAGGGTCTCTTGCTTGAGGAAGGCGGCCGCAATCGCGCTGATCCTGACCATCATGGCGTTCTCGCTCATGCCAGCGCTGGGCTTTGGGCCTCCCGCCGCCCCTTCCGAGGCGCCTCCTCCTTACGGCTTCAGGGACGCGGGCCCAGCGCCTCCTAACATGACGGTCACAGGCGTCATCTACGTGCCCCTGAGGAACCTGCCGCTGATCTTCTACTACGCTCAGGCCGTCAGCGCCCCGGGCTCACCCCTCTACCACAGGTTCCTGACCCCAGGCCAGGTCAGGGACCTGTTCTACCCAACTCAGGCGTTCAATGAGACGCTGGCGCGCCTCAGGTCCTATGGCCTGAGGGTCCTGCTGACGGCGGCCGACTCAATCATAGTCTTCCAGGGGCAGGTGTGGCAGGTCGAGAGGGCCTTTGGGGTCAGGGTCGACATCTTCACTAACGGCTCCGTCTCGTTCTACGAGGACGTTGGGCCTGTCGCCAAGGGTCCCTGGGCCTACCCCTACGTCTCAAACGCCACCATGCTGGTCTTTGACAGGCCCCAGTTCCTCCTCACGGCCCGCGAGGCCGCTGCCGTACTCTCGAGGCTTGAGGGGGTCAACGTCTCCTTCCCCCTCCAGGCTTACCCAATGACGGCCCTGGCCCAGGCCTACAACGCCACGGCCCTCTACTCCCAGGGCTTCAACGGGAGCGGGGTGACGGTAGGCGTCCTCGAGTTCTACGGTGACCCCACCCTGTCCCAGGACCTGGCCTACTTCGACGAGGAGTTCGGCCTCCCGCCGGCCAACGTGACCGTTGTGCCGATAGGGGGCTACAACCCCAACCTGGGAGTCATAACTGGCTGGGCCCTTGAGGAGGACCTAGACGTTGAGGCCATACACTCAATGGCCCCAGGGGCAAGGATCGTAGTTTACGTGGCCAACGGCGAGCTACCCCTCTCGGCGGCCATAGCCTTCATCGACGGGCAGGACCAGGTCTCCGTGCTGGGCCAGAGCTTCGGCGTGCCCGAGGCGTTCCTGTCAAGCCTGGGCTGGTCCTTCTTCTACTATAATGTCTACCTCTCAGACGTCTACTACGCCCTGGGGGCGGCTGAGGGCATAACGTTCGTGGCCGCCAGCGGCGACGGCGGGGGCATGGGCTACAGCGCCGGGCCCATAGGGGACGTGCCCTACCCGGCCTCGTCACCCTGGGTGCTAGCTGTAGGGGGGACCACTACGTATATCAGCGGCGACAGCAGCCTTCAGACAGCCTGGTCCTCCATGGGCTTCGACCAGCTGCTCCAGGCCCTCGGGGGCAGCACCGGCGGTTACAGCGCTGTTGAGCCCATGCCCTGGTGGCAGGAGGGCGTAGCGCCAGCGCCTCCCCAGGGCTTCCCCTACGGCAGGGCCGTGCCCGACGTGGCCGCCCAGGCCAGCCTCTTCCCCGGGAGCCTGATGGTGGGGGAGGGCAACCAGACCCTCGTCGTGGGCGGCACGAGCGAGTCAGCTGAGCTCGTTGTGGGCCTCCTGGCCCTGCTGGCCCAGGCCTCAGGCTCGAGGCTTGGCCTCATAGCGCCCCTGCTCTACGGGCTCTACTCCTCAGGGGACCTCGACGCCTTTGAGCCTGTCGCCTTCGGCTACAACGTCCCCTGGACCGCCGGAAAGGGCTACAACCTAGTGACCGGCCTCGGGGCCCTCAACGTTGGCGAGCTGGCCAAGTACCTTGAGGCCAGGGCGGGGCCCGCCAGCGGACCCTTGGCAGAGGTCTTGGTCAACGGCAACTACACGGCCTTCATGGCCCCAGGCCAGCCAGTTAACGTCAGCGTTAAGGTGGGCGGGCCCTACTCCTCCAACTGCTCTCTAGAGGCTGATGTCATAAGCCTTGAGGGAGTGGCGGCCTCAGCGCCCATGAGGTACAACTCGACCCTTGGCCTCTGGGAGGCGGAGCTGACGGCGCCATCCAATGCGTCAGGGGTGGTCTACGTTGAGGTCAGGGGCGAGTGCAACGGGGTCGCTGTCAGGGGCCTTGACGAGGCCTTCCTCGGCTACTTCGGCTCGGCGGTGGCCCCGGCCCCCCTCTACCCCTACGCCCCCCAGCTCAGCATGCCCGTGGCCGTGTTCCCGGTGTCCCCCATGGGCAACATGTCGTTGTCGGTTGCCTACAACGTGACGGTGCTCGAGTACAGGCCCCTCAACAACACCTACGGCCAAGTCATTTCGGTGCCGGCTATGGGCGGCAACGTCACTGAGCTCCACTTCAACGCCTCCCCCGGCTACGCCGTGCTCTGGCTCAGGGGGCCCGTCTACGGCTTCGTCCCCTTCTTCATAGGGTCCTCGCTCCAGTACTACTTCATGGTGCTCCCTCAGGTCTTCTCCCAGCCCGGCTCAGCCTACCCAGGCGGGTGGGTCCTCATAGAGGGCCTGCCGGTGCCGCCCGTGGAGACGCTCTTCATTCCCTCCAACGAGGTAAGCGGGGCCGTCTTCTGGGCGGCCGCCTACGGCTCCAACGTGACGGCTGAGCTCGTGGCCCCCAACGGCACGGTCCTCAGCGAGGCAAGCCTGCCTATGACGTACCAGGGCTACTACGCCGGCCTCCTGAGGGTCCCCCAGGGCCTGTCGCCAGGCTACTACCTGGTGGTCCTCAGGTCCTCCTACAACTCCACCGGGGCAGGCATGGACATAGAGGGCTACGGCGTTGGGATGATATACGTGGCCCCCGAGCTCAGGGCCTCCGTTCAGCTGTTCCCCTCAGCCCTGCCTGAGGGGGGAGGGGTGGAGGTCATGGCGAACATAACTTACCCCAACGGCACGCCCGTTAGGTTTGGCCTCTTCTCGGCCACCCTGCTCCCGGCCGCCCTCACGGGGCTCTACGAGAACGTCAGCTACTCTATGGAGGTCCCGCTGCAGTTCAGCGACGGCGTCTGGGAGGCCGAGGCGTACCTGCCAGGCCCCTCGTCGATTGGCAACGCCACTTACTATGAGGGCGCCTACGGGGGAGAGTGGGCCGTCGTGGTCACGGGCGAGGGCGCCTGGGGCGACCAGCTGCCCTACTCCTCGGCCTACGCCTGGCTGGGCAGGAACGTCGTTTACCGGGGGGTTAACCTGACCTCAGGCTTCGAGACCAGCGGGGCCGTGTTCGAGGACGTGACGATAATGTACAACGGGACCATACTGTGGAGCCTCATGGAGGGCCTGGTCAGGGTGGTCTCGAGCAGGCTCACGCTGTCCTACGTTGACTCGCAGGGCGTGATAGTGGCGGTTAAGAGCAACCTAACGCTCAGGTACTCAACGGCCTCAGCCCTGATACTGATAGATAGTAGGGCCAGGCTGGAGTACTCTGACGTAGGGGAGGTCATAGTGGGCCCTGGCTCCAACGTGAGCGTGACCCTCTCAAGGGTGGGCAAGGTCGTTAACGGGACCGCCTGGAGCGCCCGGATGAGCGCGATATCCCAGGCCGAGCTCCTGGGCCTCAGCGGCCTGGAGTCCATGAGGCCCCAGCACGTGACCCCGAGGGTGATAACGACCACCCCCGTTCAGGGCGTAACTAAGACCCAGCAGGTGGCCGCCCTGAGGGAGGTGAGGCCTGGGCAGGGCTGGACGCT
>JAKLZP010000028.1:0-12097 GCA_022015155.1 Acidilobus sp. | reverse complement strand
CGGGTAGGGCAGGTAGGCGACAGTCCTCGACGCCAGGCTCGGGGGAGAGGCCGCAAGGGCCAGGCTCGAGAGGAGCGTCAGGGTCAGGACCGCGATAGCCGCTAAGGCCTCTGCCCTCAAGGTCCCTCAGGCTGGCCCAGGCGGCTCGCCCTTTTCTTCATATAGCTCAGCCGTCAGCTGGTCAAAGGTCAAGCCGGCCGAGGGCGTCTCCTTAACGTCATAGTACCTCTCGGCGAGCTTCCTCATGGCCGTCTTAACCTTCAGGAGCGCGTCCTCAAAGCCTATCCCCAGCTCCTTGGCAACCTCGCTCCAGGTCCTGCCCTGAAGGACCTTCAGTACGGTTGCCTTCTCCTCCTCTTCGCTTAGTAGGCCTGAGTCAAGCGGCGCCCTGGCCCAGTACTGAAGGGTCAGCTCCCTTATCACGTCATTAACGGTCTCATAGGTCATGGTGCCGTAGAGGTAGGCCCAGAGCCTCTCGAGCTTAAGCCTGCTGAGCGGTTTCACATCTGTGGTCAGCGGGCCGGCCGCCTTGAGGAGGGCTATCGCTATCTCAGGCTCCATCCCCCTGTAGGTGTCCTGGAGGCTCCCCAGGAGCTTCTCCTTGAGCTCCCTTGAGGCGATCCTTGTGACCTTCCTGGCCTCCTCGCTTATGGGCCTCAGGACGAGCACTGTGAACTCTCCGCTGACTGGGTTCCTGTCAGGGCTTATGTGAATGACGGAGAAGCCGTTCCTGACCCAGAACCTCACCAGCTTGTCGCTGACGCCGAAGCCGCTCCCCACCCAGTCGTAGCCTTTCTTGACGGCCTCCTCGAACACGTACGAGAGGAGCCTCGAGCCTATCCCCTTGTCCTGGACCTCGGGGTGGGTCGCTATCCTTACCACCCTCCACCCCTTGAGCGTGCCGAAGGCGGGGACCCTGAGGTGCTTTATGACGCGGTCAGGTATTATGTTGCCCTTGGTCTTGTCCTGGTTGAGGAGGGAAGCGCTGAGCTCAGGGCTAAGGCCCCCCTCCTCGGCAAGGAGCGCGGCCGAGACCACCTTGCCCGAGCTCGTGGCCACGGCCCTTATCGAGTAGTGGGGCGCGTCGGCCATGAGGGCTAGGTCGTCAGGCTCGTTCCTGTAGTGGGCCTGGACGTATATGCCGAATATCTGCCTGAGGAGCCCCTCGCCTTTCTCAGAGAACAGCTCCTCGGGCGTCGTGACGACGTAGCTTAGCCTCCCCTCCCTTATGTCAACGAGGTCCTGCTCCTCAAGCCTGGCTGGCTCAGCGTCCAGGAGGAGGACGTCAAACAGCCACGCCTCTATTGGGTCGTCCTCTGAGTACCTTATGGGCTCCTCCATCTCATAGGTCCTCAGCTCAGTCTTAGGGTCCCTCTTAACCTCCCCGAGGAACCTGACGCTGAACCCCCTCCCAGCGCCCTCGTAGCCGTGTATGGTTGAGGCCACCAGGATCCTCCTGTGGGCCCTCCAGATCCTGTGGAGGAGCGGCACGGGCAGGCCGCTGGCCTCGTCAATTACCACGAGGTCGGCCTCCTGCTCGGGCACCTCGGACGGCCTGACGTACTTGACCCTGAAGCCCTTCCCCCTGAAGCCTATTACCTGCTCGCCCTTCTTCTCAACGCTGACCTCCATCTTCAGGGCCTCAAAGGCCCTGCCGGCGAGCTCCATAAGGCTCTGAGTGTTCTCTAGGTCGGGCGAGGTGACTACCACCTTGACTCTCCTTCTCCTGGGCGACCTGAGCCAGGCGCTTATGAGGCCGACCATGGCTATGCCGGCGGCGCAGCTCTTCCCCCTGCCCCTGTCAGCCGTTATCACAAGGAGCTTCTTGCCGTCCTCCTCAGGGGGCTCTATCAGCCACTCCGCGGCCCTTATGGCGTTGACCTGGTCCTGGGTCAGCGCTAGCCTGTAGACCTCCTCAGGGAACTTCGCGTCCTTCGGTACCTCGATCCTTCTCTCCTTGGGCGGGGAGGGCTTTATGGGCTCCCCGCTTATTATCTCGTCCTTGTCCAGGTCGACTATGAAGACGTTCTTGTTGTGCTCAAGTAGCTTCCTCTTGAACCAGGTTATGAAGACGTGCCTTGGCTCCGAGTAGCCGGGGACGAGCAGGTTCCTCTTGAACTCCGTCACCCTCGTGTCCCAGGAGTCCCAGGATGGGACCTGGAGGACTATGATGCCGCCCCCCTCAACTATGCCCGTCAGTATGCCGACCCTGTTGGGCTTGAGGTCGTCTACGAGGTCAAGCACGAGGCCCTGGAACGTGGTGCCCAGGTACCTCCTGGCGTCCTCAGCCTTGGTTATGGTGAGCTTCGTCATGTTGCACCTCTCCTTGACTGACCTCTTGACAAGCTCCTTCCTCAGCTGGGAGCCCTCGTAGCTTTCGTTGAATGCGTAGAGGACCCTTATCTGCCCCTTCCCCTTGAGCTTCCTGACGAGGGACTCGTAGGCTATCAGCACGCTGGCCGTGGCCACACCCACCTTCACAGGGTCGTCGCTGCTCAGCACCACCATGAGCCTCTTGTTAGAAGCTATGGAGGCCTTGACCGCGTGGCGAAGCAGCCTCCTCAGCCTCAGCAGCGACTCTGGCAGCTCCTTGCCCAGCTTGTATGAGGCCTCCTCGGCCTCCCTCCTTATCCTCTCCCTCTCCTCGGGGCTTCTGCGTATGCCCCCTGGCTCCACGGGCCCTAGCACCCGTCAGCGGCCCGCGCTAACAGGGATCAGGGAGACCAAGGTAATAAACAGGTTCTAGGCAGGCCCGCGCCCCTTATTACCTAATTGGGCCAGACATCAAGGGGGCCCCAGTGGAGTCAAGGAGCATAAGGAGGCCAGCGCTGTGCCCGGCCTGCGGCGCCCCTGGATTCTATAGCTATGAGCTTAAGGGGCCCGTGGACAGGGACGGCAACAGGCTCTTAGAGATATCATACTCGTTTAAGTGCGAGGTCTGCGGCTACGAGGACTCAGGAGGCCTATACATACCGCTTGACGCAGTCTACAGGATAAGGCACCTCCTGGTGCCGGAGGCCCTGGCCCTTGTCGAAAGGGTCAAAGTAATCACCGATATAGCCCCTCTGGGCGTTAAGGCCGGGGCTGAGGCCAGCGCCACGACGGGGGAAGGTCATTAGTTCTGCCCTTACGTTACTAGCTGTTACTCTGCTCCTGAGCTCTGCAGGTAAGGGGTGATGGAGATACCTCATGACCTTAAGGGCTCTAGAGGTACTTCTCACATATTCTCTTCATGACGAGGGCGTCCTGCTCAAGTATGGGGCTCTCGCTGATTATGACGCCGTCTATGCCGGTCTCAACGTAGGCCTTACACACAATCTCCCAGTCCGGCCCGAAGCCCTCCTCGGCCAGGGTGTGGTGCTCCCTCTCGCCCCCCTTGCCGTACTCTATCTTTGAGAAGTGAGTGTGCAGGGGCCTGACGGCCCACGAGCCAAGCTCCTTTTCTATTTTCTCAATTATCTTTATGACCTCGTCAACGCTGTTTATGGCCGCCCCCTCGGCCCTGGCGTGGAGGTGGGCCCAGTCAACTGCCGGCCTGACCCTGTCGTGGGACTGGCAGATCCTTATGACCTCGTCCACGTCCCCCACCTGGGACTCCTTGCCAGTGGTCTCAGGGGCCAGCCAGGCCACCTTAAGGTCAAGGCCCTCGAAGACCCCCTTCAGGGCCTCTACGACCCTCCTCAGGGCCTCCTCCCTGCTCGCGTTCCCCTTTATGTAGCCTGGGTGGAAGACAACGGCGTAGGCGCCCATCCACTCTGACGCCTGTGCAGCCTCCCTGAGCCTCTCAACGCTCTTCGCTACGGTGTCCTCCTCCGGGCTGGCCAGGTTTATGAAGTAGGGGGCGTGCATGCTCAGGACAACGTCGTTCTGCTGGGCCGCCTCCCTTATCCTCTCGGCCTTCTCCTTTGTCACCCTGACCCCCCTGACGGCCTCGTACTCAAGGGCGTCGAGGCCCATCTGCCTCAGCAGGGGCGGGACCTCCTCATAGTCGCCGCTGAAGTTCGTCGGCTTCCCCGCCGGCCCGAACCTCAGCCTCGCCAAGCCAGCCCCCCAGGGTTTCTGGCGCCTGGAAGGTAAAAGGGGGAGCACAGGTCCTCCCGGGCTGACCGCCTTGGCCCTGTTCATAGAGGCCAACTACGCTGTCTCTGGCGCCCCGGCCCTCAGAGAGGCTTACCTCGCGGCCGCCGTCGCGGGGGTGCCCGGGTTCACCTTCATAGCCGTCACGCTCCTGCTGACTGGCGTCTACTGCGTAATAGGAAACGTAATAGGGGTCTACATCAGGAAGCTGCTCTAGGGCCTTTTCATTAGGGCCCTCAGGTCTTTTCTTAATTGGCAGTGGGAGTTGCGTCGCGGCGGTTAGGACGTGGCCTCCTACTAGGCCCATCTACGCGCTGCCTTAGAGTCCCTCGCTAGTCTATCTACAGCTTAGCGTATACCCTTAAATGCTATATTTAGATAAGCGAGTGAAGCGCTTGAGGGTACTGCTGGCCCTCCCGCCCGACGTGCACCACCTCGAGATCTACAAGGTAACGGGCATGAGGGCCCCTCCCCTCGGCCTGGCCTACATAGGCACAGTCCTTGAGCAGGCAGGGCACAAGGTGAAGATCATAGACAGCCCCACGAGGAAGCTCACGCTGAAGGACTGGCTGGCCGAGGTCAAGTCCTTCTCCCCTGACATAGTTGGCGTCTCAATGATGACCCCCCTGGCGCCCAAGGGCTACCTGGCAGCCAAGGCGCTGAGGCAGGAGATGCCCGACGTGCCCCTGGTGGCGGGAGGGACCCACGTCACTTACATGTACGACGAGGCCCTGGACGCCGGCTACGACGTGGTGGTCAGGGGTGAGGGCGAGTACACCATGCTTGAGCTTGTCGACGTCCTTGAGAGGAGGGGCCTCGACAGGGAGGCCCTGAAGTCCGTCAAGGGCATCGCGTTCAGGGACCAGGGCAAGACCGTGGTGACCCCTGACAGGCCCTTCATAGAGGACCTCGACAGGCTCCCGTGGCCTGACAGGGACCTCCTGGACATGGACAAGTACACGCTGTTCAACAAGCCCATAAGGATAGCCCACGTTATGGCCAGCAGGGGCTGTCCCTACGGCTGCATGTACTGCATAACCAGCTACTACTGGGGCAGGAGGTACAGGTACAGGTCGGCTAAGAACGTGGCTGACGAAATAGAACACATAGTCAATAAGTACAAGGTGAAGACTATAGTCTTCACAGACGACGAGTTCACGGCCAACTGGAGGTTCGTGAGGGAGTTCGTCAACGAGATAAGGACGAGGGGCCTCGACATAACCTTCTCCTGCGGCGCCAGGGTCGACCACGTTAACAGGGACATAATGAAGCTCCTCTACGACAACGGCTGTAACGCCCTCTACTTCGGGGTAGAGTCGGCCAGTCAGGAGACCCTGAACAGGATAGGGAAGAAGATAACGGTAGAGCAGGCCAGGAGGGTGTTCCAGTGGAAGAAGGAGCTGGGGGGCTTCGCGACAGGGTCCTTCATCCTCGGCTTCCCGTGGGAGACGCTGCAGGACATGAAGGATACCGTAAGGCTCGCAATTGAGCTCCAGCCTGACTACGCCCAGTTCACCGCCCTTACCCCCTACCCCGGCACCCCGCTCTGGGACTTCGCGACTAAGCACAACCTGATAGTCGACAGGAACTGGGAGCACTACACCACAGTGAGGCCAGTCATGAGAGGCTTCCACTTCACGGCCGAGCAGCTGGGCCACATGCTGATCTACGCATACCGCAGGTTCTACATGAGGTGGGGCTTCATGGTCCAGGAGATAAGGGCGGGCAGGTTCGGCAACCTTGTGGAGGTCATACTCAAGGACCTCACGTCCTTCTTCGGTGACGCCCTCGGGAGGGTGTTCGAGCCCCTGAGGTGGGGAGGAGGTGAGGAGCGATGAGTGAGGGGTTCAGCCCCGTAGTGGAGGACGTAAGCGGGGAGAAGAAGGAGAAGGGCGACATAGGTCACCTGCTCGCGGGGATAAGGTTTATCTTCAACAACCCAGTGACGAGGGCCTCGCTGAGGCTGGCCACGAGGACTGTGAGGGTGAGGTACGCTGACGGCACAGAGAAGGAGGCCCCCCTGATATACCACGCGCTGAGCGCCTTCGTGGGCGAGCAGATAGTCCAGTGCCCGCTCTACGCCAGGTTCCTGATACCGATCATTAACAAGACCATAGAGGTCGGCGTCAAGTTCCTCCACGGTGACATTGACGAGGTGAGGAAGTCCATAGAGGACCCGGCTATAAGGAGGGGCGTAGCGCTCGTCATGAAGGGCCTGGGCCTCTACGGCGTCACTGTGCCCCAGAAGATGCCTGCGCCCTTCCTGATAGTCTGGAACTTCACGAACATGTGCAACCTGAGGTGCATACACTGCTACCAGAGGGCCGGGGCGCCGACGCCTGACGAGCTGACCCTCGAGGAGAAGCTGAGGGTGGTGGACGAGCTGGACAGGGCAGGGGTGGCCTCGATAGCGCTGAGCGGGGGCGAGCCCACAATACATCCTCACTTCCACAGGGTGCTCAGGGAGATAGCGAGCAGGGGCATACACGCGGCCGTCGCGACCAACGGCTGGCTGTTCGCGAACATAAACGAGCTCGCGAAGGCCAAGGAGGAGGGGCTCAAGTACGTCGAGGTCTCAGTTGACAGCGCTGACCCGGACAAGCACGACAAGTTCAGGGGCGTCAAGGGGTCGTGGGAGAGGGCCGTCAAGGCCCTCGAGAACGCGGTCAAGCTGGGCATGGACCACGGCATGGCTGTCACCATAACCAAGCTGAACATAGGCGAGGTCAAGGAGATACTTGACCTGGCTGAGGAGATAGGGGTCAGGAGGGTCATATTCTTCAACTTCGTGCCGACCGGGAGAGGGCTTGAGAACATGTGGCTTGACCTTGACCCAGTTGAGAGGGAGAAGTTCCTGAGGGAGATCTACACCGAGATGAAGAGGAGGCCTGGCCTGCAGATAGTGAGCACAGCCCCTCAGTACGGCAGGGTGGCGCTCCAGGTAAGCGGGGGGCAGGAGGTGGCGCCCACGCACTTCGCCGTCAGCGGCGACCCCATAGTAAAGGCTGTAGCGGAGTTCGTAGGGGGCTGCGGGGCGGGCAGGATATACGCGGCCATAGAGCCCAACGGGGACGTGGTGCCCTGCGTCTTCCTGCCCATCGTAGTGGGGAACCTGAGGAAGCAGAGCTTCTGGGACATCTGGACTAAGTCGAAGCTCTTCGAGGACCTGAGGGACAGGGACAAGCTCAAGGGGTTCTGCAGGGTCTGCCCGTACCGCAACATATGCGGGGGCTGCAGGGCAAGGGCCTACGGCTACTACGGCGACCCGCTGGCGCCTGACCCAGGCTGCATATACAACCTGAAGGACTGGAATGAGCTTCAGGCCAAGGCTCCTAGGGTGAGGCTGGCGGAGCAGCCCTCAGGCCAGCAGTCAAGTCCTTAGATTATGGCCGCCTCGAGCTCGGCCGGCGTCAGGCCAAGCCCTATCCCGAGGAGCGTAGCCCTCAGGTTGTCAACATCTATCGTGAGCAGCAGGAGCGCTGCAGCTATCAGCGCCGGCGAGTAGGGGTAGCCCTCAAAGGCTGCCATAGCTGACCTCATGGCCGCGACCCCGGCGGACCTCCTGACAGAGCTCATAATGTCCCTAAGACTCCTGCCCTCCACCTTCACGCGTCTCATCACCTGCGACAGCTCCGTGGCGAGGGAGACCACGTCTACGCCCAGGTTCCTCTCATAGGCTTCCGCCAGCGAGGCCCACCGAACGCCGCAGAGGGGCCTCTGGGGCAGCGCCCTGGCGAAGGTCCTCGGGTTGACCCTGAGCGCCCAGGCCTGGAAGGCCGCCAGCGAGGCCCACCCCTCGACCAGGGGACAGAGGACCTTCTCGGCGTCAGACCTGTCCTGACCGCCTATGGGCTCAAGGGCCCTCTGGATCGCCGCGAGCCTGGCCGAGAGCGAGTACCAGGTGAATGCCTCGGGGGACTTGATATCAGAGAACGCCTCAAGGGCCCCAGCCATAGTCTTCCTCAGGGGGCCGCTCTTCAGCAGGTCGGGCAGCCTCGTCAATGATGGTGAGGCCTCCAGCTCGGGCATCACGTCCCTGATTGAGGACCTGCTCCACTCAAGGGAGGGCAGCCAGGCGGGGGGACGCAGGCCCTCTGCGAGGGCCCTGGCCAGCGTCATGAGGTCCTCTACCTCCTTCATCTCACCGAAGGCCCTCACGAGCCCCTTGGCCTCGTCGGGCGCAAGGTCCTCGAGCTCATCTATTACGCTGAAGTACTGCTGGGCCAGCCTCCTCTCGACGAGCCTCAGCTCCTTGGCCTCGGCGATCCCCGAGTACATGGTGTCCCTGAGCGAGGCCAGGGCCTCGGCCAGGGGAGGGGAGAGGTCCTTGACCCTTGGGCCCAGGAGGCCAGCCTTCAGGAGCCTGAGCCTCGGGACAACCTTAGCGTAGGCAGACGGGGACCCCAAGGCCTAGCCACCCGACGCTATCCTCTTCACGGCCTCAATAACCGCCTGCACGGCCCTCTCGAAGTTCCTGTCGGCCCTCTCCCTCAGGTCCCTCTCGACCTCCTCAAGCCTCCTGGCCAGGTCCGCCTCTATCCTTGAGGCCTCAACCTTGTAGAGCTCCTCGAGCTGCCTTGAGGCCTCAGAGGCTATCACGTCGGCCTCCTGGGAGAGCTGGGCCGCGATCGAGTCTGCCCTCTTAACCAGCTCAGCCTGGACTGACTTCACGTAGGACTCGGCCTCCCTTATAGACCTCTCAAGCTCTATGACGGCCTCTAGGAGCTTATTCACGGCCTCCTTTGACATACCTCTCCTCTGGCCCTTGACCAGGGCCCCTTTAAATCCCTTTCAGGAACCGTCGCAAGTACCCTCGCATAGTTCTAAAATCCTCGCCAGGCACTACCTTAGGGCGTCTGGTAGTGGAGCGCGTGCGGGTCATAGGGGACGAGGTGCCCTACGCCAGGTGGCTCCTGGCGAGGCTCCGCGACAGGTCAACGTCACCTGAGGAGTTCAGGAGGTACATGAGGGAGGCCGGCAGGCTGCTGGCCATCTACTCCTCCCGCGAGCTTGAGTGGGTAAAGGTGTCTGTAACCACCCCGCTCGGGGCCCAGGCCGAGGAGCTCGAGCTCGCCTCGCCTCCCCTCGTTGTAGGCGTCCTCGGGGCGGCCCTCCCGCTTGTTGAGGGCTACGCCGAGGTCTTCCCGTCCTCCAGGATAGGCCTCGTGGCGGCCAGGCGGCTGGAGAGCGAGGGAGGGGTCAGGGTGGAGCTCTACTACAGGAGGCTGCCGAGGGTCCACACGGGCTCAGCTGTCGTCCTAGACCCTATGCTCGCCACGGGCAAGACCATCGACAGGGTCGTCGAGGAGGTCAAGTCCATAGGGGCCGGGAAGGTGATAGTCGGCTCAGTGATAGCCTCAAGGCCAGGCCTGAGCTACATAGGCAGGAGGCACCCAGACGTAACAATTTACTCGCTCGCCGTTGACCCTGACCTGGACAGCCGCTTCTTCATAGTCCCAGGTCTTGGGGACGCGGGCGACAGGTCGCTGGGCGTCAGCCCCGACTAGCCCTCCTGCTGTTCAGGAACTCCTCTATCCTCCTGCTCACTGTAGGCCTCGCCGTGAACGCGGCCAGCGTCCTGAGGCCCTCGTCGCCCAGGAGCCTCAGCTTGGACTCGGCCATCAGCGCCCTTATCGCCTTGACGGCCTCGGGCTCGTTAGAGGCTATCTTGGCTGACACCTCCTCGACCTTCTTCCTTAGCTCCTCAGTGCTTTCAACCACGTCATTTATCAGGCCGTACCTCAGGGCCTCCTCAGCCGTTATCATCTCGCCCGTCAGCGCGAGGTAGGCCACAAGCTTCGGGTTGGCCAGGAAGACGCCAAGGGTCGGCGAGGCGGGCGGCACCATGCCGTACCTGACGGGGGGCAGGCCGAACTTAGCCCACTTGGTCGCGTAGGCCAGGTCGACGGCGTACAGCACCTCGAAGCCGGCCCCCAACGCGTAGCCGTTGACGGCAGCTATGACTGGCTTCCTGCAGGCGTAGACGGCCCTGCAGAAGCCCCCGAGGCCCTCGTACATGAGCCTCCACGCCTCGTCGACGGTCGTGGCCTTGGCGGTCTCCCTGAGGTCAACTCCCCCTATGAAGTACTTCTCGCCAGCCCCCGTTATCGCCACAGCGGCCGTGCGGTCGCTTGAGCACTCCTCGGTCAGGACCTTAATGAGCTCAATGAAGTCGCTGTAGCCGAGGGCGTTGGCTGCCTCCTGCCTGTCAACTATGACCCAGGAAGTGTGCTCAGTCCTCTCGACCCTTATGGCCAAGCCAGTCACCTCAGTCAGACTTCTTGAGGGGATATTAAAGCAAGCTAGGTATGACCCCTTAAGTCCTGCCCTTTATTGCTTCACGTTGCACGTCACTGGGCGCGTGCTACGGGGCGGCCACATCGCAGTTGAGGTCCTACCGTAACCATGGCGTGCAGCGCCTTAGGGTTAACGCTGAGGGCCCTCTTGTCGCTGCGAGCAGCAAGAGGCCCTCAGCTCCTGCTTCCCTGGGAAGCCGTTATCCTTATATGACAGCTAACGAGGCATGGACTAGCTGTCCGCTACAGTCGTCACCATTGCCCACGCGCGAAAAATCCCCTGTAACAGTGCCTATCGGCGCCTCTTGGCCTATATTATCTTTTCTCAGTAATCATAACGCGCAAGACTCAATAACCATTACTGTGCGTTTCATGATGGTGAAAACATGAGAGCTCTTTCAGCCAAGGCTACGGCCATTATAGTAGTAATTGTCGTTGTTATCGCGGTGGCCGGCGCAGCAGCCTACTATATCAGTAAGAGGCCTACCACAACAACTTCGACGCCGATGACCACTACAACCACGTCGACACCGACGACTACCACAACGCCGGTTACGACGTCGACGCCACCAGGCGCTGTGACCCTGGTCGTGGCGACCTACTCGGGGGCGCCGGCTGAACCTCTACTTAGGCTGGCCGCGTCTATCTTCGAGCAGGAGCACCCAGGCGTCACCGTTGACGTGGTCACGTTCCCCTACGGCCAGTACATAAGCAACGAGCTGACGGCGCTCAGGGCGGCCGCGGCAGGGGGAGGCAACCAGTACGATATAGTGACCTACACGACCACCACCGTCGGTCAGCTGGCCCCCTACCTGCTGCCCCTGAACTCCTCGGTCATAAATGAGACGGACATACTGCCGCCCGACCTCAAGGCCGCTGGGCTCTACCGTGACCCGCTCACGGGCAACATAACGTGGGTCGGGGTGCCTATACAGACTGACGGCATCGTTATACTCTACAACAAGAACCTGTTCAACAACATCACCCTTCAGCAGGAGTTCTACAGCGAGTACCACGTGCAGCTGAGCCCTGAGACCTGGGGCAACTGGACTACAGTGCTAGACGTTGATCAGTTCTTCACATCGCACAACATAACGAAGTATGGGGTGCTCCTGCAGACAGTCCCAGGCAGCCTGCCGGAGAACTCCTTCATGTTGGTCTTTGGCTACTACTACGTGCACAACTCAACCCTGAACTGCGGCAACCCCTTCGGCATCACTGGCTTCGGCACGCTCTACATGGGCTGTATACCGAGCGGCTGGAGGTTCCCTCCGCCCTCCTTCAACAACAGCGTGGGCGTTCAGGCCCTTGAGATGCTTAAGGAGCTGGTCAGCTATGAGCCTAACCCAGCTCAGCTCCAGGTGTCATTCGACAACTCGCTTCAGTTCCTCCTCACAGGCCAGGCCCCGGCCATAGCGGGCTACCTGGGCCAGTTGCCCAAGGTAGCTGGCACGCCCAACGCCAGCATAGTAGGGGTTGCCCCGCTGCCTGGGAACACCATTAGGATAGGGCTAACCTACATAGGGGTCAGCAAGTACTCAGCCCACAAGAAGCTCGCCCTTGAGTTCCTCCAGCTGGTCGAGTCGCCTCAGTTCCAGGAGATGGCCTTCGTGCAGACCTACGTGTTCCCGTCCTCCAGGCAGGCCTACAAGCTGATACTGTCGAACAGCTCAATACCGCTCTACCTGAGGCAGTGGGCCCAGGCCGCCTTAGCTGCCGCCAAC
>JAKLZP010000027.1:0-12142 GCA_022015155.1 Acidilobus sp. | reverse complement strand
GAAACGGCTGACCTGAGCCACCTCATGTTGGCTCAAACCCCCTTACCATGTAAATGAAGTAGGTAACCATCAATACAACGTAGATCGCTGGGACGAGGAAGAGGGTCCAGGCAGGCTCCCCCTGGCCTGATATGTAGTAGTAGAGGGCGTAGTGGAAGCCCATGGCGTCGGAGAGCCAGACCAGCTGCTTTACATTATCTAAGAGGCCTATCACGTCAAGCAGCGTTGAGAGCGCGACGTAGCCGAAATAGAATGACACGCTGGCCACCATCGCCGTGCCCGACGACCTGAGGCGACTTGACATGAGGAGGAAGGCAGCGCCGTACATCTGGCTCTGGAGCAGATACGAGGCCCAGAGGGCCAGGTAGATCGGGACGTCCTTGGCCACCACCGGGTAAAGGACTATGCCAACTATCAGGCCTGGGAGGCCCAACAGGAGGGCCGCGGGCAGCAGGACCCTGGTCACATAGAGCACCGTGGCCACCGTGACCCTGGACACTGGGTAAGACATGTAGACCTGCATCACTCCGCTCTGAACTACGTTGACTAGGTCGCTTGAGCCCCTCAAGGCAATGTAGAGCACGGCCACGAAGAGCGAGAGGTAGACCGGGTTAAGGCCGTTACCTGGGGATATGGAGGCCTCTGCTGAGGTCACGGGCTCCATCACGGTCAGGGCCCCGGCCAGGACGGCTACTACGAGAAGCATTATGTCAAAGGCTGGAGGCCTTAAGGCGTCCCAGAGGTCCAGGTAAAGCAGCTCAAGCCCTCTCCTCAGGCTCACTCCCTGAGCACCTCCTCAAGGCCTGGCTCCACGAGGTCGATACCGTAGTACTTTAGCCCCTTCTGGACAGCGTCAGCCAGCGCGAGGAGGAGCTCCCTCTCCCCCTCAGGCCCCCTGAGCCTCACGTAAACGGAGTTAACGTCGGCTCTGGCCTCAAGGCCCCTCTCGGCCAGGACCTTGGCGAGCCCCTCGGGATCAGGCG
Source organism: Acidilobus sp. (assembly GCA_022015155.1). Classification (GTDB taxonomy): domain Archaea; phylum Thermoproteota; class Thermoprotei_A; order Sulfolobales; family Acidilobaceae; genus Acidilobus. The sequence continues at coordinate 11,159 of JAKLZP010000027.1, read as the reverse complement.
TCCTGACCCTCCCCCCCCTGACGCTGGAGACCACCTCGTCAGGCGGGCCAGCTATCACTATGCTCCCTGACTTAATTACTGCAACCCTGCTGACGACCCTTAGCACCTCGGACAGGACGTGGCTTGACAGGAGCACGGTCACGCCCTCCTTATTGAGCTTCGCCAGCAGCCTCAGCACCTCCACCCTCTCAACGGGGTCCAGGTTGCTTGTGGGCTCATCGGCTATCAGCAGCCTGGGCCCGCCTATCATGGCGTGAGCTATGGCAGCCCTCTGCTTCAGGCCAGCGCTGAGGTTGCCAAAGGGCTTGGACTCATGCCCCTTCAGGCCGACCAGCTCTATGACCCTCCTCACCTCATCCTTCGGGACGTTATAGATCCTCGCGGCCCTCTCGAGGATCTCCATGACGGGCATTGAAGGCAGGAAGCTGGGCCTCTCAAAGATTACCCCCACCCCCTCCCTAGCCCTGGGCTCCCTGAAGGGGTCAAAGCCCATGAGCCTCACGGTCCCCGAGTCAGGCCTCAGGAGGCCTAGCGAGACCCTTATGAGGGTTGTCTTGCCGGCCCCGTTGGGGCCCACGAGGCCCAGGAACTCGCCCTGGCCCACGCTAAGCGTAACTGACCTGAGGGCTACGGTGCGGCCGAACCTCTTGCTCACTTCGTTAAGCTCAAGCACGGCCTCGGCAGGCAAGGCCTGTCAGGGGCGCTAGCCATTTCTAACTAATAAAGGACACCCCTTACGGGGCGCGGGCGGTTGTCCTGCAGGGCCGTCGTAACGGGAGCCACGAGCGGCATAGGCCTAGCGGCCGCTGAGGCGCTGGCTGAGGAGGGCTGCGATATCGTAGTCTCCGCCAGGGGGCTTGACAGGCTTGAGGCGCTCGCGAGGGACCTCTCATCAAGGTTCGGGGCCAGGGTAACCCCGGTCCAGGTTGACCTAACAAAGGAGGGCGAGGCCGCAAGGCTGGCAGGTGAGGCCGTGAAGGCCCTGGGGGCCGTTGACTTTGCCTTCGTCAGCTACGGCAACCCGCCCTGCGAGCCCTGCGAGCCAGCTGACGCCTCCTGGTCGGACTGGGAGGCCGCCTTCAGCATGTACGTGGCCTCCCCTGCGGCCTTCATGTCAGGCCTCATAAGGCTTAACCCTGCCAAGGCCACGGTTGTGCTGGTCTCCAGCTTCTCCTCAAGGGCCCCCATGTGGCCCACAGGCCTGGCTGACGTGGTCAGGGCCTCGCTCCCCGCCCTCGCTAAGCTGTTCTCGAGGAGGTACCCCGAGAGGATTAGGGCGATAGTCCTGGAGCTGGGCAGCTTCAGGACGCCTGGCGCTGAGAGGCTCATAAGGGCCCTCGCCTCAAGGGAGGGCGTGAGCCCTGAAGACTTCTGGAAGGAGAGGGTCGCGGACTTCTCGCCCCTAAGGAGGCTCGGCAGGCCCGAGGAGCTCAAGGAGCTCGTGAGGTGGCTGCTCAGGTCCCCTGAGTACCTCACAGGGACCACGATACTCTTTGACGGGGCCACTCTGGGCTGCGTATGACATGTATCTCCCTTACATGGAGAATCTATGCAGAGGCTAGTTGAAAGACAAAGAAGTTCCTTCATGTATTTTCCCTACAACGACTGCAAGCCTTAAAGCCCTTAGGCCTAAGGCAAGAGGGGGTCAGGTTGGCAAGGCCTAGGAGCCTCCTTGATGCCGTCAGGGGAAGGAAGGTCCTGGTCTTCGGGGCCGGCGGAGGAGGGGACGTAGTCGGGGCCCTCTACATGTACCTGAAGGTAAGGAAGATGGGCGGGACGCCGATACTTGGCGCAGCTGTCTGGGAGAGGTACTCCGTTGACCCCTACCCTGGCCCCATACCCCTTGAGGCCATGGTGAACGTAGAGCCCATAGGCTGGTCAGCGGCCCTCGTGACGAGCTCTTCATACGCGCTCAGGTTCGGGAGGGAGGTGAGGCCTCAGCTCGTCAGGGTGGCCTCAGCGATAAACGAGAAGGCCCTCTTCATAGACCTGAGCAAGGGGGCCGAGGGCGTTAGGGAGGCCATAGAGGCCGCTAAGGAGGCGCTGGGGGTTGAGGTGGCGATAGGCGTTGACGTAGGGGGCGACATACTTGCCCTGGGCTGTGAGGAGGGCCTCTGGAGCCCCCTGGCAGACATGGTGTCCCTGGCAGGCCTTCACGCCTCCAGCGTCGACAGGCTGCTGGCCGTCCACGGGCCAGGCGCCGACGGCGAGCTGTCGACGGAGCTGGTGCTCTCCTACGTAGCTGACGTGGCTAGGAGGGGAGGGCTCGTGGGGGTCTACGGGCTCGAGGCCGACGAGGCAGAGCTCCTGGAGGGTGTCATCAAGGAGGTGGTTACCGAGGCCTCCCTGATGCCTCTCCTCGCCTTCAGGGGCGAGCTGGGGCTGAGGAAGATGAGGGACGGGAGCAGGCAGGTCAGCCTGTCGCCGGTCATAGCCACCACGTACCTCATGGACGTTGACGCAGTCTATGAGAGGAGCCAGCTGGCTAAGCTTGTAGAGGGGAGCAGGAGCATATCGCAGGCCAGGCAGGCGCTGAACGAGAGATGCGTCTACACGGAGCTCGACCTTGAGTACGACCTGTTCGAGCTGAGGGGTGAGACCTCGGCCAGGCCTAAGGGGCTAGCTGAGATCAGGAGGGAGGGCATAGGGCGCCTGGTCAGGTCAGGGTGCTCCCCGCTTAGGTGCTAGGGGCTCGCGCTCTCCTGCTCGACCACGCCAAGCGACCTCTTGGCCTTAACCTCTGATATCATGTCCTCAAGGCTGTCGAGGCGCTGCAGCACGTACTCAAGGGTCTCCTCGAGCTGCCTGTACCTGCCCTCCATCATAGTCACCTTGAGCTTCAGCTCCCTCTCAAGCTTGTCTAGCCTGTTGGAGACGTTGGCCAGCAGCGCCTCGTCGCTCTGCCTGGCGGCCAGGCCTCCCTGAAGGCCCATCTTTATGTAGAGCTTTATCAGGTCAGTCACCTGGATCCCTATCTCGTCAGACTTCTCCTTTAGCTGCTTATACATGGCGTCGCTCAGCGAGAGGTGCACCGTGGGCACGGCCTGTCTCCCAGTTACAAGAGAAATACAGAGAGAGGCCTAATATACTCTTATGCTACATGGATTCCTCTTGCCAGATTCCTCTTGTATCCTAGTCTCCGCTTTCAATAAATGCTCTCGCACACTCCAAGAGTAATACGGCTCTGGGGGTGTCCAGGATGAGGGTGCTGAGCTTCAAGGTCGAGGATGACCTGCTCGAGCTCTTAGAGGAGTACGCCAGGAGGAGGAACATACCCAAGTCAGAGGTGATAAGGAGGGCCCTGAGGCAGTACATAAACTCTGACAAGGACAGGCCCTACGTGGGGAAGTACATAAAAATATACTCCTGAGGTTTTTCACTCCTCTGGCAGCTTTATAACGACAGGCTCCTGCTCCATCTTCTTCAGGTCCACGCCGGGCAACGTCTCGGCCTCAGGCGGCAACGGTATCCTCTCGCCCTTCTCCGGCGGCGGCCCTATGACCTTGCTGACCCTCCTCTTGTAGAGGCCCATCCTGTACTTGAACAGCTTGCTCCTCAGCATCTGTATGGCGCCAGCTGGGTCAACAGCCTTAGGGCAGACAGCGCTACATGACGCAGCGAAGTGGCACCTGTGGCAGCCGTGCTCGGTGTCGACTATGAGGAACCTCTCGGCCCAGCCCTCGTCCCTTACGTCATTTATGAACCTGAACGCGTACATGAGCGCCTGAGGCCCAAGGAACTGGGGGTCGGCCGCCACAACTGGGCAGGCAGCGTAGCAGAGGCCGCAGTAGATGCAGTTAGTGTACTGGTACATCTGAAGGTACTCGTCCGGGCTCATGTCGTACTGTCCCTTGGGGTTCTCCTGCTCCTCCTTGTCCTTCCTTATGAGGTAGGGCTTGACGCTCCTGTGCTTGTTGAAGAAGTCAGTGAAGTCAGTCACCAGGTCCCTTATCACTGGGAAGTTGTAGAGCGGCTCAACTGTCATAACTGGGTTGGCCTCAGTGACCACCTCTGTCAGCTGCGTCTGGCACGCAAGCCTTGGGGTTCCGTTGACCACTACCCCACAGCTGCCGCATATGCCCTGCCTGCAGCTGTACCTCAGCACCAGCGTGTGGTCCTGCTCCTCCTTTATCTTGAGCAGCGCGTCGAGGACGGTCATGCCCCTATGGGCCTCTATCTTGTACTCCTGCCACCACACCCTCTTGGCCTCAGGGTCGTACCTCCTTACCCTCACGATGACCTGTTTGGGTGGAACCCTCCTCGCGGCCTCTATGTCCATCGCCATGTACATCACCTCATGGGAGAGGCGGAAGCTTGACCACCGTGAGGGTGGCTATGGCGGCGAACACTATGAAGACTATCCAGAACAGCACGTTGATGGTTGTCTCGTAGAGCTTCCCCTGGTGAAGCTCGAGCAGCATCCCCCTTACCCCGTTGAGGCCGTGGAACAGGGCCACGTAGGCCAGCAGGAGCAGGACCCAGCCGTAGGAGACGTAGTCATGGTAGACCCAGGAGGAAGTGAGCGTCTGGTCCATGGTGGACGCGCCCCATATCCATGGGACCCTCTGGAGCAGGTGGAAGCCGAGCAGCCCAATCATGAGTATAGCAGTTATGTACTGCCAGACCTGAATACTTGAGGCCCTACCAGCCATCCCCATCACCTCACGAGAATATTATCACCCCAGCTATGAGCCACAGTACTATCCAGACGACAAAAACTGCGTAAAGCCACTGGCGCTGGGCCGCCCTGAACGTGCCAGGCACATAAGGCGGCCTCGGGTCGCCGGGCCTCCCAACCCCTACCCCGAAGAACTCCGTCAGGAGCAGCCTGACCCCATTGGGGGCGTGGAAGAGCACGGCGCCGGCCACTATGAACTCGCCTATCCTGAACGCCAGGCCTGACTCTATCGCCATTATGTGGTTCCACAGCGCCCAGCCCGAGAGCCCGCCATACGGGAAGTACAGGGACCAGACGGGCGAGTCGGTCTCAATTATGTGGGCCAGCAGGAAGGCCAGTATTATGAAGCCCGTCACCCTGTGAAGCACGAAGGCAACCCTCTCGGGGTTGTCCCTGGTCCTGACCGTCCAGGGGTTTAGGCTTGACCTCCAGAAGCCAGGCCTGTTAGGTAGCTCCTCCGGGTCCCTCCTGCCCTCGGCCAATGTCATCACCTCAGTACTTCCTCTCCACAGGCTTCCAGGTAGTGAGCGTCACGGGCTGGTATGTAAACGAGACGCCGAGGTTCGTACTTACGTCCTTTACCGCAATTGTGTGCTTGAGCCAGTTCACGTCGTCCCTCTTGGGGTAGTCGATCCTGTAGTGGGCGCCCCTGCTCTCGGTCCTGTTGAGGGCTGCCGCCGCGACGATCACAGCGTCCTGGAGCATGTTGTACGTCTCCAGGGCGGCCACCAGGTCCGTGTTGTAAATGGTGCCCTTGTCCTCAATGTAAACCGACGTCAGGAAGGAGTCCCTGAGCTTGAGGAGCTCTGAGAGGCCCTCGCTCATGTTGGTGCCGTCCCTGAAGACGTAGAAGTCCTTCATCATTATGTCGTGCATCCGCTTCTTCACCTGGTACGAGGGGGTGCCGCTCTCCCTCTTCAGGAGCCCCCAGACGAAGTCCTCCTCCTTCTTGGCCACGCCAGGCTCCGGGCTTGAGGGCTCGCCTACCTTGAGGGCGTACTCGCCGGCCAGTATCCCAGTTATCCTTCCGCTCACGAGGCACTCCGCCGTGGCGTTCCCCCCGAGCCTGTTGGCCCCGTGCACCGAGGCCGCGGCCGCCTCGCCTGCGGCGAAGAGCCCCTTGACCCACTTGCCGTCTGGCGTCATAACGCGATAGTATATGTCCGTGGCTATGCCCCCCATGTGATAGTGCGCTGCTGGGAACACGGGCAGAGGCTCCTCGACGGGGTCTATGCCGACGTACCTTATCCCTATCTCCCTAATGTTCGGCAGCTTCTCATTGATCTTCTCCTCGCCCAGGTGAGTCATGTCAAGCAGGACGTACGGCATGCCTGAGGCCTCATCTATGAACGCCCTGCCCTGCAGGTACTCCGTGTATATCGCCCTGGAGACTACATCCCTTGGGGCCAGGTCGAGGAACTTCGGCGCGTACCTTGCCATGAACCTCTCCCCGTTCTTGTTCCTAAGTACGGCGCCCTCCCCCCTGGCGCCCTCAGTTATCAGGATGCCGCTGGGCACCAGGCCTGTTGGGTGGAACTGGACCATCTCCGGGTCCTTTATCGCAAGGCCGGCCCTGTAGGCCGCCGCCATCCCGTCGCCGGTCACCGTGTGGGCATAGGTCGTGAACGGGTAGAGCCTGCCCAGGCCTCCCATTGCTATTATGGCTGCCTTGCTCCTGAACATGTACAGCTTGCCGTCCTTGAGGTTTATGGCGAAGAGGCCCTTGTAGACGTTGTTCTCAATTATGAAGTCCGTGACGAACCACTCGTCATACCTCTCCCAGCCGTCGTACTGGAGCAGCTTGTTGTAAAGGGTCCTCATAGCCGCGTGCCCGAGCCTGTCGGCAGCCATGGTAGTCCTTGGGAAGGTGTGGCCCCCGAAGGGCCTCTGCATTATCCTTCCGTCAGGCCTGCGGCTCCACGGCATGCCCCAGTGGTCCAGAAGCAGTATCTCCTCAGGCATGAGCTTAACGAAGTTCCAGACCGCGTCCTGGTCAGCAAGGAAGTCAGACCCCTTTATTGTGTCCCAGGCATGCAGGGCGAAGCTGTCGCCCTCCTGAGGGTAGAGGGCGGCCGCCGTGCCGCCCTCGGCGGCCACGCTGTGGCTTCTCATCAGTTGGACCTTGCTTATAATACCCACGTTAAGCTTGTCGCCGTACCTTCTCTTCAGCTCGACGGCGGCCCTGAGGCCCGCTATGCCGGAGCCCACGACGACTACGTCGTGATATATGGTCTCAACAGGCAAGGGGCTTGCGCCCTCGCTGGCCCCTTTCTCCTGAGACTATAAATAGAGTTAGGAGAAGCTGTATGAACGCGACTTAAGGCTAGGACGACCTCTTCTTGACGCTCTCAACGTAGGCCCTGTGGTCAAGGAACTTAGACTTGTCAAGGGGGCCAGCGGGCTCTATTACAGCTATCCAGCCGCCGTCGTAGGGCTCCTTATTTATCAGCTCGGGCTCGTCCAGGAGCCTCTCGTTGACCTCTACCACCTTGCCCGTCACAGGCGAGTAGACCTCGGCCGTGGCCTTCACGGACTCCAGCACTGCCAGGTCCATGCCCTCATTGACCTCCTGCCCCACCTTAGGGAGGTCCACGCCAACTACGTCCTTCAGCTGCTTCTGGGCGTAGTCAGTTATGCCTACCCTGACCCTGCTGCCCTCTACCTTCACCCACTCGTCGGTCTCCGTGTAGAGCAGGGAGTCGTCAACGACGAAAGACACCTTGCCCAGGCTGACCGTGTACCTGGCCACGTCAGGCTCCCCTGGGTGTACGGGCCGCTTGGTATTAATGCTAGTGCCCTAGCCAGACCAGGGGTCCCCCTTGCAGGAGGTCCTCGTGGAGGCCGAGAGGCTGGGCGCAGAGTTCGCCGACCTGAGGTATTATAGGGCCAGGACGCTTGCCGTGACGGCCAGCGAGTCAAGGGAGGTCGTGAACAACTACGGCGTCTCAGAGGGCTACGCCCTAAGGGTCCTCGTCAGGGGGGCCTGGGGCTACCTCACCGCCAACAGGGAGCTGAGGGCCTCAGACGCCCACGACGCCGTAAGGAGCTCTCCTGGCCAGGGAGGCGTGAGGGTGGCCCTGCTTAAGCCTAAGGTCGACAGGGTCACGGTGCCTGTCAAGCACCCCCTGACAAAGTCCCCTGACGAGATTATGGAGGACGCCAGGAGGCTCAGGGACCAGGTCCTTAAGGCAGACCAGAGGGTCAGGGCGGTCACAGTCTCATACTCTCAGGTGGAGCTCAGTAAGGGCTACTGGAGCACGGACGGCAGGGACCTGGAGATGAGCTACACCATCTCCAGGCTCTCCATAACGGCCACCGCGAGGGAAGGGGACGTGGTGGCCAGCGCTTACTCGTCGGTCTCGACCTACATGGGCTACGCCTTCGAGGCCTTTGACGTCAACGAGCTGGCCGAGACCGTGCTCAAGAGGCTGAGGGGCCAGCTGAGGGGTGTGACAGTGAAGCCCGGCGAGTACACGGTGGTCCTGGGCCCTGAGGTCTCAGGCGTGTTCGCCCACGAGGCCCTCGGGCACCTGGCCGAGGCCGACCTGGCAATAGAGGGCATACTGGGCAGGCTGAGGGGGAAGAGGATAGCGAGGGAGTTCGTCAACGTCTCCGACTCGCCCTCCCTTGACCACCCCATGGCTATAGGCCTCACGCCGTATGACGATGAGGGCGTTGAGGGGAGGGAGGTCAAGATAATAGAGGGAGGCGTGGTCAAGGAGTTCATGAATGACAGGACCTACGCGGTCTCCCTCGGCGAGCAGCCGACCGGGAACGGGAGAGCTGAGGACTTCAGGAGCAGCGTCATAATAAGGATGAGGAACACTTACTTCAAGCCTGGTGACCTAACGCTTGACGAGCTGCTCAGGGACGTGAAGGAGGGCTACCTCATGCTCTCAGTCATGGGCGGCCAGACGAGCCCCGACGGGACGTTCCAGTTTGGGGTCCAGGAGGGCTACCACGTTGTAAACGGCGAGGTCAAGGAGCCCATAAGGGGGGCTGGCATAGCCGGCTACACCATAGAGACCATCTCAAACATAGACGCCGTCTCGAGGGACTTCGACGTGAGGCCCGGGGTCTGCGGCAAGTCAGGGCAGAGCGTCTTCGTCGGCACAGGGGGGCCTTACGTGAGGGTCTCCAGGCTGAAGGTGGGGTGACGGGGATGGCCGAGCTCAGCCTGGAGGGCCTCATCTCCAGGGCCAGGTCGCTGGGCTTCCAGGCGGAGGTCATGGCGGTTGACGTGAGCACCTACGAGCTGTCCTGGGAGAAGATGAGCTACTATGGACTCACGTACAGGGAGGTAGGGTATGGGGTGAGGGTGATAGACGACCAGAGGAGGCTCGGGTTCGCCTACGGCAACTCCCTGACGGAGGACCTCCTCGAGATGGCAGTAAGGTCAGCGAGGGCGGGCAGGCCTGACCCCCATAACGCGCTGCCGTCCCCTGAGCCGGTGACGCCCCTTGAGGGGGCCTACGACCCAGCCCTTGAGGAGCCCTACGAGGTCGTCAGGGGCCTCGTGAACGAGGTCCTCTCCTCCAGGCCAGGCAACCTCAACATAATAATGACGAGAGGCTGGGGAGGGACCTCCAGGGTCAGGGTCGTCAGCACTGAGGGCGTTGACGTGCAGCAGCAGGCATCGTTCGTGGGCCTGGCAGCCTCGGCCAACTACCTCAGCGAGGGCTACGTGGGTCCTGAGGTCTACGAGTTCGTTGACTCGAGGACTGTGAGGGGGATAAGCGCTGAGGCGCTCGTCAAGGAGCTCCACGAGAAGGTCTCCATGACCTCATCAAGGAGGAGGGAGGACTTACGTGGCAGGCCCGTCCTGCTGACGCCGAAGGCCGTCAACGAGCTCCTCTTCCCCCTCCTCAACCACGCCGTCAGCCTTGAGAACGTGTACAGGGGCAAGAGCCCCCTGAGGCCAGGTGAGGACCTGGGGTCTAAGGTGAGCGTCACCGATGACCCCAGGCTGCCCGGAGGCACCTGGTCAAGGGCCTTTGACGGCGAGGGCCTCCCCACTAGGGCCGTTAACGTCATGGCCTCTGGCGTCTTCAGGACCGCCCTCTCAAACACGTACTGGTCAGCCAGGGCAGGGGCTGAGAACACCCACTCGTCGTGGAGGACATACATGACCCTCCCGGCGATCTCAGCCACATACATGGTGGTAGAGGCACCCCCGCTCAGCGACGTAGGCGACGCGGTAGTGGTTGACCAGGTTGAAGGGGTTCACACGAGCAACTTCGACACAGGCGAGTTCTCTGTGACGGCCTCCGTGGCCTGGGACGGCAAGGGCGGCCTGAGGGAGTTCGTCCTCTCGGGCGACCTGAGGTCCCTGCTCAGGGGGATAGCCGGGGCCGCAGGCGAGAGGAGGAGGTACGGAAGGGTGGTCAGCGCTCCGCTGCTAGTTCAGGGGCTGAGGGTCTCTTCTTAAGCCGCGGGGTCAGGGAGTCCGCGGGAGCCTTGGCAGCCTCAAGGGCCCTCGCGGTGCTACTCATAACTGTATTCCTGATAGCCACGTTCTCAGCCCTGGCCTACTACGCCTCCCAGGCCCCCAGCGGCCGCCAGAGGACGACCACTACGTCGACCCACTTCACGTCAACTACCTCAGCGCCAAGGACGACGACAACTACTACGTCTTCGACCACGACCAGCTATACCCCAGTCGGCAGCAACCTCTCAATAGTTTCTGTGAGCCCTGAGGACGTGAACGGTGAGCTCAAGGTCTCAGCCATACTCTTTTACGACGGGCCTGGCGAGGTCAACATAACCTACGCCCAGGTGACCTGGCCTAACGGGACCGTGGCCTGCTCCCAGCGCCTCAGCGTGCCCATAAGGCATTACTCAAACGCAATAATAGACATCAACTGCGGGGTCCGCTACGTGGCGGGCGACGTTATGGTCCTCACGGTCAGCGACTCCGCTAACGAGAACGCCACAGCCTCCTTCAGGCTTCCATGACGCGGTGAAGTCCCTTAAAGGAGCTCGCCTAACAGCTAGGCTGAGAGCTTGACGCCCTCAAGCCTGCCGCGTCCCTGGCCGTGCTGGCGGTCCCCTGTGGCTCCTCATGAGCAGAAGGCTAAGGCATGACCTTGTCGGCGTGCTGTCCGCCCTAGTGCTCGACACAACAGACGTCGTGACCCCGCTCGCGCTCCTTCAGGACCTCTCCTCCTACCTGACCCCCTGTCCTCAAGTCCCTTCCTGCTCTTCCTGACCTCCCTCGTACTGACTGACCTAGCGGGCAACGTGGCCTCGGCCGCCCTCGTGGGCCCGCTGGCCGTAAGCTCCCCCTCACCCGATGACCGGTCCTCGCTGTGGCCATGGGGTCTCCTCAACATCCCTCAACCCTTCTCCCACCCGGCCAACCTGATAGCCTACTCGGCGGGCGGCTACGAGCCCAGGGACTTCGCGATAGCCGGGACCGTGATGGCGATCCTGATAGGCCTGCTCACGGCCCTAACGCTGCACTGAAGCGTTGTTTGCCGAC
>JAKLZP010000026.1:0-12376 GCA_022015155.1 Acidilobus sp. | reverse complement strand
CCTTAACCACCGTCGTGGGATGTTAGCGCCTTGGTCAAGGTTAATAAGCCTTGGAGCCTCAACAGCTCTAGGTAAATTACCTAGAAGGTGCGACCTTGAGTAGCGGCCGTAGGGTCGCCGTTATAGGGGCCGGCCTTGCCGGCCTCTGGACGGCTTATCACCTCGCTCGACGGGGGTATGAGGTCACAGTTTACGAGAAGGAGTACCCAGGCTACGGCGCCTCGTCAAGGGCAGCCGGCATACTTTCCCTTCAGCTGCCAGTGCCGCTCCTCAAGTACGCTATGGAGGCGATAAACTACTACTCCTGGGTTGGCGTCAGGGAGACGCCAACGATATGGGTGCCTACGAGGGAGCTCTGCCGATGCGCTGAGGCCGTGGCGGCAGAGCTGAGGAGGCTCGGCGCGGTCGCTGAGGTGATGAAGCTTGACGAGGTGGACGATCTCTTGAAGGGCGAGGGCGAGAAGGCGATATTCATGATGCAGGGCATCGTGAACGCCGGCGACGCTGTCAACGCTCTGACCAAAGTCCTTGCTGAGAAGGGGGTTACGTTCAGGGGCGGCCAGGTGACCAGCAGGGGCGGAAGGCTGTACTTCGATGGAAGCCCAATAGAGGCTGAGGCCTACTTCGTGGCGGCGGGGCCATGGACCCCCTCCCTGGTCAAGGTCGACCTGAGGCTGTACAGGTGCTCGGCGCACTCGGTCGAAGGCGAGAGGGTGCCCAACATGATAGTGGAGGACGACGTCAACGAGTTCTACGTGGTGCCTGAGTCGGGCAAAAGGGCTATAGTCGGAGGCCCTGACAGCACTCTGAGCAGGCCTGAGGACGGCTTCAGGTACGAGCCCTCAGAGCCCTATGAGGTGCTTGAGAGGGTGTCGAGGAGGATGCCCGTCGCTGAGCTCATGAGGCCCGTGTCGTCATGGTCAGCGCCCTGCGCCTCAGGGCCTGACGGCCTGCCCGTGGTGGGAGAGGTTGACGACAGGGTATACGTTATAGCTGGCCTAGACGGCGCCGGGCTAACGCTGTCGCCGGCCCTGTCAAGGCTCCTCGTGGAGATAGCTGAGGGGACCGCCGACGAGGACCCCCTGCTGTCCCCAGCTAGAAAGGCCCTGGACGGCCCCCTCGAGCCCTTCGACTCCATATGCGTGGGCCTGAGCTAGCTTATGAGCTCGAGCTGCACCTCGTCTCCGACCCTGACCTGGAGGGCGGAGGCGGCGCTCCCCTGGTTGATGGCCACCTCCCAGAAGCCGAAGCTGTTAACGTAGAGGACCCACTGGCCAGACTTGACGTCACCGAACGTCCTGGCCCTCCTCGCCAGGAAAGCTGAGCCGCCCCTGGAGAGCCTGACCATGGCCCCCTCCCTTATGGCTAGGTCCCTTGGGGTCGCGCTCAGGGCCACGTTGCCGAACCTGTCAACGTAGACCGCCGTCACGCTTAGCCTGCCGCCCCTCCTGACTACCCTCCTCAGCCTGAGGGTCGTGAGCGTCGAAGGACTTACGGGCCTCCCTATGGAGGAGGGGTCCACGCCCCTTAGGATCAACGCGGCGGCAGGCGCGAAGATGTCCCTGCCGTGGAAGGTGTTTGAGAGGGGGGTGGTCAGGAAGGCTGGGACGTACTTCGAGGCCTCCCTCCTGACGGCCTGGTAGTCAATAACGTAGGCTGACCTTATGCCGTCCTCGAGGGCTGCCTCATATATGACGCCGTTGTCCGGCGCCACGAACGTGTAGTTCCTGGTCTCAACTATCACCGCCCTCCTGGCGGTGCCCACGCCTGGGTCGACCACGGCGACCAGGGCTGAGCGAGGTGGAAGCCAGCGGTATGACGAGTAGACTATGTAGCTGCCAGCGAGGACGGAGAACGGCGGCACGCCCGTCTCAAGCCTGACCAACTGGACCCCTGGGTCTATGGACTTGACTACAGCTTCAACTATGCCGTCATAGACCGAGCCCCCAAAGTCTGTGACCAGACCCATGAAGCCGGGCAAGGCCGCTCGCCTGAAAGAGGTCCGTTGAAGGAGGATAAGGGGCTTGCTTAGGGGTTACTTCATGACCTCCCTGGCGAACTCGGCTATCCTCCTGACGCCCTCAACTATGTTGTCAATCGACGTGGCGAAGCTGAACCTCACGAACTCGGCCCCAGCCCTGTCAGGGAACGAGGTGCCGGGCAGGACGAGGACCCCCTTCTCGTAGAGGAGCCTGTTAACGAGCTCCGACACGTTCCTCGTCCCCAGGGCATTCATGAGCTTAGAGACCCTCGGGAACATGTAGAAGGCCCCCGAGGGCATGTAGGGCTCGAAGCCGGGCACGTCCTTAAGCGATGAGTAGAGGGCCTGGGCCCTCCTCTTGAACTCAGCTATCATCTCCTTAACAGGCGTCCAGTCCCCCTTTAGGGCGGCGACGCCTGCCTTCTGGGCTATGCTGTTAGCGCAGCTGTAGACGCTGACTGCCAGGTCAAGCATCCTCTCTATGACCTCGCGCCTGGCGACCATGTAGCCGAGCCTCCACCCGGTCATGGCGAAGGTCTTCGAGAACCCGTTGATGTATATGAGGTAGTCCCTCCAGCCCTCTGTGCTTATGGTGCTCCTGAACGGGACGTCGTAGAGGAAGTTGTCATATATCTCGTCAGCCACGACTATTATCCCCTTCGAGGAGGCCAGCTCCATCAGCTCCTCGACGTGCTTAGGCGGCAGCACGGCCCCGGTCGGGTTATGGGGGTTATTGAGGAAGAGCAGCCTGGTCCTGGGCGTTATGGCGTTCTCTACCTTGGCTATGTCGAGGCTGAACCCCTCGCCGGGCCTGAAGTCCATGGGCACGAAGACGGGCTTAGCGCCGAAGAACTTGGCCACCTGGGAGTAGGCGTAGTAACTGGGCTCTATGACAATGGCCTCGTCCCCAGGCCTCAGGTAGGCGCCGCCCACCATGAATATGGCCGTCTTAGTGCCTGTAGTCACAAGCACCTCGTCAGGCCTGACCCCAGCGCCGTACCTCTCATTGAGGTAGTCAGCTATGGCCTCCCTGAGCTCAGGTATGCCCGCGGTCTCGGTGTAGCCAGTGAAGCCCTGGTCGAGGGCGTCCTTGGCGGCCTCCCTTATGTACTTAGGAGTGGGGAAGTCGGGCTGGCCTATGCCAAAGCTTATCACCTTGACCCCCCTCGACTCGAGCTGCCTTATTATGGGGAGGTACGTGAAGGCCGTCTCGCCCTGTATCTCGTACATCTCCTCCCTCAGCGCCGTCACCGGCGCTTGCCTGGTTCCGCCTTGCAAGGTTGGACACCAGTTGTTGAGTGGTGCGTCAGAAAATTTTAAGGTATAGAGATACAGCGAGGTACAACTGAAGCATTTAATTTGTGGTAAAAGCTGTTACCTCAGGGCAAACGCTGCTAAGGGCAGCTGAGGCGACAGGTCTTGGCCAGAGTTAAGGTCACGTGGTTCAAAAGGAGGACGGTGACAATAGGCCCCATCGAGGTGGAGGCCCTGGCGCCCTCAGGGGCCGAGGAGGTCGAAGTTCAGGCGAAAGGCGTTGACGCAGTCCTTCAGGTCGCGGAGAGCGTCATGAAGTCAAGGAAGGGGGACTTCGCCATAATTGAGGCCGAGGGAGGGGAGACAAGGTATGTGATAGGCGAGGGGATTAAGGACAGGACGGGCACAAGGCTCCTCTCCCCAACGCCTCAGAGGCTCACCAGGGTCGGCGTCCTGAGGCTTCAGCACCTGTCCCAGGCCCAGCAGGAGGGGTTTGAGAAGCTCGCCTTGAGCTCTGTGGAGTGGTATGACGCCCCGCCCGACACCTACCTCTACGACGGCCCCATGAAGGCAGAAGAGGACGTAGAGTACGTTCTCTTTCAGTTCGAGGGCGGGCAGCTGAGGATTATCAGGGCCCCGCGGCTCTCGCGGCTCCTGCTATCCTTAAGGCCTCCGTCTGAACAAGGTCAAGAAGCTCCTGGCGGTGAGCCCTCAGAAGGTGAAGGTAGTAGCCCTTCGGGGTGAAGCTTCCGGAGCCCTCGCCGCACAGGGGGCACGTTATGGGCAGCTCCCTTGGCCTCCTCAGCCTGAGGCCCACGAGCCGTATGGCCTCCTGGACGTGCCCTGAGAGCAGGGGCGAGTAGAAGCCCTCAGGCCCCTCGAGGCCGGCGGCTATCCTCGCAACGTGATCAACTACTATTCTCTCAAAGACCTGCTGTCCCCTCCTCGTCATGTCCTCCGTTTAAGATATTACCTATTTCAAGGAATATATTTTGTAACGTCACTTGGGTCACGCCTTTGTCAGAGGACGCGTTGACGGAAAACCCCTTGACCCGCTGAAAGTTAAAGCGTCTGTCTAGTCCCGCCAGCAGGTCACTCAGGAGGAGGCGACTCTTCGTCAAAGTCCTGTATGTCAGAGAGGTCCAGGATTATCACCTCGCCTGGCTCACGTTCGCCTCCGCCCTCCTCTTCCTCCTCGCCCCCGCTCTTGAACTTCTTTATCACGGCCTTCCAGGTGTGCCCGTTGGGGCACCTGAAGGAGCCCATTATCGTTATCGTGACCCTTCCCTTGCTGTCAGGGATAGGGGAGACCACAGTCCAAGTCCTCTCGGGCTCCGTGACCCTGGCGCCGCAGACCGGGCACGTGAAGGGGTCTGCCTGCCTCCTGCCGCCCCTTGGCAAAGGCCCTCCCTAGACGCTCTGACAGGGCTAAGTAAAAAGGGCTTACAGCGACAAGATAGAATAATATTTTTCAGCCCTCTTGTCGCTCAAGCTATCAGAGGTCCGCGGCTTGAGCGCCAGGGCCCTATTGGTCATAGCCCTGGGGGTTCTGCTAGCGCTCGCGCCACTAGCGCTTAAGACGTCCCAGGCTCAGCAGGTTAAGTACAGGCTCTCGTTCGTCCTCTCATATCTGCCGAAGGGCTTCCTCTGGTCTGTTGTCATAAACTCAACGATATTTGAGACTAACTACTCTAACGTTATAAACTTCTACCTGTCGCCAGGCGTTTACTCATATATGATAACCTACTTCAACGGCACCTCAGGGAAGTACCTGACCATCAGGAGCGGCGTGATAGACCTTACCTCCAACTACACAGTCTTCATAAACGTCTACAAGGTTTACTTCACGGCTGCGGGCCTGCCCGAGGGCGCCACGTACAGGGTCTACATCAACGGCACGTTCATGGTTGAGGGCACAGGGAACCTCTCCCTGTGGCTGCCTGAGGACGTTTACTCCTACAACGCCTCATATTACAGTTCCTCCTTTAGCCAGTGGGTGCCGCTGGGTCATGGCGTCTTTGACCTGAGCTCCAACGAGACTATTCAGCTGACAGCCTACACCGTCAAGCTCTGGCCGCTCGGCCTGCCCCCTGGGCTCGAGTGGTATGTTGTGATCAACTCCTCCCTGCAGACGCCCTACACCACTGGCAACATAACCCTGCTCCTGGGGCCAGGCGTTTACTCTTACGCGGCCTACTCGTTTAACGCCAGCACCTACTCCACGGGCCTGTTCGCCAAGGGGACCTTCGCAGTGACGGGCAACGAGCTCGTGGTCGTGCCCTACCCAACAACATATGCCCTCACAGTGTTGCAGCAGGGGCTGCCAAGCGGCACGCCCTGGTACCTGATAATTAACGGGACCAGGCTGGGACCCTTCTACAACAGCTCTATTACGCTGACGCTGAGGGCAGGCATATACTCATATATAAGGTGCTGTTCTATTACGCTCCGCTGAAGGAGAGCGTCATAGAGTCCGAGGGCACCATATACCTTGGCTCCAACGAGGTCCTGGCCATTAGGCCAGAGGTCTATAACCTGACGGTCGTGACCATTGACGAGGCGCCAGGCGTCAGCTGGTCCCTCGTGATCAACGGGACAACGGTGATAAACCTCACGACCAGCGCTGTCAAGGTCTTGCCGCTCCCCGCGGGCGTTTACAGGTACAGCGTCGTCGTCTACTACGGCCCCCTGGGCACGTACACGGTGGCCTCAGAGGGCATCATTAACGCGACGACCAGCTCGATAATACAGTTCTACGCCGGCCTCTACTCGCTCACGCTTGAGCTACAGGGCGCTCCTCAGGGCATCGAGTGGTATCTTGTGCTGGACGGGAAGAAGGTGGCCTCGTCAACCCTGCCCATTATAACTATACAGTTGCCTGCAGGCAACTACAGCTACGTGGTCACGGTCTACTACCCGCTCCTGTCCACCTACATTAACGTGACCTCTGGGAGGCTCTTCATAAACGGGTCCGAGACCCTGCTGGTGCCCTTCTACACGTACGGAGTCGATGTCCTGTTCCCGTCGAAGCCTCAGAACGTCACGTGGGAGGTCCTTGTCAACGGCATCAAGGTGGCCGAGGGGACCTCTCAGGCGCTCTCATTCACCCTGCCCCAGGGCATCTACAAGGTAGAAGTGGTGGCCTTCCTCCAGGTGCCGAGGGCTAACGTTACAGTGTGGAGCTCCGAGCTCAACCTGACAGGGAACACCACAATAACAATGCCTGTCCAGTTCTACTCCGTGAGCTTCATCCCGACCAGCTTCCCAGGCGGGTCATGGTGGCTCGTGATTAACAATACGGCGGTAGGTCCCCTAGGGCCTCAGGGAACGACGCTTGAGATGCTTGAGGGCGTTTACAATGTCACAGCGGTCTACTACGACTACCCGCTGGGCATCAACGTCACGGCGACCTCGGAGATCATCTCGGTGAGCTCGAACAGCGTCCTGAGCCTGCAGTTCTCAGCGATAAGGCAGGCCCATGTTATGGTCACGGGCCTCCCGTCTGATGTCAGGTGGGAGCTGATAGTTAACGGCACCGTGGCGCTGCCCTTCACCTCAGCCCCCAACGCCACGCTCCCGTTACCGTCAACTCCCCTGGTCTATCAGCTGGTCTTCAGCTACCCCGGCGGCGAGCTCAGGGAGCCGCCTGCTCTGGCCCCTGCCCAGGGACCCCTGAACATAATCGTTACGTCACCAATATCGATACTCAGCGTGGCTTTGCAGGGCCTGCCGCCGGGAGGCGCCTGGGAGCTCCTGGTCAACGGGACCCCTGTGACAAGTTGGCTCAGCACGGGGAGCGCCTCGGTGTACTTGGCCTCAGGGCCCGCCAGCTACTCAATACTCTGGAGGAGCGCTAACCTGACCTTCAGGGGGCCTTCCGGCTCGCTGAGGCTGAACGGCACCGTCAACCTGGCGGTCGCCCTGCCGACATCATATGCCGTCACCTTCGCTGTCCCCTCAGGCGTGAGCTCCTGGAAGCTTTACATCAACGGGACTCTGGCCGCGGGCCCGACCCAGGCCAGGAGCCTGACGATCTATCTCCCGTCAGGGTCCTACGCCTACCAGGCTGTCCTGACGAGCTCAAGCGGGACGCTCAGGCTATCCGGTGAGCTCGTGGTGCCCTCCCAGACGTCTGTGTACCTAGGCCCGAAAAGGCCTGTTGTCACGGGCTCCCTCCTCACAGTGGCCGTTGTCGTGGTCTTTGCGATAGTGGTGGCAGCGCTGCTCTTCATGAGGAGGTAGTCATTTATTTCGGTCCCGTCCTGCTGAAGCTAGGGCCTGGACTTGTCTGAGGAAGACTTCATAGTAACCAGGGTCAGGGGCGTCCTGGCCCTAGACTCCCGTGGCAACCCAACTGTTAAGGCTGTGGTCAGGACTAAGGGCGGCGTCGGGGTCGGCATAGCGCCCAGCGGCGCCAGCAAGAGCACCAAGGAGGCCGTTGAGCTCAGGGACGGGGGGAAGAGGTGGGGAGGCATGGGGGTCTCCCAGGCCCTTGCCAACCTCAACACCTTCGTCGCCCCAAGGCTGATAGGCCTCGACTCGAGGGAGCAGGCCAGGATAGACGGCCTCCTGGTGGAACTCGACGGCACCCCGAACAAGTCAAGGCTTGGCGGCAACGTGACCACCGCCGTGAGCGTAGCCGTGGCCAAGGCCGCCGCGGCCAGCGCCGGCCTTGAGCTCTTTGAGTACCTGGGAGGCCCCTCAGCCCGTCTCCTCCCGACCCCGCTGCTTAACGTGATAAACGGCGGCGTCCACGCGGGCAACGAGCTGGCTTTCCAGGAGTTCCTGCTCATACCGGTTGGGGCCAGCTCCTTCTCAGAGGCCATGAGGATGTCTGTCGAGGTCTACAAGGCGCTCAAGGCCTACCTGGCGGACAAGTACGGCAAGGGGGCCACTAACGTGGGGGATGAAGGAGGCTACGCCCCGCCCATGAAGGAGGTCAGGGAGGCCCTGGAGGCCCTGAGCGCTGCCATAAAGGCCGCAGGCTATACCTTGGGCTCCGACTTCATGTTAGGCATCGACGCTGCGGCCTCACAGTTCTATGACCAGGAGAGGAAGGCCTACAGGGTTGACGGGAAGGACTACGACGCAGGCTCCCTGCTGGAGCTCTACAAGCAGCTCGTGGAGGAGTTCAGCATAGCCTACCTTGAGGACCCCTTCCACGAGGAGGACTTGAAGCACTTCGCTGAGATAACGTCAAGGCTCGGCTCAAAGGTTCTCATAGTTGGCGACGACATCTACGCCACAAACGTGAGGTACCTGAGGGAGGGGGTGAAGGCCAGGGCGACAAACGGCGCCCTGGTGAAGGTCAACCAGGTCGGCACCCTTACTGAGACCCTGGAGTACGTGAGGGTGGCGAGGGACGCGGGAGTGAGGCCTGTCATAAGCCACAGGAGCGGTGACACAGAGGACTCCTTCATAGCTGACCTCGCCGTGGCCGTGGGGGCCGGCGTGATAAAGACGGGGGCCCCGGCTAGGAGCGAGAGGGTGGCCAAGTACAACAGGCTCCTTGAGATAGAGGACTACCTCGGTCCAGTGGCTACGTACGCGGGCAGGGCGCCCTTCACTTCAAGCCTCTGAAATCTATATCTCTTTTTAATGGCCCTTCCCCACTCGGCCTCGGTGAGAAGCCTTGTCGAGCTCGAAGGTCAAGGACCCCTCCTTAGCTAAGGAGGGCAGGCTGAAGGTGGAGTGGGCTGAGGCTCACATGCCTGTCGTCATGAAGCTGAGGTCAATGTACAGGGAGAAGAAGCCCCTTGAGGGCCTGAGGATATCGGCGGCCCTGCACGTGACTAAGGAGACGGCGGTCCTTGTCAGGACCCTGAGGGACTGGGGTGCCTCAGTGTTCCTGGTCCCAAGCAACCCCCTCTCAACCCAGGACGACGTTGCTGCCGCCCTGGCCGAGGAGGAGGGGATCACGGTGGTCGCGTGGAGGGGCATGAGCGAGCAGGAGTACTTCGGGGCCATAGCTGAGGCGGCCAGGGCAAGGCCGGACATAGTCATAGATGACGGCGCTGACCTTCATGTGACCATACACCAGTCCATGCCTGAGGTTGGCAAGAACGTAATAGGGGGCAACGAGGAGACCACGACGGGCGTCATAAGGCTGAAGGCCCTCGAGGCCGAGGGGAGGCTCCTCTACCCTGTGATAGCCGTGAACAACGCCCTGACCAAGTACCTCTTCGACAACAGGTACGGCACTGGCCAGAGCACAGTTGACGGCATACTTAGGGCCACGAACGCGCTCCTGGCTGGCAAGAGGGTCGTGGTAGCAGGCTACGGTTGGGTGGGCCGCGGGATAGCTATGAGGCTGAGGGGCATGGGGGCCCGCGTTATAGTGACCGAGGTCGACCCCATAAGGGCGCTTGAGGCGGTGATGGACGGCTTCGACGTGATGCCCATGTCTGAGGCCGCTGAGGTGGGCGAGATCTTCATAACGGCCACTGGGGACAGGGACGTGATAACTAAGGAGCACATGCTTAAGATGAGGGACGGCGCAATCCTGGCCAACGCGGGCCACTTCAACGTGGAGGTGAGCGTCTCCGACCTGGAGTCCATAGCGGTCTCTAAGAGGACCGTGAGGCCCAACGTTGTCGAGTACAGGCTCCCCGACGGCAGGAGGCTCTACCTGTTGGCCGAGGGCAGGCTAGTTAACCTGGTGGCGGCCGAGGGGCACCCCAGCGAGGTGATGGACATGAGCTTCGCTAACCAGGCCCTCTCAGTGCTCTACCACGTCCAGAACAGGGGCAGGCTGGCCCCGAAGGTCTATGACGTACCCCGTGAGCAGGATGAGCTGGTAGCCAGGCTCAAGCTGGAGACCATGGGCGTAAGGATAGACGAACTTACGCCCGCGCAGAGGGAGTACCTGAGGAGCTGGAGATGACCCCTGCCTGGGCCTACGCAACAGCCGCCTTCATAGCCGCCTGGCTAGCCCTATACCTCGTTGTCAGGGGGACCAGGGGGCCCCTGACGGTATACCCTTTCCTCCTGGTCTACAGGCTCAGGTACAGCAGGGCCCCCTATGCGTCGGGGACCAGGGCGAGGCTGATCAGGGCCTACGGCCTGGTCTCGGTGCCCCTCGCCATGGTCTCAGCGGCCCTGTTCTACTACGTCAGTGCCGAGCTGTTCGTAGGGAGGTACATAGCGCCGACCCAGGCCGCCTCCCAGGAGGGCTTCGTGCCGCTGATACCTGGCGTCACGGTGGGGCTGAACGAGCTCATCTACATACTTCTGGCCGTTGGGGTAGCGGTCCTAGTCCATGAGCTCTCCCACGCGGTCGTGGCGAGGTCTGTCGGCGTCCCCATAAGGAGCGCCGGCTTCCTGCTGCTCGCCTTCATACCCGCGGCCTTCGTGGAGCCTGACGAGGAGGCCATGAAGGCTACGAGGGTCAGGTCAAAGGCCATGATATACTCGGCCGGCGTCGCGGCCAACCTGGCCCTTGGCCTCGCCTTCATGTACCTCACCGGCTACCTGGCGGCCCACTTAGCTAACGGCGTTCAGATAGTTAGCGTCCAGCCAGGCTCGCCGGCTTCACATGCTGGGCTTCAGCCGGGCATGGTTATAGTTGCCGTTAACGGGACCCTGGTTAGGACCGTTGAGCAGGGCCTCAGGGCCCTTATCAGGTCAGGGGCCGAGGGGCCCGGGGCAGCTGTCGTGACCCTCTCTGTGTTGTATCAGGGGGCCCTCAGGAACCTCACGGTGTTCAAGCCCGCCGGCTACACCAGGCTCGGCATAGAGGTGGTACAGGCCTTCTCGATTCCGTGGCTCATGAGCTTCGTCTCAGCTATGTACGTGGTGAACTTCGGCCTGGCGCTCGTGAACGCCGCGCCCCTAGCCTTCCCCCTCCCAGGCTTCGGCGTAGAGAGCGATGGAGGGCAGGCCCTGAGGGAAGCGCTTTCAAGGTTCAGGGCTGGTCGCGAGGCGGCCGCGGCCGTTGAGCTCTTGACGCTGCTACTGCTCCTGAGCCTCATAACTATAGCGCCAGTAAGGCTGCCTTAAGTAAAGATAAAGGGGCATCAAAAAAAGAAAAGGATAGGCGTTACGTCAGGCTTAGCGTCTCGAGACCCCTATCAGGACGGCTATTATGACGGCCACGATGACTATGCCTACCACTACCCAGATCGCAGTAGTTGAGGTCTCTGATGTGGTCACCGATGTGGTCACCGTTGAGGTCTCTGTTACGGTCACTGTAGTGCTCAGCGTAGTAACAGTTGAGGTGGTTGACGGCGAGGGCGGGGCTGTCGTAGTCACGACCCCCTTCTGGGCCGTCAGCGTGTACTCGCCTATCAGCAGGCCGTTGTTCGACACGGGGATCACCGCGGCGCCGAGCTCGGGCTGTGTCACGGGCGCGTAGAGGTAGACGGTGACAGCAGAGCCTGGGGTCACAGTTATGTTGGCGGTGACCGCTGAGACCTGCTCGCCGAGCGTCACGTACTCGCTGACATTGGCTGTGCCATTAGATATCACCAGGTACAGGTGGACAGGCAACGGGGCCTGGGCGGAGGTCAGGTTGTTGTAGAAGCTTATGAGGACCTTGCCCTGCCTGTTAGTGACGACGCTGAAGGGCGCCACCTTCGAGAACGCCTGCCTCACGTAGCTCACTATCGCCTGGTCGTATATGACCGGCTGGACCCAGAACCACTGCGGCCCGTTGTTGGGCGGCCCCGCCTGCCAGGTCCAGTCGCTGCCCTCGCTGACGTAGAGCCAGTTCCACATGGTGTAGTACATGTAGAGCGGGTTGGCCTCGGTGACCCCGTTCACAGTGACGTAGGCCGGCTCGCCAGTCATTGCCTCAAAGGCGCTTATGCTGGCGTTGGGCGCGTGGGCGAAGGAAAGCGGCACCACAGGCGATATGGGCATGCCAAGCATGGCCGAGTACGCGGCCAGGTACTCCCTGGCAAGGCTCACGTTGTCCCATATGTAGACCTTGGCCGGGTTGCCGTTGTTCCAGTTGTTGAGGTTGGTGGCCCAGCTCTCCTCAGGGAGGTTTGTCAGAACTGCCGCCACCTGGTGGGTCTCTATGGCCTGGTTCACCGTCTGGGTCACGAGCCAGCCCTCGCCCTCAGCCTCTGAGAGAGCCTGGTAGATAGCGTAGAGGTTCTCAGCGGACAGAGGCATCGGGTTGAATATTATTGGGTTCTC
>JAKLZP010000025.1:0-12772 GCA_022015155.1 Acidilobus sp. | reverse complement strand
TAACCCCCCTTATCCTGCCCAGCAGGCTCCTCGCTATGACCAGCCTCTGGACCTCATTAGTGCCGTCGCCTATCTCGACCATCTTTATGTCCCTGTAGACCCTCTCGACCAGGCTCTCCCTGCTGTACCCGAAGCCCCCCTCGACCTGCACCGCCATCCTTGCCACGTCAACCCCCCACTGGGCGGCTGCAAGCTTTGCCATGCTGCTCCACATTGGGTAGTCGGGGTCCCCCGCGTCAACCTTCCTGGCGGCCTCATATATCAGCAGCCTCATGGCCTCGACCCTGACCTTCATCTCGGCAAGCATGTACTGGACCATCTGGTGCTCAGCTATCGGCACCCCCATGGACTCCCTCTGCCTCGAGTATGCCAGGGCGTCCTCGAAGGCCGCCTCGGCCAGCCCAAGGGCTGTGGCGGCCGTGACCACCCTGCCCTCGTTTAGCGCGTCCATGACTATCTTGAAGCCGCCGTTCAGCTGGCCGACCATGTTTGACTCGGGTACCCTGCAGTCCCTGAAAAGCACCTCGCTCGTCCCGCTGCCCCTGTAGCCCATCATGTCGAGCTTTGAGACCTCTATACACGATGTCTTATCTACTACGAACAGCGAGACGCCCCTGTGCCTGTCCTCAGGCCTCCCGGTCCTGGCCGCCACGAGGAAGAAGTCGGCGTATGGGGAGTTGGTTATCCATGTCTTCCTGCCGCTTATCACGTACTCGTCCCCCTCCTTGACCGCCCTCGTGGTTATGGCCGCCGCATCTGTGCCGCAGCAAGGCTCGCTCAGGGCGAAGGCCCCTATGGCCCCCTTTGCCAGCTTCGTCAGGTACCTCTCCTTTATCTCAGGGGAGGCGTAGTGGACTAGCGGGTAGGCCACCATGGTGCCCGAGACGGTGGCCATTATTGCGACTGCCCCAGAGGCCCTGGCCAGCTCCTCAACCACTATGACTGACTCAAGGGTGCTCAGCCCAGGGCCCCCGTACTCCTGGGGGACCCTCAGGGCGAAGTAGCCCATCTCGGCTACCTGCCTTATAATGTCGGGGGGAACGGCGTTCTCCTGGTCTATCCTCCTCGCGACTGGCTTGATCACCTTCTCCGCGAACTCCCTGACGCTGGACCTGAGGAGCTCGAGGCCCTCGGACGCCACTGTATACACCTGTCGCCTTGAGGGGGCCTAGGTAAATAAGCTAGGGCCCATGCCCCCTATAAGTCCCTGTCCCTACATGCTCCGCCTTAAAAGGGGCCCTGAGCAAGGCCCCTCAGTGAGAGGCGTGGTCCAGGTAGGCGACCCGGTCCCCGACCTCGAGCTTGAGACGACAGCGGGAAAGGTGAGGCTGTCCCAGCTGAGGGGCAGGAAGGTCGTACTCTACTTCTTCCCAAAGGCGTTCACGATGGGCTGCACCAGGGAGCTGAAGAGGTTCTCTGAGCTCTACGAGGAGTTCAGGAAGCTGGGGGCTGAGGTCATAGGGGTAAGCGTTGACAGCCTTGAGACCCAGATGAGGTTCGCCGAGAAATATGGGGCCAGGTTCCCGCTTGCGAGCGACGCTAAGAAGGAGGTCTCAAGGGCCTTCGGGGTGCTGAGGGCGACGGGCACGGCCGAGAGGGTGACGTTCGTGATAGGCCCCGACGGCGTGGTAAAGCAGGTCATAAGGGGCCTGAGGAAGGCCGAGGAGCACGCCGACAGGGCCCTGGAGGCCGTCAAGGCGCTTTAGCGTGGCATGAGGGCCAGGGGGCCTACCTCCTGACCCCGCTCAGCGCGGCCCAGCTGGCCTGCCAGCGCCCTCAAGCCCCCGCTTGGATAGCCCCAGATGCGCCCACGGTAAGCTTAAATTGACGTGAGTAAGGAGAGGCCATGGCTTAGAGCGCTCAAGGTGCTATAGCCTGCCCCAGACATCAGGCCACCATTAGCTAAGGTGTAATCGCTTAAGGTAAGGGGCTATTGCTTAAGGCTAATTTTCGGCTCTTACCCTGGGCTCACGCCTTCATCTCAAATTCAACCACGAAGCTCCGAAGACCGACCAGAGCGCCCGTCAAGATGAAACCATGGACCCGATAATGTTTGTCGACTCCATTGAGGGCCTTCGCGGCATGCTTAGGCCCTCAGCCCCCTCAGCGCCTCCCCCAGGGCCTCCACGTCCTCCTCCCTGTTAGGGAAGTGCACAGAGGCCCTTATCCCCCAGACGCCAGCGGCCCCCCTGGCCGAGACCATCACCCCCCTTGACCTCAGCCTCACAGCCGCCATGTAGTTCTCCCTCAGGCCCCCAGGTACCCTGAAGAGGACTATGCCGCTCGCCTTCCTGGCCTCCGGCGGCGACAGCACCTCAAGGCGTAGGTCCTCCAGCTCCTCGACCAGCGCCTTCCTCAGCCTCAGAACGACCTCCTCGGCCCTCTCAACCCCCAGCTCGTTTATCAGCGAGGCGCTGGCCGCCAGCCCCCTCAGGGAAAGGGGAGGGAATGTGCCGCCGTACTCGAACTTGATCGCCCCCTCCTCGACCTGAGTCCACCCTGCAGGCGTCTTTGAGGGGTCCGCCCAGAAGGCGTCCCAGTCCTTAACGGCTAGGCTCAGGTAGCCGGGCCTGGGAGGGCTGAGCTCCTCCACTGCCCTCCTGCTCACGCACAGCGCCCCAACGCCGTAGGGCGCCATGAGCCACTTCTGGGAGCCCACAGCAACGAAGTCCAGGCCAAGCCTGTCAGCCTCAACCCTCAGGGCCCCGGCCTGCTGTATAGCGTCAACTATTATGTAGGCCCCGGCCTCGTGGGCCACCTTGGCCAGCTCAGCCACGTCAAGCCTCAGCCCGTTGACCCACATCACTGAGCTCACCATGACCGCCCTGGTCCTCCTGTCTATCAGCTCGTAGAACTGGTCAATCTCGTAGTCCCCGTCAGCGTTCTGGGCGACCCTGACCTCGACCCCCCTCGAGCTCAGCCTCTTGGCCTCAACGTAGAAGAGCGGGAAGTCCATGTCAGCTATGACAACGTTGTCCCCCTTGGAGGGGGAGACAGCGTCAACCGCCACCTGTATGGCTGAGGTCGTGCTGGTCCCCGTGAAAACTATCCTGTCCGGGCTGCAGCCCAGTATTGGCGCCAGGGCTGCCCTCGCCTCCTGCTTGGCCGCCGCCTGGGCGGCCCCCGAGGCGGCGGAGGCGGGGTCCCTCTCGAGCATGTCAAGGTAGGCCCTTACGGCCCCTATTGACCTGAGGGGCGGCACCCCAACTGCTGCCCAGTCAAGGTACGTCATGGACCTGAGCTGAGGGAACTCGGCCTCGAACACGGCC
This sequence comes from Acidilobus sp., assembly GCA_022015155.1. Lineage (GTDB taxonomy): Archaea > Thermoproteota > Thermoprotei_A > Sulfolobales > Acidilobaceae > Acidilobus. Next base: position 9,503 of record JAKLZP010000025.1, on the reverse strand, counting down.
TCCCCCGCCAGACCCCCTCCAGGCCACGTAAAACGGTTAACCTGATCCCACGCCAGGAGAGCGGTTTTATTTAACAGGGCCCTCCTCCCGGCAGGTGGCCTCAGTGGCCAAGTTCGAGAACCCCGTGATTAAGGAGCTCCTCGAGAGGTACAGGAGGATCTGGTCCCTTGAGCACGCCATGAGCCTCATGGGCTGGGACGAGGAGACCTACATGCCCTCCCAGGGCGTAGTTGAGAGGGCCACGGCCATGGCTGAGCTCAGGACCCTCTACCAGGAGCTGATCACAAGTGACCAGTTCGTATCCCTAGTCGAGAAGGCCTCGAAACAGGAGGGCCTGAACGAGTACGAGAGGGGGGTCGTGAGGGTCCTGACCCGTGAGATAACGATCCTCAAGAAGATACCCCCGAGCCTCAACTACGAGCTGACCAAGACGTCCCAGGAGGCCTTCATAGCCTGGAGGGAGGCCAAGGCGAAGTCTGACTTCCAGATGTTCAGGCCTTACCTGGAGAAGATAGTTGAGCTCAACAGGCAGATGGCAGAGAAGCTGGGCTACGAGGAGAACCCCTACGACGCTCTCCTAGACCTGCACGAGGAGGGGCTGAGGACGAGGGACGTCAGGGGCATCTTCTCAGTCCTCGAGCCGGCCATGAAGAGGGTTCTCGACAGGGTCACCTCAGAGGGCTACTTCTCCTCGCCGAGCCCCCTTGAGGAGACTAAGTACGAGGAGGCTGCCATGAGGAGGGTCAACGAGGCGGTCCTCTCCCTCCTAGGCTACCCGACCGACAGGGCGAGGCTTGACGTCTCCCCTCACCCGTTCACCATAAACATGGGGGTTAACGACGTAAGGATAACGACCAGGTACGAGGGCTTCGACTTCAAGAGGAGCCTCTTCAGCGTCGTCCACGAGTTCGGCCACGCGACCTACGAGCTCCAGATAGACCCGGAGCTCGACATGACGCCTATTGGCACGGGCGCCTCGCTGGGGATCCACGAGGGACAGAGCAGGTTCTGGGAGAACGTTGTTGGCAGGACCCTCTCCTTCGTGAGGGTGATAAGGCCAATACTGGACAGGGAGCTCGGCTTCACCAGGGCCTACAGCGACGAGGACCTCTACAGGTACTTCGCCCACGTGAGGCCCAGCCTGATAAGGACTGAGGCCGACGAGGTGACGTACAACTTCCACATACTCCTGAGGTACGAGCTGGAGGTCCAGATGCTGAACAGGGAGGTCAAGGTGCAGGAGCTGCCTGAGATATGGAACGAGAGGATGGAGTCCCTCCTCGGGGTCAGGCCCAAGAGCGACGCGGAGGGCGTGCTGCAGGACGTGCACTGGGCCCACGGCACCCTTGGCTACTTCCCAACCTACACCCTCGGCAACATAGTGGCCTCTATGATGCTGAAGGACATGAACTCCCACGGCCTGAGGCTGAGCGAGCTCGTGGAGGCCAGGAACTTCAGCGCAATCAAGGACTACCTCAGGGACAAGGTCCACAGGTGGGGCAGCGCCTTCGCCCCCAAGGAGCTCCTGAGGAGGGCCTTCGGCCGCGAGTACTCCGCCGAGGACCTCGTGGACTACCTGGAGAGGAAGTACATAAGGAAGGAGGCCTACTGAGCCCCAGCTACAGCCCCCTCCTCAGGTCGCCGAAGGGCGCAGCTAGCCACGGCCCTGAGGGCCTGAGCCTCCTCTCAAAGCTCCAGGCTATGGCCTCCCTCAGGGCGCTCAGCCTCATGAGGCCCCTGGTCGGGGAGCAGCGGCCCCTCCTTATCGCCTCTATCACGTCCTCAGGGCGGCACGTGGCCGCGTTGATTACGGTAGGCGCCTCGCCCAGCTCGGAGAGGACGTGGGCGTCACTCCCGCTCGTCATGGGCATGCCCTTCGACCTCGCGAACCTCTCAGCCGGGTAGTTGAGAAGCGGTATGCCCCTCGGGTTCCAGACCTCAACAGCGTCGAAGACCTCGTGGTTCCTCAGCATGTAGAGGCCGACTGACTTCCTGCCTGGGTGGAAGGGGTGGGCGGCTATCATTATGCACCCCCTCTCGTCAGACCACTTCCTCAGCTCGCGCGGGTCTATGCCCCCTGGCGGGTCCTCGTCGGGCAGCGAGGGGCAGAGGACCAGCACGTCACCCCTCGAGGTCCTTACCTCGTTGGCCGGTATCGGGTATATGTCAAGCTCCAGGTCCCTGGCCGCCCTGAGGGCCAGGGCGGAGCCCCTGAAGGTGTTGTGGTCGGAGACGGCTATGGCGCTGAGGCCCAGCTTGGCGGCGGTAACCACTATCTCCTCAGGCGTAGGCTTGCCGTCGCTGGCCCTGCTGTGGGAGTGGAGCTCTGCAAGGCAGGTCAGCTGGCCCACCAACATATTACTCCCCGGGCCGACTTTATCCCTGGCGCGGTGAGGACCTCGGCGTAGCCGAGCTGGGCGATGAGGAGGGTCTTGAGTGCTGAGCGCTACCTGAGCCCTGAGAGGTACTTCTTGATGACGTCCTCGACGCCTGAGTAGAGCTCGAGCGCCCTCCGGGCCTCGTCCTCAGTTAGGTCGTGCCTTACGCCGCGCCTGAAGGCCTCCTCCCACCTGGGTATGACGTGGATGTGGAAGTGGAAGACCACCTGGCCCGCGGCGGAGCCGCTGTTGGTCAACACGTTAACGCCCGGCGCCCTCCTGTTGACCCTGAGGTGCCTGGCCACGGCGCTCGCTATCAGCCAGGCCCTGGCGAGGGTCGGGGGCGGCACGTCCTGGACGGCCTCGTAGTGCTCCCTAGTTATCACGAGGGCGTGGCCGAAGCTGACAGGGGCCTTGTCAAGGATCACCATGAACTCCTCGTCCTCGTAGGCCACGTAGGCCTTCCCCTCGCCCCTGGCTATCCTGCAGAAGGGGTCGTCGCCCCTCAAGGCCCTTCACGCTCTCACGCAAATTACCTCGGCCCCCTCTTATGCTTAGCGAGCGACTTGAGGAGGAGGGGCGAGGCAGAGGAGGCCGTAAGGAGGGCAGTCAACGGGGGCAGCCCCGAGAGATACGTCATAGTGTACGTCGAGAGGGCCCCCGACGGCTCCTCGAGGCTCGTCGAGCTCAGGGCCTCAGAGGTGGAGGCTGTGAGCCACTGGGCAATGACGCTCAGGGACGGGGAGACGGTGATCCCCCTCCACAGGGTCGTGGAGGTCAGGTCGCTGGACGGCTCCTTCAGGTGGAGGAGGAAGGGCCTTGGCGGAGCTTAAGGTAGTGGGCCCAGGGTACACGCTGAGGGTCGTCGAGGGCTCATCCCCTCCCAGGCAGCCCTCCCCGGGCGAGGTCGAGGTAGGGCTTGACCTCCTCAGGCTTGACGCTGAGGCAGGAGTTGTCGGCGAGTCCCTGGCCTCCCTCCTCCTCCCGGCCCTCGAGTTCGACGAGGAGCTCAGGGGGCTAGTTGAGTCCTACAGGAGGAGGGTCGTCATAGAGGAGGCCGCGGAGCTGGGCCAGAGGCTGGGGCCGGCCCTAAGGCACGTCAGGGTTCCGGCCCTCTACTTCCCCCTGGCAAGGATGTCAAGGCACGCCGCCACTCACGCCTGCTACTTCAGCCTCACCCCCCGGCTCCTCGAAGCCCTGAGCCAGGCCTATGAGGCCTACCTGCCCGAGGTGGGCGACGCCAGGGACGGCTACGTGACCATAAGCCCAAGCAGGGTCAGGGTCTCCCTCTCCTCCGTTTTCGCCTCCCTCTTCAAGACTGTCCTCACAGCGGTCGGGTCAGCCGGCCTCTACTTCTGGCTCTCACCGAGGGCCTGCGGGCCCAGCCCCCTGCTCCTCGACCCGCTTGCTGTTATCATGCCCGAGGAGGGGCTCATAAGCGGCAGGTGCGATCTAGTTGAGCACCTGAGCGAGGTGCTTGGGAACAGCGGCGAGTGCAGGAGGTCGTCCCTGCTCTTCTCGGCCCGCATATGTGAGGGCGGCGACGAGAAGGTCGTGATAAAGGGCTACGCCTACGCTGTGCCCAAGTGGCTGATAGCAGGCCTCCTCTCGCTGGGCGCCTACCCCTTCAGGCAGACGCCCTCGGGCAGGGCGTCGAACGAGTACGCCCACTTCATAGCTCTGAGGAGGGTCGTGAGGACGCCGAGGGTGCTGGGCCTCTGCGTCTCCCCCCTCAACGCCTCCATGGCCAGGGAGTACGTGGAGGGCGAGGTTGTCATGAACTCGAAGGACCCGGGGGCCTGGGAGGCAGGGGGCGAGGTGCTGGCCAGGGTCCACAGGGGAGGGTTCGCCCTAGGGGACCCGAACCCCGGCAACATAGTCATCTCAGGGGGCGAGGCGTACCTGATAGACGCCGAGCAGGCCGGGAGGTTCACGCCAGTCAAGGGCGCCTGGGACCTGGCGGTCTACTACTATTACTCCAGGTTCTTCGGCGTCCCGCGCGACCTTGTGGCGGAGTCCGTGAGGGGCTACGTTAAGGGGGTCGGGGGCCTGTGGAACGAGGTCAAGAAGGAGCTCCTGGGCCCAAGGGTCGCCCCCTTCATAGCCGCCATGCCCCCGTTCATGGTCGAGCTCCTTGAGCTTCTGAAGGGCCTGGGCTAGTCCCTGACCGCCTCATCAACGACGCTGTCCGGCATTACGACGTTCCTGACGCCGCCTATGAGCCTCCTCAGCACCGCCCTGTCAGGGGACTCGAGGAACTCGTAGCTCCTCACGGAGTCCCTGACGAGCTCATACGGCATGTTGACGAGGGACGCGTAGGCCTGCAGGTCGACCCTGCCTGCCTCAGCTATCGAGTCCGCCGCGGCCCGCCTGATCACGTCGAAGAGCCCCTCGGCCTGGGCGTTGGCGCCGAGGAGGCAGCAGGTCTCGAGCTCACAGGGCTCTACCCTCAGGCCGGCCCTCCTGGCCATGGAGGCGTAGGGCTCCCAGACGACCCCCTTGGCGGCCCTCCCCTTAAGCACTGAGCCAAGTATCTCGTCACCGCTCGAGGCGTAGATCCTTGGGGGCTCGAGGTGGGCCTCCTCGGCGCAGAGCTCCATTGAAGACATCCTAGTGGTCACGTGCCCCTCCCCCTGCCTCCCCTCAATTATGGCCGCCCCTCCTTTGCTCCCCCCGCCTATGATGTAGACGCCTCCCCTCGTCACCCTGTTCATGAGCAGTAGGCTCACCGCTGGAGCGAAGGCAAGCTGGATCCTGCCGGCCGCCAGGTCAAGGGCCTCCCTGAAGGCGTCGTCATATACCCTCACCTCAACGTGGCCGAACCTGTCCCTGAGCCTCCTGAGGAACGGTATCACGTAGGGGTACTCGCTCGCCCTAAGTATCCCCACGAACGCTATCGAGGAGGCCCTCTGCTGCCCCGTCGAGACTATCACGACGCCCCCGACCTCCCTCAGTGACACGAGGCCGAGGGAGGCGAGCCTCCTGAGCCTCCTGTGTATCATGCTCTTGCTCCAGCCCAGCTCCCTGGCGAGCTCGGAGAGCGTCAGCGGCCCCTTGTCAGCTACCAGCCTCAGTATGTCGGCGTCGGCCTCGTCTATCAAGGCCCTCCCAGGAGAACAGCTGTACTCCAAGTCTTTTAAGTGACCTTGGGCGAAAGCTTAAAGCAGGCCTCTTTGCCAGGTAGGCGGGACCGCCTATTTGGCAGGCTCAGAGGTCAGGCTTGACCCCTGGGGAAGGCCCGAGATCAAGGACTACTCCAGGCTCTACGAGCTCTTCGGCATAAGGCCGTTCCATGAGCTCCTTCCAAGGCTCAAGGAGATGGGGGTTGAGCCCAGCATATTCATGAGGAGGGGGATAATATTCGGCCACAGGGACTTCGACAAGGTCCTGGAGGCCTGGAGGGCCGGGGAGCCGGTCGCCGTGGTCACCGGCTTCATGCCCAGCGGCAAGTTCCACCTGGGCCACATGACCCTGGGCCTCCAGCTTGTATATTACCAGAGGCTCGGCTTCAAGGTCTTCCTGTGCATAGCTGACGCCGAGGCCTACGCGGTCAGGAAGGTCCCGAGGCGCGAGGCCATAAGGATAGGGGTGGAGGAGTACATAGCCAACTTCCTGGCCCTCGGCCTCGACCCCTCCAAGACAGAGTTCTACTTCCAGACCGCAAGGAAGGGGCCCTACCACGAGCTCATACAGCTCTTCAGCTCCAAGGTGAGCTACAACGAGATGGAGGCCATATACGGCGAGCTCACGCCCGGCAAGGTGGTCAGCGCCCTCACCCAGGTCGCCGACATACTTCACCCCATGCTGCCCGAGTACGGCGGCTACAGGTGGGTCCTTGTGCCCGTCGGGGCCGACCAGGACCCCCACATAAGGCTCACGAGGGACATAGCCCAGAGGATTAACGCGGAGATAGAGCACATAAGGCCGCCCGCCGCGACGTACCAGAAGTTCATAAGGGGCCTCGACGGGGGCAAGATGAGCAGCAGCAAGCCAGAGTTCACGATATTCCTGACAGACCCGGTTGAGGAGGCCGTGAGGAAGTTCAAGGCCTCCCTGACGGGAGGGCGCAACACGGCTGAGGAGCAGAGGAGGCTGGGCGGCGAGCCCGACAAGTGCCCGGTCTTCGACCAGTACCTCTACTACCTGCTGCCCGACGACTCGGAGCTGGCCTCCGTTGAGGCCAGGTGCAGGTCAGGGGCGCTGCTGTGCGGCGAGTGCAAGAGGTTCGGCTCCGAGAGGCTGGCCAAGTTCCTCGAGGCCCACCAGAGGTCCCTCGAGCACTACAAGGACAAGGCCTGGTCCATCGTCGAGGTCCCTAAGTACTGAGCTCAGCCCTTCGACCTGTTGCCTCCCAGCCTGGCCTCCGCATATGACTCCAGGGCCCTTCCGGGGAGGAACCTCACTCCGCAGCCGAGCGACGTAAGCCTGCCGTGCAGCTCGCTTATCCTCTTCGACGGCCCTTCCAGGAAGAGAACCTCAACGCACATGCCTCCCCTGTGGGAGTGAACGTAAGTCGTGGCTATGTCGCTGAAGCCCTCGATCACGGCCTCGCTGCCCCTGTCGCTTGGGCAGACCGCCACCATGACGCCCTCGCACTCGTGGGGCACAAGGTAGTGTATGTAGTCGTTCAGCATGTTCCTTATGGCCTGCTCGACTAGCTCGCTCCTGCTCACGTTGGTCTTCTCCGCAAGCTCGTCAAGCTCCCTGCTGAGGTCCTCAGGTATGCTTATGCCGAACCTAACCTTGCCCACCGCCCTCACCTGCGCACCTCCTCACGAACTCCGTTATCGCCCTCACGGCCTGGTCCGAGACGCTGTGCTCCAGGAGGCAGGCTATGCTTTCGGCCTCTGCCTCAGGGACCCCCATAAGCTTGAGGGCCTCCCTGAGCGCCCTCTCCTTGCCCGCTATGGCCTCAGCGGCGGCGAGGCCCTTGTCCGTCAGCCTGACCCCCCTGTAGGGCAGGTACTCAATGTAGCCCTCCTCGGCCAGCCTCTTGAAGGCCTCCGTGGCGCTGGCGGGTGAGACCCTCAGGTCGGAGGCCACGTCAGTGGTCCTGACCCACTTGACTGCCCCCTCCCTCTTGTAGATGGCCGTGAGGTACTCCTGCAGGCTTGGTGAGATCTTCTCCTCCAAGCCTCCTCACCTGGCTAATGGACTTGCGGGGCTAAAAGGGCGATAGGTGAGGCCCTCCTCCTGCCCACTGCTTCGATGGCGTTGAGGCGGCTCGGCTTCTCCTGACCGGCCCCGGTCACTCCTTGCAGGGCCTGTAGAGCTCCTTGTTGAGCTCTACGAAGCCCATCTTGGTGTAGAAGGAGTCAGCTATCCTGTTCCCAGCGGGGTACACCACAGTAACTATGCCGGCCCCCATCCTCCTGGCCTCGTCCAGGGCCTTCTCAACGAGCAGCCTCCCGAGCCTCTTTCTCCTGTACTGAGGCCTCACATAGAGGTCCGTTATGACCGCCTGAAGCCTCGGCTCATAGAAGAGCCTGTCGACCAGCTCGAACCTGACCACGCCAGCTATCAGCCTGTTCCCCTCGTCCTCAGCCACGAGGACCACCACGCGGTCGCTCTTTAGCGACCTCTCCAGGTACTCCCTGACCACCTTGTCCAGGTCCTTCACAACCTTGAAGTTGGGGTCCAGCTCCTCGTTCAGGCTCTTGAGCCTGGCTATGAGCTCAGCTACGGCCTCCAGGTCCCCCTCGCTCATCCTCCGCACTACAATGTTCTCGAGGGACAAGCGCCTCACGCCTCCTTAACGTACCTGACAAGGTAAGGTCTAAATCCTATCTTGAGATAGAGGTCCTCCGCTACCTTGTTGGCCGAGGGGAACTCCACGGCCACGAGGCCCGCCCTCAGCTTCCTGGCCTCGTCCATGGCCTTGTTCACGAGGAGCGTGGCGACCCCTGCCCTCCTGTGCTCAGGCTTCACGTAGAGCTCCTTTATCACCAGCGTCCTTGAGCTCGCCAGGAGCCTGTTCTCCTCAAGCACCGCCCGGAGGTAGCCTATGACGCTATTGCCGCTGACCGCTACCAGGACTATTGAGCTCGGGTCCCTCAGCGCCTCGGCCGCGTGCTCCTTGACCGCCTCCCTCAGGTTGCGCACGGTAGCCCATGAGGGGTCGAACTCCTCGTTGAAGGCGTAGAACCTGTACATGAGCTCAGCCAGCCCAGCCACGTCGGAGTCCGTCGCCCTCCTCACGGTAATGGCGGGCTCAGCGTACATGGGCTCATCCCTCGTAGTCAACAGGGGGCTTAGGTATGAGGCCACTTGACCAGATGGACTGGAACTTCTGCCTCACGGTGCCAATAATTTCCCTTGCCCTCTCGAGCTCCTCCTTATAGGTGGTCGTTTTCCTCGCGACCCCCTCCTCCACTGCCCTGACCGCTATGGCTGCGGCGACCCTTGGGTAGACCTCCCACTCCTCCATGGTCGGAAGTATCCTGTTCTCATTAATTCCGCCGTTCTCCTCGGCGTACTTTGCCAGCTCCATGGCGGCGGCGACCGCCATAGTGTCAGTTATCGTCTTGGCCCTCACGTCAAGCACTCCCCTGAAGACGGCTGGGAACGCGAGGCTGTTGTTGACCTGGTTTGGGAAGTCGCTCCTGCCTGTAGCTACTATCCTCGCCCCAGCCTTCTTGGCCTCCCATGGCCATATCTCCGGCACAGGGTTTGCCAGGGCGAAGACAATAGCATCCTTGTTCATCCTTGAAACCCACTCGGGCTTTATGACGCCGGGCCCTGGGGCAGAGGCTGCGACCACGACGTCGGCCCCCTCGAAGGCCCTCTCTATGGGTGAGTTGGGGGGCAGGTCACCGCCGTTCGTCTCAATGGCTATCTGGTACTGGTAGGGGTCAGTGACCATCAGCTTGTCTATGTCCTTCATCTCCGGGTGGAGGATACCCTTCGTAGTTATGGCCACCACGTTGTGGAGGTTCACGCCCATGACCTTGAGGAGCCTGTAGAAGGCCACGTTGCTCGCGCCGGCGCCGAATATCACTATCCTTACGTCATTAAGCCTCTTGCCTACTACCTTGAGGGCGTTCAGGAGGCCGGCCAGCGTAACGGTTGCGGTGCCCTGCTGGTCGTCGTGCCAGACGGGTATGCTCAGCCTCCTCCTCGCCTCGT
>JAKLZP010000024.1:0-15759 GCA_022015155.1 Acidilobus sp. | reverse complement strand
ATAGCACAGAACCTGTCAAAGATAGGCATTGAGGCCTCCACGGTGTTCCCGACGTTCAGCCAGTGGTACTCAGATGTGGCCACGGGCGAGTACTCGATGGCACTTATGTGGAGCTGGACTGGCGTGATACCAGCAACCTGGTTTGAGTACTACTTCTACACCATAGGCACGGCCCCTGTGGGGAGCTGGGCATGGGCTGACATGGAGAGGTTCAACAACAGCGCCGCCTGGACAGCCTACAATGACCTGAGGGAGATATTCACCATTAACCCTGATAACATGAGCGCCCTCATGCCGCTCTACAACCAGGTCGTCACGATCTGGATGAACTACACTCCTGTCATACCTCTCCTGACCGGCGCCATCTGGTATGAGTACTCGCCAACGTACTGGGCTGGCTGGCCCAACGAGACCACAGGCACCCTATTCCCGCCCGCCCCATGGGCCAGCCCAGGCAACGCCTACGTACTTGTCCACCTGCACCCGAAGGGCGTCACCGTCACCACGACTACGCCTAAGCCCATAACGGTCACGTACACGACGGCCACAACCACGACTACCACCACGACAACGACTACGACGACTACGACGACCTCAGTCTCGACGACCACCGTCACGTCGGTCACCACGGTAGTCTCGTCAGCTGTGAGCACCCTGACGACAACTGTGACCAAGCTAGTGACGTCAACGACCTACATTGTCATAGCTGTCGTCGTGACAGCTATAGTGGTCGGGCTGGTAGTCTGGGCGGTAATGAGGAGGTAACGTAAACCAAACTTTTATTTTAATCTTTTTTTATTTTAAATCAGGTCTAAGTTTTTGCAAGGCCTGGACCTCTCCTGGAAAATCGGAAGGCAGTACTAAGGTGAATGACCCGGTGGCCTTCACAGTAGTGGCCTGCGATGACGGCGAGGTCAGGAAGCTGGGGGGAGGGCTCACCACCGTGGCCTGCGTCGCCTACAGGGAGCTCTGGCCCTTTGACGCCTCGCTGGGCATCATAAGGGTCGACGGCCTTGACGCGACATCCGTGCTCTCCGGCATGATATCACTTATGGCGAAGCCTCCCGGCGCCGTTCTACTCGACTCCATAACGATAGGGGGCTTTAACGTCATCTCCCTCCCAGGCCTCAGCAGGCTCACCGGCATGCCGGCCATAGTTGTCTACTCCTACGAGCCAAGCTTCGAGAGGCTCGAGGCCCCCCTGAGGCAGCACTTCGCTGACGCCGAGCTCAGGCTCAGGGCCCTCGCGCCCATAAGAGGCGCCAGGAGGGTCATGACGAGGAGGGGGGAGCTCTACCTCGTTACCTGGGGCGTTGAGCTCAGCGAGGCGGTTAAGGTCGTTGAGGCCTACCAGTACTTCACCAAGGTCCCTGAGCCCATAAGGGTGGCCCACAGGCTCGCCTCAGAGGCCTCAAGGCTCATGGGCCTGCAGCGGGCCTGACCCTGTCCCTTAGGAAGCCCACGACAAGCTCCGTGAAGCCCCTCGGGTCGTCCAGGTAGCAGGCGTGCCTCCTGCCGAACCTCACCAGCTCAGCCGTGCTGACCCTGCTGAGCACGGCCTCAGCGTTCGATATGGGGGACACGTCGTCCTCCGAGCCCCAGACCAGGAGTATGGGCTTGCCCGAGAGGGCCTTGAACTGGGGCGCGTGCCTCTCAAGGCCCACGGCGCCTATCAGGACGAGGCCCAGGACCCTGTCAGGGTGGGCCAGGGCGTAGGTGGCCACCGAGTAGCCTCCAAGGCTGGCCCCAAGGAGGACCCCCCTCTCGAAGCCTACCAGGGGGAGGAAGTCCTCGAGGAACTCCCTCCTGCCGCCGAACTGGTACCTGCCCTGCGGCGTCTCCCCCTGGCCCGGCGGGTCAACAGATATGGCCCTGAAGCCAGCCTCTGCGACAGCCTTGACGAGGCCCACCTCGACCCACGTCCTCGCGTTAAAGGAGGCCCCCGGCATCATCACGACGGGTAGGCCAGAGCCCTCCTCCACGTAGTGGACCCTCGTGCCCTTAACGTCAACGTACCTGTCAGGCACCCTGGCCGCCCCCGCGTGGCCGAGGGCCTCAGGGCTAAATGCCTAGGCCCGCTTGGAGGACCTCATCCTGAGGCCTGGCCTCCTGACCTTGCCCACAGCGTGCCTGGTTATCTCAAGGTTGCAGGAGCCGTGTGACGTGCACCACTCCTCACAGGCCTCCGCCAGCTCCTGCGAAGCGTAAACCATGCCGCAGGCCTCGCATGCGAAGAAGCTCGATCCGCCTATGGCTATCTCAAGCACGGCCGTCACCGCGTTGAGGGGCTCGCTGACGCCTTTAAGGCAACGCGCATACCAGCCTATGAGGGCGTCCTTCGTTGTCCCACCGGTGAGCACTCTAAAGCCCTTAAATATCTTGGAGAACAACTGTTCTTCAAGGGATGCGACACGCAGGCCGACCTCGTATCGAGGGTTGACAGGGCCAAGTGGGGCAGGGCCCACTGGCTGATATTCGCCTCAACGTCCATAGGCTTCTTCCTGTGGGGCATCATAAACACCCTGGGCTACGCCTTCTACCCTGAGTACGAGAGCGTGGCGTACATAGTTGTCGTCGCGGCGACGCCGCTCATAGGCGACCTGCTGCTCTCCTGGCTCTCCGACAGGATCTTGGGCAGGAAGAGGACCTACTTAATAACCATGGGCCTCTACGGGGTCGGCAGCCTGATAATCGTGCTCGACCTGCTCCTGGTCCCAAAGGGGCTGGCCCAGATGGTCACGTTCCTCTTCGGCTATGGCCTCTCCCTGTTCGGGGTCGAGGGAGAGAACCCCATAGGCCTGGCCCTCCTGGCCGAGCTCTCGCCTGTGAAGCACAGGGAAAAGGTGCTCATACTCTCGCCCAACTTTGAGAACATAGGGGCAGCCGCTGCCGCCGCCCTAGCTTACGCGGTCTACTCGTATAGGAACTCCTACGTCCTTGACGCCCTGGCAGTCGCAGCCATGGCTATCGTAGGCCTTGCCGCCGCCATAGTCCTGAGGCTCCTCATGCCCGAGTCCGTCAGGTGGCTCATGGCCCACGGGAGGACAAGGGAGGCCGAGGGCGAGGCCGAGAGGGTCGGGAGGGAGCTGGAGCAGGTGCAGGTCGTCAGTGAGAGCCCAAGGATGGGCCTCGGGGGGAGGTTCACCGTCCTGACCCTCTGGGCCCTCGCGAACTACCTGACCTGGAGCCTCATGGCCTTCGTGCTGGCTGACTACTACTTCACGGGAAGCGCCCTCTACCTGATCATGTTCTTCGCGAACCTGGGCGCCTCGGCCGCGGCCGTAGCTGCCCTCTTCATTAACAGGCTCGACTCAAGGGACTTCACAGTACTCTCCTTCGCCCTTGCCCTCCTCAGCTTCGTCCCCGTGCTGGCCTACGTCCTGCTGGGCCTCAAGTCGGCGCCCCTCTTCTACGGCCTCACGTTCGCCAACCTCTTCTTCATAACCTTCACGTGGTGGGTTAGGACGATACATGAGCCCCTCCTCTTCCCAACACACAGGAGGGCCTTCCTGATAGGGTCCGTCAGGGCCATAGCCATGAGCGCCTACACGGCCTCGACCTACCTGACAGCCTCGTTCCCCGAGTGGGCCTTCGTTGTCTACGGCATGGCCTTCCAGGGCCTCGGGCTGGCCGGGGCCGTCTGGTGGAGGCTGAGGGGCTACGACGTAAGGATGAGGGGCCTTGAGAGCCTGTCTGCGAGCGTGAGGGTCCCAAGGCCGGCTACGGCCAGGGCCCAGTAACCCACTCATTTTTAAATTATTTTTAATTATTATTTTAATTAATATCTAGGGCTTTTTAGGTCGTTCGCAAGCGATATCAGTTGGCCCTCTGGGCTCTAGTGCCCGCGTAGTATTCAACAAGCCGAGGGTACCAACGCGCCTTAACCTGCGTACTTTCTCCTGCTGCGCCCCTTGCAGCTAACCTTTAAGTTAGGTCACGCGTCAAGCCTGTACCCTGTGGGCTTCGGCATGACGAGCTCTGACGCGGCGTGCAGGAGCCTCTACAAGGTCGCCGAGGCCTCCATCTGCCTAATGAGGTATGATGTCGGCAAGGTCCTTTACGAGGCGTACATCAATTCATGCGATGCTGAGGATCCTGGCGCGTGGCATGGACTGGCGATATGCCTGGAGAGCGCTGGGCTTCATGAGGAGGCCAGGAGGGCCTATGAAAGGGCCCTAGGCCTTCACCTAAGGCATGAAGACCCCAGGAGCCTGCTGTGGGGCGGGTGGTGTGCAATGAAGCTTGGCAACTACGAGTTGGCCTACAGGCTGTTCAGGGAGTCGGCCTCAAGGGACCCTAACTATGCCTACACATGGCATAGCCTGGCTGTGGCAGCCCTGAAGGTCGGGAAGAGGAACGAGGCCGAGGAGGCTATGTCCAGGTACAGGGCTATGATATCTGCGAGGCCCTATGACAGAAGGGAGTGCGAGGGCCTGAGGATGCTCATGGAGGTTATGCATAACATAAGCCTTGAGGACGCCCTGATGGGCGGCCTCAAGGACGTCATAGTGAACCTGCTTAACCAGTCTATAAAGGATCATGGGGCCAAGTGCGGGCTGACAGAAGGACCCTCAGGCCGCCTATGGCTGTCTCGAGCGTCTAAGTCACCTATGGGCCAATGATGACGAGGGGCTTTAGGCTTGAGCCTTAAGGGCTTTTATTCATAATTACTTTAATTTTCCTAATTATGCTAGTTAATACCTATAAGCCTGCCTCTTAATTATACTTAATGATGAGACATGTACCTGGAGCTGCTGGACGTAGAGGACGAGGGGCTGGCTCCAAGGGCCTGGCTGGAGGCGGCTGAGCTAGCTATAGAGGGGAAGGCCCCGGCTGACTTGCTTAAGCGGAAGCTGGGAAGGCTCCTCTCCCTCCTTATGTCATCGGTTGCGCCCGCCAGGGTAATGGCGTGGAGGGCCGCTGCATTGCTCCTCAAGGCTGCCGTAGTTGAGCCGAAGGAGCTCGCTGAGCGAAAGGAGGGCCTCCTGGAGCTCCTGAGGTCCCACGGGCCGACCCCTGGCATCTACGCTGACGCCTGGGAGGTCGCGGAGGCCCTGGCTGCAGCTGGCCTGCTGAGCGCTAAGGACCTCAGGCCGCTGAGCGACGTGCTCTGGGACGTGGTGAGGAGGTCCTCTGGCCGCGAGAGGGAGAAGCTGGCCTCGATCGCTTCAAGGCTGGCCTCGGCCGGCCTCATTAAGGGGCCCAAGGCCAGGCTGCCCGTCCTAGCTGAGGACTCCTATATACTCTGAGAGGTCCTCTGGAGCTCCTCCCAGATCCTCCTGGCTGAGCTGGTGCCTACCCTGAAGAGCCTCGGGTCAAGGGGCCTCCCAGAGGCCTCTAGGAGCTCCATGACCTGGGACACTGACCTTATCCCGCCCGCCGGCTTTATGCCTATGTTGGGGTTGTAGGCCTTGGAGAGCTCAGCCATGAGCCTCACGTTCTCGACCCTGGCGCCTACCTGGTTGCCCAGGGAGGAGGCGTAGGAGGGGTCCTCGAAGCCCGTGCTCGTCTTTATGAAGTCAGCCCCTGACAACATGACGACCTTGTAGAGGGCCTCCTTCTCAGCCCTCGTGGTGTAGGCGTCCTCAACTATCACCTTTATTAAGACCCCCTCGGCGTGGGCGACGGAGGCCAGCCTCCTGAGGTCCCTCTCGACGGCCTCAAGCCTGCCCGACTTGACGTAAGTTATGGGGGCAACCACGTCGACCTCCTCTACCCCCTTATCAGCAGCCCTCCTTATCGCCTCGGCCCTGACGTCGGTCGTGGACGCCCCAAAGGGGAAGTCTATGACCGTGCAGAGCCTCAGCCTGTAGCCGCCCTCGTCTATCAGGTGCCTCGCATAAGCTGCGTGGGCCATGTTGACGCAGACGGAGTAGCAGCCCATGGCGGCCGCCTCCTCGACGAGGTAGCGGACCTCAGCTAGCGTCGAGTAGGGCCTGAGGAGGGTTGAGTCTATGACTCCCATGACCTGGGAGGGCGTATAGCCGTGAAGCCCATACGCCAAAATTTCTCCCCCGTCCAGCAGGTACAAAGGGGGATATTTTGGCTGACATAGTAAGCGAGCTGATGGGGGCCCTGGGCAGGGACAAGGTCTCAGCCGACCCAAACGTCCTAAGGCTCTACTCAGCCGAGCCCGAGGGCCTCTCAGGGCCAGTAGAGGCTGTGGTCTTCCCTGAGTCGCCTGAGGACGTCTCCTCCGTGGCGTCGCTTGCCTACAGGCTGGAGTTCCCTATCTACCCCCAGGGCTCAGCGAGCAGCCTGAGCGGCAACGCCGTCCCTACCAGGAAGGGCGTGGTCATCAGCTTTGAGCGGATGAACAGGGTCAAGGAGGTCAGCCTCGTTGACAGCGTGGCGGTTGTTGAGCCAGGGGTGAGGATAGAGGAGCTGAACGTGCAGCTGGCCGAGGCCGGCTACATGTTCCCCGTCGACCCGGCGAGCCAGTCGGTGGCCACCGTAGGGGGCGCCATAGCTAACGGGGCTGGGGGTATGAGGGGGGCCAAGTACGGCACCATGAGGGACTGGGTGAACGGGCTTGAGGTCGTCCTAGTTGACGACCAGGGGACCAGGCTGAGGCTTGGCTGCAGGACAGTTAAGTGCAGGCAGGGCTACGACCTAGTGAGGCTCATAGTGGGCAGCGAGGGCACCCTCGCCCTGGTCACCGAGGCCACCCTCAGGATAACGCCCCTCCCCGAGACGGTGGTCACGGCCCTGGCCTTCTTTGAGGGCCTTGAGGGGCTCGCCTCGGCCTACGTGGACCTCAAGTCGAGGAGGGTCCAGCCCTACATAGCTGAGTTCATGGACGCCCCGACCGTGAGGCTTGCCTCAGAGGGCCTTGACCTGCCCTTCGAGGCCAGGGGCGACATGTTCCTGGTAAGCCTTGAGAGCACGCCGGAGAGCGCTGAGAGGCACGCCAAGTTCCTCGAGGAGCTTATGAGGTCCCATGGGGCGAGGGAGGTGAGGGTCACGGCTGACCCCTCGGAGGCAGAGGAGCTCTTCAGGCTCAGGAGGAACCTCTTCCCCGCCCAGATATCCATGTTCAGGAGGCCTGGCAGGCCCCTGCTGCTCCTAATAGAGGACATAGTGGTGCCGCCCTCTAGGGTGCCCGAGGCCGTGAGGGCGCTGAGGGCGCTCGACAGCAAGTACGGGATTACTTCATCGCTTGGGGGCCACATAGGGGACGGCAATCTGCACCCCGCCATAGGCTTCGACCCCACAGACCCCGAGTCTACAAGGGTCGCGGCCGCGTGGTTTAACGACGTAGTTCAGGTGGCCCTCTCGCTTGGGGGAGCGGTGAGCGCGGAGCACGGCATAGGGCTGCTCAAGAGGGAGGCCCTGGCCAAGGCCTTAGGGGAGAGGCAGATAGAGATAATGAGGGCGATAAAGGCCGTCTTCGACCCCAAGGGGCTCCTGAACCCCGGTAAGCTGTTCTAAGCGGGTCAAGAAAAGGGAAATAAAAAAGAAAAGGGATCTAGTTCATGGAAACGTCCTGAAGGTCAGGGGGGCCATCTCGAGGAGCTGGAGGACCTCAGGCAGGGCCTGCTGAGGCGAGGCGGGGGCCGACGAGGCGGTCGTAGAGGAGCTGGTGGTGGAGGCCGCCAGCAGGCTCACGGTGGCCTGGGCAGCCTCCTGGAGGGCCTGCATCGGGTTCGATATCTGCCCTGTCAGGTAGTCAAATATGTAGCTGTCGAACTCGCTGGTCCACGTGCCCGCCAGGGAGGTGAATATCGTGGGGTTCCCGGCGAAGGCGTGCTGAACTAGGTAGTAGGACTCGTTCAGCAGCTGCAGCATGTAGCTCGGCATGGACTTGTTGGCCAGGAGGATAGAGTAGGCCTGCTTGTTTATCGGGAAGAGGCCGAGGGTGTAGAACGACTGGACCTGCACCTGGGTCGACACTATGAGCTCTAGGAGCTGCATGGCCAGGTCCTTGTGCTGTGAGTACTTGCTTATGGCGAAGTATGTGGCGCCGGCACCAGCGTACCCTCCTGGGGCAGGCGCGAACCTGAACATGGTCCTGTTCTGGGGCGTGAGCCACGCCATCTGTGACATGTAGGTGAAGCCAGCAGGCGCCTGCTCGCTTGCCAGCAGGCTCGGCGTGTTGTCAAATGACACCGTCAGGACGCTCGGGTTTGGCTCATAGCTGACCAGCTCCTTGTACATCTCAAGGGCCTCCACGCCCACGCTGTTGTTGAAGGAGGGCGGAGGGAACGAGTAGGGCCAGCCCTTCGGGTAACAGCCCATGAACAGCGTCATGTAGCCTGGCAGCCCAGCAGGGTTGCCGCAGTTAAGGGTGGAGTTGTGCATGTAGTACCACTCGAAGACCAGCGGGAAAGCCTCGTTCAGGTCGTAGGCAGGGTCGTCATATATCAGAATGCCGTACTTGGTTATGTTGTGCGAGGTGAAGAACTGGTCAACGTCGAGGACCTGGGTCCAGTTCTGCCACGTCCACGGGTTGAGGCTGAAGTGGTACTCGTTGTAGAACTCCTGCTGGAGCGTCGCGTTGTCAAAGAACCTAATGTTGTACCACATGACCAGCACGCTGGCCCAGGGCGCTATGCCGTAAAGCGTCGTCTGGCCCGTCTGCGGGTTGTAGTAGACGCCGCCGAAGTTCATGACCGTCATGATGAGGTTGCTGATGTTGAAGGCCGACTCGTTGAGGGGCGAGAGGTACGGGAGTATGTTGGGGCCTGGGCCCTGGGTGTAGGTAACTATGTCGTACTGGGAGCTCCCGGCCTCAAGGACCGTCATCTCTTTCTCGAGGTAGCTCGTGAACGGGTAGCTCAGGACCTGCACCTTCACGCCTGGGTGCTCCTGCTCGAAGAGCGGGACGACTATAGTGTTCAGGAGCTTCACGGGCGAGCCCGAGTACGTCACCACTGTCAGCGTTATGACTGAGGTGTTGGTCGGAGGCGGCGTCGTGGTGGTGGTCATAGTTGTCATCGTTGTGCTGGTTGTTGTCACGCTTGTCGTCGTTGTAGGCGATGTCGTGGTCACGTGACGCATTGAAATATAGTAATAGGCTAGGCCGCCGGCGACGGCCACGACCACTATAACTATGACGATAGCTGCCAGGGCCGCTGTTGAGATTGAGGCCCTATTCAAACTGGGACCCGCTCAGCAGGAGGACCACAGGAATTTTAAGTGTTCCCAAGCATATACCTGAAATGGAGCTGTTCAGCCCTTACAGGTTAAGGGCTTGTAACTGCTTATAAGAGGTCAGCGCCATAGAGGCCTAAACCAACTTTTATTACCCTGTGTCCGCGTAAGCCCTCCGAATCACGGTGGACCCCCTAAATCTCATAATGTTGACCGTGGCCCTGAGCTCAAGCGGGGCCCTATCGCCCGGCCCCCTGACCATGGCCGCCGTCGTTGAGGGCGCGAGGGGCTCCTGGAGGGCCGGCCTCAAGGCGGCGACCGGCCACATGACCTTTGAGCTCCCTTACGTTGTGGCCATAGGGCTGGCCGCCTACCAGCTCAGGTACGCCCTCGATGACCCCGTGGTCAAGTACGCCCTGGCAGCCCTCATGGGGGCCTTCCTGGCCTACTTCTCAGCAGTGACGGCCCTCGACGGACTCAGGCTGGTAAGGGGCAGGGCATCAGACGTGAAGGGGCTCACGAGTTCCCTCAGGGGACCCTTCACTGCCGGCCTCGCGTTCACAGCCTTCAACCCGTTCTTCCTGCTGTGGTGGCTGACTGTCGGCCTTGTGCTTGTCGAGGCGGCCTCGGGGCTCGGGCTCCTGGTGGGCTACTCCATAATGTACCCGAGCCACGTGTGGATGGACTACGCCTGGCTGACGCTCATGGCCTCTCTCGGCGAGGGGGGCAGGAGGATGCTCAGGAGCAGGGGCTACGGGGCCCTCCTGATAGCCCTGGCAGCCCTCATGGCTGGGGTGGGGGCTTACGCCCTCATGGGCCTGGCCTAGCTGGGCGGCCTCCTCGTTATGAGGACCCCCTCTAGGGTCGGGACTATGGTGTACCTCCAGCCGGCCTTGACGAGGAGCTGAAAGGTCTCCGCAGGGGGAGGGGGCCTTATGGCGTTGTGGAACATTGCGAGCCCTCCAGGCGACAGCTTCCTCGTCAACAGCTCGACGACCCTGGGGTAGAGCGACACCTGGACGTCTACGAAGGCCGCGTCCACCCTGTCGTCCTCGGAGTCCTCAAGGACCTTCAGGGCGTCGCCCTGGACGAAGTTGACTGATACCCTCTCGAAGGCCACGTCCCTGTAGGCGGCCCTGGCGGCCTCAACCCTCTCGGGCCTTACCTCAACGGCCGTCAGCTCGCAGGGCCCCGAGCAGGCGTCCTCGAGGGCCTTCGCGAGCCACAGCGTTGAGTACCCCATGGCTGAGCCCAGGTCGTAGACCTTGAGCCCGCTCCTCCCGTGCGCGAAGGTGAAGAGGGCGGCGTATATGACGAGCCCGTCCTCGAAGTCTATCCTGCTTACGCCCGCGGAGTCCGAGTTGAGCCTGAGCCTGAGCTCAAAGTCCCTGAACTCGCTCTCCCTCAAGCTAAAGCCCTGGGCTGAGGGCAGGACGTCTCTTAAAAAGCTAAGGTTATCGCTCAACATAAAGGAGGGGCGTTTTTGACGCGATGTTGCGAGCCCGTTAGAACGACCTAGTGATGGCCTACTACTCCTTTGTGAACCTCGCCTGGAAATCACCCTTCGGCCCTGCCTCAACCAGGCCTAACAGCTCCCTTGGCTCCTTAGCGGCGCTCCTTAATGTCCTTAAGGCATAACGCTATCAGCTATACCTTGAGGAGAAGGCCGCTGTGCAGTCTTTGGCCTAGGCTAACTGGCTACTCGTCTCTTGCTGAAGTCTTGCTGTAGGGCCTCAGGCCGTGAAGCCTCTTCACAGCTCAGAGGTCGGGCTCGCAGCGGGAACGTTGTCTCCTCATCGGCCTGCGCGTATGGTCCCCAGGAGGCCTATAATGTTGTCGGAAGCCTCAAACATTTAAAAGTCTGGAAAGCGTTCACAATTCGCGGTGGGCCCGTAGCTCAGCCAGGTAGAGCGGCGGGCTCCAGACCCGTAGGTCGGGGGTTCAAGTCCCTCCGGGCCCACCACATCCAGTCTTCCCATTTTATGTGCAGGGCAGAGCTTTATCCTATGGATATGTTGGCGCTGGACGCTTATTACAGCGTGCTTTACGAGGATCGTGCCAGGGGCGTTGGTGAAATTATTTAGTATCGCTTGTTATTTTTGATCAATAGGCGTTTGATTGTGAGGTTGAGGAGACAATACGAGCTTGTTGAGCACTACTTTAGGGAATTTCAAAACAGGGTCCTGAGCGGTGGCGACAGGTTCTCGCTTGAGAGGTTAGGACAACTGGTCATTCAGTCGTTGCTGGACTTAGCGGCGATGCTTGCCGTCAGCGAGGCCGGTAAGAAGCCCGAGACCTACCGTGAACTGGCCCTTTGGCTCTCTAGGAAGCTTAACCTAAGCGAGGAGCTTAGCAGGTTTCTTATGGGTTTAGCAGGCTTTAGAAACATACTGGTTCACGGCTATGCGGAAATAGATGTCTCGATGGAGATGGAGACGTTTAGGGAAATTGTCAATAAGTTACCTGCCGTACTCGATAAGCTGAGGGACGCGGCTGGTAATGACCCAGGCCCTGGCCTAGTCACAGACGCCCTAGGCAGAGTCTTCGTTAAGCACGGCGTCAAGTACGCATTCCTCTTTGGCTCAAGGGCCAGGGCTGGCGCTGGCAGAGATTACGACATAGCCGTCGTCTTTGAGAGGAGGCCCAGTAACGCCCTTGAGCTAGGCCTGCTGATCGTCGACCTGGCTGAGGCGCTTGGCGTTCACGAGGACCTAATAGACCTGGTGGACCTCGACGCTGCACCGCTAAACATAGTCAAGACAGTGATTGACGAGGGCAGGGTCTTGCTGGGCAGTGATGAGGCCCTTGACTACCTGTGGCGTAAGTACCTGGCGTACCTGGACGCTAACGAGGTGGAGCGCCTCATAGCCCAACGAGGAGGGAAGGAAACGAGGACGTAGTCAGGGCTAGGCCTCACTAAGCGTGAAGGGCCTCTTCACTATGAAGGCCCTCGTCTTAGGGAGCGCTGCCTTCAAAGAGGAAACCGCATCAACGATGTGCAGATGCCAGGGACGGCTCCTTAAGTCAAGGAAAGGACTCAAAAGGAGGTGGCAATATGTAAAGCGCGCCCATGTGCCCTCTTGCATACCTAAAAGTATAAAGTATTTATTTCTCTAGTTAGTTCCCTTAAAGGGCCCACCTATGGCCGAGGACCTGGGCATCAGGACTGACAGGGAGCTGAGGAAGGCCCTTGACAGAAGGCGCCTCCTCTTCCTCTCCATTGGCGAGATAATCGGGGCAGGCTGGCTCTTCGCCCCCCTCTACGCGGCCTCGTACGCCGGCGGCGCTGCCCTGCTGGCCTGGGTCATAGCGGGCGCCTTCGTCCTGCTCATAGCGTTAGCTAACGCTGAGATAGCCTCAGCCATACCGAAGTCAGGGGGCCTGGTGAGGTACCCCCACTACGCCTTCGGCGGGTTCGCAGGCTTCCTGACGGGCTGGGTCTACTTCCTCGCTATAACGGCCGTGCCCCCTACTGAGGCCCTGACAGCTACGCGCTACCTCTCGTTCTTCTTCCCGCAGCTTTACAACGCGGCCACTGGCAAGCTAACCCCCCTTGGTTACCTCGTGGCCTACCTGTTCCTGGCGCTCTTCGCCTACGTCAACTATATGGGGGTCAGGGCGGTCGGCGAGACCGTCTACGGGCTGGGCTGGTGGAAGCTGATCATACCTTCGCTTACGGCCATAATTATGATAGCCCTCGCCTTCGTCCCCTCTAACTTCACGGCTGGAGGGGGCTTCGTGCCCACGAGCGGCACCGCCCCATACACGGGCTGGGCTGCCGTCTTCTACGCGATACCCTCAGCGGGCGTCATGTTCGCCTACCTGGGCTTCAGGCAGGCCATAGAGTACGGAGGTGAGGGCAAGGACCCGAGCAGGGACATCCCCTTTGCCGTTATCACGGCCATACTGATAGCCATGTCAATATACATACTGTTGGAGGTCGCCTTCATAGGGGCCATACACTGGAACGTCATAGGGGTTAACGAGGGCGCCTGGTCCGCCCTGAGGAAGTCGTCAATATCAAAGGCGCCCATAGCCCAGCTCTTCGAGTCCCTTAAGTACGTCGTCCCAGGCATGGCGGCCTTCATAGTGGCGTGGCTTATAGTGTTCCTGACAGACGCCGTAGCATCGCCGGCCGGCACGGGCTTCGTCTCAACGGGCGGCGCCACCAGGGCGCTGTACGGGATAGCAGCCGATGGGTACCTGCCCGGCTGGTTCCTGAGCCTGAGCAGGACAAGGATACCGAAGTGGGCGCTGCTGACCATTTTCATACTCGGCGCGCTCTACCTGCTGCCATTCCCGACGTGGCAGTCGATAGTCTCCTTCACGACGGCCGGAAGGGTGCTCACCTACCTGGTCGTAGGGGGCATAGCGGTTCAGGCGCTCAGGATGACGGCCCCTGACCTCAACAGGCCCTTCAGGCTAAGCGCCGCAGCGGTACTGGCTCCGCTTGCGTCGGTGGCCGCCTCGCTGGTGATTTACTGGGCCGGCTTCGGCACTATCTCCAAGCTTTTCCTCGTGGCCTTCATAGGGCTGCCGATATACTTTGGTTACTATGCCTACAAGAGGCTGAAGGTCAGCCTAGGGCCCTCGCTGACGGTCGGCCTAGTGGACGCTGTCGCCGTTGTCCTGGCGTTCACATACCTTTACACCTCCACCAAGGGCCTTCGCGAGCCCGCTGACCTGGCGCTCTGGGTCTACGTGCTGGTGGTGGCCATTGTGACCTACGCCAGCGTCGCCCTCCTTTACAGGCTGGGCACGGAGTACATGAGGACGGAGCTGAGGGCTGGCCTGTGGCTGCCGACCTACATGTTCGTCATGACCGTACTCTCCTACTACGGGGTGTTTGGGCCGCGCAAGCTCATAGCGTTCCCGTGGGACACGGTGATAGCCATAGTCGTGACCCTGGCCTTCCACTACTGGGCAGTCTTCAGCGCCTTCAGGACTAAGGCAATAGACCAGATCCTGGGAAAGGCCTGAGATACCCAATAAATTCCCTTTTTTGGTTTTAGGTCTCCGCGCGGGAGCTCGTGGTACTGCTGAGGGGTTCAGCTCTCATACAGGTTCATGTTGCCTTACGGTCATCGCCTCATCCCTGTTCCCCCGCACCCCGCTCGGGATTTCATCGGGCTTGGGGGCGTTCAGGGCCACCCCAGGGACCCCACATCTTGAGTGTTGGGTTACGTACCTCCTGTATATGCTGATTGCGGTGACAACTTATAAACCTATGTGAAAGTTGAAACAGCTATGTGAGGCGCTACAGGCCAGGCGACCTGGAGGCCCTGCTAAGGGTTGAGGAGGAGAGCTTCCCTCCCGGGCAGAGGTACAGCGGGCTGGTCTTCGAGTACCTCCTCTCCCTCCCGGACTCCGTTATTCTGCTGGCCGAGGAGGGAGGGGAGGTGATAGGCTACGCGGCCGGCTACATGGAGGGCAGGGGGGTAGGCCACGTGGCCTCCCTGGCCGTCAGGCCAGCCTTCAGGGGGAGGGGGGTAGGGAAGGGGCTCATGAAGGCACTTGAGGCCGAGCTGATGACAAGGGGGGCGAGGAGGCTGAGGCTTGAGGTAAGGGAGTCCAACGTGGTCGCCAGGAGGCTCTACGAGGGCCTGGGCTACAGGGTTGTGGCCAGGCTGCCCAAGTACTACGGGGACGAGGACGGGCTCCTCATGGTCAAGGATCTCTAGGCCACCCTTATCCCCACCTCATCAGCTACCGCCTCAAGGTCCTCTATGAAGCCCCTGAGCGCCAGGACGGGAACCACCGCCACCCCCTCCACGAACCTGGGCAGGTCCTCCCTGAGCACCACCAGGGCCGGGACCAGGACGCTGGCCCTAGGTAGGCCCAGGGAGCCCCAGATCGAGGCGAGCCTCTGTGACCTAAGCCTGTGCCTCCTGGCGGCCTCGCCTATCCTCGAGGGGGAGCTCGACCTGTAGGACCACCTCTTGCAGTCGACGGCCACCGCAACCCTGCCCGAGGCCCCAACTACGTCAACCTCGAGGCCTCCCCTCCCGGGCAGCCTGACGCTCCTGCTCACCGAGAAGCCGGCCTCCTGAAGGGCTGACGCCACCAGCGCCTCGAAGTCCCTCCAGTCCAGCCTCCTCGAGACCCTCTCCGGGTCGCCCCCGAGCCTTATGGCAGCGGCCGCCAGCTCGGCCCTTGACCTGACGCAGACTACGTCGTCCTTCAGCTCGATGGCGTTAGCTGAGGCCAGGGCCTCCAGGCTAGCTCTGGCCTGGACCTCGCTGAGCCCCAGAGTCTCGGCAACTGACCTAACGCTCGGGCAGCCCGAGGTCAAGAGCAGCGCCTCAGCGACCTGAGTTATGAAGGTCGGCTTCAGGCCGGCCAAAGGGCCCCCCAGCGCTTAGGCTAAGGAGGTGAAGGAGAAAAAGAGGAGGTAGGTTCTAGGCTGGCCTCCTCCCCGCCCTGAAGGGCGGGGGCTCCCTTAGGGCGGCTCACTGGTTCGCGGTTTACCGCCCTCACCTTCACCGCATCATAGCTAGTGGGCGCGGTAAGCGCCTACCCCGCTCCGCTCGTCCAGCGGTAGACCGCGGGCTGGGCCTTCAGCCCGTTACCCCTATCCCTCGCCAGGGGTTGCCCCCATCCCCTGGGTCCCAGGGACTTGGGGATATGTGGGGCCCCTGTGCGGGGCATCCCCTTGCGGGGACACTA
>JAKLZP010000023.1:0-17982 GCA_022015155.1 Acidilobus sp. | reverse complement strand
GAGGAGGTAGGTTCTAGGCTGGCCTCCTCCCCGCCCTGAAGGGCGGGGGCTCCCTCATGGCGGATCATTGGTTCGCGGTTTACCGCCTTCACCTTCACAGCCTCACGGCTGGCGGGCGCGGCAAGCGCCCACCCCGCTCCGCTCGTCCAGCGGTAGACCGCGGGCCGGGCCTTCGGCCCGTTACCCCTATCCCTCGCCAGGGGTTGCCCCCATCCCCTGGGTCCTTGGGACTTGGGGATATGTGGGGCCCCTGTGCGGGGCATCCCCTTGCGGGGACACTATCTGTTCTACGTAACTCTAAGTGCTCAGAGGCTTTATGCCTTACCTGCCTTAAACGGCGAGGCTTGCCCTTCGCTTTACCAATGTCGTCTTAAGGGCCGCGGCGCCCTGTCAGCTCCCCAAGGGCCCTCAGGAACCTGTCTATGAGCTCGTCAGTCACGTGAGGCATCACGACAACCCTGAGGCCACGCACCAGGCCGCACCTGTATACGTAGAGCCCCCTGGCCCTCATGGCCCTGAGGAGCCCTAGCTCGTCGTCGCTCTCTATACAGACCACCGGCACCTCAGGCTCTGCCGGCAGCCTGAGGCCAAGCTCCCTGACGCCCCTCACGAGGCGTGAGGACCTCCTCATGAGCTCCCTGGCCTGGGCCGAGTAGCCCTCCCTGCCCATGTACTTGGTTATGGCCCAGGTGGCCGCTATGGGCCCCGCGCTCCTCGTGCCCAGGAGGCCGAGCTGGACCCCAGCAGGGTAGTAGCTGGCCTCGAAGTAGAGGGGCCTGAGCCAGTCCTCGTCCCTCACTATCAGCCCTCCAGCAGGTATCGGGGCCAGGCCGAGCTTGTGGGGGTCAAGCGTTACGCTCATCACGGGACCGTTCTCAAAACCCAGCCTCCTATCAGGGTACATGAACGGGGCCACGAGCCCCCCGAGGGCCGCGTCAACGTGTACGACGGAGTCGCAATCGTCCGCGACCTCGGAGACCTCCTCAACCGAGTCTATGAGGCCCATTGACGTTGTGCCGACCGTCACCACTATGACCCCTGGGCCGTTCGCCCTGCAGAGGGAGCGGAGGGAGCTCACGTCCACCCTGTAGGATCTCATGCCTACCTCTATGGCCCTCATCCTGAGGAGCCTGGCAGCCTTAGCTATGGAGTGGTGGGCTGAGGCCGCGTAGTAGACGTTTTCAAGGCCGTGCTCCCTGGCCAGGTAGAGTGCCGCAAGGTTTGACTCGCTGCCCCCGCTGGTTATGTAGCCCGTGCAGCCCCTGCAGCCCACGAAGCTCCCGAGCTCCTCTATGGCCTCAAGCTCGAGCTCCCTCACGGGCCCATAGAGCTCCAGGTCGTTGGCGTTGAGGTTCTGGAACATGTCGAAGGCCGCCTTGGCCACAGGGTGAGGCTGTGTGGTCATGGAGCCCAGGAGGCCGTCCCTGTAGTGCACAGGGACTGACTTGATCATCTCGGCCAGCCTTGACATTATCTCGCCCAGGTCCATGGGGTCCTAAAGGAGGGCCTCCAAGGCGGTTTTTACGCACCGCATGAGACCTTTAGTCCTCCTGTTACCTGGCCAGTTAATCTAAGACACGTAAGCTAAGCGTAAAACGTTTAAAGCAAGGACCTGGCCCTCATGGGCTGAAGGGTACGCCTTGAGGAACCGCGGCGAGGTGCTCAAGATATCGTTTTCCGCCTTCTTCGCGGACCTGGGCCACCAGGCGGCAGTGGTCATGTTCCCCCTGATCTTCGTGATCACGCTCGGCGCCCCCTACTGGCTCTACGGGGTCGCTGAGGCCATAAACTACGGCGTCGGCAGCCTCATGGCCTTCCTTGGGGGCGTGCTCGGTGACAGGTACGGCAGGTGGAGGGTTGCAGTCATAGGCAACGCCCTCATAGTGTTCGTCTCGTTCCTGGGCTTCTCAAGGTACTGGTGGCAGGCCATGCTGACCTTCACGGTGGGCTGGTTCTTCAGGAACCTGAGGACCCCTCCAAGGAGGGCAATGATGGTGGAGGTCACGGACCCCTCGGAGAGGTCTGAGGCCTTCGGCATCCTTCACGCCCTTGACATAGCTGGGGCGACCTTAGCTATAACTTACACAGCCGTGCTCCTGTACTTCAGGTTCCCCGTCGAGTACCTCCTCCTGATAACGGCCATACCGCTCATGGTGTCGACGCTCGTGCTGGCCTCCGTTAAGGCTGGGAGGGCCGTCAGGCCAGGCAAGGCTGGGAGGCTGAGGGCGGGGCTGGGGAGGGGCCTCATGGCTGTAGTTGTCTCCACGCTCTTCTTCGGCTTCACCCAGTACAGCTTCGGCTTCCCGGTCCTGACGACTGCTGAGTTCACCCATAAGGACTACCTGGCAGTGCTCAGCTACGGCGTCTTCCTCGCCGCCTCCTCTGCCTTCGGCTACGTCTTCGGGAGGTCGGGGCTCAGGGAGGTCAAGGGCCTCGCCTACTACGGCTACCTCCTGGGCGCCTTCGCGGCCCTGGGCTTCGCCTTCCTCTCGCCCCTGGGCATTATTGGCATCTACCCGGCCTCCTTCCTCCTTGGCATAGCGGTGGGGGCCACGGAGACCTTTGAGCCCACAATAGTCTCAAAGCTAGCCCCCGAGGAGGCCATGGGGACTAGCATGGGCCTCCTGACGCTCGGCAGGAGCCTCGGCATATTCGTAGCCAACGCCGTCATGGGCCTCCTCTACCAGCTGGGCTACTCCTACGCATATTACTATGCGGCCGCCAGCTCCTTCGTGGCCTTCCTGATAATAGAACTGTACTTGGCCAGGAGGCTCAGCCCCTAGGCTGCCCCTCCCCTCCTGACGCCCGCCAGCTCAGCTGCCCTCCTCATAAGATCGTCAAGCCTTGAGCTCAGGTCGGCCCTGAGGTAGGCCCACTGGGTAGCCGGCGGCCCCCCGCCCTGCACGAGGCCCACCAGGTGAGGCCCTGCAGTCCAAAGCTGGACGAGCCTCGCCGCCCTCAGCCTGTCCTCAGCAGTGTAGGCCTCGTTGGCCCTGACGGCCTCAGCCACCTTCCGTCCTAGGCCCGGGATCGCCAGGTCCCTAGCGGAGGGCGCGTTGACTGCTATGCCCCCAGCGATGTCAGCCGCAGCGGCTATTGCCTCCTTCAGGTGCTCAACAGCCTCGAGCTTGGCTACGTTGGCCAGCCTCGCGTCAGGTATGTAGGCCCCGCTCGGGTGCCTCCAGCCCTTAACCATGGCCGCCAGGCCCGTGGCGTACATGACCTCCGCGTGCCTGGCTATCTCAACAAGCCTGTCCTGCACGTATGACGTCTTGAGGGCCCCATTGGCGTCAGCCAGCAGGGCCGAGGCCCCGAGGATCACGTCAGCGAAGCCCGCCTTGCACGGCCCCCCTGCAGCTCTATGGTGGGCCACGAAGTACTCCACCAGCCTCCCCGCGAACTCGGCCTCGCCGTCCATGAACACCCTCTCCCTCGGGATAAAGACGTCATCGAATATTATCAGGTAGTTGTTCCTGTGCCCGAAGGGCAGGGGGTAGTCTATCTCAACGCCCAGCTCTGAGGCCACCCTCTTCATCACGTCCATGGGGTGCCAGCTGGCCACGAAGTGGACGCCCTTGAAGTCAGGCCTGACGGCAAAGGCTACAGCGAAGTCCCCCTCCTCAGGCCTCAGGGCCCTGGTCGGCACTACAAGTATCTCGTCGGCTACGGCCGCCCCGGTTATGTGCATCTTGGCCCCCCTGACGACTATGCCGTCGTCCCTCCTCTCGACCACGTGGACGTAGGACCAGGGGTTCGACTTCACGGCCTCGGAGGGCCTAAGCGACCTGTTGCCCTTCACGTCAGTCATGGCCGTCTCGACCGCCAGGTCCTGGGCCTGGACGGCCTCAAGCCACGCCAGGAACCTCCTGTGGTAGTCGGTCCCGCGACTCTGGTCTACCTCGTAAGTCACGGCGAAGAGGGCGTTTATCCCG
Organism: Acidilobus sp.; assembly: GCA_022015155.1. Taxonomy (GTDB): domain Archaea; phylum Thermoproteota; class Thermoprotei_A; order Sulfolobales; family Acidilobaceae; genus Acidilobus. The sequence continues at coordinate 14,050 of JAKLZP010000023.1, read as the reverse complement.
TCGTGGCCTGTGCACCTGTAGTTGCAGTTCCCTATGGCGGAGTTCAGTATCCTCTGGGCCTCCGCCCTCGCCAGCAGGTCCTCGACGCTCTGCTCCACGTGGACAAGCCTGTTCACCTCGTCCCCTCTCAGGCCCCTTGCCGTCAGGATCCCTCTGTACCTCTCCTGCAGGGCCAGCTCGTAGGTCCTGGATATGACCTGTACTGAAGGCCTTATGACCGGGTGTGAGGCTGGGTCCTCGACCCTCTCGCCGGCCACGTAAATGTTAAGCCTTGGGGCCCTCTCCCTAAGCCTTGACAAATAGGAGTCAGGCGTCCCAAGCATAGAGGTCCCGCTAACGGCTTATCGTTCCGGCCCAAAAAGCGCTCCCACTTGAGTTACACGTACGCGCCCACGAGGTCAAAAAAGTCGATGAGGGCCTCTTCACACGTACCCAGTCCACTGGTACAGGAAGACCACCACGCTGTAGAAGTAGACCAGAGAGGAGCCTGGCGGGGTCCAGCTGTAGAAGACCGATATGAAGACCTTGACGGGCTTGTAGTACGGCAGGGGTGACGGGGGATAGATGGGCTGAGGCACCACGCTGCCCGTGGTGGGGTCTATGTATGACACCGCTGCTGGGGTGAAGGAGGTGGCGTTGAGCAGGAACGGGGCCCCGGTTATGTTGCCGTACTGCTTAGCCACCTCGATTCCGTACATCATCAGGTCGTAGATCGTCACGTGGAGGGTCTGGCTCACGTTGGCCTGAGGCCCGCCACCGAGGGCGGGGAACTGGTAGAACTCGTAGTTGCCGTAGGTGGTCACTGACGTGTAGTTTGAGAAGAACGGGCTGCCGGCGTACGGGTTGACCCTGAGGGCTATCCTCAGCATCTGGTAGGACTTGGCCATGTCGCCGAGGCCGTAGGTTATGGCGTAGACCCCCGCCTGGGGGTTAACGGGGTAGAGGTTGGGGTATGGGAACATTATTACTGAGCCGCTCTTGTTATCGTATATCCCCGTGAAGACGTCGTAGACAAGCAAGTACGTCTCGTTCGGCCTGAGCCTCAGCATCTCCAGGTAGGCCGGGCTCTCGTTGACCGGGGCCGTCATGACGTTCGCCACCACGGCTATCTGCGTGCCGTTAATTGTGGAGCCGTCGTCCACGGAGGTCCTGTTAGCGACAACCCCTATCCAGTAGCCGTAGTCCCACCACGCTACTACCACCGATCCAGGGCTGGTGTTGTGCTTTATGTAGTCAAGCGCGTCAAGCCATGCGCTGTTAATAGGCACGATGGTCTTTGAGCCGCTCGAGGTCGGCACTGTCATGGGCGGCGTCCAGCCCGTGACTATGGCTGGGGCCTGGAGCGCCAGGGCCCTTGAGACCTGGACTGCTGAGACGGCTGAGTACGCCACGACCGCCGCGACGAGGATCAGCCCCACGCTCACGGCAGCCCAGTTGGGCCTCTCGACGTACCTCCTCGCCTTCCTGACGTAGACCCTGCTCTTCTGCGAGAGGAGGAAGGAGACGGCCACCCCAGCCGATATCGCTGAGAAGACGGCGGCCGAGGGCATGTAGTAGGCCTGGTTGGCCCCGGCGTAGCTGAAGACTATCGACAGGACGAAGGTCAGCAGGAAGACGACCTCTGAGCCCGTGGGCCTCCAGGACCTCGAGGCCGCCGCAGCTATCAGGGCCAGGACCCCCACGATGGTTATGGCGAAGAACGGGCCCTGCTCAGCTAGGACCTGGGAGGCCGGGACCCCCATGTACTCCTGGACCGTGAGGGGGACCACCGCGGTAGGGGGAGGCGCGAGGCCGAGGCCCATGAGGACCCTGGACGGGGCCGAGATGAGGCCGCTCAGGATCGCGACAACCCCGAGCGCCGCTATGAGCAGGACGAACCACACGTGCACCCTGACGCTGTAGCTACCTGAGAGCCTGAGCCTCTGCAGGCCGAGCCTGTCGTACCAGGCCTCGATAGCGTAGACCACGAGGACTGCCAGGGGCGCCAGGCCGACCCCCTTGTAGAACAGAGTGACTGGCGTGGCTGGCGACGTGAGGGAGACGGCAGCAAACGAGGCCCAGGCGGCCAGGTACCTGGCGAAGCCAGAGGGCGTGGGCTTAACCAGGAAGGGCTCTATGAGGGCTGCCAGCGCCACTATGAGGGCGTAGTACTGGTAGCCTCCCCAGAACCATGCTATTATGCCAGCTGAGACGCCCGACGCTATTGCCATAGCAACGCTCCTGCTGGTCCTTGAGCACTTGACCGAGAGGGCCAGGAAGTAAATTGGGTAGGGCAGGAGCATGAGGCCTATGTAGACCTTGGCTGGGTCGTTAGCGAAGCCGTGGTCCAGCGCCAGCAGGGGCAGGAAGGCCATGCCGAGGGCGGCCACGAGGCCCCCGGCCAGGGACCCCGTGGTGCCCCTCACCGCCAGGAAGGCCCCTATGACGCCAATTATGGTGAACGCCACGGGCGAGAGCGTCAGCGCGAGCTCAGTGGTGACCCTTCCACCTGAGAGCTTGGCTACGGCCGCGGCCAGCCACGGGAGGCCCAGGTACTCGGTCGTCAGGAAGTCCCTGCCCCACGGGTACCACCAGAAGAGGACCCTCGAGAGCTCCCTCAGCCCCCCTAGGTCGTGGCTGTAGAAGTAGTTGGCCAGCCAGTAGTACTCATAGGGGTCGACCTCATTGAGCGTGGGCCCGTACTTGAAGTAGGGGATGAGCCTCATGTAGGCAGTTATCCCGAGTATGACCACGAGGGTCAGGTAAGCTATGTACTTCCAGAGGGGCTCGAGCCTCTCTATGAACCCCTGAAACCCCTCTTCGCTCGGCGCCTTCAAGGCAACATCTTACTATTAGGGCCTGGGCAGGGCCTTAAAAAGGCGTATCGTGAGGAGTCAGGGACGCGAACGCCTTAGCTTGACGTTTCATCGGGCAGGAGCGCCTTTGGCCAATGATAAGCTGTTAATGGGCCCATGGCCTAGGACGCCCACTCTTGCCCGTTAAGGCTTCAGGGAGAGGGCCATTAGCTCAGGTAACGTTCAGGCCCAGTGGCCGCCTCACAGGGGAAGGCGGGGCGAGTTGACGAAGCCTTTGACCTAACGCTTATAGCTCCTCCTGCCGGGCTGTCCAGGGGACGCAGCTTGACCTTCTCCATAGTCGCGGCCGACCCCGAGAGGGGCGACGTAGGTGTCGCGGTGGCCTCCAAGTTCATAGCAGTGGGCTCCGTGGTCCCATGGGCCAGGGCCGGAGTCGGGGCCGTTGCAACCCAGGCCTGGGCCAACGTCAAGCTCGGTCCCCTGATACTCTACCTTCTAGAGAACAGGTACTCGCCGAGGAGGGCAGTGGAGCTGGCCCTGGCCTCTGACCCAAGGAGGGACGAGAGGCAGGTGGGCGTAGTGAGCTCAAGGGGCGAGGCCTACGCCTTCACAGGCCCTAAGTGCATGCCCTACGCGGGCCACATAGTGGGGGACGGCTTCTCGGTCCAGGGCAACATACTGGCCGGCGAGGAGGTCATAGAGGCCATGGCGAGGGCCTTCGAGAACACCAAGGGGGAGCTTGTTGATAGGCTCCTGGCCGCCCTTGAGGCAGGTGACAGGGCCGGCGGGGACAGGAGGGGGAGGCAGAGCGCGGCCATAGTTGTCATGAGGCCGTGCGGGGGCTACGGGGGCTGCGAGGAGGGCGTCGACAGATACGTGGACCTGAGGGTTGACGACCACCCTGACCCCGTGAGGGAGCTCAGGAGGCTCTTTGAGATCTGGGAGCTAACGATCCTCGAGAGGGAGGACCCCTCCGACGTATATGACCTCGCCCAGGTGGCAGGGGTTGTGCAGGAGGCCCTCAGGAGGCTCGGCTTCTACAGGGGGTCTGTCACCGGGAGGCTTGACGAGGAGACCCTCAGGGCGCTTGAGGCCTGGATGGGCTACAACAACTTTGAGAACAAGATGAGGAGGGATGGAAGGATCTGGGGGACCGTCTACAGGTTCCTAGTAAAGCAGGCAGGCCTACAGGCCTGACCTGTTATGCGCAGGCCTTTTGTCGGTCAGCCCTTGGCCAGCAGAGACTCCAGGTACTCCTTCAGGGCGACCGCGTTGTTGTAGGGCGACCTGGCCGCGTAGAGGAGAGTTACAGTCTTCCCGGACCTCAGCACCTCGAGGGGCTTGTCAACAGCCCTGTTCCCCCTCAGCTCCTCGAAGTACCTCCTCTTGAACTCGTCCCACTTAGAAGGGTCGTGGCCGAACCACCTCCTCAGCTCATCGCTTGGCGCCGTGTCCCTCAGCCACAGGTCAACCTTAGCGCTCTCCCTGCTCAGGCCCCTGGGCCAGAGCCTGTCGACGAGGACCCTCACTCCGTCGTCCTCCGACGGGGGCTCGTAGACGCGCTTGACCTTTATCACGGTAAGTCGCCAGCCAAGTTGAGCGCTGGAGGACTTTAACGCTTGGTATGGTTCGCCGCTTAGGACTTCACTCAGTAGCTCTTTGCCCAAGGGCTCAGGCAGGAACCATGGACCACAGGGACACTATGACGCTACTCATTGACATTGCCAGGACGGCGTAGGGCGGGCTTATGTAGACTGCTGGGTACAGCATACCAGCCAACAAGGGCACGAGGACGCTGTTGTAGCCGAAGGCCCAGGCCAGGTCCTCCCTGACCTCCCTCACGAAGACCCTCAACTCCCTCAGCAGGTCCCTCACCCTCTTAGGCTTGTGACCACTAAGTCACCGACGTACTTAGCTATGGTCTTAACCGTCAAGGGCCCTAAAAAGCTCTATATAGAGATTGACAGGCCTTGCCTCAGGCCCTCGCGGCCTGCCTCAGTTCTACCCTGGCCGAGCCCGAGGCTATCGCTTCGTAGCTCAGGCCCGAGAGCGCCGGGTCCAGGGACCTCAGCTCGTCCCACACGTCCCTGGCTGACGGGTAGGCCCTCGGGTATCCCATCAGGACGAGGAGCCTCGCGAGGACCTCCCAAGACCTCACCGAGTCCCTGAAGGTCTTGGTCCCCCTGGCCAGGGTGAGCCTGCCGTCCACGGACACGTAGACGCCCTCCTCCTCAACGTGTGAAGCCAGTGGCACGTGGACGTGAGAGGCGTACTCTACCCCCACGCCGGCCACTGGGGAGAGCGATACCACGAAGGGCACCCTGTAGAGGGCCTCTAGCACTCCCTCGCGGAGCGGCGAGGGCGAGGCCAGGTCGCCTCCCACGATAACGAGGGCCTTCATTCTCCCGTCCCTGGCCGCCTCGATCATCTCGGGGGCCGTCATGCCCTCCTGGCCCGGCACCTCGACGCCCCAGGCCTTGCTCAGCTCCCCGGCCTCGCTGAGCCTCCTGCCGCCTGGCAGAGCTGACGGGCCCACGCCGAAGCGGCGGGCCTCAGCGTTGTCAAAGTAGGACAGCAGGGGCACGAGGCCTGAGCCGGGCCTCGAGAGGACGCCCAGGAGGGCGGAGAGCGCTAGGACCTCTGAGGCCACTCCAGGGGTTCCGTCAAGTTCCGCCACCACTACGGCTTTGCCCTTGGACAGCGCCTGGGCCGCCTCCCTGGCCGCCGCCTCGTCGATGCCCGCCCTCCTCGCCTCCTCAGCCGGGCTCAGCGACCTGAGCGCAAGGGCCCTGGAGGCCGCGTCGGGCAGCAGCTTGGAGGCTGAGGCCACGTCCATGAGTCCCTCCGCGGCGGCCGCCACCTCAATGACCCTCAGGGCGTCAGGCGCCCTCCTTACGTCAACTGCCATGTGTACGTCTGCGGCGTTAGCGAGCTTGTCGTCCTCTGACGATATCAGTATGAGCCTTGAGCGCCCCTGCAGGGACTGCCTCCTTATGAAGGAGGCCAGGGCCGGGTGGTAGTCCTCAAGGGGCCCTATGACCAGGAAGGAGTCAACGTCGTCAAGTGACGAGAGCGGGAGCGTCGGGAACGGGCCCCCTATGGGGGCGAGCTCGCTGAAGGAGGGCAGGAGCGACGAGGCCACGTCAACGTTGTTAGTCCTCAGTGCCGCCCTCGCCAGGAGCTGGGAGAGGTAGTAGGCCTCGGCGGGGAGCCTCGAGGACACTATGACGCCCACCGAGCCGGGCCCTCCCTCGCCCATCGCCTTCCTCAGGCCCTCAGCTATGACGCCAAGGGCCTCGTCAAGGGATGCCCTCGACCACGACCTGCCTCCCCTCCTCAGCCTCGGCCCCTCAGGCCTCTCAGGCACGTAGACCAGGTCCTCCCAGTGGTACTTGCCCCTGAGGCACTCGGCCGCGAAGGGCAGCAGGTCCCTCCTGCCCTCAACGTAGACAGGCCTGGAGTCCTCGAAGCCTACCCTCAGCGGACATGAAAGGGAGCACATGGAGCAGGCCGTCTCACCCCAGCTCGTCGGCCTGGCCGAGGCCATCACCTTGTCCACTATCGCCCCGCTCGGGCAGACGTCAACGCATGCCCTGCAGCTTATGCATGAGCTGGTGGCCAGGCTCCCCGTCTCAGGCATAACGATGGTCTGCTGCCCCCTGTACAGCGTCCTCCATATGAGCCTGCCTATGTAGCCCTCGCAGACCCTCACGCAGTTGTAACATAGAACGCACCTGCTCAGGTCAACGGATATCCAGGGGTGCCTCTCGTCCATGAGCCTCGGGTCCTCGGCGCCCTTGGCCTCAACGCCGTACCTCCTGAGGAGCTGCGAGAGCCTCGTGTCAAGCTTGGCGGCCTCGGCCGGGTAGCGGCTGGCCAGGAGCTCAAGTATTGTCTTTCTGTGCTTTACCACCTCGGGGGTCTCCGTGCTCACCTCCATCCCGTCCTCAACGAACGTGGAACAGGAGGTGACCAGGCCCTTCCCCTTCACCTCGACCAGGCAGAGCCTGCAGCTGCCGTATGGCTGCAGCCTCTCATCATAGCACAGTGAAGGTATGTCTATCCCTGCCCTCCTGGCGGCGTTCAGTATGGTGGTGCGCTTCTCCAGGATTACCTCCTTCCCATCTATCCTGACCCTGAAGGGCATTTCCCATCACCTCACTACCTCGTCCCAGTACTTCTTTAGCGTGACCGCTACGGCCTCGCCCGTGCCGACGCCGTGACCGCACAGCGAGGCGGCCTTCATGGTCTCAGCTATCCTCAGGGCCTCCTCAGCCTCGTCCTTGGTCAGGTAGCCCCTCCTTGAGGCCTCCTCGAACAGCCTGTCGAGCTCAGAGGTGCCTAGCCTACAAGGGAAGCACTTGCCGCATGACTCGAAGGCCGCGAAGTGAACTATCTCGTGAAGCAGGTCAACTATTGGAGTGTCGTCGCTGAAGGCTATCACGTTACCGTGTCCGAGGCTGGCCCCTATGGCTCTGAGCTCCTCGACCCCTAGCCTCACGTCAAGCTCCTCAGGCCTTATGACGGGCGACAGGGGACCGCCAACTATCACGCCCTTTAGCCTCCTGCCGCCCTTGAGCCCCCCACCAATCTCATATACCACCTCCCTAAGAGGTATCCCGAACTCTACCTCGTAGAGGCCGGGCCTCTCGAACAGGCTGTTGAGGCTGAGCACCTTTGTCCCCCTGCTCTTATTGTAGCCCATCTCGGCGTACTTGTCGCCCCCGTTCTCAATGATCCAAGGCACGTTGGCCAAGGTTTCGACGTTGTTTACGACGGTTGGCATCCCGAAGAGGCCCCTCTCTGTGGGGTAAGGCGGCCTCGGCATGGGCTCTGGCCTCCTGCCCATTATGGCGTTTATCATGGCCGTCTCCTCGCCCACGACGTAGGAGCCTTTGCCCACGTGGACCTCAACCTCGACTGGGACGCCCTTTGAGGCCCCCGGGCCCGCGTAGCCGGCCTCGTAGAGCTCCTTTACCGCCCTCCTCACGGAGTTTATGGCCTCAGGGTACTCCCTCCTTATGTAGAAGTAAACCTTTGAGGCGCCTACCGCATAGGCCGCTATGAGTGCCCCTTCGATGACGAGGTAGGGGTCCCACCACATCAGGAACTTGTCAACGTATGCCCCCGCGTCGCCCTCGTCGCCGTTGACCAGCACGAACTTCTGGGGCGCCCTCTGCCGGTAGGCGGACTCCCACTTCAGCCCAGTAGGGAAGTAGGCGCCTCCCCTGCCCCTTAGCTGGGACCTCTTGACCTCCTCTATGACCTCCCACCTCCTCATCTTTAGCGCCTTCTCAAGGCCCCTCATGCCTCCAAGCTCGAGGTACTGGCCGAGCGAGCTGACGGGCCCCTTAACTATGTGCCTCAGCACGACGGCCCTGCTGGACCTCACCTCAATTATTGGGTAACCAGCCGTTGAGGTGCTTGATGGCCCCACGTAGCACTTGCCGAGGCAATACGTTGGCGGCTCCTGCCTGACTGCAGCCTCCCAGGCCCTTGGGTTAAGCGACCTGGCCACGTAGCAGGCCAGGCCCCTGCAGTGCTCCTCTACAGGCTCCCGCTCGGGGAACGAGTAGAAGGTCTTGAGCTCCTCCTTGGGCAGGTTTATCCTTATCGTGGCGGAGCCCCTACAGCGAGGGGCCCTTGTCTATAATAAGAGTTAGCCCTCGCCTTCTAAGGCCAGACCTATCCTCCTTATGCCCTCCTCAAGCCTCTCGGGCGGCTCGCTGACAAACGTCACCCTTATGTAGCTGAAGCCGCTGGGGCCGAAGGCCGTGCCGGGCATCACCGCGACCTTGTACCTTGAAGCCAGGGCGCGGGCGAACTCGTTCGAGTCCTTGACGGTCGGCGAGAGGTCCACGTAGACGTACATGCTGCCCTGGGGCACTGAGAACCTGGCGTCGCTGACGTACTTCCTGAGGGCGCTGACTGCTAGGTCCCTCCTCTCCCTGTACGCCGAGACCACTGACTCAATGAACCTCCACCTCCCCTCCCAGGTCAGGTACTTCAGCACGAAGAGCTGCGAGAGGTTGGAGGGGCCGAAGAAGGCGTGTGCGTCTATCCTCGAGCAGGCCCTCACGACCTCCCTGGGCCCATATATGTAACCCAGCCTGAGCCCAGGGACGCCGGGGTCCTTTGAGAAGGAGCCCAGGCCCACAACTACGTCAGGGGCCATGTCATAGAGGTTCGCCCTCCTCCCCTCGTAGACTATGGTCCTGTAGGCCTCGTCGACCAGCAGGTAGACCCCCTTGTCCTGGGCCAGCTCCGCCACGGCCCTGGCCACGTCAGGCCTCAGCAGCCTCCCCGTCGGGTTGTCTGGGTCCACCAGGATGACGGCCTTAGTCCTCTCCCCTATGGCCTCCTTGAGGGCCTCAGGGTCGGGCTGGAAGCCCTCGCCGGCCCTGGCCCACCTGACCCTGCCGCCCAGGTACTCAACTATGGGCCTGTACATCATGAACGTGGGGTCAATGAGGACCACCTCGTCCCCGGGGTCGAGGAGGGCGGATAGGACGAGGAATATCGCCGAGGAGCCGCTGGGGGTCACCATTACCTCGTCGGGGGACACCCTGATGCCCTCGCGCCCCAGGTCCTCAGCTATGGCCTCCCTCAGCTCTGGCAGCCCCTCGGCCGGGGCGTAGGCGTATGTCCTCTGAAGCCTCATCGACTCCAACACGTCGTCAATTACCTCGAGCGGAGGCCTGTGGCTCGGCTCGCCAGCGTGAAGCCTTATCAGGTCAGGGCTTGGCGACCTCAGGAGGGAGGTTATCACTTCCATTGGGGAGTCCTCAAGCGCCCTGAGCCTCGAAGACAGGTCGCGGGGCAACTTGCAAGCACCTGTTGGAGCTGAGAACGTTTTAATAAAAGTAAATGGGACGTTAGCCTATGGCCAGCGGCCATGGCAGGCCTCAGGCTCTCTTCAATGCCATACTATGAGAGGTGGTTCGTAGCAGGCATAATAATAGGAGTCCTCGTGGGCCTGGGGGCCCTGTCTATCTACTACCTTGTCGTAGCGCTCTCCAAGCTCCTCCTCATGGCCCACGTGAGCCTTTTCCCCGTCACGGCCTCCCAGTACCGGTCGGAGCTCAGGTGGCTCCTCCTGATGCCAGCGGTCCTGGCCGCCGCCTTCCCCCTGTCCTACCTGGCCGCCCTCGCCCTCAGGACGCCTGAGGTGGGCAGCGACAGGGTGGTCAGGGCCTACCACAGGAACCTCAGGCTTGGGGCTAACGAGGCCCCTGCAGCCGCGCTCTCCTCGGCCATAACGATAGGCCTGGGCGGAAGCGCCGGCATGGAGGGGCCAGCGTCACACGTCGGCGCCGCCCTGGCCCAGCTTATGTCAAGGGTCCTGGGGATGAGCGCGGAGGACAGGAGGAGGGCCCTGGCAGTCGGCCTCGGGGCAGGCATAGGGGCGATCTTCAAGACCCCCTTCGCCGGGGCCCTGCTATCAGCTGAGCTCCTCTACAGGAGGGACGTTGAGCCTGACGTAATATACCCGGCGTTCATAGCCTCAAGCGTGGCCTACGTGGTATACGGGTCCTTCACCGGGTTCTCGCCGCTCCTGGGCCTCTACACGGGCCCCTTCAGGCCCCTTTACCTCGCGCTCTTCGCCCTCGAGGGCCTGGTGGCAGGCGGCGTAGCCATGCTTTACCCCAGGGCCCTCCACGGCCTCTCCTCATGGCTGAGGGCCCGGCTCAGGAACCCCCTCGTGAGGACTGCCCTGATGGGGGCCGCTGTGGGGGCCCTTGCCATAGTCTTCCCTGAGGACATGGGTGAGGGGCTGAGCTGGCTGAGGACGCTGGCCAGCGGAGGCCAGGTCCCCTCCCTCCTCCCCTTCGCCCTCGCCCTGGCGCTGCTGCCCTTCTCAAAGATATTGACCACCTCGCTGACCCTGGGGAGCGGGGCCAAGGGAGGGGTCTTCGCCCCAGGCCTTGACATAGGGGCCTTCACGGGCCTCGCCTTCGGCGAGGCGCTTCACCTCGCCATGCCTAAGCTCTTCCCTGACGTAGTGCCCTTCATGGTGGTCGGCATGCTCTCGACCTTCGGGGCGGCCAGCCAGGCCCCCATAAGCTCTATGCTGATGACCGTCGAGATGACAGGGAGCCTGACCCTGCTACCCGGGGAGATGATAGCGCTTGCCGTGGCCATGATGGCCTTCAGGGGGCCGGCCCTCCTGAAGGATCAGGTGGAGAGCAGGGCCCTCTCGCCAGTCCACGCAGGCGAGTACCCCATACCTGTGCTCAGGAGGGTTAGGGTCTCTGAGGTCCCGCCGAGGCAGGTGTACGTAAGGCAGGAGGCCAAGGTAGCTGAGGCCCTCTCGGCCATAACGTCAAGCGGCCTCCTCTCCCTGCCGGTGGTTGACGGGCTTGGAAGGGTGCTGGGCATAGTGAACAGCTTAGACCTCAGGACGGCGGACCCCGAGGCCCCAGTCATAAGGTACCTGAGGCCTGAGCCAGGCCACGTGAGGCCCGACTCCTCACTTGAGGAGGCCGTCAACATGATGTCTAGGACCAACTCCAGGTACGTGATAGTTGAGGAGGACGGCAGGTTCATAGGCATAGTGACCCTGGACGACGTAGTGAAGGCCTATGAGAGGGAGGCCGCCAAGGGCCTGGCGGCCCCGCCTGGCTGAGCCTCTCTATTAAGCTGGTCACCCTGAAGGGCCTGCAAGCCGTTTAACCCTCTGGGGGCCGATACCCCCTTGAGGCCGTAAGGTGAAGATGTTGGAAGAACGACTGCCATAGGGGCTGCCGAGGAGGCCGCCAAGGCCAGAGAGCCTGTGCTGGAGGCCCAGGACCTGGCCTTCTCCTATGGCGACTTCCCGGTCTTCGAGCACGTGAACATCGAGGTCAATGAGAACAGCTTCGTAGTCGTAGTGGGCCCCTCGGGGGCAGGCAAGTCAACGCTCCTCCGCGTCCTGGGAGGCTTCCTGAGGCCCACAAGGGGGAAGGTGCTGCTGATGGGCGAGGAGGTGACGAGGCCAAGCCCTAAGATAATGATGGTCCACCAGGCCATAGTCACCTTCCCCTGGATGACTGTGCTCGAGAACGTCATGATGGGGGCCGAGGCCAGGGGCCTCCCCAAGGAGGCCGCCAGGCAGGTGGCCCTTCAGATGATAGAGGTCGTGGGCCTCAGGGGCTTCGAGGACTTCTACCCCAAGCAGCTCAGCGGGGGCATGAGGCAGAGGGTGGCCATAGCTAGGGCCCTGGCGGCGGACCCCGTGGTGCTCCTCATGGACGAGCCCTTCGCCCACCTTGACGAGCTGACCGCTGAGGCCCTAAGGAGGGACATATACGACATGCTGTTCAACGTCAACACCAGCCTCAAGGGGGTCGTCATGATAACGCATAACCTGGTAGAGGCAGTTGAGCTCGCCGACGTAGTCTACGTCCTCAACGGCAGGCCCGCCACCATAACGGCGAAGGTCAAGGTGAACCTGCCCAGGCCGAGGGTCCCGAAGGACCCGGCCTTCATCGAGTACACGGACCTCCTCTACGACTACATAGCCGGTGGGGCCCTTTGACCGGGCCCGGCGGCAGCGTCATAGCCGTAATCGTCCTTGCCCTGCTGGCCACGACTGGCAGGGTCTTCCTCGCCATAGGGCTGGCTATAGTGACAGGCTGGCTCCTCGGCTACCTGGCCATAAGGAGCAGGGGCTTTGAGACCGTCTATGTGAGCATATCTGAGGTCTTCGAGTCGGTCCCCGTTATATCCTTCTTCCCCGTCGTGCTGATATTCTTCGTTGACAGGATAGGGGGGTACCTGGGTGTTGAACTAGCCGTCGACTTCCTCGTCTTCACGGCGGTGGTCTGGAACATATGGATGGGGATATACCAGGCCTTCAAGACGGTCCCGGCGGCCATGGTAGAGGTCCTGGAGAACATTGGCTACGGGTTCCTCGGCAAGATGAGGAGGCTCTACATACCCTTCTCGGTCCCGAGGATAGCGGCCAACCTGATGCCGAGCTTCGCCGACGCCTACTTCTACATAACCGTCAGCGAGGTCTTCAGCGTCGGCGCCACCTCCTACCACGTCTTCGGCATAGGGACCCTCATATCAAGCTACGTCTCAGAGGGCCTCTACACCTACGTCTACTACTCGCTCGCCGCCCTCGCCGTTCTCGTTGCGGGCGTGACGCTGGGCCTCAGGAGCTTCGCCAACTGGGCCGTGGCCAAGTACGGCCTCGACACGCCTATGACGCTGGCCCGCCGCAGGGCCAGGGGCAGGTGGAGGGCCCTGAGCGAGTTCTACGCCGGGGCCGCCAGGCCCCTCAGGGCCGTCGCGGGGGCCGTCAGGAGGGCGCCCGTCGTCAGGAGCATACAGGTGGTCAGGCGCAGGTCACCGCCAGGTAGAGGAGAGGGGAGGGCCCTCGACTGGGCCCTGAGGGCCGTGGGCGTTGCCCTGCTGGTCCTCATAGTCTACGGGGCCGCTGACGTCATAATCTCGACGAGGCCCAGCACGTGGGCCTACCTGCTCTCCCAGACCTGGCCCATACTCGTGGGCCTGGCCTACGACTACGCCAGGGTCGCGGCGATAGCCCTTGTCTCCTTCGCAATAGCTGTCTTCCTAGGCTACTACCTTGCTACACACAGGAGGGCAGAGGCGGTGGGGGTCCCCCTCACGCTGGCCCTCGCAGCCCTCCCGGCCCCTACCTACTTCCCCCTGCTCTTCCTGGCCACCTCGGCGGCCCTCTACAAGGTCTTCGGGGGGCTGACCAACGAGCTCTACGTGGTCTCCCTGGGCTTCGTCAGCACGTTCTACTACATCTTCTACTCGTACTGGATGGGCCTGAAGGCGGTGCCCCACGAGGTGATCGAGCTTATGGACAACCTCAACATGGGGTTCTTCACGAGGCTCCGCAAGGTGCTCCTGCCGGGCACCTTGCCCTACATAGTCACGGGGCTCACCTCAACGATCGACAGCGCCTGGGGAGGCCTCATGATAGGGGAGTACTGGCCCCAGATAGCGGGCGACAGAACCCTTGAGGTGACCCACGGCGTGCTCAAGATAATGGATGTGGCCACCTACGAGGGCAACATAGCGTTGGCCTCCTACGCCTCCCTGCTATTTGGCGTCGTGGTGGTGGTCTTCGCCCTCGCCTTCACCAGGTACCTGCTGGAGCTCTCTAGGAGGAAGTACGTGATAGAGGAGGCGATATACGCGGCCTAGGCGCGGCCCTGGAGGCCAACGCGAGCGTGTCGCCAGGGATGGCCCTGCGACGTGACCTTCCTTAGGGCCTCTGTAAACCGGGGAGTTAACAA
>JAKLZP010000022.1:0-18063 GCA_022015155.1 Acidilobus sp. | reverse complement strand
GGCCTGGGCCGACGAGGAGGTGAGGCACGCTGAGAAGATCCTCGAGACAGCTAAAAATGTCAAGAGCCCCCTTGTCAGGGCGGTCCTTACCGCAGTAGCCATGGACTCCCAGAAGCATAGAGCGCTGCTCCTTGAGGCCATAAGGCTTGTCGAGGGCAAAGGCGAGGGGCCTGCGATAGCTGAGGCCGAGGAGTCGCTGGCCAGGATAAGGGAGCACGTAGAGGTCGAGGAGGAGGCCCTTAGGTTCTTCGAGGCCGCCTTGAGGGACCCCGCGGTTGCCCAGGACCCGCAGCTCTCATTCATACTCAGGCTTATCCTAAGGGACGAGGCGTTTCATCACGTCATACTTCACGACCTCTACCAGGCGCTGGTCAGGGGAAGGCTCCTGGGCCAGGGCGAGGAGTGGGAGGAGCTGTACAGGGAGCTAGATAAGTACCTCTAGCCCGAGGCCGAAGGCTTTGCGGACCTAACAGGGGCACGTCAGCTGGTCAGCCAGGGCTACGTATAGCAGCGTCATTACCTCCAGGACCTGCATGCCTCTTCAGGTCACTCGAAGGAAAATGCCTACGGGCCCGCCGGGACTTGAACCCGGGACCTCCGGCTCCGAAGGCCGGCGCTCTGGTCCTGGCTGAGCTACGGGCCCAGGACGATATGTCGCCTGAAGGATAAAAACCTCCCCAAGCCATTGTATCATGAGCTCTCCTCAGCTGAGGGGAAGGGCTTGTCAGAGGCCGTTCCGTGTGAGAGCATAGGCGTCGTCGTGAGGTTCGGGGACGTCACGTGCTACGCTGACGGCACCGTGACCGCCCAGGGGCCCGCGGTGATCTGGCTCCCCGCCGCCCAGAGGTCCCTTGACGGCAGGTCAAGGAGGGTCGGGAGGGTCCAGCAGGCCATACTTAAGGCCGTTGAGGCGGGGGCCCACACGAGGGAGGAGGTCATGAAGGCCACCGGCCTCCCGAAGGGCACCGTCTGGGTAGCCCTCGCCTCGCTGGTCAGGAAGGGGCTGCTGAAGGTGATAACCGCTACCCCCGGAGGGCCGTGCAGGTCCTACTACCTAGCCCCAGGCCAGAGCCCTGACGAGCTGATCAGGGGGCTCGGCCTGAGGCCCTGCAGGCAGGGGCGTAGGCGTAAAAGCGCAGGCCAGGGTACAGCGGTGGGTGCAGGCGCTGAGGGCTGACGTCCCGGTAAGCTGCGTCATAGACGGCCACGTCCACATGCCCCTCCTTAGGACAACTAAGGAGGTCAACGACTACATAAGGGGTCTCGTGGACGCAGGCGTCGGAGGGGCCGTCATAATAGGGATACCGCCCTTCAAGGACGTCCTCTCAAAGGTGACCATAGACGACGTTAACAGGGAGTTCGAGAGGGCCAGGCCAATCATAGAGAAGTACGCATCTGACTTAATGGAGTACCTCCAGCCCGAGGTCCTCTACGTTAACGCCATCAGGCTGGCAGAGGACTTCTGCACCTTCGCCAGGCACCAGCACATGTCCGCCCTGAGCAACTTCGCCCCGGTCTTCCCGGCGAACCTCTCCCTTGCCCCCGAAGAGCTGGCCTCAGTCCTCGAGGCAGCAGCCTCAAGGGGTTTCAGGGGCTTCAAGGTGATCTCTACGCTGTTCCTCCAGCACCTCGACTCCCCCCAGGTGGGCGTCGTCCTGGAGGTGGCGGAGTCCAGGGGGCTCCCTGTCATAGTCCACGGCGGCTGCGACCCAGGCATATGGGAGCTGCCCAGGTTCTGCAAGTACGGCGACCCGTCAAGGCTTGAGGTCCACCTGAGGTCCCACAAGGACGCGCCGGTGATCATAGCCCACGCGGGGGGCTACAGCGCGATAGCCCCAGGGGTCTTCTTCGAGGAGACCCTGGCCCTGGCCAGGAGCTTCGACAACGTCCTCGTTGACACCTCCGCCCTGCCCCCTCAGCTCGTGCCCGTGGTGCTGAGGGACTTCCCGAAGGGCAGGGTCATCTACGGCTCTGACTACCCAGCGGTCTCAAACGCCAGCCTGAGGGAGTACATGGAGGAGGTCTTCATGACCCTCCTGGCCTCAGGCATGAGGGGGAAGGAGCTTGAGGGCTACGCCCACGGCGTCGCCGAGGAAGTCTACAAGGTCTCATGTATAGACGAGGCCTACAGCTCAGCGAGCTTTAAGGCCTGACGCTTTCTAAGCGCGAAGACGTTACGTTGAACTGCTTTCACGGAATTCACAGCTACTAACCCGTCCTGGCTCACTCACGCCCAGCGGCGGGCTGCTTCCCTGTCTGACAAAAGCGAAAGACAAGCCTAGCCCTTTAGGGCAGGGAGGAGGTCAGCCAAGGCCTTGGGGGCCTCTGACGCTCGCTGTTCATGGGATCGGTAAACAGGCTCAGGGGCTCCGTCCACCGCTGCTGCCACTTCTCACCAGTTTATCCCAGATCTCCAGCGCGTACCCCGGCTGAACGGAGCCCTGAAGCAACCTGAAGGTCCTGGTTCCATCCTTCAGCCTCTCAGGCACCAGCAGGATAGCTCTGCCCCCGTTATCCCTAATGAAGCGGTATATGAAGTCCTGCAGGAACGTGACGTAGAAGACCGTCACCCCGCTGTCAACCAGGGCCTGCACGACCTGCCTGGCGACCTCTGAGGCCTCAACCTGGTTAGTTGTTGAGAAGCTCTCGTTCATCAGCACGTAGTCCCCGGGCCTCAGCGAGTCGACAATCCTCCTGAACCTTATAACCTCCTCCTCGAACTTCCCATAGGACATGGTCCTCTCCTCCTCCCTCTGGAAGTGTGTGTAAACGGCCCCAGCCGAGGGTAACACCAGCCTGCTGGCAGGCACGAAGACCCCTGCCCTCGCGAGCAGTATCGCCTGGCCTACAGACTTCAGGAAGGTCGTCTTGCCGCCCCTGTTGACGCCAGTTATTATGAAAGCGCTAACGTTACGGGTCTCCAGAGAGTTCGGGACAGGCCTCCTGTTAAGCGATATCGCGAGGGAGAGGCAGTGCAGGTCCCTGAACGACAGCGTGCCCTCAGAGAACTCAGGGTACGCTAAGGGTAGCCCAAGCCTCTGGAAGAGGTCGTGAAGGTTTATAGCCCCCACGAAGAAGGCCAGCTGCTCGCTCAGGGTTGTGTAGAACCGCAACAGGCTCTCGTAGGCGTTCAGCATGGTTGGCGCTATGTTGGCGAGGACCCACTTCCTGATGTCTCCCAGTATCTCCGCGCCCCTTTCGTCGTGAGGGTCCAGCCTGAACTCGTAAGCCCTTTCCTTATTAAATAATTTCTTTAATATACCACCTTCCTTTTTAGGGACCAAAAGCGTAGGGTCAGCCAACGTATTTTGGGCGCCGAGCCTTACTGAGAACTCCATTGTGTCGTTCCTGATGTCAAAAATGCTCAGCAGCTCCTTCGCCGAGGCTATAAAGCCGTCGTCCGCGTTCTCCATTAGCGTGTCCACCAGGCCCCGGAAGGCCTGAGACGAGAAGCTTGCCCTGCCGAGGATGCCCTTCAGGTCCTTGAAGGCCTCTATCATGATCCTCATGCCAGCGGCCGTCTCAAAGACCACTAGCTCCGGGTTATCATAGGTCACGAGGAAGGTTGCCTTCCTGGTCCTAGTTATGACGTCCCTGGTGAAGTTATATAGCTCAACTATGACGTTTCTGTTGCGGATAGCGTCCCTGACGGCCTCCTGCCTGTACCTTATGGACTCCACGTCGGTTTCCGGCATCAGGAGCATGCGGGTCCACACGTCCCTGATCAGCTCGTCCTTCTGGGCCACGGCGTTTATGATCTTGTCAAGCTCCAGGTCCCTTACCACGTCTTCCCGGCCCTTCACCTCAGCGCCGCCTGCCCTGAGAAGGTCAAACTGTATCATGGGGGTCGCCCTCCGACGCGGCTCCTTACGTCATCGTAGAGCAGCTGATGCCTTGCGGCTATCTGAACGGCCATGTAGCTTGACGGAGGGCCTCCCTCCACGATCTTGAAGGTAGGCCTCCCGTCCTTCACCTGCGACACGAGGCTTATCACGCCTTCGAGCGAGGCCAGCCTCGTGATGAACGTGACGTAAATGAGGTACGAGCCCCTGCTCATCACCTCCTTAATGAAGCGGCTCGCGAGCTCAAAGCCCTCATCTGACGTTGTGGCTGAGAAGAGCTCGTTAACTATGATCAGCGTCCTGTCGTCAGCCGCCCTCAATATGTCTAGGGCCCTGACCACGTCCTCCTCAAGCCTGCTTAAGCCCTCCAGCCTGCCCTCTTCAATGGGGAAGGCAGTCAATATCTTAGAGAAAAGGGGCATCCTGGCCTCCTCCGCTGGGACGGGCACACCTATCGATGCGAGGAAGGCCAGCTGGCCAAAGGTGATGGCAAATGTCGTCTTCCCGCTGCTGTTCATGCCAGTTATCACGAACACCCTCCTGTGGCCTGACGTGCGTATGTCGTTAGCCACCGCCGTGCCCTTCCTGGCCAACAGCAGGTTGTAGAAGCCCTTGACGTGAATTGACCCGTCCTCGGTGAACTGCGGTATTGAGAATTTGTACCCCTTGGACTTGATGGCATTCATGTATTCGATGTACCTGAGGTAGAACTCCAGCTCCTCAGCGAAGGACTTGACGCCCTCGTCTATTATGTTAGGGAACTCCTCCTTCAGCTTCCTCATTACGTCGAACTCCTCCTTGAAGATATCGTATATGCCCCTTAATATCATGGCATGAATGTGAGTCATCTGCCCGTAGCTGCTCGTGAACCTGATCTGGCGGACCTGTTGCCACTTGAACCTCGAGAAAAGCCGCTCAACCCTTGACGACAGGTCCTCGCCGCCGTCCTCTGTGACCCTTACCCTGTCCCCACTTATGCTTACCCTGGCCTTTATCCTGTCCCTGGCGGCCTTTGCCTTGTACGCTAGCCCCTTTAAGGCCTGGAACCCCTCGCTCCGAACCAGGTCCTCGAGGTAGCTGATGAAATGGATGAGGCCCTCAGACCTTACGTTCAGGCCTCGCAGCGAGCTTAACGTGGTCTCCAGCGTGTTTACATAGGCCAGGGCGGCGTCAAGGTGGAGGCCGTACCTGAACTCCTCGTACGCGTCTGCCTCCAGGCTCAGCAGCCTGCTGACCTCTTTGACCCCCTCTACGAAGCCCCTTGCCACGGCGTATGCCCTCTCGTCCATAAGGTCCTCGAACACCCTCTGCCTGAAGGTGATAGCATCCCTGTCGGTGAGCGGCTCCTTGAAGACATCAGCTAGGAACCGGTCCTTGCCCTTACCCAGGATATCATCAACTAACTCCTCGATCCTCAGGTCCCAGAGAACCCTCTCGCTGGCCTTCGACCCCCTTGAGCCAAGTAGGGAGACCCTTGCACCCCCAATTGGCGTAACCCGCGCCACTATTAAATCTAGGATCTAAAAAGGCGCGCTCTCTATACACAGTGTGAAGGCTAAGGGCCGTCAAAAGCCATTCTAAACAAAATATTATATAAACTTATTTAAAGGGTATAAGTGGACAGAGCGTAATGAATCCCACTATACGGAGTCCTTCATATATATAAAGCCAAGCACACGGGATGACAAACATGTCTTCTCCGGAGGCCCTGAGATAGGGACCTGGTTCATATTCTGGGGCATACTGACCCTGATCTACACGGTGGGCGCCAACGCCCTGAAGGCCAGGGTGCTCATGAGCGTCCTGGCCCTGCTTACAATAACCTTCTGGGTCCTGGCGGCCGGCTTCCTAGCGGGCAGCACAGTCATAATAAGGGCAGGGGGCTGGATAGGCCTCATAACCGGGCTCGACGCCCTCTACCTGGGGGCCGCCGTAGTCCTTAACTGGTCGTTCAAGAGGGCGGTGCTCCCGGCTTAGCCTAAGCTCAACACCTCTTTCTTTTTTATTTCGTACTTTCCTCGGAGGCGCGGTGCCAGCGTGTCCTGCGCCCCCTCCGAGCTGGCGGAGCTTGAGGCCAAGGGCGCCAGGTACAGGTTCAGGGTCCTCTGTGGCGAGGACTCGAACCTGGTCGTGAGGTTCTACGAGTCCCTCGACACCTACTCCCTTTACTACAGGTTCCTCGGGATATTCAAGGACTTCGAGGGCCACGCCAGGAGGCTCTTCTCAAGCCCCTGCAACTACGCCATAGGGGCCTTCGCGGGCAGCGAGATGGTGGGGCTGGGCGAGGGGTTCTCGGACTGCGCCCAGGCTGAGCTGGCGTTCGCCGTGCTCCCCCAGCACAGGGGGAGGGGCATAGCGACGGTCCTGGCGGCCCTGCTGATCCTCGAGGCTTACAGGAGGGGCTTTGAGACCATGGAGGCCTACGTTCACGCTGAGAACTCGCCGGCCGTGAGGATAGGCCAGAGGCTGGGCCTCAACCTCCGCCTTGAGGAGGGAGGGGTCTACCACGGCAGGGCGACGCTGGCTCACATAAGGGGGCTGGCGCTGAAGGCCATAGCAGACAAGGGAGGGAAGCTCCTGACCAGCTATTAAGCCCAGGGCCCTCTCGGCCTGGGGGAGGACTTGGGCAACAGGGTAGCAATGTTCTCCGGCGGGAAGGACGGGCTCAGGGCAGCCCAGCTCTCCTGGCCTGTTGACATATTTCTCTTCCTGGTCTACGACTTCCCTGAGCCGTCGCCCCACATAGAGAACCTCTCAGCGTCATCCGCCGTGGCCGAGTCTGTAGGGGTACCCATGGTCGTGGCCAGGCTCAACAGGGGGAGGGAGTTCGCCCAGACCGCCGCGCTGCTGAGGAGGCTCAACGCTGACGTGCTGATAGCAGGTGACGTCTTCGTTGAGGACCACCTTAAGTACATGGAGTCCCTGGCCAGGGAGGCCGGGTGCAGCCTCAGGGAGCCCCTGTGGGGCATGGACACCCTTGATATATTGATGAAGGACGTGGAGGAGGGCTACAGGATGAAGGTGCTTGGGGCGAGGGGGAGGGAGCTGAGGAAGGCCGTGGGGTCAGTTATCGACAAGGGCAATGTGGACTGGTTCCTGGGCCTCGCTAGGGCTGACGGCGCAGACCCGCTGGGCGAGAGGGGGGAGTACCACACGGCCGTCGTGAGGAGCCCCCTGCACAGGTGGGAGGTAGAGCTAATTGACGTTAAGAGGGCCTCCATGGACTGCTGCGACATAGTTTACGTTCTGGCCTCCAGGAACAGGAAGGCCAGGGATGCCCTCTCATAGGCCCTCACCCTTTTATTGCGCCCACCTTACCGTAAACACAGGTAGGGCGACTTGAGGCCCAGGCCCTCAATCTCAACGGCGGCCCTGGCGGCCATAGTTATCGTCATCATTGTTGTGGTGGTCGCCGGCGGCCTAGCCTATTACTATGTCTCGATACATCACGTGACCACAACAACGCCTAAGACCACGAGCACCGTCTCAACGACGCTAATGACTACGACTACCACCACGACAACGACGCCCCCGCCCACTACGCCGACCGTGACTCTAGTTATCGCCACCTACACGGGGGCCCCGCAGTCCTTCCTCCAGAAGGTCGCGATACCGCTGTTCGAGCAGGAGCACCCTGGCGTCTCAGTACAGGTAGAGGCCTTCCCCTTCACCGAGTACATAAACAACGAACTGACCGTTCTCAGGGCAGGCGGCAACCAGTATGACATTGTGACCTTCACGCCGACCTCTGCCAGGCTCCTGGCGCCTTACGTGGTACCCCTGAACTCTTCGATCATCAACGTGAGCGACCTCCTCTGGCCCGCAGAGTCCTTCGGCGGCGTGATATACGACGCGACCACGAACACTTCAGTAATTGTCGGCGTGGCCCCATGGGTCTCTAACGTAGTGATAATCTATAACGCTAAGTACTTCAACAACGCGACGCTTCAGCAGGAGTTCTACAACGAGTACCACATGCAGCTCAACCCGTGGACGTGGCAGAACTGGACCGTGGTAGTTGACGTCAGCAAGTTCTTCGTCGAGCACCACATAACTCCCTGGGGCATACTGGTCATGGACACCACCTCGGGCGGCGACCTGCTGACCAGCTTCACTTCGATCTACAGCTACTTCTACATCAACAACCAGACCCTGAACTGCGGGACGATACACGGCATGCCGGGCTTCGGCGTTGAGTTCTGGGGCTGCATACCGAGCTGGTGGCACCACCCGTTCCCTCCGCCCGCCATCAACACCAGCGCCGGGGTGCAGGCCCTTGAGATACTCCAGCAGCTGGTCAGCTATGAGCCCAACCCAGCCCAGTTCCCGGTCTCGTTCGACAACGTCCCAGCGCTCTTCGCTAACGGCAGCGGGCCTGCCACCATAAACTACGCCTCCAGGCTCTCGGCCATACTGAGCAAGAACGTGTCCCCCTCTGACGTGCTTATGGCGCCTCTGCCGGGCAACTACTCCATGCCTGGCGGCACCTACTTCGCCGTGAGCAAGTACTCAACCCACAAGCAGCTGGCGCTCGAGTTCCTCCAGTTCATAAAGTCCCCGCAGGTCCAGGAGCAGATGTTCCTCAAGCTGGGCCTCTTCCCAATATCAAAGGCCGCCTACCAGGCTCTGCTGGCAAACACCTCCCTGCCCTACTACAAGCACGTGTGGCTTGAGGCCAACCTGATCTCGGCCGAGCGCGGGTACGCCTGGGAGCCGCTGATACCAGTAACATATAACCTCGGCAACGCCCTGGGAAGCGCCCTCCTCAGCTACCTTGAGAACCCCAACAGCACCACGCCGCAGGCCCTCCTAAACCATGTGGCCGCGGAGTACGTGCAGATACTAGAGACGTATTACTCGACGACGACCTCGACCTCTTCATCAACGACCTCTTAGGTCTAAGGGTCTTTTCCCAAACCTTTTTTACTTGGCTTTCTTGGACCCTCAGACGGGTTCCCTTGAGGCTCTCCCTGCCCTACCTTGCTTACATAATGGCCTTTGGGGTAGCCCCCTTCGTAGCCACCTTCGTCATAGTGGGCCTAGACTATAGGGCCGCCCTGGTCTCGCTCGCCCTTGTGCCCCTCAGACAGGTCTTCATAAACACGCTCGTGCTGGCCTTCGCCAACGCCGGCTTCTCAACGCTCATAGGCCTGGCGGCCGCCGTGGCTGTGGACTCGCTGCGCGAGAAGTACCAGGGCCCCCTTGCCCTCGCCGTGGTACTCCCACACACAGTGCCCTTCGTCTCGGCCGCCCTCATATGGTACATAAGCCTTTACGGCGGCGGGTGGGGCTGGTTCACGTACCTCCTCCACATACCCATTGACCCGCTCAACGAGGCCAGCACTGCCATGTGGGGCGTCATACTTGTGAGCGTCTGGGGCTCCCTCACCTTCCCCTTCATCATAATCTACGCAACGCTGAGGGCGATACCCAAGGAGATCAAGGAGAACGCGCTGATCGACGGCCTGGGCCTCTCGAGGTACTACGCCAGGGTGGCGATACCCATGGCGAGCAAGGCCATACTGATAGCCTTCGTTATAGAGCTGGCCTTCAGCTTCGGCGCCTTCGACGCCCCCTACGTGCTAACCGGCGGGGGCCCGGGCTACGCGACTACAACCCTTGGCATCGTGACGTATGAAGCCGTCTACTCCCTGGGCAGCTACTCAGGGGGCGCCCTGGTCTCGGCAGCCATAGCGGCCCTGGCCACAGTACCTGCGCTGGCCCTGTTCAGGCTCCTCAGGGCCCAGAGGCCAGTCTTCAGGTCCCTCCCGTCGATAAGTATGCCCGACTGGGCCTTCAGGGCCATAATGCTGACGCTCCTTGCCGTGATACTCTTCTTTGACGTGATGCCCGTCTACTGGATGTTCCTCGTGGCCTTCAGGCCTGACACGCTTGACTTCGTGAGACCCCCGATCATGTACCCTAAGGAGTTCACGGCCCAGTACTTCATAGCTGCCGCCAGGGGCGCTGTCCCGTACCTGGTGAGCAGCACAGTCGTCAGCCTCTCGGTAGGCGTAGTGGCTGTCCTCCTTGCAGCCCCGGCCGCCTATGAGGTGGCCAGGGGGAAGGCCAGCAGGTGGCTCCTGCCGCTCTCAATATACCTCTACGTCCTGCCCCCCATGGCCTTCGTGATACCGCTCTACCTGTTCTTCGCCAGGCTCCACCTGCTGAACACTTGGTGGGCCCTCATAATGGCGATGCCGCTCTTCTCAGTCACCTACGGGCTCTGGCTGATGAACAGCTTCTTCCTCGACCTCCCGAGGGCCTATGACGAGGTCGGGGAGCTGTTCGGAATAAGGAGGAGGTTCACACGGCTCATAATGCCCCTCTCAAGGCCAGTGCTCCTCAGCGTCTTCCTCCTGGCTACAATAGGGGCTTGGCACGCGCTCTTCTACCCGCTCGTGTTCAGCTTCACGCCGTACAACTTCAAGTTCCCGCCCGTGGGGGCGCAGACCGTGACCATCTACGCCCTCACCGCGATACAGGAGTCCTCAATAGAGTGGGGCCTCCTGGCATCCATGGCGCTCGTGGCAGCGCTCCCGCCGATGGTCCTCGACTTCATATTCCTGTCAATGATATCAAGGGGAGGGCCCTCGGGCGGCCTCAAGTTCCTCTGACAAGCGGGCCTATGACCTATAGCGCTTGTGGACTTAGAGGCTAGGCAGGGGCCTCCGGCCTTAGGTACCAGTGACTCAAGGGGGAACGCCTAGTGAGCGACGTGGACACGGACCCCAAGGAGTGGTGCGGCGGCCGGGATTTGAACCCGGGACCTCCGGCTTGGAAGGCCGGCGTCCTAGTCCAGGCTAGACTACCGCCGCACCGCCGACAGTACTGAGGGGCGGGCTTAACACCCTTTCGGGAGCCCTCGGCGCGTGAGGGACGCCTTGAGCTAGTTAGCTGAGAGCAGGGCCTACCTCAGCCTTTTTATTCCCCTTAAGCACGTGTAGCCCGGGAAGGCCTTGAGCTCCATTGAGAACCTGGCCAAGAAGCTTGAGGAGGAGGCGCTGAGGAGGCTTGAGGAAGTCCACAGGAAGGGCGTGGAGGAGCTAAGGGGGCTGAGGGACCAGGCCGCTAACGAGGTCAGGAGGAGGCTTGACGAGGCTGCCAGGAGGTTCTCAGAGAAAGTGAGCTCCTAGGTGCCGCCCTTGAGGAAGTGCATAGTTGCCAGCGGGGTCCTAGTGGAGGACGGACGCGTCCTCCTGATAAGGCATGATAGGCTGGGCGTCTGGCTCTACCCAGGCGGCCACGTGGAGCCCAACGAGACGCCGAGGGAGGCGGCTGAAAGGGAGTTCAGGGAGGAGACAGGCCTTGAGGTCAAGGTCGTGGGGCCCACGTACAGCTTAGGCTCCGGCGACGTCTGGGATGAGCCCATGCCCCTAGCCATACTCCTCGAGACCGTCAGGTACCCCGATGAGGTGCACCTCCACTACGACCTAATATTCCTCGTCAGGAGGGTCGGGGGCTCGCTGAGGAGCGGAAGGTGGTTCACAGCGGAGGAGATCGAAAACCTTGAGACCTATGAGAACGTGAAAAACGTGCTTAGGCTCGCCCTTAAGGTCGCGGGCTCACCTTGAGCTCAGGTACCTTATTATGGCGTTCGCCGCGTCCATGCCGCTCTTGAGGGCAGGGCCGAGCTGACTAGGCCCGTGGACTACGTCGCCGGCCGCGAAGACGCCCTTCCTGGTGGTCATGTAGTCCTTGTCGACAACTATGGTGCCCCACTTCGGGTCGAGCTTTATGCCGCAGCACTCCCCCTCGAAGGGCGGCGTGGCCCTCTCCCCTATCGCCTCCAGGACGAAGTCGAAGTAGGAGTCGAACTCGCTCCCAGGTATGGGCTCGGGCCTCGGCCTCTTCTCGCCCGGGACCTGGACGAGCCTGTTCCTTATTATCCTGACCACCCTCATGCCTGCCTCCTCCCTGTAGGCTATGGGCACCGTCAGCTCCCATACCTCGACGCCGGAGGCCTCAAGGTTGGCCATCTCCCTGGGCCCCATGGGGGCCTCGTTCCTGGTCCTCCTGTAGCTTAGGACCACCTTCCTCACCCTCTCCTTGTACTCGGGGTAGGTCCTGGGCACGTAGGCGGCGTCCTCGGCGGTGAAGCCTCCCCCTACAACAAGTATGTCCCCCTTGACGTCAGGCACTATCTCCCACGGCCTGTAGCCGAACTTCGCCAAGTGGGTAGCCACGAGGAACTCCATGGCCGGGTAGACCCATGGCAGGTCCTCGCCGGGCACGTTGGCCTTGTTGCTGGTCCACGTGCCCGTGGCTATGAGGACAGCGTCGTAAGACCTTATTATGTCCTCAAGGTCCACCACGTTCTTGGGCTTCACCAGCTCGTCCATCTTCTCCAGGCCCCTGTTGCCCACCTTGGTGTTCAGCACGAACTCTATGCCGGCATCCATGAGCTCCTTAACGCCCTCCCTGACGGGCCCCTTCGGGATCCTGTCAACGTGTATGCCGAAGATCAACATCCCTCCGGGCTCAGGGAGCATGTCATAAACCGTCACCTGGTACCCCTTGCACCTGAGCACGCCAGCCGCGCCAAGGCCGGCGGTCCCCGCCCCTATTATGGCAACCTTCCCGCTGACCCCTGACGGGACCTGGCTCGGCTTACACCTGAGGAACTTCAACCGCTAGCACCGGGCTCCCGTGTAAGGTAGGGGATTTATAACTGACCTCCTCCCCTGTCCTTAAGGGCGAGGACTTCCCAAGGCCAGGAGGAATGACCCTATGGCCTGCAGGAGGGGCTCCTCTGAGGAGTGCTCGGCCACCTGGATGATATGTGACTCGGGCCTGCCAAGGGAGCTGGGCGACGCGGCCAGGGCCTTCAGGTACCTGAGGCCGGGGACCCTGGTGCCAGCCGTGTCAGGCGACATGGAGTGGGCGTACTTCGTCTACTTCAACGAGTCAGGGGCCGGCTTCTACCTGGCCATGAGGAACTCCTCCTTCAACGACCCCGCCTGCTCAGCTACAGTAAAGCAGGAGCTGTTAAGGGGGATCAGTGAGGTCCTCGCGCTCGACAAAAACAGGCCCCTCATAGAGTACATAATATCAAACGCGATGTTCCCTGCATAGATTCACCATTAAAAAGGTAGCCTACATTCTATTCATAGAGAGACCGTGCAGACCTACGACCTTAGGGGCAAGGTGTGCCCTGAGGGCTACGTGTTGACCATGAGGATCATAGACAAGCTGAGGCCTGGCGAGAGCGCGGAGGTGCTCATGGACTCCTTCGAGTGCGCCGCCATGGTGGTCTACGCGCTCAAGGACGACAGGAGGGTGGTGGCGAAGGTCGACAGGTCAGGGAGCTTAGTAAGGTTCACGTTCACGAGGGTCTAGGGCCCTCAGCCATGAGTATGCCTACAAGCAGCGGCGTCTTTACGAAGGTAGCTCTCCTGAACCTCCTCCTGGCCTCCCTGACGAGCTCGCTGGGGGTCATCATCCTCATAACGGTGTGGTAGATGTCGGCGAACTTCAGCCCGTCCAGGCCGCAGCCGTAGGCGAGCCCCAGCACTGGCCCTATCACCCTGAAGTGCCCTATCGAGGCCGCCAGCTCAAGGGGGTCCTCGGGCCTGTAGAGGTCAAGTATCACGAGCCTGCCGTCCGGCCTCAGCACCCTCCTGGCCTCATCAAGGGCCCTGAGGTAGCTTGAGACGTCCCTGAAGGAGAACATGGCCACCAGGCCGTCGAAAGTAGAGTCGGGGAAGGGGAGTGACTCAAAGACCGCCTGGACGCAGCCCGAGGGCTCCTTAACCCTACTCTTGGTGGCCAAGAGGTTGAAGGAGGCCGGGTCAATCGCTAGGACCTCGGCCTCGGGGTAGAGGGCCCTGAGGACAACCGTTGACGTGCCGGGCCCACAGCCTACGTCAAGGATCCTCGAGGGGGCCCTCCTCCCGTAGCCGAGGAGGGCAGCCGCGAGGACCCTTAGCTTAGGGGCAATGTAGAGGCTTAGGGCGTTGCTCACCGACTCATAGCAGCCCTTCCTTGAGAGCTCCTCTATCTCGTCCTTTATCCTGGCCCACAGCCCTTCCTCCAGTCCTGCCATACCGTTGCCACGGAGGGGCTACATGGACGAGAATATAGGCTTACCAAGAGACACATGTATACGCCTTTTAATACATGGTAGAACTGTGGGAAAAGCTTAAATTCGTCTAGGCCTCCAAGAGCCCCCAAGAAAGATGTCGCGGGGCTGCGCCAGGGCATGGTCGAGCAGCGCGAACCTCGGCCCAGGCTTCGACTCGCTTGCGATAGCGCACAGGGCCTACTTCGACGCGGCCTGCGTCGAGGCTGAGCCCGGCCCTGGGAGGGTGAGGGTCAACGTCACGGGCCCCTTCTCAAAATACGTCAGCGCGCCCAACACGGCCGAGGTAGCCCTTGAGTCCCTGCTGAGGTCGATGGGGCTGAGGTATGACCTCAGGGTCACACTATGGAAGGGCGTGCCCGTCTCGGCGGGCCTTGGGGGGAGCGCTGCCTCGTCGGTCGCCGCCCTGGCGGCCGCCTCTGAGGCCCTGGACCTTGGCCTGGGCCCAGCAGAAGTGACGAGGATAGCCGGCGCGGCAGAGGAGGTAGCGGCAGGCTCGCCTCACTTCGACAACGCGGCAGCCAGCTCTTTCGGGGGCCTGGTAGTGGTCCTGGGCGACAATGAGGAGGTGAGCGTCAGAAGCTTCAGGCTCGACCTGAGGCTGGTAGTCCTGAGGCCCCTGCTTAAGCCAGTTGAGCAGAAGACTAAGCTCATGAGGTCAGTCCTGCCTTCCTCTGTGCCCTTCAGGTCCCACGTGAGGGACCTCTCCAGGGCCGTCTCGCTCCTGGCCTCCCTCCTCTCGGGCGACCTAAGGTCAGCCGGGAAGGTCATGAGCGACGAGACAGTGACGCCCTACAGGGCGCCGCTGGTGCCCTGCTTTAACGAGGTCAGGAAGGCGCTGATGGCCGAAGGCGCTTACGGGGTGGCCATAAGTGGGGCAGGCCCCTCACTCATAGCGCTGGGGCCTGAGGAGGAGCTGGAGAGGCTCGCTGCGGCAGGCCTCAGGGCCTACAGGCTCTGCGGCCTTGAGGCCGAGGCCAAGGTCGTTGGCGTGGCTGAGGGCTTCGAGCCCCTGTCGCCCTCAGAGATGAGCAAGCTTACGTCCTACAGCGAGCCCTAGGCCCTCATATTGGTATTACGGGCGCGTCCCCGAACCTCCCCAGGTCGACCCTGTCGCCCGGCTCCGCGCCCTCCACAGGTATCAGCCTGACCCCGAGGGCCCTGCCCTTGGCCAACGCGTAGGCGGCCACGTCAAGGAAGAGCCCGGCAACGTCGTTAACGGAGGCCGGGACCGGCACCATGTCAAGGCCTGCCACGCACACGCCGCTCAGCATCGCCAGGTACCTGGCCGTTACGTCGCCCTCCGACGCCCTGGCCTTGAGCTTGGAGTCCTCCGCCAGGGGAAGCATAAGCTCGTTGAAGCCCACAGTCTTAATCTTCCCAGAGGCCGCCGATATGGCCTCGTTTATCGCCCTAACGCCCAGGGCGAAGCCAGGCCTTGGCATCCTGACGCCCGAGACCAGCTCTGCCAGCCCCAGGCTTGAGTCCTCCATCCACGGCGAGACGCTGAGGTCAACCCCTCCTGCCTCGAAGCCCGTGAGCCTTGAGACCTCCTCCACGACCGCCCAGGCCCTTGACCCCGCCTCAACTATCGCCTTCCTGAGGCCCTGAAGGCCTTCCCTGGAGTAGGCCTCGGCCAGGTAGCTTGGGTACGTCAAGGCTGCCGTAACTATGTCCCTGCCCGGGACGGCTGAGGCGAGCGGGTAGTAGGGAGTTATGAGGTGAGCCTCCCCAGTGACGTTAATCGCCACCTTTGTGGCCAGGGCTGGGTCCGAGGAGGAGAGGGAGTGAATGAAGGCTGAGGCCCTCCTTGCCTCCTCCCAGGTCCTCTCGACCAGGAGTATTGAGAGGTAGGCCCCCGACCTCGGCAAGTCAACAAGCTTCTCCAGGTCCGCCGAGGCAGGCCAGGCGCCCGCGTTCAACAGGACGTCAGAGCCGAGCCTCTCGGCCACCTTGGCCACGCGCGAAGCGTCTTCAAGGCGGACCCCGGGCAGGGCGACCCTGACGTACGTCGGCCTCAGGCCCGTGGCGGAGCTGGCCGAGTCCACTGCCTCCAGGACCCTCTCCGCCAGCTCCTCGAGGGAGGACTCCAGCTCCTGCCCGCTGGCAGAGAGGGTCCCAGCGTGAAACGTCACGGCCCTGACCTCGTAGCCTGCCAAACCCCTTCCCGGGCGGTTCAGCTCCGTGAGGTTATTAGCCTCAAGGGCCCTCCGCGCCCAGAGAGGGCTTGGTGCTAGAGGGGCTAAGGGAGGCCGTCAGGAAGTTCCTAGGAGGGGGCAGAAGCTACGAGGAGTCCGTGAACGAGTTCATCAGGGACCTGCAGAGGGAGCTCATAAGGGCTGACGTGAACGTCGTCCTAGTGAAGCAGCTCACCGACAGGGTAAGGGAGAGGGCGCTTAAGCAGGAGCCCCCGCCTGGGGTCAGCAGGAGGGACTGGTTCCTCAAGGCAGTCTACGATGAGCTCGTCTCGCTCTTCGGGGGCGAGGGGGAGCCCAGGGTAATGCCGAGGAAGCTGCCGTGGGTCATCCTCCTTGTCGGCGTCCAGGGCTCCGGCAAGACCACCACGGCTGGCAAGCTGGCCAGGTACTACTCCTCAAGGGGGCTCAGGGTCGGGCTAGTCAGCGCTGACACCTATAGGCCGGGCGCCCTTGAGCAGCTCAAGACCTTGGCCCAGCAGGCCGGCGCCATGTTCTACGGTGAGCCGAGCGGCCAGGCCGAGGAGATAGCTAAGCGTGGAGTCTCGGAGCTCCTGTCCAAGGGGGCCCAGCTTGTCATAGTTGACACGGCTGGAAGGCACGGCTACGGTGACGAGGCAGGGCTCCTCGAGGAGATGAAGAGGATAGCCGAGGCCGTGAGGCCGGACGAGGTGATGCTCGTCATAGACGCGGCCATAGGTCAGAGGGCCTACGACATAGCCAGGAGGTTCCATGAGGCCACCCCAGTAGGCTCCATAGTTGTGACGAAGCTTGACGGCACTGCCAGGGGAGGCGGCGTCCTCTCCGCCGTGGCCGCGACCGGGGCTAGGGTCAAGTTCGTCGGCACCGGCGAGAAGATAGAGGAGCTGGAGCCCTTCAACCCCCAGAGCTTTGTCGCCAGGGTCATGGGGCTGGGCGACATAAGGTCGCTACTGGAGAGGGTCAGGGAGGCCGAGGCTGAGGAGAAGGCCCTCAGGGTCGTCGAGGAGGACATAGCCAAGGGGAGGGTCACCATGAGGACCATATACGCCCAGCTCAAGTCAATAAGGAGGCTTGGCCCTCTGAGCAAGCTGCTCGAGATGTTGCCCACGGCGTCGCTGCCCATCAAGGTGGGAGACGAGCAGGTCAAGCTTGGCGAGGAGAAGATAAGGAAGTGGCTTCACATTATAGAAAGCATGACATATGAGGAGCTTGACGACCCTGACATAATTGACAGGAGCAGGATGAGGAGGATAGCCCTGGGCTCTGGCACAACGGTGGCTGACGTGAAGGAGCTGCTGACCTACTACAGGTCAGTTAAGGCCATGCTGAAGAGGTTCAGGAGGGACAGGTCGCTGCTGAGGAGGCTTGGCCTCACTGAGGAGTAGGGCTTCCCTGGGCCTGGGACCCAGGCCCTCTGGCTATAACTATCTCAACGCTCGGGAGCCTTGCAACGCCCTTCTCGGTCTTAACGTCCTCATATGATGCTGAGAACGACTTAACGTAGATGTCGTTGAAGTACCTGTTCTTAACGGCGCTGACGGCGTTGACGGCCTTACACACGGCCCTGCCCCTGGCCTTCAACACGACCGTCGCCGACGGGTTGTTAGTGAAGGCCTCTATTATGGCAAGCATGTAGTTAACTATGGGCTTCTTGCCCACCAGCACCTCTACCTGCTGGGCCTGGGACAAGCTTTCACCAGAGGTCTCCTTACCCCGTAGATTATAAGCGTAAGCCCTTCACTAGGTCATAGACTACCGCCACCACTACGAGGGCCGCCGAGAGCGCGAAGGCCCCCTCGTCGGTGAGCCTTGAGTAGCCCACCACGTGGTACCTGACCGTGAAGGTCACAGTCTGGCTCGTGTTACTTGGGACGGCCACTACCACGAGGTAGCTCGAGGGGCTGACCTGCTGAGTCACTGAGTAGACGCCGTGGCTGGAGCTCGCTGACTTCACAACGCTCTC
>JAKLZP010000021.1:0-19000 GCA_022015155.1 Acidilobus sp. | reverse complement strand
CGTAGAAGCGGTGCAAATTCATGCTGAGCTTATACCACTCCTCTGTCGCCGCTTCACCCTCTGACAAGGCGCCTCGTTTATTAGGTTCTGCAACGGAACCTTTTCCTTTATTCTCTGCTATAACGAATTAACGTTTAACCCAACGTAAGTGATTTCCGTAAGATACCTCTACACTCCGCCTAAGGCCTTGATGCCTAGGTACTGAAGCGCGCAGGGCACATACCTGATGGAGCTCAAGTTGGAATACTCCTTACCCCAAAGCGTTAGGTACTTCTCGCTGGCCTTGTCAAGCCTCGCCACCTCCTCATCGCTTAGCGCTAGCTCCGCCGCGGAGGCGAGCTCGGCGACCCTCTCAGGCTTCGTGGTGCCAGGTATAGGCACCGCCCCCTTAGCTACGATCCAAGCCAGCGCCACCTGGGCCATGGTGGCCTTGTGGCGGTCAGCTATCTCCTTAATGGCGCTGAGCAAGTTAGCGTCGCCTGAGGCCGCCCTGAAGTGCCTATCACCTGTCTGCACGGACCTTCGGCCAGGGGACCTTGCTAGAGCGCCCTTGGCAAGAGGCGAATACGCTATTACGCTCAGCCCGTTAGCGTTTGCCACCTTAAAGACGTCAAGCTCCGGGGTCCTGTAGGCCAGGTTGTACTCTACCTGATCGCTCACGGGCTCCACTGAGCTGAAGCAATGGAGGGCCTCCTCCAGGAGAGCGCCTGAGAAGTTCGAGAGACCCACGTACTCCGCCAGGCCTGCCTTGACGGCCTTCTCAAGCCCGCGCAGCGGGGCGCAGAGGGGGATCCACGTCGGCGGCGGCCAATGCAGCTGGAGCAGCGCGGGCGCGAAGCCGAGCCTCCTCTTTATGCCCTCAGCGCCCTTGATGATGAAGTAGGCCGAGGGCCTGAAGCCGGCTACCTTGCTTGCCACCACCACCTGGTCCCTGAGCCCGGCCTCCCTGACCGCCTCGCCGAGGGCGCGCTCGCTCCTCCCGCCTCCATAGATCTCGGCGGTGTCGAAGAGGTTCACGCCAAGCTCAGCGGCCCGCGTCACTATGCCCCTGGCGACCTCAACGCTCCCTCCCCAGAGCCTTGACCCTATCTCCCACATGCCTATGCCGACGGCGCTTACCTTAGGTCCCGACTTCCCTAGCCTAACGTACTTCAAGGGCCCTCTCCTTACGGCACGTCCTCACTGAATTTTTATCCTTAGGACGCTAATTCAGGGTGGGCATGCTGAGGATAGAGAAGCTAACGAGGCCCGAGGATCTGAGGCAGGCTGTGCAGGTCCAGCTCTCGGCCTGGGGCATGGACCCCTCCTCATGCGAAGCCGTCCCTGCTCACATGTTGAAGGCCCTCGTTGAGAACGGAGGCCTTGTCCTAGGCGCCTTTGAGGGCGACAGGCTCGTAGGCTTCTCGGCTGGCTGGTTCGTCCTGGCCCCCGAAGGTCCCTACTTCTACAGCCACATGACGGGCGTCGTGGAGGAGAGCAAGTACAGGGGCGTGGGCTTTGAGCTTAAGATGGCCCAGCGCCGCGAGGTCCTGGCCAGCGGGGTCAGGCTCATTAAGTGGACCTTTGACCCCCTCCAGAGCCTTAACGCTAACTTCAACCTCAACAAGCTGGGGGCTGTGTTCAGGAAGTACGTCAAAGGGTACTACGGCGAGATAAGGGACTCCATAAATGCAGGGCTTGAGGCTGACAGGGCCATAGCAGAGTGGTACCTTGACAGCAGGAACGTGATCATGAAGACCTCCGGCAGGTTCAAGGTCCCCAGCGCCGAGGAGCTGATGAGGCTCGGCGCTCACGTGGCCCTGAGGCCTGAGGGACCCAGGGGGTCTGAAAGGCCCTCAGAACTCGACCTCTCGAAGACCCCTGACATAGTTCTCGTAGGGCTTCCCTACGCTATCTCATCAATAGTCAAGGCCTCGCGACAGCTCGCGTCAGAGTGGAGGGCTAGGACAAGGGCCGCCTATGAGGCGTACCTGGGACAGGGCTACACGGCTGCTGACTTCACCTGGGACGCCGAGGGGCATGGTTACGTAGTTCTGTTAAGGCTTCCGCTTAACGATTTGCTGGAGGGCGTCAGGCCTTGGAGTTAAGGAAGATAGAGCTTCTCGAGGTCTGGGTCAGGCTGGTCAGTCCCTTCGAGACCAGCTTCGGAAGGACTGTTGAAAGGCCCGCAATCCTGGTCAGGGTTGAGGAAAAGGGAGGCGAGGAGGGCTGGGGTGAGGTAGTGGCGGACTCAGGGCCCTGGTACAGCTATGAGACGAACGAGACAGCCTGGCACGTGATAAGGGACTTCATAATACCTGACCTCGCTAAGGTCAGCAGTCCCTCCGACTTCCCTAAGGTGTTCTCAAGGATAAGGGGGCACAACATGGCTAAGGCGGGCGTTGAGATGGCTCTCTGGGACCTCGCAGCGAAGCTGGAGTCCAGGCCGCTCTGGAGGTACATAGGTGGCGTCAACAGGAACATACTAAGTGGCGTGAGCGTGGGCG
Organism: Acidilobus sp.; assembly: GCA_022015155.1. Classification (GTDB taxonomy): domain Archaea; phylum Thermoproteota; class Thermoprotei_A; order Sulfolobales; family Acidilobaceae; genus Acidilobus. Next base: position 16,514 of record JAKLZP010000021.1, on the reverse strand, counting down.
TCCAGCCATCCATAGCTGAGCTGGTCAGGGTGGTCAGGGGCTACCTGGAGCAGGGCTACAGAAGGGTCAAGATAAAGATCAGGCCAGGCTACGACGTAGAGCCCGTCAGGGCGTTAAGGGAGGAGTTCGGCCCTGACCTGCCCCTCCAGGTCGACGCTAACGCCGCGTACCAGCTCTCTGACGCTGAGGTCTTCAGGGCGCTGGACAGGTACTCGCTCCTCATGATCGAGCAGCCCTTGGGCTGGCGTGACCTAGTTGACCACGCTGCCCTGGCCAAGATGATAAGGACCCCTATCTGCCTGGACGAGAGCATAACTGACGTTGACGATGCCAGGAAGGCATATCAGCTGGACGCCGCCTTCGTGATAAACGTAAAGCCTGCCCGTGTAGGAGGTCTCGGCGAGACCCTGAGGATCCACGACTTCTGGTACGGCGTGGCCAAGAGGCCCATCTGGATAGGCGGGATGCTCGAGACAGGCGTGGGGAGAGGGCACCTTGTGGCTGCCGCGACGCTGCCCGGCGTCAAGTATCCTAATGATATAAGCGCCAGCTCAAGGTACTACGAGAGCGACATAGTAGAGCCGCCCTGGGAGCTCAACAAGGACGGCACCATAACGGCGCCCGAGAGGCCTGGGATAGGCGTTGAGGTCCTTGTGGACAGGGTGAAGAAAGCAGTTAAACGCTCCCTTGAGCGTTCGCTAAGCTAGGCGATGAGGAAGACTTTTGGGCCTGAGCACGTGATGAGACGGTGGGTTGCCGAGCTTTTCAATCAGCTTAGGGGCGAGGCCTTAAGTGGCGAGGGGCTCCTGAGGCGCTTTTTAAAAGAGTAGGGATCTCAAGAGGCTGAAGGCGCTAAAGACCTTGGCAGCGTCAAGGTACGTCATAGTCGGAGGCGTCGGCTTCCTTGGCGTCAACCTGGCGGCCGAGCTTAGCCGCAGAGGCGAGGTAATAGTGCCCGCGAGGCCTAGCTCCGTAAGGAGAAGGCCCAGGATCTCCAGGGAGCTTGAGAGGCTCGGCGTAAAGATCGTCATCGCCGACAGGCTTGACGCAGGCTTCCTAAGGAGGCTCGGAGGGGACGTCTACTACCACGCGGCGGGCAAGCTTGGGGGGTCGATGAAAGACCTTGAGGAGGCGCACGTTAAGCTGCTAGGGGAGGTTATCGATGCAGCCGCTGACGTTGAGGCCCGGGTGATCTACGTCAGCTCCATAGGAGTGGCGGCCGAGATGGGGGGGTTCCGAGGGGGTCCACTGTGGTTGAGGAGGACAGGCACCTGGACCCCTCGGTATTCATTCACAGGGGCCCCTACGAGGTGACTAAGGCCATGGGGGAGAGGCTCCTGGTCTCCAGCGGGGAGAGGCTAAGGGGTAAGTGGTCAATAGTGAGGCCCTCACTTCTCTTCGGCCCATGGGGATACCAGCCTCAGTGGACCCTGGTCCTGAGGGCGGCGAGGCTAGGACTGGTCCTCTCGGCTGGCTCACGTAACCTGGTGTTCACGGGGGATGTGGCCAGGGTCCTTGCTGACGCAGGCGCCGGCCTCCATGACGGCAGGTGGGTCTACGTGAACGCCCCCTACGAAGCCGACCTCAGCGACGTAGGCCTCGAGATATGCAGACAGGAAAGGAGGAGGTGCAGAAAGGTGAGCATAGGCTGGGCCGTCTCCCTTCTCGGCGCCCTGCCCTCGTCCCCCCTCTTCATAGCTAGGAGGATGTTGAAGACAAAGTACAGATTCGCGAGCAAGTACCTGGGCGACTTTAGGTTCACAGGCCTCGAGGAGGCCGTCTCCTCGTTCCTGCAGTGGGCTGCTGAAGGGCTCTCGCCCTGACAGAACGGAATATTAGGGTTGCGAGGCAGCCGTTGGAAGGAATGGACGAGCAAAACAAGTTCATAGTTGACGCGATGCTGGGAAGCCTAGCAAAGTGGCTGAGGCTGCTGGGCTACGACACCCTTTACTCAACGTCCTATAATGACGCGCAGATAATCAGCATCGCGGCCCGCACTAAGAGGATCGTGGTGACCAGCGACAAGGGCCTCTATAAGAGGGCGATTAAGGCAGGGCTAAGGGCCGTCCTCCTTCCTGAGTCAGGCGTAACCGAGTCGCTGGCAAGGCTCGCCTCAGCGGGGCTCATAGAGCTCAGGGTTGACCCGTCGAAGAGCAGGTGTCCGCTATGTAACGGCGTCCTTAAGGAGGTCACCGACAAGAACCTTGTGAGGGGTAGGGTACCTCCTGGGGCCTTGGCAAAGTACTCTAAGTTCTACGTCTGCGTGCGGTGCGGCCACGTCTACTGGGAGGGAGGTCACTGGAGGAACATAAGGAGGATAGTGGAGGAGGCCAAGCTCATGTCTGCCCAGCTAGCCAAGGAGGGCTAGGCCCTCTGGCTCCTCAGCACGTAGACGAGCTCTAGCAGGTGGGGCGCCAGCCTGACTATGTCACGCTTAGAGATCATGCCGATGGGCTTCATGTTCTCCCTTGATAGGACCGGCAGGTGACCAATTCCATGGGTTCCCATGATCTCAGCGGCCTCGTGAAGAGTAGCGTCGTCGGTCACGTAGTATGGATTCTTGGTCATTATCTCACCGACAGGTATGTTCCTCGGAAGCCCCTTTGCCACCGTCTCCCGCACTATGTCAGTCTTGGTGACAATCCCCAACAGGTTATCCTGCTCGTCAACTATGACCACAGAGCCCACGTTATTATCTACCATGAGCCTCGCGACTTCGCTAACGGGCGTCGTCGGGAGCGCCTTGACTAAAGGGCTCCTCATTACGTCTCTGACCAGGGCCTGTTCGGCCACGGGTTCCCCCTGCCTGGCAAACAGCGTTCCGGCCTTTATCCCTAAAGGTCTGGGAGTCAGGTTAATTACTTTAGGCCTCAGAGCTCCATCACCTATTTGCAAAGGGTTTTAACTCTGCCGTGGTCGCAGGCCATGGGAGAGATGATGAGCCTTTGCCCTACACAATGGTGACATTGTTATTAGGAAGGTCCCCCTATATCTGCTTAGGCCTCATGAGCTTTACTTAGAGGGGCACGCCAAGGAGCTGGCAGAGCTAATAATGAGGAGGGGACAACTCCTTAAACCTCTGGTCGTTGAAGCGAGCAACATGGTACTCCTTGACGGAGCGCACAGGCTCAGGGCACTGAAGATGCTAGGGGCCTACTTAGCCCCTGTTGCGATAGTGAACTATGAGGCTGTCAGGCTGAAGGGGTGGGTCAGACTCTACACGTACCGGCTTGAAGCCTTAGCTGACCTGAGGCAGGTGGCTGAAGTCCTTGAAGTTAAGGAGAGGCCTGGAGGTGCCTTGCTCGTAAGGCTCGGCGGCGGTGACCAGGCTTATTATGACCTGCTTTCCTTTGAGCGGAGAGGAAACGAGTTACAGGGCGTGATAGCGCCTTCTTCATTAGCTAGGCTCCACCACAGGGCGCTGGCCGTCATCCCTCCGCCGCCCTCCAAGGACCTAGTCCTCAGGGCGGCCCTCACCGGCAGGCTTCTGCCGCCTAGGTCTACTAGGCACGTGACCGAGGCCAAGCGCCTGGTGTATAGGACCCCGCTCAGCTCACTTATGGGAAGCCCTGTGACTACATAGACTCACGTAATCGCCTTTACGCGGCATGCTTCCTTAAAAACCCCAGCGGCCAAAGCCCCTGTGGCCCTATCCTGTGCAGCAGGACAGGGCCACGTGAAGGAAGGGAGTGTGTGAGTTGGCGGAAGGAGAGGAGCAGCCCCGTAAGGTCTCCAGCCTTCGCGGGGGAGAGGATAACGTCGACATAAAGGTCCGAGTTATAAGTGTAGAGCCCCCGAAGACAATACACACGCAGAGGGGAGACAGGACAATAAGTGAGGCCATAGTAGGTGACGAGACCGGCAGGGTCAAGCTGACCGCCTGGGGCAAACAGGCTGGGAAGCTGGAGGAAGGCCAGGCTGTGGAGCTGAAGGGCGCATGGACAACGGTCTACAGAGGCCAGGTGCAGCTCAACATTGGAAGCCGCGGATCCATTGAGAAGATAGATGACTCGGAGGTCCCCAAGCCTGAGGACATACCTGAGACCACCCCTAAGGCCGAGACGACCCCAGGACAGGGAAGGGGAGGCTTCAGGAGGTCCTACGGCAGGAGGCCTGGCGGGGGCAGGAGGTACAGACCTTCAAGCGAGGGCGAGGAAGGAGGAGAGGAGGGCTTCTAATCGGAGCCCTTTAATCGTAAAGCGTTTTTAAGTTTAGGGTTCTGGTTTTCAAAGCAAAGGGCCCAAAGGTTGGCGCCTATCAAGCTTTTGGGCAATACCTATGTGGAGAAAGGGTCGCCCGCTACACTTCTGTTCATACAGGAGGGCACCGTCTACGTAATTGACCCTGGCCAAGGGGAGGACAGGCCCAGGAGACTGACGAAGGACCTTAAGGAGCTTGGGGCGTCCCAGGTCATAGTCCTGCTGACCCATTATCACAGCGACCACGTGGAGGCAGTGGCGGCCCTCAGCCCAGCTGAGGTGGTCGCCAGCTCCCTAGACGCCCCCATGATCGAGAGGCCTGAGCTGAGGGTCCTGATGACCTTCGACTACCCCCTCAACCCCATGGACCCCCTCTTGCCCTACAGGGCGGTGCCCGCGAGGGTCACGCAGGCCTTGCCTGAAGGGGTCGACCGTTACGGCCCAATTGAGGTGCACTGGCTGCCCGGCCACACGGAGGGCCACCTGGGCTTCGCGACACCTGACGGCGCGCTTTACGTGGGTGACGCCCTCTTCGGTGATAAGGTGCTGGAGAAGTTCGGCATCCCATATCACAAGATGCCCTGTAAGGCGCTCGAGACCCTCAGGAAGCTGGGGTCGCTCCTGGGCAAGTATGAGTACGTGGTGCCGGGCCACGGCCCGATAGTTAAAGGTGGCGAGGCGGGCCCTCTAATCGATATCAATGAGCGAAGGGTCCAGGAGTTCATTGAGGGCGTGAGGGGGTTACTGAGGAACCCCTTAAGCGTTGATGAAGTCCTGAGGGCGGTCTGCCAGGGCCTCAAGGCCTCGTGTACCCCTGAGAACTCCATGTTGATAGGAGCATCGATAAAGGGCCTGATAAGGTGTCTCCGCGACGAGGGGGTTCTCGAGCCTGACCTGTCAGAGGGCACGCTCAGGTGGAGGCTCAAGCCTAGCTAGACGCGGCTTCGGTTATGTTGGCCTCAAGCCTAACGTTGACGCTGGCCAGGGGCGCCCTGTTTATTATAACTATTGAGTACTCGCCAGGGCCAGGCAGGCTGGCGGAGGCCTTCACGTTGGTCGCGTTGGGGTAGTAGAGGAGGGTCGGGGCGCCTCCAGTCTTTTCAAGCATCCCAAGGTCTGAGGTACTTAGAACGTATAGTGCTACGGGTCCTGACGACGTGAGCCGCACTACAAGCTTTGGCGCCGTGTAGTTAGGAGGCACTGTGAAGTTAGCGATGTAGGAGGCCATGGGGTTCAGGCTCACAGTGACGTTGATCACGCTTTGCTGCGCACGCTTGACGCCTAAGGTGTTAAAGGGCTTAACCAAGAAGATCGTGAGAACTAGAACGGCAACAGCTATGCCTATAGCTAAGAGTGCTCCCTTAAGGAGCCCACCCTTTCTAGTGTACGTCGTGTACAATGTTGGCCACTTACACCAACGGATTTTTGCTTAAGGAGGATTTAATATTTATGTTGGCTTTCACCCTCGACTACTCTGAACGCCGCAATCCTCCTGGACCCTGTTGGCCCCTCGGGCTCATGAAGCTTAACTATCTCAGCCCTCAGGCCAGTCTCCTCGAGGACGTACTTAAGGTCCTCTATCCAGTCGTAAAGGCCGCAGGTCTCGCAATAGGTGCCGTCGAAGACCACGTAGAACGTGTTCCCCTTCCTAGTAGCTATTCGGGCCACTGCCTCAGGGGCCCTGTACATGTTATACTTCCTTATCGCGAGCCTGAACCTCTTGGCAACCTCGTCCATCACGGGCACCTGCTCCCCAGTCCCTCGAGGGCCCTTAAAGTTGACGACCTGGGCTCCTGCGACTTGGTTATGGCAGAGCCTATGATAACTATGTCGGCGCCAGCGCCTACTACAAGCCTAACGTCCTCAGGCTTTATGCCGCCTGCCACGGCAACGGGTCCCCTGAACAGCTCCTTGGCCTTCCTTACTAGGTCAAGCGCCTGAGTTGCTGTTATCCCAAGCGCCCTCTGAACGTCTATCCCTATGTGTATCAGGAAGACGTCAGCCCCGCTTCGCCTGGCCTTATCAACCCAAGAGGCCAGGTCCTGGAAGCCCATGGAGTCAGCGTACACGTCAGCCCCAACGTCCTCAGCGGCCCTGACCGCCTCCCTGATAGTCTCCTCGCTTGCGGCGAGAAGCACGCTCATGGCGTCAGCCCCGGCACTGAAGGCCATCTGGGCCTCAAGCCCGCCAACGTCCATGGTCTTCGTGTCAGCCATGACTAGGTGATGCCCAGGCAGCGCCCTCAGCAGCCTCACGCTCTTCAGGCCCTCGGACTTGATGAGAGGCGTGCCGGCCTCCATGATCAGGGACCTGCTAGCGGGGAGCAACGAAGCTACCCTGAGCGCCTCCTCCAGCGTCGTGAAGTCAAGGGCTACCTGGAGGAGCCTGCCGCACTCCAAGGCCCTGTCAACAAGCCTTCCCAACCCCGTCACCCGGTAGTTCTTCATTAATCACGTGAAGGCCCATTGCCCTGGGCAGGGTTCAGGATTTTAGGTATTACCCCAGTAAAGAGGGCCTTGGGAGCGGCCCCTGGGGACTGACGCGTTAATAGCGCACATGGCCGACGTTCACTTAGGCGCTAGGAAGTACGGCGAGAGGGCGTTCTATGAAGACATATTCCAGGCCTTTGAGGAGTCCGTCGAGGAGATAGTTAAGGACAGGGTCAGAGCCCTTGTGATAGCCGGCGACCTGTTTGACTCCCCGCACCCAGATAACGCGACCCTGGCCTTCGCGCTGAGGAAGCTGAGGGAGTTAACGTCAAGAGGCGTCAAGGTCATAGCTGCGAGGGGGGAGCATGACACCCCGGGCAGGAGAGAGCCGTCACCCCTTGACGTTTTAGCCGAGGCCCTAGAGGGTTTCTACGCGCCTCAGCCCCCTCCAGGCCTCAAGCTTACCTCTGCGGCCGAGTGCCTGAAGGCTATAGAGAGAATGACGGTAATTGATGGCAAGCTCGCCTTCATGATCTACCCCTTCTTCAAGGTCAGCGTCAACGAGCGTAGGGACATCTTTAGGGTGTTAGCGTCCTGTTATGATAGGAGGGCTGAGGAGCTGAGGTCGCTGGGCCTCAGCGTGGTCTTCATGGGGCACTTCTCTCTCGACCCAGTGTTCACATATGATGCTATAGCCTCTCTGACAGAGCTGCCCAAGGCGCGCTACATAGCGCTGGGCCACGTACATGATAGGTGCGTCAGGTGTGTAGTGCCTCCTGGCAGGCCAGACCTGTGGTACGCTTACCCGGGCTCCCTCTACCCCCTTGACGTCTCTGAGGCGGAGAGGGACCACAAGAGGGGCCCGCTCATAGTGGACCTGAGCGGTGACGAGCCGGTAGTCCAAGAGGTAAACATTGCAGTGAGGAGGCACGTGGTGCTTGACGCCGAGGTCAGGGACCCAAAGGACGTTGACAGAGCGATCAGGGCAGCCGTAGGCAAGGTCGTGAGGGCCCCTAACGAGAAGGAGCCGCTCGTTCACCTCAGGCTTAAGGTTGGGGTCAGGGTGCCCTCAAGCGTGATTGAGCTCTCCGCCTCAAGGGTCTCCGGCGAGAGGGGCCTGATAATAATACCGCACATAACGAGGGTGAGCGATGAGAAGACGGAGACCAAGGCCTTGCCGGAGCGAGGCCCTGAGTCCCTTGACCCCCTCGACGTAATTAAGGCTGAGGTCGGGCTTGACGAGCTCACGTCTAAGGCAATACTTGACCTTATAGTCGCTGCCTCAGAGGGGAATGAGGAAGCCATTGAGAAGGCGCTCGAAAAACTGGCCTCCTGGCCTAACTCATTGGAGGCTCTTAGGAGGCTGGCAGTCCAATGACCTACATCATAAGGTCTGTGGAGCTGCGTAACTTCCTCAGCCATGAGAACACCAAGCTTACGTTTCCGCTTGGCAGCCTGGCCTTAGTTGGCGAAAACGGGGCTGGGAAGACTAGCATCTTTGAGGCCATATATTATGCGCTGACTGGGTCAGGCTGGAGAGGAAAGGCGTCAGATCTGATACAGCTTGGCAAGCAGAGGGCCGAGGTCATTCTTGAGCTCGAGGACCCCGCCACTGGCTCAAAGGCTACTGCAAGGGTCTTCATAGAGAGGCGCGGGAGCACTGCTACAACAGCTTACAGGCTGACTGTTAACGGCAAGATCGTCGCGACTACGGCAACGGCCTATAGGGAGGAGATAGCTAAACTCCTCGGGCTTCATGGAGTAACAGACTACAAGAGCTTCATAGGCTCCGCGGTGATAATAAGGCAGGGCGGCCTGGCCGAGATAGCCTCTATACTTTCCTCGGATGAGGGTAAGAGGCTCAAGGAGCTCATCGAGAGCGCTATCGGGATCCCTCAGCTCGAGAAGGCCCTCGAGGCGGTGAGGTCCCACACGATAAGGGTCCAGAGGAGCGACGGAAGCCTCATCATGGCCTTTGACGTGGGCCCTAGGAGAAGGGCTGAGGTGCTTAAGGCCATACAGGCCGCAAGGGAGGTCAAGAGGGCCAAGCTACAGGAGTACCATAACCTTGAGGTCAAGCTCAAGGAGGCTGAGGAGAGGCTTTCCTCATTGACGGCAGAGCTCGACAAGGTGACGAGGGCCTCTGACGAGGCGTGTAAGGCCTCATCTGTGCTTGAGGCGTTGAGGCAACAGCTGAGAGAGGGCGAGAGGTCGCTTAGTGAGGAGCAGACGAGGCTATCCAGGCTACAGGGCGAACTTAATGAAGTTATGCAACAGCTGGCGTCGCTTCAGCCCCTGGTCCCCCTTGCCTCGCTGGCGCCGTTGGTTGACGAGCTCACCTCGCTTGATAACAGGATTTCGTTGCTGAGCGAGAGGGCAAGGGAACTGAAGCCCATTGCCGACGCATACCTGGAGCTCAAGGCTAACAGAGGGGTTCACGAGGAGTATGAGACGCTGAGGTCAAGGCTTGAGGAGCTGAGGGAGGCCAGGCGGAAGGCCTTGGAAGAGCTTAAGGTCATAGAGGGTCAGCTGGCTCAGGCAGAGCTCCTCTCGAAGTCCATAGAGCAGGCGGAGCAGGAGGCAAGGGCCGCAATAGGGGTAGGCCAGGATTGCGACATTAAGTGCCTAGAGGAGAGGCTCAGGGAGCTTGAGAGCGAGCTGACGGAGGTCAGGGCCAGGGCCCAGGAGCTGAGGGCCCAGGCAGAGGCGCAGGAGGCCAGGCTCAGGGAGCTCGACGAGGTCGTCAGGCTCCTGAGGAGGGGTGGGAGGGAGGCCAGGTGCCCCGTGTGTGGGTCGCCTCTGTCGCAGGAGAGGGCTGAGTCGTTAGCGCTTCACTACTCAGAGGAGGCGTCCAGGCTGAGGGCCAGCGCTGAGGCCGCGAGGTCGCAGGCGGAAGAGCTCTTCAGGAGGCTTGAAGACCTTGAGTCCAGGGTTAGCAGGGCCAGGGCGGCAATATCTACGGCGTCCCAAATAATGTCATCATTACAGGGCCTCTCGGCGCTGAGCTCAAGGCTACCTGAGCTCAAGAGATCCATTGAGGCAATCGACAGGGAGGCCGCAGAGGTTGAGCGTAGGCTGAAGGAGCTTGAGCAGGCCAACGCCTCATACCTTGCAGCTTTGGCCAGGCTTGAGGCGAGCGGGCTCAGGTCGCCTGAGGCCGCCCAGGGGGTGATAGATGAACTGAAGCGCGTCGAAGAGGAGCTTGAGGCCAGTAAGGCCAGGAGGGCCCAGGTAGAGCGTGAGCTGATCAACAAGGCTTCAGCTAAGGATCTAACAGAGGCCATCGCCAAGGTCAAGACAGCAGTGGAGGCCGCTGCCAGGGCAAGGGTCCTTGAGGGCACCGCGCAGTCGCTCAGGTCACAGATCTCAGAGACCGGGGCTAGGCTTGACGAGCTGAGGCGCAGGGTAGAGGCGTTAAGGTCTCAGGTGAGTGCGCTCGAGCCTAAGGCCAGGGAGTGTGACGAGCTGAGGCGCAGGCAGGAGGACATAAGGACGCGGAGGGATCAAGCGCTGAAGGAGGTCGCGGCCCTCAGGTCGAGGATTGAGCAGGCAAAGGCTGACGCCGAGAGGGCCGGCGAAGACGAGGAAGCCCTCAGCAGGGCGCTGGACAAACTTGACGCCGCGCTTGGCGCTATGGCCGTCATGGAGAGGCTTGAGAAGGCCCTTTACAGGAGGGCCCTCATAAGCCTTGAGAACGAGATGAATGACGTGTTCAGGCTATTTGGGCTTGATTACGCCAGGGTGGAGGTGCGGGAGTCTGAGGACGCTTTCTACTTCAGGGTCGTGGACAGGCAGGGCGTCGAGAGGCCCGTCTCAACGCTCAGCGGAGGGGAGCAGATAGTGCTCTCCTTGGCCTACGTCCTGGCCCTGAACAGGATCATGCAGTCAAAGGTAGGGTTCCTCCTGCTTGACGAGCCTACTGATATGCTTGACGACGCCAGGAGGAGGGCCCTGGTGGACATAATAGGCAGGGTGACCGAGGAGGGCGGTGTGCCGCAGCTGATAATGATCACGCACCATACGGAGGTCGTCGACAAGGTCGACAAGGTCTGCACGGTGGAGAAGGACCGAAGGGGACTGTCAAAGGTCAGCTGCGAGGAGGGTGAGGTGGCTTGAGCTTAGTCCCCTATGCGCTGGAGTCGCGTGACCTCATAAGGAGGATCCTAGACGACGCGAAGGCTGAGAAGGTGTGTGATATCCCCTGGCACCGCCTTGAGGTAGCTGAAGGCGTTGTCTCGCAGTACTCAGCCGAGGACGGAGGCCTTAACGTAAGGCGGCTGAGGACGTACACCGTGGTAGCCGTTAAGGCCTGGGGGGCTAGGTTCGGAGGAAGAGGAGTCCCTCAGGCCACGAGCCCTAAGGGCTTCGTAGGGCTAATCCTTCCTCAGGACTTCAAGGCGTCAGAGAGACGCAGCCTCTACAGGGAGATCCTCGAGGCCGAGGCCGCAAGGGACGTGGCGCCCACGAACGGCATAGCGCTCTTTGATGGAACGCCACCAATAAGGTGGGGAAGCGTCGGCGCGAGGGTCACATGGGATGAAGCGCTGGAGTTCGTGGGCAGGGTGCTAACTAAGAACAAGGACATAGCTGAAAGGCTCACGAGAACCGTGTGCGAGTCGCCCGACCCTGAGTGCGTAGCCAAGGCTATAGAGGACTCTAAGCTCAGGCCCTTCTCAGCGAACCTGCTCCTCCGGCTGGCCTATGAGGGCCGCCTTGATGAGGTGGCCCGCGAGGCCAAGAAGGACGGGCTGAAGAACTCATGGATACTCGCGCTAGAGAGCCTGGAGAGGCTAATCGTCGTCAAGAGGACAATAGAGCACATTTGGGCCCAGGGTTCGACGCCCGTCTTCGTAGTCAAGACCAGCAGGTCAACGTCGTTCTGCAACTCAACGCTACCGGACATACACATTATCGAGGACATCTTGAGGTCCAGGGGTGACATAGAGCCAGGCTTCACGGCCAGGCTGTTCACGAACGTGAACGAGTACTTTGGCCTTAAGAAGACCGGAGGCCCAAGGCTGTACCCCGCTGTCAACGGCGTCAGCGATTTCTACCAGAGCAAGGTTGCCGTCCTAAGCACTTTCGTCAGGCTGAGGAGAGGTGGCTTCATCTTTAAGGTGGAGGCCCTTTACAGGAAGGACCTTGTGGAGTCCGCCGACGAGGTCAAGCTGGCGGGCTCCCTTCTCTCCAGGCTAGCCACGTTACCCCTATCTGGTGAGGGCTACCCCCTGGCGCTGATGATAGCAGATAGCAACGCAAGGATATCAGAGTCTGAGATGGACGGCGTTTTGAGGGCCCTGGGGGCCGACTTGGTGCCTGAGAGCAGGTCCGTGCTTAGGGTGTGAGTTATGATGTCTCCGTGTAAGGGCGAAAGGGAGCTTGGCTGGATAGTAGGCGAGAGCACGCCCAGGTCGAGTCAGGTGCTCTTCAAGGGGGATCACGAGGTCCCTCAGGCCGGCACTTACGTCGTTGCTGAGACCCCCGCAGGCTGCGTCTTCGGTATGATAGAGACCGTGACGGCAGGTAACAGGCTCCTTTCAGAGGACGTCACGAGCCCCGACTCCGTGGACGCCCTGGTCAGGACCCTGAACGAGAACCCGCTGGTGTCCCCAAGCTATATGAGGGGCTCCATAAGGTGGCTCAGCTACCAGGACCACCTGGTGAAGGGCCTTGTAGTTCTCCCGAAGGTCCCTCCAAGGCCAGGCACCATTGTTTACTCGGCGTCAACAGACCTCCTGAAGAGCGTGTTTGGCTCAAACGAGAGCAGGGGGTGGATAGAGATAGGGAGCCTTATCAACAACGAGGAGGTCAGGTACAGCATAAATGTCAACAGGCTGATGAGGCACCTCGCGATACTCGCAGTCACAGGCGGCGGCAAGAGCAACACCGTCTGCGTCTTAGCCCGTGAGATAGTTCAGAAGTTAAGGGGCACAGTAGTCATATTCGACATGCATGGGGAGTACTCAAACATCGAACTTGGCGGTCATCTGGTTAACGTGCTTAGGCCTGCCATGAACCCCGTAAACATGGCCTTTGAGGAGCTGATGGAGCTGGCCAAGGTCCCCGAGAGCGCCGTGAGACAGGAAAGGGCGATCCGCCAGGCGTGGGCACTTGTCCATGAGGGATACTCGGAGGGAAGGATCAAGTTCACGGCGGATTACACGCTAGTCGACGCACTGATAGATACGCTTGAGAAGCTCATAGAGAAGGGCGCTGTTGATGAGGAGGGAGGCAGGGGGGCTCTCAACAGGCTCATGGACGTAAAGGACAAGTACGCTGATGTACTTGACCACGGCGTCCCACTTGACCTGACCAAGGTAGTGGTGCCGGGCAGGCTCAACGTGTTCGACCTAAGCGGGGTCGATGAGGAGGCAGCCGACGCCATAGTGAGCCACTACTTAAGGAGGATACTGACTGAGAGGAAGAGGCTAAAGAGGAGGGAGGAGTCAGGGGCCGGCCGCCTGCCCCCCGTAATTGTTGTCATTGAGGAGGCCCACATCCTGATACCAGCGAGGGACCACACGCTGACCAAGTACTGGGCCTCAAGGGTGGCAAGGGAGGGCAGGAAGTTCGGAGTAGGGCTCGTTATAGTGAGCCAGAGGCCCAGGAACGTCGACCCTGAAGTCCTAAGTCAGACCAACAACAAGATCATACTTAGGATCGTTGAACCCCAGGACATTAGGTACGTCCAGGAGGCTAGCGAGGAGCTTAGCGAGGACCTGGCGGCCCTCCTGCCGAGCCTGAACCCGGGCGAAGCCGTCGTAATAGGGAGCATGGTCAAGCTCCCCGCCATAGTCAAGGTTGACATATGCAAGGAGAAGAGCAGGGGAGGCGACATAGACGTGATCAGCGAGTGGGAGGCATTTACCAAGGGAGAGGCCAGAAGGGCGGAGGAGGTAGAGAGGAGCCTAGAGGAGCTGCTCTGATGGTTCTCCAGGTCTTCGGCTTCTCGGCCTGTGAATGTTTAGTATTAGCTCCCTGGGAGTCAGAGGCCTTACTTAACGCGTCGCCAGGGAGCGTGGTCACGGTTAATGCGGGTAAGGACTCCGTCAGGGTAGCCAAGAGGGGTCACGAGGTAGTCGTCGAGCTAGGGGGTAGGGCCTATAGCGTCGAGGTGGAAGTCCTTCAGAGGCACACGCGTAGGAGATCGTACCTGGCGGTTGAGCGGTCAGCGGCCTATGAAGTCGAGGTGAGGACGCCGTTCGCTTACTACAAGCTGGTGCCCGTGGAGGGAAGCCGCGCTCCAACACTCGAAATCAACGGCATACATATGCATAGGGTGGAGGGAACAACGCCAATTGAGGACGCAAGGTCTAAGGTCAGGGCCCTCTCAATAAGGCCAGGGTCCGAGGTCCTTGAGGTTGGGACCGGTCTAGGCTATACGACGGCCGCTGCCCTGGAGGCAGGCGCCGCCCACGTGACCTCGATAGAGGTCGACGAGAACGTTCTCTGGGTGGCCGAGAGGAACCCCTGGAGCCGCCATCTGGCATCAGATAAGGTGACGATCCTGTTGGGTGACGCCGTTACGGTCGTCAAGGAGCTTTCAGGGCCCTTCGACTATATAGTTCACGACCCGCCGAGGTTCACGTCATCGACGGGGTCCCTGTACGGCAGGGAGTTCTACGCGGAGCTCTTCAGGCTCCTGAGGCCGGGCGGCAGGCTCTTCCACTACACTGGCGAGCCGGGCAGGGCCAGGGGTAGGAGCCTCTGGGCTGACGTAGCGAGAAGGCTTAGGGAGGTGGGCTTCGATGAAATAAGGTACGTTAAGGAGGCCCTAGGAATCGTAGCCCGCAGGCCTAAACGGCCTTGAACTTCTCGCTCCACTCCTCATAGGCCCTGAGCATCCTCTCGTCAACGCTTGGCTTCCTGCGGCTCAGGGCGTACTCGAAGTCCTCCATGGTTACCGGCCTCAGGCCGCTCTTCTGCTCGAAGTACTCTCTAACGACCCTCATATAGGCGTCCTGGACCAGGTCCTTTATGTCGCTACCGCTGTAGCCCTCAAGTCTCCTGGCCAGCTCGTCCAGGTCCACTTTCGCTCCGCTAGGTAGCCTCGAGATAAGCATCTGCAGGAGCTGCCTCCTGGCCTCTAGGTCAGGCAGGGGCACGTAAATCCTCTTCTGGAACCTCCTGATGAAGGGCTCGTCAAGGGCCCAGGGCTTGTTGGTGGCCGCTATAACGTACACGTGGAGCCTCTCGTTCTTGTCCTGAAGCCCGTCCATCTCCTTAAGGAACTGGTTCCTTACCCTGACCTCGCCGCCTACCTCGTTAGAGTGGACGCCGAAGAGGGCGTCAACCTCGTCTATGAATATTATCACAGGGGTCCCTGACCTGGCCCTTGACCTGGCGTACTCGAAGAGCCTCTTGACGTTCTTCTCGCCCTCCCCTAGCCACTTGCTCATGATGCTGGCCGCGTCAGCGTAAAGGAACTCCCCCGACACCTCGTTGGCCACGGCCGCGGCCAACATGGTCTTGCCAGTGCCTGGGGGACCATAAAGGAGGATCCCCCTCGGCCAGCCGAGGGGGAAGAGCTCAGGCTTAGTTATAGGGTAGATTATCGCCTCCTTTATGGCCCTCTTAGCTTCCTCAAGCCCAGCTATGTCGTTGAACGTGACCTTCGGCTTCTCCTTGAGCACGAACTCAGGCAGCTCGTCAGGTCCCTGTTCAGCCTCCCCCTTTATGTCGACTTTCACTACGTCATCTCCTAAGGATAGGGCCTGGGCCCCCTTGACCTCGACATACTTAAGCCTGGACTTTACGTCATTATACATCCGCCTGTAAAGGCCTATGAGCGGGTGATCTGGGTAGTTCCTAATAATGTCATCAAGGGCCTCCAGCGCCCTCTTGTATTTCTCCGCGGCCGTGGCGTAGTCCTTGTTCTTCTCTGCCTGAAGCCCTTCCTCTATCTTCTTTCTGGCAAGGCTCTCCAGCATCTGTACAGGGCTCCCTGACAAGTGTCTTCACCTCTATGACGTTGAATATAGCGAAATAAAGGGGGAGAGGCCTTAAGCAGTTGAGGCCGATGACGCGGGCTCTACCTTTATGACCCCCTTAGCCTCGAGCCTGGCCAGCAGCTCCCTCACTACCTCTGGGGCCACGCCGAGGGAGGCCGCGGCCTGCCTTATGCTTATGACGCCCTTTGAGGCCCTTATGTAGTCAAGCAGCCTCCTCTCGAGCGCCTCAGGGTCATAGGCTGGCGGCACCTTCGGGGCTGCCTTCTCAGCCTCCTCGGCGGCCTCCTTCATGGCCTCAGCTATGAGCTCCTTGACGTCCTGGCTGTAGAGGGCCACGCTCTTGCCTTCAGGCAGCACTGAGCTGAGCAGGCCGACCTTCCTTATGACGCCCTCTGTGGACTCTATCACCGAGGCCAGGGAGGCCGTCACGTCAGGCGCGAGGCCTGACAGGTAGTTGTTAACGGTCTCCATCACGTACTGGAGCGGCGCCAGGGTCTTGACGAGGACCTCTATGTTCCTGGCGTCCGCTATCCTCTCGATGGCGGCCCCCAGGAGCTTCTCATAGGCTGCGACGATCTTGTAGACCTTCTTCTTTATCGCGAGCTCTGAGGCGTTAAACGTGGCGCTCTCCTCGTCCTTGGCCTTCAGCGCCTTTACGAGTCTCTCGTAGTACTCGCTCATCTCTGCTGACATCTTGAGCTTTATCCTCTCGACCTCGGCCTTCGCTATGTTGAGCTGGGCCACTATCTCATCGTAATTTATGCCCTCCGACTGGTTCAGCAAGCCCTCACTCTCGGCCTTCTCAAGGCCCCACGAGAAGGCCTTCTTAATTACGTCAACTATCCCTGTCACAGCGTCCATCCTCCGTCTTCTGCTGTTAGACTTTAGTAGGCCTTAGCAGGGCAGGGGGAGTATTACTGGCTGAACGATTTCGG
>JAKLZP010000020.1:0-19444 GCA_022015155.1 Acidilobus sp. | reverse complement strand
TGAGGCTTGAGAGGAGCCCTATGGCGACGGTCCTGAGAGCGCTTTCAGCCGCCTTAATCGCCTTGGCCAACTTCTCGCCCTCCGACCAGTTAGCTAGGGGCAGCGCCCACCCCCTCGCGGCCTCTTGTAAAAGGCTTTAGGATGTACTAAAGGCTAGGATCCATGTAAACCTGAAAAACCCAAGGGTCCTTCCATGCCGCAGTAGTACCTTGGTGCAGCCCTAAGGGCTGGACAGCGTTTGCAGGCAAGCCTTTTAGAAATAAAATCCCTCAGGTAAGGCTTCACAAAGGCAGCTACGGTGGGCCAGACCTCCCTGGTCAGACTTGGCGTCGCAGGCCTTGACGAGGCGCTGGGGGGAGGGGTGCCCAGGGGGTCAATCATACTGCTGGCCGGCTACCCTGGGGCCGGCAAGACGACGCTCGCGACCCAGTTCGCCTATGAGGGCGTAAGGAACGGCGAGAGGGCCCTGTACGTGAGCTTCGTCGAGCCCAAGGAGGACTTCTACAGGAACTCGGCGAGCTTCGGCATCAACCTGGCGGAGGCCGAGTCGAAGGGGCTCTTCAAGTACTATGAGGCGCTCAACGTGAGCACCCCCGAGGCGCTCTCAGACCTAATAGAGGACATACTCACTCAGGTCGACACCATGGGCGCCTCAAGGGTGGTTGTTGACAGCGTCTCGGCCGTCGAGCAGCTCGCTGGGAATGCCGCCAGGGTTAGGGAGGTACTGCACAGCGCCTTCTACGTGGGCCTGAAGAAGAGGGGGGTCACATCAATACTCATAGCTGAGCTCCCCTTCGGAGGCCAGACAGTGGGCCTAGGCCCCGAGGAGTTCATAGCTGACGGCGTCATAATAATGAAGTACCGTTACGTCAAGGGCAAGATGGAGAGGTACGCCGAGGTGAGGAAGATGAGGGGCTCCCCCGTGCCGATGCCCCATCTGCCTTACACAATAACTCAGAGGGGGGTCGTCTTCCCGCCGGCCCTCGAGCTCTCCTCGCTTCCTAGCGGGGTGAGGCCCCGCAGGTCCTTCAGGTTCCTGGGGCTCAACGTGGCCGAAGGCTCGAATGTTCTCATAGCCTACGACCCGGCCCTTGACCCCCTCTGGCTGTCCGTAGACCTCCTGGTGGCCCCAGCGGCCAGGGTTGGCCTTAAGGTAAGGTACAGCTCATTCATACATAGCATCGCCTCAATTAAGCACGCCCTTGAGACGTGCCTGGGTCCAGCGGAGCTGGGCAGGGTCCTCGTTGAGGCCTTTGACGCGAGCACGTTCACGGCCGCGGACGCCGAGCTTCAGACCTACGAGGCCGACAGAGTCTTTAGCCCCAACATAGTTGTTGTTGAAGGTATCAACATGCTGGCCGAGTTCATTGATAGGCCCGACTACATAGGGATGATCTACAGGGTCCTTGTCAGGAGGGCTGCCAATAACGTAACGACGTTCCACCTCTACGCGGCGCCCACGCAGGAGGTCTGGGAAGTTCCCCTCTCCAACTACTACGACTATGTCCTCTACGCCTATCCCACAGAGGACGGCATAGGGATTGATGTCCTGAGGGCCTGGGGCTGGCCAGGCCCCAGCGAGAGGCCCGTGAGGAGCCTAAGGGTTAAGGCCGAGGAGCTGTCCTGCAAAAGCGAGCTTGGTCTAAGGCCTGAGGGCTCACAGAACACGGGCGGCCGTTAAAGCTAATAAGAGCCTGGCTCACAGGCGTCGCGAGGAGGCCGGTGGACCCGTAGCTCAGCCAGGACAGAGCGCCGGCCTCCTAAGCCGGTGGTCGGGGGTTCAAATCCCCCCGGGTCCGCCACAACCTTCTGGGCTTCTCCAAATATTAACAATGACAAGGGTTATAGGGAGGTACTAGAAGCTATATTTTGAGTGTAAGGGCCCTCAGCCCTCCTTAATGGGCTCACGGCTCAGCACGCCGGTGAGGCAGTGGACCCCGCCCCCTCCCTTCAGCACCTCATCAATGTCAACCTCTATAACGTCAACCCCCTCGCCCTCCAGGAGCTTCCTTACGACCTCGCAGCCCGTCCCCATGACAACCCTGCGGGGCCTCAGGGCCACCATGTTGAGGCAGAGCCTGCCCCCTATGCCGCCAGGGAGCTGGGAGTACTCGACGGTCAGAACGTTGAAGCCTGCCCTCCTCAGGGCCTCGGCGGCCTCCCAGGGGAAGACCTGCCTCACGGTTACGATGGTCCTTACGTCGACCTGGGCCACGTACTCATCTATGTGAATGGAGCTCATGGGGGTCTGGACCTCTATCACCTGCTCAACGCCTGCCTCCCTGAGGGCTGCCTTGAGGGCCTCAAGCCCTGCCCTGTTGGTCCTCTCGCCGACCCCGGCTAGGGCTATGGAGGGCGACAGCACCATAGCGTTGCCCCCCTCGAACACCTCGGGCTCCCTCATGGACTTAAGGACGGGGTAGCCGAGCTTCTCTATGATCTCCCTGTAGGCCCTCTCCTCGCCCCTCCTCACCTCGTACATGAACCTCGAAATTACTGCCCCCCTTGGCGTCATCAGGAAGGGGTCCCTGGCGTACATCGCGTTGGGCTTGTCCTCAAGGCCCTCGACCAGGTGGACCCTGACCCCCTCGGACCTGTAGAGGCCTATGAGCTCCTCGACCTCCTCCCTAGCCCTCTCAAGGCTCATAGGCGACCTGAAGAGGTATTGCCTGTAGTTGTTCTCATTAACCAGGAGGATCTCCCTGCCCGGGACGTGCATCACGACCTCCTTAAGGGCTCCCACCTCCGAGTTGACGAGAGGTAGGCGAATCTAAATCACCTCCTCTAACGAGGTTGACCAAGGTTAAAATTTACTTAAGGCCGACCGACGGCCTGCAGAATAGTGGGAACTGTCAAGGCGTCTCAGTGTCAGGTCTCGACGGTTAAGTCTTAGGCTGCTCGGCTCGCTAGAACGGAGGCCTCCCGCTTGACAGGAGCCTAGCAGCGTCGTAGGCGAAGTAGGTTATTATCATGTCGGCCCCCGCCCTCCTTATGGAGTAGAGGAGCTCCATCATGGCAGTGGCCTCATCTATAAGGCCTGCCCTGGCGGCCGCCTTAACCATGGCGTACTCACCGCTCACATTATATGCGGCTAAGGGGACGTCGGGGTAGTGCTCCTTGACGAGCCTTATGACGTCAAGGTACATCAGGGCCGGCTTGACCATCACTATGTCGGCCCCCTCCTCCAGGTCAAGCCTCACCTCCTTCAGCGCCTCCCTGGCGTTCCTGGGGTCCATCTGGTAGCTCCTCCTGTCGCCGAAGCGGGGGGCCGAGTCGACGGCCTGCCTGAAGGGGCCGTAGAGGGAGCTCGCGAACTTGACGGAGTAGGCCATTATGCCGACGTCGGTGAAGCCAGCGTCGTCCAGGGCCTCCCTTATGGCCTTCACCTGGCCGTCCATCATGCCGGAGGGCGCCACGAAGTCCGCCCCGGCCTGGGCCTGGGAGACGGCTATCCTCTGGTAGACCTTCAGGGTCGAGTCGTTGTCTATTACGACCCCTCTCCTCGACTGGGCAGGCAGGCCGCAGTGGCCGTGGGACGTGTACTCGCATATACAGAGGTCCGTCATGAGGACCGGCTCCCAGCCCACCTCGTCCCTTATGGTCCTCAGCGCCCTCTGCACTGGCCCGTCCTCAGCGAAGGCCCTTGAGCCCACCTCGTCCTTTGAGGAGGGGACGCCGAAGAGCAGGAAGGCCCTGACCCCGACCTCCATGGCTGAAGACACGGCGTTGACGAGCTCACGTGAGGTGGGGGGATAGGTGGTGTAGCCCTCAAGGCCTGGGGTCGGCACTGGCTTAGAGAGGTTCTCGTCAACGAAGAGGGGCATTATGAGCTTCGAGGGCGTCAGGTCGACCTCGGCTACAAGGGACCTCAGGGCCCAGGACGACCTGAGCCTCCTAGGCCTTATCCTCGGGAACCCCGCCATAGCCTTCACCCCTGAGGGACAGCATGGACTCATACCTCCTGGCCAGCTCCCTCGCCAGGTGTCCCCTCGAGTCAGGGTCCTCGCGTATATATGAGAGCACGGGGAAGAAGGCCCTCTTGACGGTGCTGTTGAGGGCCGTCAGGACAGCCTCGTGGGGGTCCTCGCCCCCTGCTATGCGCTTAGCCGTGACCCTGGCCTCCTCCTCAACTATAAGGCCAACTACCCTCATTATCTGGGACAGGTACCTGTCAACGGACTTCCTCTTAAGGAAGGCCTTAAGCCTGTCAAGCTCCTCCTCCAGCAGGGCTTCGACCTTCGGGACCTCCTCAAGTCTCGCCCTAGCGCTCTCCTCTACGAAGGCCTCAACCTCGCGAGCTGTGTAGTCAGGTAACGCCGAGGCGGGGGGAGTTGATATGTCCACCAATACCTTGCACCTTGACCTGAGGTCCGTCAGCTCAGGCCTTGGGCCGCCCTTGATAGCTACCAGGGCCAGGTCAACGCCATCGATAGCTTTAACTTCGGCCAGGCTAATGGCCTTAGCCCCAGGGCACTCGCTAGCCGCCTCGGACGCCCTCGCGGGGTTCCTGTCAGCGACTATGACAGAGGAAGGCCTCCACTTGGTGCAGAGGTGCCTTAGCATTGCCCTGGCCGCCATGCCAGCCCCCACGACTAGGACCCTCCTCCCCTCCAGGTCACCGAGGGCCCTGGCTCCCAGCTCAACGGCGGCCTGGGGGTATCCCAGGACCCCCTTTGATATCCTCGTCTCCCTCCTGGCCCTGGCCCCGGCGCTTATGGCCGAGTGGAAGACAGCGTCAAGGAGCTCGCTCGTGAGCCCGGCCCTCCTGGCCTCAAGCCAGGCGTCCCTGACCTGCCCCAGCACCTCGTCCTCGCCTACGATCTGGGACTCAAGCCCAGCGGCTACCCTCAGCAGGTGCCTGGCGGCCTCCTCGCCTTCAAGGCGCCAGGGCGCCTTAAGCAGCGACCTGATGACCTCCTCTGACCTCCCTGGGGCCGGGGAGTCCAGGTACACCTCGAACCTGTTGCACGTCGAGAGCACCACGACACCCCTTGAGAGCGGGGCCAGGAGCTCGTAGGCCCTCCTCTTGATGCCCTCAGCCACCGGGAGCAGTTCTGCGAAGCAGGAGTCCCTGAACGTCACGCCGTAGGCTAAGAGCGACTGCAGGCCAAGGTCCTCTGGCTCTGAGTACAAGGCCTCTCGCCACGTTTAGGATGCCTTCCCTTTATACGATATCGCCATTAGCCCGGCCTAGGCCCCACTATACGCGTATATATTTGACCTAGCCCCTCGCGACCCTGAAGAGACCTTGCTGGTGCTGGTCTATCACGACCCTGGCAGTGACGCCGGCCCTGTGCTCAGCCTCGCCAAGAGGGTCGGGGCCAGGGCCGTGAGGATCTCGGAACTGTCCAGGGCCGAAATATCGCCCCAGGACTCGGTCGTCCTGCTGATGCCCATGAGGGGAGGCCATTACCTTGAGGTTCAGGAGGTCGTCAGGTCAAGGGGTGCGAGGTTCCTGGGACGAATACCTCCCGAGGTCACAGCTGCCGTGATAGCCAGGGCAGCCTCGTCGGCGGGCTGCGGCAGCGTCAGGCTGCACTTCTGGCCGGCCGAGAGGAACATTGAGGAGCAACTTGACGACGTGGGCAGGGTGGCGGCCCTCCTCACCCTCAGGGGGCTCGTGATAGTTCAGGACGGCTGTGCTGACTGCGTCGCGCCCCTGGCCCTCCTGCCGGGCAGGCTGTCAAGGGAGGCGGCCGAGGTCGCTGAGGCCTGCGGGTCGAGGCCCCTGGGGACCCTGGCCGAGGTGGGGATGCCAGAGCTCGAGTCCTGGCTGAGGTCGCTCGCGGCCCTCCACACTTAAAGCCAGCGGGGCCTTGTAGAGGCGGGCCAGGGCTTGAGCGTCCAGTGGGACCGGGAGAGGCTCAGGCTGCTTGAGGAGCTCAAGCAGAGGGGCGTCAACCCCTACCCTCATAAGTTCAACATAACCCACACGATAGCTGACCTCAGGAGGATAGCGGCCCAGAGACAGGACAAGCCGCACGAGCCCTTCCTCACCGACGTCGCTACGGCTGGCAGGGTGGCCAACATAAGGAGGCACGGAAAGGCCTCATTCGTTGACATATTTGACGAGGGCGAGAGGCTTCAGCTCTACCTGAGGGTCAACGAGCTGGGCGACAGGTACGAGGAGTTCCTTCACTTCGTGGGCAGGGGTGACATCATAGGCGTCAGGGGCGACCTGTTTTACACCATGAAGGGGGAGCTGAGCCTGCTCGTAAGGGACTACCAGCTGCTCAGCAAGGCCCTCATAGAGCCGCCAGACTGGACGAAGCTGACCCCCGAGTTCAGGTACGCCCACAGGTACGTTGACTTCCTCTACAACAGGGAGGCGAGGAGGATCATGGAGGTGAGGTTCAACACCATCAGGGAGATAAGGCAGTACCTGTACTCAAGGGGCTTCATTGAGGTCGAGACCCCCGTCCTTCAGCCCGTCTACGGGGGCGCCCTCGCCAGGCCGTTCATCTCTCACGTGAACGCCCTTGACGAGGACTGGTACCTGAGGATATCGCTTGAGCTCTACCTCAAGAGGTTCATAGTCGGGGGCTTCAACAAGGTGTTCGAGATAGGCAAGGTGTTCAGGAACGAGGACATAGACGTCACGCACAACCCTGAGTTCACAATGCTTGAGCTCTACTGGGCCTACGCCGACTACAACGACATAATGGAGCTGACCGAGGACATGCTGAGGACGGTGGCCCAGAGGGTCCTCGGGACGACGAGGCTGACCTACCCCATGCCTGACGGCAGCAGGGTCGAGATAGACCTGGGCCAGAGGTTCAGGAGGGTCACCATGACTGAGGCCCTCTCGGAGGCCATGGGGAGGGACGTTGAGAGGGTCAGCGACGACGAGCTGAAGAAGGAGCTCGACAGGCTTGGCCTCGTGCCGAGGGGAGGCGTTTACTCAAGGGGGCTGATGATAGAGAAGCTCTTCGACAAGCTCGTGTCGCCAAGGCTTGTACAGCCCACGTTCGTGATGGACTACCCCATAGAGACGACGCCGCTCTGCAAGCCCCATAGGTCTAAGCCTGGCCTCGTGGAGAGGTTCGAGCTTTACATAGCAGGCATGGAGCTGGCCAACGCCTACACGGAGCTGAACGACCCCGTGCTCCAGGACCAGCTGTTCAGGCAGGAGCAGGAGATGAGGAAGAGGGGCGACCTGGAGGCGCACCCCTATGACGTGGACTTCGTGAGGGCCCTCAGCTACGGGATGCCGCCTACCGGAGGGCTCGGCATAGGCGTAGACAGGCTCGTGATGATCCTGGCAGGGGTTAACAGCATAAAGGAGGTCCTGCCCTTCCCCATGGTCAGCGCTAAGCTGATCCAGGGCGCCTGAGGACCTTCTGCCCTAGTTCACCTTTGTCGGAGGCCCCGCCCTTTAGGGCGGGGAGCCGTCAGCTAGCCGTCCGCCTCGCTATCGCCATGTGGACGGCCCTCAGCAGCAGGGCCGCTGCCAGCCTGACGGTGAGCCCTGAGGGGTCCAGCTGGGGCACCACCTCAACTACGTCAACTCCCACGACCTTAGCGGAGGAGGCCACGGCCTCTATGACCGCGAGGCTCTCCTGGGGGCTCATGCCGAGAGGGCTGGGGCTGTTGACGCCAGGCGCGAAGTACTGGGCCAGGTGATCTAGGTCTATGCTGAGGTAGACCTCGGAGCCCCTGAGCGCCTCCCTTAGGCGCTCAGCGACCTGGTCCAGGCCCTCGGCCACCTGCCACCTGGATACGACCTCGACGCCGAGCTCCTTGGCCCTCTGCCTGGCGTAGGGAGGATTAACGTAGTCGGAGACCCCAATGACGAAGGCCCTTGCCCCGCTCGACTCGACGAGCTCCCTCAGCCAAGCGCCGCTCGTAACTCCCTCACTTGGCCTCCTCAGGTCGTAGTGCGAGTCAAGGACGACGACAGCGGCCCCAGCCTCAACGAAGGGCCTGGCGGTCCAGGCCGTTATTGAGTGGTCACCTCCCAGGAAGACGGCTGGCACCCCCCTCTCCCTGGCGACCTCCATGGCCTTCCTGGCCGCCTCAACGGCCCTCGAGCCTGTGAGCGCTGTGTCCCCTCCGGCAACATCAACGTCGCCGAGGTCGTCGAAGCCCACCCTGAGGCACCCTAGGTCCTCGGAGAGCGGCGTGAACGACAGCAGCTCTGACCTTATAGCAGACGGCGCGAACCTGGCCCCAGGCCTGCCTGCCGTTGACCAGTCCCATGGGACGCCGACCAGGGGTATCACGGGCTTCAGCTCGCCGATCCTGACGTCGCCAGGGTCCTTGAGGAGCTTAGCTCTTCTCGTCAGCAAGCGTCCCCCCTTTGACTTAGGGACGGGCGTGGATAATAACTGCGGGTTGGCTTCATTTATTTAATACAGGTTGTATACACTCTACACGGCGATGGGCTTGTCCGTTCCGTCTAAGTACAAGGGTCAGCCCATCGAGGACCTCATATCCTCCGGCTATTACGACCCTGAGACCCGCACAGTACACGTAATAACTGGTCCTGAGCTTCACGTGAGGAGCAGGGACTGGCAAATCGAGGGCATCCTGAGGATGCTCTTCCACGTCCTCGACCCCATGGTGGCCAAGGACCCCAAGAACCTCATAGTTTACGGCGGCACGGGCAAGGCTGCCAGGTCGTGGGAGGACTTTGAGGCCATAGTTAACACCCTCCTGACGATGGACAGCGACGACACCATGGCCATCCAGAGCGGCCAGCCCGTGGCAGTCTTCAAGACCGACCTGAGGGCCCCAAGGGTCGTCATGAGTAACGCTATGCTTGTGCCCAAGTGGGCCGACTGGAGCTACTTCAGGCAGCTTGAGGCCAAGGGCCTCATAAGCTTCCACCAGATGACGGCGGGCTGCTGGGCCTACATAGGGACCCAGGGGATACTTCAGGGAACCTATGAGACCATAGGGGCGGCGGCCGAGAGGTTCTACGGCACCATGGAGGGGAGGCTCTACGTCAGCGCCGGCCTGGGCAACATGGGAGGGGCCCAGCCCCTGGCCGTCAAGATGTTAGGAGGCGTGGCGCTGGTGGCCGACGTGGACAAGAGGATGATAGAGAGGATGATACAGACAGGCTACCTCGACACCTGGACCGATGACATAGACAGGGCCATAGACATGGCCCTCCAGGCAAAGAGGTCGAGGACCCCTACGAGCATAGGTGTCCTGGCCAACGCCGTTGACCTCCTTGAGAGGCTGGTCAAGGAGAACGTGGTGCCTGACGTGCTGAGCGACCAGACCCCGGCCCATGACCCCCTGTCCTACGTGCCCCAGGGCCTGAGCGTGGAGGAGGCGGAGAGGCTGAGGGCCCAGGACCCGGACAGGTACATCAAGATGGCCATGCAGAGCATGAAGAAGCACGTCCAGCTTATGCTGGAGCTCCAGGCCAGGGGCGCCGTGACCTTCGAGTACGGCAATAACCTGAGGAAGCAGGCCTACGACGCGGGCCTCACGGAGGCCTTCAAGATACCTGGGCAGATGGAGTTCATGAGGCCGCTCTTCGAGGAGGGCAGGGGACCGTTCAGGTGGACGAGCCTCGTGGGCGACCCCAAGGACATATACAAGCTTGACGAGGTCCTCCTCCAGCTCTTCAGCAGGAACGAGAGGCTGGCCAGGTGGATAAGGGCGGCCCACAAGTACGTCAAGTTCCAGGGCCTCCCGGCCAGGGTCGTCTACCTAGGCTACGGCGAGAGGGCCCTGTTCGGAAAGGTTGTAAGCCAGATGGTCAGGAGGGGCGAGCTCTCAGGGCCCATATGGTTCGGCAGGGACCACCTGGACAGCGGCTCCGTGGCCTCACCCTTCAGGGAGACCGAGAACATGCTTGACGGCAGTGACGCGGTCGGGGACTGGCCGATCCTCAACTACGCCCTGAACACGGCCGTGGGCGCCACCTGGACCTGCTTCCACCACGGCGGAGGGGTAGGCATAGGCTACGCCATACACGCCGGCTTCGGCATGGTGGTCGACGGCACTGAGCTGGCGGAGCAGAAGGCCCTCAGGGTCTTCACCGTTGACCCTGGGATAGGCGTAGTCAGGCACGCTCACGCGGGGTACCCGAAGTCCATCAGGGTCGCCAGGGAGAAGGGCATCAGGGTACCGATAATGGACAGGCTGGAGGAGAAGAGCAGGCGGGTGATAGAGGAGGCCAGGAAGGAGGGGAGGCTGACCGACTTCACCTACCAGAGGCTGAAGAGGGACCTGGAGGAGTACGAGGCGAGGAAGGGCAACTACAGGGCGCCCTTCAACGCCTAAGGGGTTCAGCTCTCAGCTTCACGCTGTTTTACGGTCATCACCTCAGCACTATTTCCCTGCGCCCCGCTCGGGATCTCATCGGGCTCGGGGGCTCAGGGTCGCCCTGGGCCCCACATCTTGGGCAAACAAGACATATACCTCCCCTGTACATGTTGACCGCGACACGCCCTATAACTTAATGAAAAGTCGAAACAGCTACGAAGGGCTGGAGCCCAGCAGTTCTCATAGCTCTGGGCAGGGACCTCGTCCTTCTGTCATGTTAATTATCCCAGCCTAGCTCCCAGCTCAAAAACGGGCAAGCGAGGGCATGGATCTGCTCCTGCGCCTTGAAGGCCGGAGACCAGCTTGAGGAGGCCCTGAAAAGCTTATAGGAGGCCGGAGCATTGAGCAGGACGGTGGGCCCGTAGTCCAGCCTGGTAGGATGCGGGGTTCACCTACGCCGAGGCCAGGCGGGTGCCCGACTCGGGTCCCTGTGGTCGGGGGTTCAAATCCCCCCGGGCCCACCACCTCCTGTGATGAAGCCTAGGGTAGGGTCAGTTCAAGAAAGCCGTGAAAGAGCTCCGTGGGAACCTTAAGGTGCCGTTAGGACAGCCACCACGTAGAGGATCACTGCGCCAGCCACCACTGCGACCAGGTCGTAGGGGAAGGGCAGGAGCGGGCTGCCCCCGTAGACCGAGGACAGCCCGTACGGGCCGATCACGTCTATCAGGAATATCAGGAAAGCCAGGGCCACGAACCAGGCGCCGGACCTCACGGCCTTCCTTTCCTCAGGCCCTCCAATAAGGGCGTAGGCTATCAGCGCTATGACGGTCTCGGCGGCCGAGAGCGCCAGCGAGATTGTTATCAGGGCGGTCACCTCCTGCGCTGAGGTCGTTAGCCCTGAGCTGATGGGGTAGAAGACGTTAACGGCCAGTACGTAGTCAACGAAGGCGATGGCAGCCGCGTAGGGGACCCCGATGGCCAGCAGGGCCCTCTGGCCAGTGACGCCCCTTATCAGCAGGTAGGCCGCTATGCCCGAGATGAACGTCATGAAGACGGGTATCATGAGGGTCATGCCGGCCCAGTAGGCCAGCAGCGCCGCCGCCATGGCCCCTAGGGCGCCCACTACCTTGACGACAGTGCGGCCTCCCCTTGAGAAGGCCCCGAGCGCTGTGCCGCCCGTCACGTAAGTCAACAGGGTGGTGAGCACGGCGTAGCCACCTATGGCGTACCAGCTGGGCAGCGGGACCATGAAGGCGAGCCCCAGGCCGAGGGCCACCAAGAGGCCCAGGCCCGGCACGGCGTACCTGTTGAGCGAGGTCAGCTTGGAGGGCAGGTGGCCGTTAGCGGCCATGCCGTAGACTACCCTGGCCAGGTTGCCCATCTGGACTATTGAGTTGCCCAGAGGTGACACCCAGGCGTCTATTATCAGCAACACGCTTAGGGCCCCGAGCCCAGCTAGGGCCAGCTCGCTGGCAAGCGGGGCCGAGGCTATGTTGGAGACCGCCAGCCCGCTCCAGTTGCCAGGGGTTAGCGGGACCTCGTCGTTAGGCGGGCCAACAGTTATGGCGGACCACCTGAGGCCGCCTATGAAGGCGACCTGTAGCAGGATGAAGATAGTTGACGCTATTAGGACGGAGGTTATCACGGCCAGCGGGACGTCCCTGGAGGAGCTCCTGCCCTCACCGCTGTACTCGACGGCCTGCCTGAAGCCCAGCAGCGCGTAGGCTATGCCCGTGAGCGGTATGGCCATCAGGACAGCCGCTGCCCCTGTGAGGCCCATTGAGGAAGCCTGGGTTGGGCCCTGAAGGGTCAGGTTATGGGGGTTGAAGGCGAGGGCGAACAGCGCTATGATCGCGATGAGCGGCACTAGGACCTTCCAGACCATGAGGCCTAGGCTCACGTTGCCAACTAACTTAACCCCGAAGTAGTTGATGAGGAACACGATCGCAATTATGGCCAGGGCCAGCAGCATGCCCTTACCTGTGACCACAGTGACGCTCTGGCCCAACACGGTTGCCTGGGTCACGAGGCCATGCACGTAGTAGCTTGCGTAACTGACGACAGCTATGGCCTCGGCCGGCAGAAGTGATGATAT
The DNA here is from genome assembly GCA_022015155.1 of Acidilobus sp. Classification (GTDB taxonomy): domain Archaea; phylum Thermoproteota; class Thermoprotei_A; order Sulfolobales; family Acidilobaceae; genus Acidilobus. The sequence goes on along the minus strand of JAKLZP010000020.1, from coordinate 7,125 downwards.
GGAGAGCAGGTAGAGGACGCCTGTGACGAAGCCGACCAGGTCTCCGTGGGCCATCTGGGGGTACCTGACCACGCCGCCTGTCCTGGGCGCTAAGCCCGCGAGGTAGGCGTAGGCCAGCGCCATGAAGATCACCAGGACGGCTGCTACGAGCCATGAGGCTATAGAGAGCGGCCCAGCGAAGGCCGCTGCGCCCAGAGGTGCTAGGAGCCAGCCAGCGCCTATGATGGCGCCGATGTTTATGCTGACGTAGTGCCAGAATCCGAGCGACCTGCTCAGCTTTAGGTCAGACTCTACGAGCTGACCTGGGGGCGACCGCGATACAAAGCCGCGGCTGCCCCCGCCGGACTGACCGTCAGGGCTCCCTTGCCCGGCCTCAGGGCCGGGCTCCCTCCCCACCACAAAGGTGGGTCGCCTCAGACCGCGTTACGACAGGACCAGTATTTAAACGTTTTCGGAAAAAGAAAAGCGTTTAGTTGGATACAGATACGTATAAAGTGGTTTACTTGGCTACGGGGCCTATGACCTCCTTGCCCGCGAGCCTGTTTATCTCTGCCACCCTCTCGTCCACGAGCCTCTGTATCTCCTCTATCTCAGCAGGCGTCAGGTGGGCGAACCTGCCCTGCAGCTTCAGGTACTCTATGACGGGCTTCCTCTTGGGTATCGGGAACGTGACCCTGAACTTGCCGTGGTCTATCTCGTAGAGCGGGAACACGCCGGTCTCCGTGGCGAGCCTCGATATGGTTATGCCCAGGGCCGGGTCAAACCTCCAGCCCGTCGTGCAGGCCATTAGGACGTGTATGAACGAGGGCCCCTCGTCAAGGACCTCGAGCCCCCTGGCGAACTTGTTTACCATGTCCTGCGGGTAGGCCGGGTTGGCCGTAGCGACGTACGGTATCTTGTGGGCCGCCACTATCATGGCTATGTCCTTCTTTGTCCTCCACTCGCCCCTCCAGACCTTACCAGCGGGGGTGGTCGTAGTCCAGGCGTGGTAGGGCGTGGCGCCGCTCCTCTGTATGCCCGTGTTCATGTAGGCCTCGTTGTCGTAGAGCACGTACATGACTGGGTCACGCCTCTCCAGCATGCCGCTCAGGCTCTGGAGCCCTATGTCAACCGTGCCCCCGTCGCCTCCTATGGCTATGACCCTTATCTTCCTGTCCTTAGGCAAGACCCCCTTCCTCTTCAGCACCTCAATCGCCCTGGCGACGCCACTGGCTGTGGCGCCCGCGTTCTCGAAGGCCGAGTGGAACCACGGGACGAGCCAGTTCGAGTAGGGGTACCTGGTCGTGGAGACCTCGACGCAGCCCGTCGCGTTCACTATTATGGTGTCCCTGCCGGCCACCTTGAGCAACATCCTCATTATCGTGCCCGCTGTGCAGCCGGCGCAGAGGCCGTGGCCGCTTATGAACAGCTCCTCCCTAGGGAGGTCGAAGAGGCTCCTTATCCTCAGGGGTCCCCTAGGGGTCTGGCCCGCGCTCACTCTCTCACCCCATAGAATATGGTCTCAGGGAACCTCCTCGTCCTCGACTCCCAGGCGAGCCTCACCAGGGCCATGAAGTCCTCGTCCTCCATGGTCCTCTGGCCGATCCCTGCCACCACGCTGGTAAGGTTGAAGCCCAGGCCCTCCCTCACCTTGAGCCCAGCTATCTCGTTGGCCAGAGGTCCCTGGTAAGGGGCCCCGTAGCTTATGGACCTGTCCACCACGAGGACCCCCTTGGCGTCTGAGGCGTGCTCAACGAAGTGCTTGACCGGGAACGGCCTGTAGAGCCTGAGCCTCAGGAGGCCCACCTTAAGGCCCTGCCTCCAGGCCTCGGGAAGTATTGACTTGAGGGTGGCGGCGTAGCTTGCGTTGGCAACTATGAGCGACTCGGCCCCCTCGCACATGTAGCACTCCATGATCCCGTAGGACCTGCCGAACTGCTTGCCGAACTCCCTGTCCACCTCCTCGGCCTTGGCCAGGGCGCCCTCCATGGCCTTCACGTTCTGGTACTTTATCTCGTAGAGGTACTCCGGGGGCACAATGGCCCCTATGGTGACAGGCTTATCGGGGTTGAGCCTGTATGGGTAGGGCCTCTTCGGCGCGAACTTAAGCACCTCGGGCCTGCCCTCTGTGACCACAGGCTCTGTGGTGTGGCTCATGACGTAGCCGTCGTAGGCCACCATCACGGGCAGGAGCACGTCAGGGTCCTCGGCGAGCCTGTAGGCCTGGATCACAGTGTCGTAGGCCTCCTGGGCCGTGTGGACAAAGTATATGATCCAGCCCGAGTCCCTTGAGCCGAACACGTCGCTCTGGTCGTTCCATATGCTTATGGGAGCGCTGAGGGCCCTCATGGCGACGCTCATGACGACGGGGGCCCTGAGGCCGGCCGCGATGTAAAGCATCTCGTGCATGAGCGCCAGGCCCTGGGACGCCGTGGCCGTGAAGGCCCTAGCGCCCGTCAGCGCCGCCGCTATGGTGGCGCTCATGGCGCTGTGCTCGCTCTCTACGTGTATGAACTCAGCGTCAAGCTCCCCGTTGGCGACGAACTCCGAGATCTTCTCCACTACTGTAGTCTGGGGAGTTATCGGGTAGGCGGCGACGACGTCGACGTCGAGGTCCTTGACGGCGTAAGCTACGGCGTAATTCGTGCTCAGGGGTATAGGCCTCTTGACGACAGTCTGTTGGGCCTCCACCTCATACCACCTCCACCGGGACCATGTCTATGGCCTTAACTGGGCACTCCTGGGCGCACATCCCGCAGCCCTTGCAGAAGTCGTAATCAACCTCATAGCTTACCTTGTAGGTGCGGCCCTTCTTAGTTGTGTAGGGCTTGTCAAGCTCCTTTATGGCTGCGTCAGGGCACACGTACCAGCATATCCTGCACCTTGTACACTTCTCCTGGTCTATGACGGGCATCAGGACCTTCCAGTCCCCCGTCTTGTACTCAAGGCTGTTGCCCGGGTTAACTATAACTCCCCCTATTGGTATCTCACGCCAAGAGGGAAGCCTCTGAACCGCCAAGCCCCTCACCCCCATGAGAGCTGGGTGCTCTCATAGGCCTCCTTGACGGCCATCACATTGGCCTCCGCGACCCTCCCGTGGAACCTGGACTTTATAACCTCAAGTACCGTATCGAGCTTCACAATGCCCGTTGACTTCACTAGGGCGCCCAGTATGGCCGTGTTAACTATATTGGCCTTGAGCCACTTGAGGGCTATTGAAGTAGCGTCAACGGTGGCGGCCCTGTAGGAGCTCCCAAGGCCCAGCTTCTCAAGCAGCTCGCTGGGCTTGGCCGGGGTGTTGGCGACAACTATGCCTCCCTCCTTGAGCCCCTCCACGTAGGTCTGCTTTATCAGGCTCCTGTCCAGGATTACGACCACGTCGGGCCTCTCAATGGGCGTCCTAGGTATGAGGGGGGTGTCAGTGATCCTCGTGTAGGCCCTCACGGGCGCCCCCCTCCTCTCGGCCCCGAACTCAGGGAAGGCCAGGGCGTACTTGCCCTCAAGTATTGAGGCGGAGGCTATGACCTCGCTGGCCGTCACTGCGCCCTGCCCGCCCCTGCCGTGCCACCTTATCTCAAGCATGACCAAGGCCCTATGCCCCCGGCCTTCAGGGGCAGGCCGGGAAATATAAGAGCGTCAGACTGTTGGGCTCACAGTTGCATACAAAATTTTTATCTAGAAAGATATTCTATTTTATTTAACGGCGTTAAAGATATAAGCAGAAGGCCTCACTCAGAGGGCGGGAGAGAAGGTTGAGCGAGGCTGGGACCGTCAGGAAGGTCCAGAGGCTTGGAGGCTCAAGCCTGATAATCACGCTCCCCAAGCAGTGGGCCAAGAAGCTTGGCATAAAGGTAGGTGACGAAATACAGGTCGTGGAGGACGGGGACAGGCTGCTCATAGTTCCAAGGGACCCATACGCGGAGGAGAGGGCCAACACCGTCACAATAAGGTATAACGGCGCTGCGAGGTCCGCCGGGACCTCAACGATACTTGGCTGTGCCTTCGCCCACGGCTACTCCAGGGTTGAGATACTTGTTAAGGGGCTCCAGGAGCCAGAAGTGAGGAGGCTTGAGGCCGAGCTCTCGGCTGACCCCAGGGTGGCCTCGGTCGAGAGGGGGTTTGACAGGCTCATCGTGAGGCTCCTGGAGACCCCTGAGAGCGATCAGTCAAAGCTCCTGAGGGAGGCCATGGGCGTCATGCTTGACATGGTCGACGCCGCGGTCAGGGGCGAGGAGGCTGACGTGAGGAGGCTTGAGTCCACAGCGTCAGAGCTCATGGAGTCCGCGATAAGGGCCTCGAGGAGGTCAGAGGGCCTTGACCCCCTTGCCCAGGGCGTGCTTGCGTCGCTGCCTCACGTGGTAGCCGACGTGGCCCTGTTGCTGAGGTCAAGGCCTGAGGAGCTGGAGAAGGTGAAGGGGGCGCTGTCAGAGCTCCTGGGCGGCCTAGCGGGGGGCAGCGGCAGAAGGGCCCTGACCGCCGCTACTATAGCGGCCGAGCTCAGGGAGAGGGCCATGGCCGAGGGCGCCAGCATGGGCGCCCTGGTGGTCCTCGCTGACCTTATAATGAATGTAGCCCTGAAGGCCGTGTGCCCAAGCCTAATGGAGGACCAGGAGTGAGCTACCTTATCTCAACTATGTCGCCGTCCTGAGGTACGTAGTCAGGCCCCACCCTCTGGCCCCCGTACTTGACGCCCTTCCCCCACACCCTGGCGTGCCTCATGTTCTTGGCCAGCTCAGGGCTTATCTTCTCGGCGATGTCCCTTATGGTCGCGTCGGCCTTTACCACGAGCGGCTCTGGGCTCGGAGGGGCGTTGGGCTTCTTCGTGTATATCCTCTTGACGTTAAGGAGCCTGAACGACGTGGCCAGAATGCCCTCAAGGCCTACGCCGGTGGCCGCCGACGCCATGACCCACGGGACGTCAGGGGGCAGGATCTTAGCTGCCTCCCTGGCCCTTGACTCGGCCCCCGGCAGGTCGGCCTTGTTGAAGACCACAAAGGTTGGCTTGTAGACCCTGGCGCTGAGTATAGCAGCCTCAACGTCGTCAAGTGTCGCGGGCCCATAGGTCTCGACTAGCGCGTGATATATCCTATAGGAGTTAAGCAGCTCCCTCAGCTCTGCCTCGCTGAACCTAGGGGTCCCGTGGGACACAAGCGTCACACCTCCCTCCCTCCTCCTCTCGAGCCTGGCGAAGCCCTTCTGGAGGCTGTAGGCGACCCCCCTCTCGTCAAGGGCCCTGAGGGCTGAGCCCAGGTCCCTGGCCACGTCGTCTGAGTCGAGGCCGACGACTACTCCCACCACGTCAGCGTTCCTGGCCAGCGCCACAACCCTTGAGTTGACCTCGCCGTTGGGCGTCAGGAGGGGAGGCGTGTCGACGAGCTGAAGCTTGACGTCAAGGTACGTCGCCATGCCAGGCACCGGGACCCTCGTGCTGTAGGGCACGGGGCTGACCACCACCTTGGCGTTGGTGAGCCTGGCCACTATGGAGCTCTTGCCCGAGTTGGGCGGGCCCACGAGGACTATCTGCCCCGCGCCCTCCTTCTCAACGAAGATGCTGGGCCTCGAGCCGCCTGACCTCTTTGCCTTCTCCCTCTCTAGCTCCTCCCTGAGCTCGGCCAGCCTCCTGGTGGCCCAGAGCCTCAGCTTCTCCGTCCCCTTGTGCTTGGGGACGGCGCTGAGGAACTCCTCAAGGGCCCTTATCTTCTCCTCCGTGGTCTTGGCCTCGCTGTACTTGTTGAGCTTAGCCGCTGCCTCAGCGGGCAGGTTAGTTACCATGGAGGTTCTAGTTAATATGGCCGGCCAGAGGGATTTAAGCGGGTGGTCAGTTGGAGGACCTCAGGCCCCTGGCCAAGAGGGTCGCCGAGGAGCTGGTTTCATCCGAGTTCGCTGTCGTCCTGACGGGGGCGGGCGTCAGCACGGCCAGCGGCATACCTGACTTCAGGGGGCCGCAGGGCCTCTGGAGGGTCGTCGACCCCTCGCTCTTCGAGATAACTTACTTCTACAGGAACCCCCTTGAGTCCTGGAGGCTCTTCGCCGCGAGGTTCGGCTCCCTGAGGGAGGTCAAGCCCAACCCGGCCCACCTGGCCATAGCGAGGCTTGAGCAGATGGGGCTCATCAAGGCTGTCATAACCCAGAACATAGATGGCCTTCACCAGGCAGCCGGGAGCAGGAGGGTGATAGAGCTCCACGGGAACGCCAGGTACGCCGTCTGCACGGAGTGCGGCAGGAAGTACCCCATAGAGGACGCCCTCAAGGCTGTGAGCGAGGGCAGGCTCCCCACCTGCCCCGTCTGCGGCGGCCTCCTGAAGCCCGACGTAATTTACTTTGGTGAGCCCCTGCCGCCGGACGCCCTCCAGGAGGCCTTCACGCTGGCCGAGAGCTCGGACCTCTTCATGGTTGTGGGCTCAAGCCTCGCCGTCAGCCCGGCCAACCAGCTCCCTGTCGTGGCGAAGTCGAGGAGGGCCAAGCTCATAATAGTCAACATGGGCGAGACCATGCTCGACGACATAGCTGACCTTAAGGTTGAGGCGCCCGTCGAGAGGTTCATGCCCATGGTCTGCGCCATAGCCGAGGACATGCTCTCCTCAAGGAGCGAGTGCAGATCTAGCGCTGGGCTGACATATTCAGGGCCCCTAGGTGGCAGAGGGGCAAGATAGCGAGGGCCCTCGCGTCCAAGCTCGCCATAGCTGCCAAGGTTGACGCGTTCAGCGGGAGGTTCATATGTGACAAAATGAAAGGCAAGCCTCGCCCCTGGAAGGGGCGGGGTAAGGCATAAAACCTCTGAGCACTTAAAGTTGCGTGGAACAAATGGTGTCCCCGCAAGGGAATGCCCCACATAGGGGCCCCACATATCCCCGAGTCCCTGGGATCCACGGATGGAGGGCTCTCCGTGGTGAGGGATAGGGGTAATGGGCCGAAGGCCCGGCCCGCGGTCTACCGCTGGACGAGCGGAGCGGGGTGGGCGCATATGCGCCCGCCAGCCATGATGCTGTGAAGGTGAGGGCGGTAAGCCGCAAACCAATGAGCCGCCCTAAGGGAGCCCTCGCCCTTCAGGGCGGGGAGGAGGTCGGCTGAAGGCTATGCCCTCCCCTGTAACCACCTCCTCGGCCAGCCCTACCCTCACTAGCCTCATAAGGTGGGCCAGGGCCT
>JAKLZP010000019.1:0-20654 GCA_022015155.1 Acidilobus sp. | reverse complement strand
GTAAGCTACATGAACCTGTATGGGAGCTGAACCCCTTCAGAGCTAGAGGCTTTCAAGCTGCCTTAAGAGCTCGTAGAGCCCGCTCACCTTAGGGTCCCTCAGGTCAACCATGAAGACCCTCATCCTGCCATACCGCTTCTCCTGCACAATCCCCATGCTTACCAGGTCGCTTAGGTGCCTCTCAACAAGGCTGTGGTTGAGGCCCGTCTCCTTGACTATCCTAGTTATGTTGGCCTGGCCCTCCGAGAGGAGGACCTTCAGGACCCTCAGCCTGCCCTTGCTTGAGAGGAGCCTCTCCAGGTCCAAGGGCGTCACCCCCTTGACGGGGGCCCGCCCACCCTGTCCATTATGATCGACTCTATTACCTCCCTGAGCCTGTCAGCAGGTATCTCGGGCGGCAGCCTGAGCATTGTTGTCCTGCCCTTAGGGCTCACGCTGGTCACCCTGGCCTCCACTAGGCCCGCGTTACTCAGCTCCTTAAGGTACTCGTAGAACTGCGTGTGCTTCCTCGGCTCCTCGCCATAGGCCCTGGCTAGCCCCTCATACTCGGCCTTGACCTCACCTGTGGACAGCCACCCTCCCTTTGAGGCTATGAGCGTTGATATGGCCAGGAGGATGAGCAGCTGGTGGAGGTTAAGGGACCTCATGTACTCAAGAGGCACGTTCGATATGGCGTCACTGCTTATGGCCTTCCTCACGTGCTCCTCAGTTATCCTACTGTCGCCCTGGGCCTCGGCAATCTCGGCAGCCATCCTCAGGGCCAGTATGGCCCTCCTCGCGCTTCCGTCCCCTGCCCCGGTCTCGGAGTAGCCGTAGTAGTCAGCTATCATGTCGATGATCTCAGGTCCCCACGCGCTGTCCCTCAGCCCCAGTGTCGCCCTCTGCTCAAGTATGAGCTTCAGCTCGTCAGCGGTGTAGGGCTTTAGGTAGACCTTGAAGCCTATCTGAGACTCCACCTGTGGTATCTTCTCCTTCATGTAGCTGAGGACCCTGAAGTCCTGGGCCACCAGGAGGAAGTTCAGCCTGTTCACGTTGTCCCTCGGCGGTATCTCCTCGTAGACCCTGAGGAGCATGTAAAGCTCGTCGTTGCTGACCTTGTTTGACAGGAGTAGCGACTGGAACTCGTCAAGGACAACAAGGGCGTAGGAGTCCTTCACGTAGAGGTAGTCAGTTATGGCCTTGAGTACCTCAATGGCCGCTGTGCCCCTGACGGGGACGTTGACGCCAAGCTCGTTAACTATGCCCGCCAGCATCTGGTGCAGGCTCGGGGAGCCGTAGACGTTTATGTAGACGGGGTTCAAGTTGATGCCTCTCCCCTTAAGCTTATCCCTGAGGGTGAAGCTCACGTACTTGGCCAGGGTCGTCTTCCCGATGCCGACCCTTCCAATGGAGCCGTAGATGAGAGTTATGTCAGTGGAGCCAGGCCCTTCCATGAACCTCGAGTAGTACCTGTTGAGGAGGAGCTCGGCCTCCTGGTCCCTCACTGGCAGCGTCTTAGGGACGTACGTCTCTTCAAACACCCTCCTGTCCGTGAATATCCTTCCTCCTAGCGTCCCACTTCACCTCCGCTTAACACAGTCAGCAAAGTTCCTTCCACTAACGGAAGTGAGCCGGGCCTTATTAAGAGAGAGGGGAAGGAAGGAGGGCCTTCAGGCCATAAGGGGGACCTATGGTATTATTGTTGGAAGGTCCTCGGCAACAGCAGCCTGCACCTTGGCCCGCAGCTCGCGAGCCTGCCGTAGGAGAGCAGTACTAGGTCCCACAGAGTCTCAACCAGCACGACCAGCTCTGACCGCTTTGATGGCCTGAGCCCCCCTGCTGCAATTGATGAGACGACCCTTGACTCTGTGAGCTGCCTTGAGAGGGGCTCCCTCAGCTTCACCTCAACCCTGGCCTCGCTCACCCTGACCTGGCTTAGGAGGGCTGAGACCAGCGAGTCGAGCTCCTGGGGGCCCCCGCAGAGCATGACAGGGTATACCCTGGCCAGGAAGGCGTGGGTGAAGGAGAGGAACCTGGTGGCCAACGCTATAGGCTCTCTCAGGGAGTAGGCCACGAAGACGCCCCTGTACTCGGTGCTCCTCACCTCTGCCTCCGGGTCCGCCGTTATGACCGTGTCCATGAACTCCTCCAGCGCCCAGCTGTCCCTGCCTGGAAGGCTTGTTCCGACCAGCGACGGACACCTAGTCAAGGTCTCTGCACCGCCGACGGGCAGTAGTCTTTTAGTGGGCACTCGTCACAGCGGGGGTTCCTCGCCCTACAGAACTTCCTGCCGAAGGCTATGAGAAGCCTGTGGGCCTCGTCAGCCCTCTCTGGGCCGAAGAACTCGAGCAGGGCCCTTGAGATTTCCTCATAGCTGGCCCCCTGCCTCACCAGCCCCCACCTGGTAGCTATCCTCCTCGCGTGGGTGTCCACGGCGAACACGGGCACCCTCCTGTAGAGGGAGAGGAAGACGTCGATGGTCTTTGGGCCTATTCCCCTTATCTTCATGAGCTCAGCCTTCAGCTCATCAGGAGGCGCCCTGTCGAGGTACTCCTCGCCCCTCTCCAGGACGAGCCTGGTTAGGGCCATTATGGCCTCCGACTTCTGCTTTATCATTCCTGCCCTCCTTATGACCTCGCCCAGCCTGTCGCCAAGCCTCAGCACCTCGCTCGGCCTGAGGCCCGTCGCCCTCTTGAGGTCCTCGTAGGCCGCTATTGAGTTCTTATCGTTGGAGTTCTGGCTGAGGACTATCGCTACGAGCAGGGCGTAGGGGCCGTCCCTGAGCGCGTGAAGGGCCGTGAACTCAGAGGGCCTCACCTCAACGGCATCCTTTATGAGCCTGAAGGCCGTAGGGCCGTCAACGCGTATCCTGCCCTTCAAGGCTTCCGCGGTGTAGGCCTGAGAGGTAGGGTTTTAACGAAGACTCTGGCAGACGCCCCTGGGGAGCTACAATAGCCGTTGAGGTCCTGCTAGTTCCGGTCGGGTCCGCAAGCCCGAGGGATCTGTCCTACCTAGCGGAGGAGATCCCCAGGAGGTTCCCAGTGAGCGTTACTGTCTACCCCAGCATGTGGCCCCTTCAGCCCCCCATCAGCGCCTACGACTGGTCCAGGATGCAGTACAGGGCTGACGCGATGAACAGGTGGCTTAGGGACAGGCTGTCCCAGGCCTTGGAGGGCGGGAGGCTGGCCCTGGGGATAGTGAGCGCGGACGGTTACGTCGAGGGCCTAAACTTCGTGTTCGGCCTCGCCTCCCCTGAGCTCAATGTGGCCACGGTTTACACCAAGAGGCTGGAGACCCCTGACGAGACCCTTTACAGGGCCAGGCTCCTTAAGGAGGCCATGCATGAGCTGGGCCACCTGTTAGGGCTGGGCCACTGCGACAACCCGGCCTGCGTTATGTCGTTTAGCAACACGATAGCCGACGTGGACAGGAAGGAGGCCAGGTTCTGCTCAAAGTGTACGCTTTTCCTCAGGGCTAGGTACGGCTAGATATCCACAACGAACCTGAGCCTCCAGCAGCCCCTTTCATCCTGGGCCAGGTCCATCTGGGAGTAGGTCATAGCCTTGACTATGGTCCTATGCTCATGCCTGTTGGGGTCAAAGGGCTCACCCCACACGACGCCCTTAAGCCTAGTGCCGTCCTGGGAGACCTCACATACCCTGAAGACGCTGAAGACCAGGCCTTCCGAGTCAGTCATGATGAGGAGGCTCTCGATCCACCTGTAGACAGTGTTGTAGAGGTCTAGGCCCTCAACCTCCACCTCGCGCCTTGTGAGGGGCCTGACCCTTGAGGTGTCGGTCATGACCTCATATACGGCGAGGCCTGCCTCCTCAAGGGCCTCCTCAAGGGTCCTTCCCCTCGCCTCTATCATGACGTCAGCCGTGTGGTCGAGGAACTCAAAGCCGGGACAGCCCTCCATCAACGACCCCTAGGGTTTTAGGGGCGAACGCCGGCCTTTAAGGAGAAGCGGAGATGCCGGAGGAGATAACGATCATAGGAGGGGGCCCTGCTGGGGCAGCCGCCGCCGTCGCGCTGTCGAAGGCCGGCCTCAGGGCCGCAGTCTATGAGGCCATGGACAGGCTGGCCGTTAAGCCGTGCGGCCGCGCCGTGCCAGCCACCTCAGACCTCCCCCTGCCCATACCAAGGGACGTCATAATTGAGCCCGTCAGGAGGGCCGTGCTTTACGTTGACGGCGTTAAGACCGTCGACGTTGAGCTGAGCGGCGCAGGCTACATTGTCGATAAGGAGGAGCTGCTGGAGGAGTGGCTAGCGCTCGCGGGGGCAGAGGTCCACAAGTCCTCGAGGTTCAACCCCTTCACCGGCGTGGTCAGGGCAGGGGGCGAGCCCAGGGAGGTGAAAAGCGGCCTGCTGGCTGGCGGCGTGGCGTTCTATGGGGGCGAGAAGATACTGGCCGTACAGGCGTTAGCCAGGTCAGAGGGGCTTAAGGGCCTTGACGGCCTCTACATATACTTTGACACGGGCCTCCTCGGCTACTACTGGGTCTTCCCCTATGGGGACAGCGCAGAGGTGGGCGTGGGGGGCTACGCGGACTTTGAAGCCCTGAGAAGGCTGCTTGAGAGGTTCGTGGAGGGGAACGAGCTCACGAGGGGGGCCAGGCTGACGGACCTCTCGGGGGCCCCCATAGCTGTCGGAGGGCTTGACCTTGGGACCCTGAAAGGCCTAGTCAAGGTGGGCGAGGCGGCGGGCTTCGTGCTCCCCCTCACGGGCGAGGGGATAAGGCCCTCCGTCATATCAGGCTATTACGCCGGGGCCGCCCTGGCCAAGGGCGATGACCCCATCTCAGCCCTCTCCTCCCTTCCAGTGGCCAGGGCTGTGAGGGTCCAGAGGTCAATTCTTGAGGCAGTTAAGAGGATGAGCCAGGAGAGGAGGAGGGAGTTCCTGATGGCCATGCCTGCCGAGGTCCATGAGGAGGTGGCGCTAGGTAGCCTCAGGACAGGCAGGATACTGAGGGCCCTGGCGGGCAGGCCCGATTTAGCCCTGAAGCTCATTAAGTACATGGGTGGGGGAGGTTGAGGAGGAGCGCTGAGCCAAGCGTCGACGAGAGGGACCTTCAGCTGATAAGGTTCCTTGAGGACGATGGAAGGAAGCCCTGGAGGCAGATAGCGTCAGAGATGGGCGTCAGTGAGGCCACGGTCTACCTCAGGGTCAAGAGGCTCACCGAGGAGGGCGTGATAAAGGGCTTCACTGTGAGGGTGGAGCCCGCTAAGCTGGGGCTCAAGGTCACGGCCTTCTTCCTCCTCAAGGTGAGGGCAGACGCGACCCAGGAGGTGAGGGGAAGGCTCGCGGAGACCCCATATATTGTTGAGGCACATGAGGTCACGGGCCCCTACAACTTCCTGGTGAAGGTCCTGGCCCCCTCTCAGAAGGAGGTCTCAGGCGTGGTTGAGGCGCTGGCCTCAATGCCGGGGGTCATCGAGGTCCTCTCCATACTGTCCCTTGACGAGGTCAAGCTGGCGTCCAGCCTTTCCCAGGTCTACGACTACTGGCTCTCAAGCGGGCTACGGCGAGGCTGATAAACTAAGGCCGTCCTTTGCAGAGACCCTGGCGTCTGATCAAACGCGTTTCATTTCAATTAAATAACTGTAGTAATCAAAAATTATACTTACCTATCTATAAAAAGCTTTTAGGGACGCCTAAATTGGCGAGCTGAGTGGCGCTCAAGGAGGTTCATCTGATCTTAGGAGGCCCTCAGGGCGCAGGCGTTGAGACCACGGCGTCCGTCCTAACGGCCTCATTAGCTAAGCTGGGCTACGGAGTGATGTCTGACAGGGAGTACTACTCCAACATAGTTGGGAGGCACTCGTACGTCCACTTCACGGTATCAGCGACCTCGTTCCCTCGCAGCCTGACCTATCCTGTTGAGCTGGTGGGGGCCATGGACGCCGAGAGCGTCTTCACGCACTTCCACGAGGTTGCTGAGGGCGGCGTCCTGGTTTACGACGTAGGCCTTGAGGCCTCCAGGCTCATGCAGGTGGTCAGCATGGAGCCTGAGGTCAGGGCCCGCGTGGAGGCCAGGCTCAAGGCCTATGGAGTCGAGCCAACGGTGGCCGGCGCCGTCAGGGCAGCGAAGGAGGGCCTGAAGGCCCTGCCGGTTGGCCTTGACTACAAGGGCATACTTGAGGAGGCTAGGCAGAAGCTGGGCGTCACGAGCGTTGAGGTTCAGAGGTACAGGAACAGCATACTGCTGGGCGCGGCGGCCGCCGTGCTAGGCCTAGACCCGGACGCGTTAAGGGAGGGCCTGGCCGTGAGGTTCAGGGGCAACAAGAAGGTAATCGAGGCCAACATGGTCGTCGTGGAGCTCGCAATGGACTCCGTCCCAGGGGCCGCCAGGGGAGCGGCAAGGCTGGAGCCATCAAGCCTTGACGTGGAGGAGATGCTGAGCGCCAGCGGCAACGACGTAGTGGGCATGGCTAAGATAGTTGGCGGCGTCAGGTACCAGGCCTACTACCCGATAACGCCGGCCTCTGACGAGTCAGTCTTCATAGAGGCCCACCAGTCCATAAGCGTTGACGGTAAGCCCTTGGGCTCTATCGTGGTCTTCCAGACGGAGGACGAGATAGCCGCCGTAAACTCAGCTATAGGGGCTGCCCTGACGGGCGTGAGGGCCGCAACCGCTACCAGCGGGCCGGGCTTCAGCCTCATGGTTGAGGGCCTCGGCTGGGCCGGCCACAACGAGGTCCCCCTGCTCATAACCCTCTACCAGAGGGGAGGCCCTAGCACGGGCCAGCCCACCAGGGGAGAGCAGGGCGACCTACTGTTCTCGCTTTTCGCAAGCCACGGGGAGTTCCCAAGGATAGTCATAACGAGCGGGGACATAGAGGAGGTCTTCTACGACACCATAAAGGCTTTGAACTGGGCAGAGAGGTTCCAGGTGCCCGTTATACACCTTCTCGACAAGTTCATGGCTAACGTGATAGCCTCTATGAGGGTCCCTGACCCCTCGGCGGTCAAGATAGAGAGGGGGAAGCTGGTCATGAAGGCGTCAGGGCCCGCTAAGAGGTTCGACCTAAGCGAGGCCATAAGCCCGAGGCCCGTGATAGGGTCAGGGGCCATAACGTGGTATACCGGTGATGAGCATGACGAGTGGGGCCACATAAGTGAGGACCCCATAAACAGGGTGAGAATGTATGACAAGAGGATGAGGAAGCTCGAGATAATGGACCAGGAGATACCGCCGGAGGAGAGGGCTGTCTACTACGGCGATGGGGACGCCGACTTCCTCCTGGTCGGATGGGGCTTCGTGAAGGGCGTTGCCCTGGACGCGCTGGAGGAGCTCAGGGCTCAGGGCTATCACGGGGCCTACCTTCACCTCAAGGTCTTCAGCCCGTTCCCGTCAAGGTACGTCTCAGCTATACTCTCCAAGTTCAGCCCGAGCAGGGTCATAGACGTTGAGCACAACTACCTTGGACAGGCCGCCATGGCGGTGAGGATGTACACAGGCTACGAGATATCTAGGTTCGTCCTGAAGTACACCGGGAGGCCCATATACCGCATGGAGCTGGTGGAGGCTGTGAAGAGGATCCTTGAGGGGAAGAGCACGAGGGAGGTGTTGACATATGGCGAGTGAGGCGGCCTACAGGACAAACGTATGGGTTGACTGGTGCCCGGCCTGCGGAAACTTCGGCATACTGGCGGCCATGCAGAAGGCCCTGGCGGAGCTGAATATACCGCCTGAAAAGGTTGTGGACGTATCCGGCATAGGCTGCAGCGGCAAGATATCTCACTTCCTAAACGTTAACGGGGTCCACAACCTTCACGGCAGGTCAATACCTTACGCCGAGGGCATAAAGCTGGCCAACCCGGACCTGACGGTCATAGTGAACGGCGGCGACGGGGACCTGCTGGGCATAGGCATGGCCCACTTCGTGGCCCTGGGCAGGAGGAACCTCGACATAAAGGTGATAATACATGACAACCAGGTCTACGGCCTGACCAAGGGCCAGGCCTCACCGACGCTGAGGGTGGGCCAGAAGGTCAAGTCGATGCCTCTGCCGAACATGCAGGACTGGGTCAACCCGATCACCGTTGCCCTGGCGAGCGGCTACACCTTCGTTGCCAGGGCCTACGCGCTCTGGGTCGACGACCTCAAGGAGATACTGAAGATGGCGATAAGGCACAGGGGGGCGGCCGTCATAGACGTGCTCCAGCCATGCCCTACCTGGAACAACATATACACCCCTGACTTCTACAAGCAGAGGCTCTACAGGCTCGACAGCGACAAGGGCTGGGACCCCTTCGTCAGGAGCCCTGACCCTAAGGAGGCGGCCGAGAAGCTGTCAAGGGCCTTTGAGAGGGCCCAGGAGTGGGGCGAGAGGATACCAATAGGCATATTCTACGTTAACCCATACGTTGAAAGCTTCACCGACAACGTGAGCAAGGTGAACCCGTTCTATGAGTCAATGCCGCCCGCCAAGAACGTCATAGCCAGGGAGGATGGGACGCCCATCATAGACCTGCAGGCCATGAGGTCCATGTTCAGGGACTATATAATAGAGGTCTCGAGAAATAACAGAAGGCAGGCCCAAAGCCAGTGACGCGAGGCGCCAAGTCCTAGGTCAGCGTATTAGGCCTGATACCAGCGCCACTCCGACAAAGGCCGCAGCCGCGGCGGCCCAGTGCCTCGCGGCTGGCCTCTTTGACCCGCTCCCCAGCCAGAAGAGCAGGAAGGTCGCCACTATCGGCCTGATGTTCTGAAGCGGAGTTACAACCTCTACGCCCAGCGCGGTGAGCGCCACGTACCTCATCAACTGACCCGCGGCGGCCGAGACCCCCATGGTCATGACTGGCCTGCTTCTCGACTTCAGGACCCTGACGGCCTCCCTGAGCCTTGGAGAGAGGGCCATGACGCCTGAGAGGTAGGCTATGATGACGCCGAGGCCTGGGCTCCCGCCTTCCAGGTCGCCGAGCCTTATTATCGCTACAGAGGTCGCTATGGCGAGGCCCGTCGCCAGGCCCAGCCCTAGGCCGCGGGCGGTGAGGCCAGGCCTGGCTGACCAGCCCGAGGCCAGGTAGACGGCTATCACGATCGCCGTGACGCCGAGGGCCACGTTCCATGTAACTGCCTCCCCCATGGCCGCCCCTATGGCCACCGAGAAGACGGCGCTAGAGGCCGTCATCACGCTGGCCCCGCTGGCCGTGAGCGCAGACGTAGCGGCGTACATGGTGGTCCTCCCCAGCGCGAAGTTAACCACGCCAGCCGCCACGAAGAGGGCCGCCGAGAGAGGGGTGAGCCTGAGCCCCCCTGCCGCTGGCAGGAAGACAGCTAACAAGGGGAGGCCTGCCAGGAGCGTGGCGAGGGAGAGGGCTGAGGGGTTTACGTCCTCCATGCTGAGCTTAGCCACGGCGTCATGGACCCCAAAGGCTACCCCTACGAGGACGGCCATGGCCAACAGGACGCCCAGGGGGGCCAGCAAGCCCGGTCACGCTGAGAGGGCCGGGAGACCTATTGAGGGGTCAAGGACCCTCCTCAAGGTAACGTCGAGGGACACTATGAAGACCTCCGCGAGGGGGCCGACAACGCCCCTCAGCAGGTGCCCTGAGGCCGGCCTGTGGTCAGGCAGGGATATCGTGACGTGTATATGCACCGAGGGCTTACCGCTCTCGTCCACTGCTATACTTCCCAGGGCTGAGGTCAGCTCTATGGTCTCCCCCTCCTTTGCCTCGTAGACAGCAACGTCATACTCTCTGCCCTTAAAGACCCCGACCTCAGCCCTCCTAAGGCCTCCTATGGCTATAACGAGCCCTGACCTAACGCCTAGCTTAGAGGCAGCCTGTGACACGGACTCCAGGAGCTCCTCGCCAGGCGTGAGCCTCAGGACCACTACGCTTGAGGGGTAGGTCGCCACCTCGAAGGCGGGCACCCTTGGCACCGGGCCCTAAGGGTCTGTCCGTTTATTAAGCTCAATCAGGCAGCCTGAGCCCTCTGAGCTCTAGGTCCCGGACGACCTCATGAAGTCCCAGGGAGGCCAGCTTTGACTTAGTGGGCACGCCGTCACGGCTCCACCCCCTCACGGAGTAGTATTCATCAAGCATGGTCTCGAGCTCGTGTACGTGGCCCTTGGCAGGACCGTCCCTAAGCGGCTCCTCAAGGAACCTCCTGGGCAGCCTGTCGTGCTCTCTCCTGACCCCCTCCCTGACCAGATAAGCCCTTTCAATGTTCACTATCCTCTCGCCCGTCAGCCTCATCTCCGAGGGGGTCACATCGAAGCCTGTTATGGCTGAGTAGGCCCTGGCGGCCATGTCAAAGTCAAGGACCAGCATGTTCTCAGCTGTGTTCTTACAGACCTCCATGGAGTCAACTACCGCGTTGAGGTCCTCGAAGAACGCCACGAGCTTTCCCTTGCCCCTGACCCCCAGCCTCATGGCCGCCTCGGGCTCCCCGAACATCCTCCTGCCCAACTCGGGGTCGTCCTCGACCTCTACGAAAGGCTCGGACCTCAGGTGGTCAGCTCCCCTGCTGGCCACCGCGAAGCCGAGGCCGTAGCCCTTCAGGGCCCTTGGGTCCGCCTGGATCATCTCAAGTCCCTTTACGTGGAATGCTATGTCCTGCCCCTTCCCCAGGATCTCCGAGGCCCTCTTGACCCCCTCGGCCAACACGTTTCCTATGCCCTTCCTGTACGCTATCATGTCGACGAGTTGCTCTATGGCCTCCGGGTCCCCCCACTCAAGCCTCAGGCCAACCTCCTCATCGCTCACCTCGCCGCGCTGCCTGAGCTCCATGAGCCACGCTATGACCTCGCTCGTGGTTATGGCGTCCATGCCGTAGTCGTTCACCTTGAGTATTATCTTGAGGGCCCTGTCGAGGTCCCTGTTGCCGACCCTTACCGTGAAGCCGGCGAGGGGCTCGTACTCAGGCCCCTCCCCCATGAGGCCGGCCAGGGGGCCCTTCTTGACGACGAAGAACCTGGCGCACGGGAGGGCGCAGCCCGCTGAGCACGCCCTCACCTTGACGTTATACTCCCTCGCGAGCCTCTCGCCGCTCACGTCATAGGCGTAGTCAACAACGGGGTCCTGGAAGTGCCTCCCAGGCAGGAAGCCCAGCCTGTTGCCCGCCATGAGTATCCTTGAGGTGCCCATTATCCTCCTAGGCCAGTACTGGGGGTTCTCGTATATCCTGCGCAGTATCTCATCCATAACCTCAAGGAGCTTGTCAGGCTTCGCAGCCTCAACATAGCCGTCGCCCCTAACGGCTATAGCCTTGACGCCCTTTGAGGCCAGCACGGCGCCCATGCCGGTCCTGCCAGCAGCCCTGTAGACGTTGAAGAAGACGCCGGCGAACTTCACGAGGTTCTCGGCGGCCGGGCCGACCACGGCTACCTGGACCCTGTGATCCTTGAGCTCCCTCCTTATGGCCTCGTGGGCCTCTGAGACCCTTAGGCCCCACAGGCCCTCCGCGTCCATGAACTCAACGCCCGACTCCGTGACGTAGAGGTAGACGGGCCTGTCGCTCCTCCCCTCTACCACGATCTGGTCGTAGCCGGCGAACTTCATCTCCTCAGAGAAGTGGGTCCCGGCGTTCGAGTCGCCTAGCAGGCCTGTCAGGGGGGAGCGGGCGGTCACGTTCACCCTTGAGCCCAGGCCGTGGGGGAAGCCCACCATGGGGCCCGTGGCTATCATGAGCTTGTTCTCAGGGCCCAGGGGGTTGACGCCCGGCGGCACCTCCCAGTAGAGCCTGTAGACGTTGAGGCCCCTGCCGCCCAGGAAAGCCCTGGCCAGCGACTCGTCGAGCTCCTCAGCCCTGTACGTCCTGTGGGTCAGGTCAACCCTCAGGACCCTGCCGCCGTAGCCCTTAAGCATCGTCAACTTTCACACCCCACCCCGCAGCGAGCCTCTTCAGCTCGCTTATGGCGAACCTCTCAGTGGCGTTGTTGGCCTCCAGCCTGACTGAGACGCTCGGCGAGAGCGAGAGGGCGTTGGTCGGGCACTTCATAACGCAGACCGGCTCGCCGCCGCACAGGTCGCAGATCAGCGGGTACCTGCCCTCGGGGTCCATCCTAGCAGCGCCGTAGGGGCAGACCTCGCTGCACACCCTGCAGCCTATGCACTTGCCCTTGTCAAGGTTTACCTCGCCCATCCTGCCCTTGCTCAGGGCCCCAGTGGGGCACAGCTCAACGCACGGCGCGGGCTCGCACTGCTGGCAGACCACGGGGTAGTCAAGGCCTAGGCGCTCATAAGTTATCACTGTTATCCTCGAGAGGGACCTTGAGAAGACGCCCTCATGTTCATAGGAGCACGAGAGCTCACAGATGTTGCAGCCCACGCACTTGGAGGGGTCCACAACTACGTGGACCCCCTGGGACTCCATTGGCTCAACGTTTCACCGCCAGGGCGGAGAGCACGTCAGGTTAAAAGCGTTGGTAAGGGCACGCACTTGGACAGGAAGTCATTGGGGTGGTGCGGCGGCCGGGATTTGAACCCGGGACCTCCGGCTTGGGGGGCCGGCGTCCTAGACCAGGCTAGACGACCGCCGCACCGCTGACTGCGCTTCTTGTGCGGGCTTTTAAGCGTCCTGCCCAGGCGAGGCCTCTGCCAGGAGGGCCCTGGCCTCGGGGACTCGCTCGAGGTAGGCCCTGAGCCTCTCCGCCAGCACCTTCTCGTCAAAGGGCCCCTTAACGTGGCTCCAGGGGAGGGGCGACCTCCTTGGCCTCAGGGCTATCGAGAGGAGCCCTCTTGAGGCGGCCCTTCTCCAAGACCCCCTGCCCACCCCATCCCTTGCTACCTCCACTATGTACTTGAGCGCGTCCCTGTCCCCGAGCGACAGGGAGCCCTGGACAAGGGCCTCAAAGGGGTCATAGTAAGAGAACCTCTCATAGGCGTAGAGGTCCCTGGCCGCCCTTATCCTTGAGTTCAGCTCGTCCTCAGGCAGCATGGGGAGCCACTGCAGGGGCGTCTGCGGCTTTATGACCAGGGGGTTGACGCTGAGCTCGAGCCTTACCCCGCTCGCCGCCATGCGCCTCGTCAGCTCTGCGAATGCCCTGAGGTCATCCATGGTCTCGCCGGGGACGCCGACCAGGGCGTAGAGCTTGACCTTCATCCCCTTACTTGCAGCCAGCCTCGCCGCCCTGACGAAGTCCTCGTCCTTGGCCAGCTTTCCGAGGGCCTCCCTTAGCCTCTCAGAGGCCTCAGGGGCCAGCGTGAGCGTGAGCTGGCCCGCCCTAGCAAGGAGGTCTATGGACTCCTCGTCAAGGAGCTCGGCCCTGAGCGAGGGCACAGAGAAGGGAATGCCCCTCGCCACGAGCCCCCTAACTATGTCCTTAAACCACGGCGAGGCGTTGGCAGTCAGAGAGACTAGGGCCACCCTCAGGCCGTAGAGCCTGTAGAGGCCTTCGGCCTCCTCAATGACCTCGCTGGCAGGCCTTGTCCTGAAGGGCTTAGCTATGTGCCCCTCCAGGCAGAAGGCGCAGGAGAAGGGGCACCCCCTGGCTACCTCAACGGCTATTGAGAAGGAGGCCTCGGGGGCCCTTATCCTCCTCAGGTCCCCGCGGGGCACGGAGGCGCTGTAGCCTACCCGCACCTCGTGCTTGCCCTCGGCTGGCACGTAGACCGTCTCAGCGGGCTCTATGGGCATCCCCTCGTTCAGGACTCCCTCAAGCCATCTCTGGGAGGCCTCAAGGTCCCCCATGACCACGGCGTCAACCATGTCAGCTATGGGCTCGGGGTTCGCCGTGGGGGCCGGGCCCCCGACTATGACCTTAGGTGAGGCCCTCTCCCGCGAGGGCACGGGGACCCCTGAGCCCAGGAGGGCCCTGGCCAGGTTAGCGTAGTCAAGCTCGTAATGTATGGGGGCCACTATGAAGTCAAAGGACCTGAGAGGAGCCCCGCCCTCGTACCCCCTCAGGGGCTCAGGGGGACCGCCTGGTGACCTGAGGAAGAAGCGCTCGACGTAGACGTTCTCCATGTCGTTAAGCGTGAAGTAGAGCCTGTGGTAGACCAGCGAGGAGAGGGCAACCTCGTAGGTTGAGGGGTAGAGCAGCGCCACCCTCGTCATGCCCTTCCTGTACCTCTTTACGGCAGCGCCCTGCTCCAGCTGCAGGCCTAGCACCTGCCTGAGAGGTGGAAGGCACACATATAGCTCTCCTTTCATAACAACGTAGTTTAAAGCCTTGAAGTTCAAGTCCTGTTAGCTTCAGAGGGGCAACAGCCAACGGGCCGAGGCTCAACAGGCAGCTCAGGGAGGGCGACAGGCCGCATTATTAACTTCTCAGACCTCCAAGCGTCCAAGGGGGATCGTGTTGCACGGCTGGCATGAGCGCGGCCACCCTCCGTGGGTCCACGCGATGAAGGGCAGGAGGGGCTGGCTGAGGCCCCTCATACTCAGCCTCCTCCTCAACAAGGGCCCCCTCAACGGAGTCGAGATAATGGACGAGATACAGAGGCTGACAGGCGGCCTCTGGAGGCCGTCGCCGGGCAGCGTCTACCCTATGCTGGCGGAGATGCTTGAGGAGGGCCTTGTGATAAGGAGGCCCGACGGCAGGTACGAGCTGAGCGAGGCCGGCAGGGCCCTGGCCCAGTCAGTACTCCCGCCCCCGCCTGACCCCCTGGCCGCCCTGAGGGAGGCCGTGGATTACGTAGAGAGGCTGGCGGAGAGCGAGCCGACAGCGCTTAGGCAGAGGCTGGCGGAGATAAGGTCGCTGAGGGAGAGGCTAGAGGCCGTGGAGAGGAGGCTCTCATCAACGGCCTAGGGCCACCTGACCATACTTCTCGCAGGGAAGGCCTGCTGCTGAAGCCACGGCTGGTACGGCGTAGGGCCAGGGTACGCCTGGAGGAAGGCCCTCTCGTACTCCCTCCTGACGTCATCGTCCAGCAGGTGCAGGTAGAGCTGCGTCACCTTTATGTCGCTGTGGCCCAGCAGCCTCTGGAGGGCCGCCAGGCTGATCCCCCTCCTGAGGGCCTCGGTGGCGAAGGTGTGCCTCAGCACGTGGGGCCTCACCCTGGAAGGGTCAATGCCAGCCCTCCTGGCCATGGCCTTGAGCCTGTTGTAGACAGCCTGATAGCTCAGGGGCACGACCCTCTCCTCAGGCCTCCTGCCCGCGGAGAGGGAGAGGAGCAGCGCCCTGGCGTTGGGGCCCAGGAAGACGACCCTCTCCTTGCCGTACTTGCCGGTGACCCTGACCTGGTTCCTGGCAAGGTCAACGTCAGCCCAGGTCAGGCTAATGAGCTCCCTGGCCCTCAGGCCTGACTCGGCCATGAGGGAGACTATCAGGGCGTCATAGACGTCCCTGGCGGCTGAGAGGAGGGCCTCCACCTCATCCCATGACAGGGCCCCTGAGAACCCCCTCCTCCTGTTGGGCTCAACCTGCAAGGGTCCCCTGAGGCCGAGCCAGCCTAGGAACCTCCTCACGAAGATGGAGTAGTAGTGAAGCGTTGACTCCCACCTGCCGCCCCTCGGCCCCCTCGGCCCCCGGGCCCTCGCGGCTGAGAGCCACCTGTAGTAGTCGTCGGGCGTGAGCCTAGTTACTGGCGTTGAGGGCCCCACGAATGACACGAAGGAGCTGACGGCGGCCCTGTATGACTTAACGGTGAGGGGGGAGGCCCCTGACTCTGCCAGGGCCCTGAGGAAGGCCTCGGCCGCCTCGGAGAGGGTGAGCTTGCTGACGTCATCTGGCGGCCTGAGCCTTATCGGCAGCCCCACCACCTCCCAGCACTTGTCCTGCCCTGTGTAAAGGTAGGCGGGCTCGGTGTTACGGCTGAAGGCCTCACACTTCAGGGCGGGGAGGAGGTCAGTTTCGGCGGGGCGTGAGGGGGAGACATGGTAAGGGCGTTACGGCGTTGCTTATCAGCGGTCCTGCAGGTCCCTTGACCAGGGGCTGAGGCTTGAGGTGCCCTGTCTGCGGCTCCGCGAGGCTCGCCTGGGACGAGCTGACGGGCTACCTTGTGTGCCAGGACTGCGGCGCTGTCATCTCGCAGCTAATTGAGGAGGAGCGGCCAGCCCTTCCAAGGCCTCCCTGGAGGCCCATCAGGAGGAGGCCCGAGCCTGTAGTCCCTCCAGCCTCAAGGCCTCTTGAGGAGGACGTAGAGGAGGCGGCCGCAAAGGCCGTCAGGAGGGGCAAGGTGATAGAGGTCGTCGGGAGGGCCGTCAGGCTGAGGCCGCCCGTGAAGGAAAATGTTGAGGGCCTTGAGGGCCTGCTTGAGATGATGTCAGGGTTCCCTGACCTGAAGTCCAGGACAGAGAGGGTGAGGAAGGCCCTGGCGCTCTACGCCGCCCTGAGGGCCATGGGGCTCAGCAGGTCAAGGGCGGCGGAGTTAGCCTCAAGGGCCACAGGCGCCTCGCCAAGGAGCATAGCGAAGGTCCGCGAGAGGCACCAGACGTCGCTGGCCATGTATGAGGTGGCCGTTGTTGAGGCCCTGAGGCAGAAGAGGTTAAGTCCTCCCATGCTGGCTGAGAAGCTGAAGGCAGGCCTTGGACCCAGCGTCCACAGCTAAGAGGATACACGTGCCCACCTATGAGGAGGTCCTGGCGAGGATAAAGTCCAGGTACCCCCACAACGTGCCCACCCGCGAGAGGGAGAGGAGGTCGCTTGAGCTGGTTAGGAACGTCATAATTGACAGGACGGAGCCCGTTATGACGCTTGGCAGGCTCCTCAGGGACCTCCACCCCTTCTACAGGGAGCTAGTCAGCATAAGCTTTGACCTGGACCAGCTGGAGAGCGACGTCAAGTGTGTGGCTAAGGCCCGGAGGCTCGCCGAGAGGATGTGGGAGACCTACAGGTACAGGCTGATGGCCGCTGAGAGCGAGGCGGAGGCCAGGAGGATTGGCAGGGAGGGAAGGGGGAGAATGATGTCACAGCTGAAGAAGTGCTCTAGGTCGCTGCAGAGGCTGAAGGAGGTGGCCAAGTTCATAGCTGGCCTGCCCGGCATAGACCTGGAGGAGCCCATAGTGATAGTGTCAGGGCCCCCTAACGCGGGCAAGTCGACGTTTGTGTCAACGGTCTCCTCAGCCAAGCCTGAGGTGGCCCCCTACCCCTTCACCACTAAGAGCGTCATAGTTGGGCACGCTGAGGTGGAGGGGAGGAGGGTCCAGGTTGTTGACACGCCCGGGCTCCTCGACAGGCCCCTTGAGGAGATGAACGAGGTGGAGAGGAGGGCCGTGGCCGCCCTTCGGCACCTTCCAGGCCCCGTGATCTTCCTGGTCGACCCCACCGACGAAGCTTACATGGGCCTTGAGGCCCAGGCAGGCCTGGCTAAGAGGGTCCTTGGAGTCATGGGCGACAGGCCGCTGCTCATAGCTGTGAACAAGGTCGACGTAGTTGGAAGGGAGAGGGCCGAGGAGGTGGCCAGAAAGATGAAGGACCTCACGGGCGTGGCGAAGGTCTACCTTATGACAGCTACCTCAAGGGACTCGGCCCTGGAGGTCCTCAGGGAGGCGCTCAGAGCAGGCCCCTCAGCTTCATGGCCCTGACTACCCTGTCGACGGCGATGGCCTGGGCTGCCACCCTCATGCTGTAGGCGCCGCTAGGCCCTCCGAGCTTCTTCTCCCAGAAGTCCCACACGGCGTTGAAGCTCTCCGTCATCTTCTGTATGAGCTTGTTCCTGGCCTCTTCCTCTGTTATCCAGCCTCCCATCCTGTTGTTGACCCACTCTATGTGTGACATGACGACGCCTCCGGAGTTGGCCAGTATGTCAGGAACTATCACGACGCCCCTCTCGACAAGGATCTTCTCGGCCTCAGCCGTGGTTGGCCCGTTGGCGCCCTCGACTATGAGCTTAGCCTTCACCTTGGGCGCGTTCTCCTCGGTTATAACGTTCTCAACGGCGGCCGGCACTAACACGTCAACGTCGCTCGTCAGCAGCTCCTCGTTGCTTATCCTCTTTTCATAGTACGGGTAGTCAATTACGAATCCCGTTCCCTTGGTCGTTATGTAGTCCTTGACCTCATCAGGGTTGAAGCCCTTGCTGCTGTAGATGCCGCCCTTTATGTCTGATATCGCCACGACCTTGGCCCCCATCTCGTGGAGGAACTTAGCTGTGTAGTAACCCACGTTACCGAAGCCCTGGACGGCTACAGTCTTGCCCTCTATGCCTCCCAGGAGCCTCCTGGCGGCCTCCCTGGCCACGGTAGCGACGCCGAGGCCTGTTGAGTAGACCCTGGTCTGGAGCCCCCCGAGCTCCAGGGGCTTCCCAGTCACCACTCCGAGCTCCCTCAGGCCCGTCTTAACTTGGTAAGCGTCAAGGAACCAGGCCATTGTCTGTGGGTTGGTGTTGACGTCAGGGGCGGGTATGTCTAGGTCGACGCCGACGAACTCACTTATGGCAGTGAAGTAGTTCTTGGAGAGCTGCATCAGCTCAAACTGGTTTAGCTGGAACGGGTCTACCCTCACCCCTCCCTTAGCGCCCCCGTAGGGGAGGCCTGCGAGCGCGTTCTTCCAGGTCATCCACATGGCCAGGGCCATGACCTCGCTCAGGTCGGTCTCAGGGCTGTACCTGACCCCTCCCTTGTAGGGGCCCAGGGCGCTGTTGTGCTGGACCCTCCAGCCTATGAACGTCTTGACCCTTCCATCCCTCATTATGACCGGTATCTTGACCTGTATGACCCTCTCAGGCGTCACGAGGGACTCGTAGACATCCTCGCTGAGGCCCAGGACGCTGACCGTCAGCCTGAGCTGCCTCTTGGCCTCCTCGTACGGGTCCGGCCTTACGGCCAAGCTCTCACTCGTATACAGAGGAGTCTCCAGCTAACATATAAGTCCTTCATAAAATCTTTCAGGGGCTTTCCGATAGGAACGTTTGCCTTGCGCCGGTTCTCTTTTTTGAGAACTAACAGCCCAAGTTGAACGCTTAAGTACTCCTGTGGCCTATCTCTACATAGAGAGTGGAATTATGAGCCAGGAGAGGAGGGTACTCATAGACGCCAGGGGCCTCGCGTGTCCTGGACCCATAACCGAGATAGTCAAGGCCTACAGGAACGCCAAGAACGGTGACGTGCTGGAGGTCTGGGCGACGGACCCCGGCTTCAAGCCGGACGTAGAGGCGTGGGTCAAGAGGACTGGGAACCAGCTCCTAGAGCTCAGGGAGGAGAAGGACAAGATAGTGGCAGTCATAAAGGTTACGGCAAAAAAGTAAATTAAAAACTAAAGTTTTTTATTAAATCTCCTTCGCTATCCTCTTGACCAGCAGGTAGGCCAGCGGTATGACCGCGAGGGCGAAGGCGATCGCGAGGCCCCAGCTGAACGCGTAGATTATGCTGGTTACGTTGGTGAAGGGCTGGACTATTATAGCTATGGCTATGAGCAGGAATATCAGGTAGAGGAGGAACCTGCCGTAGCCGGCGACGTCCTTGAGCTCAGGGTGAGACTTGAGCAGCTGGTCAACTACCGTGTCGGTGATGGTCAGGGTCGCAACCAGTATCACCGAGGCTATTATGATGTCATAGAAGAGGTAGGGGTTGATGAAGCTTATCCAGTAGAATATCGCGAGCTGGACCGCTATCGTTATTATCACGGCGTAGAGGCCGAACCTAAGTATGTTGAAGACGGAGGCCAGGAACGGGTTGCCGGCCCCTCCCACCTGCCTCTGGATGTAGTCCACCAGTATATTAATGAGGGCCACGCCGAGGGTCAGCAGGATTATGGCGCCGGCCAGGGACGGCAGGTAGTTGGCTATCTCCTGCATATAGACCGTCGCCGGTCCCAGCTTCAGGACCGAGAACGCTATGGCCAGCGTGACCAGTATGATGAAGGCCTTGACGGCACCTATGCTTAGGCCCAGGAGGCCCTTCACGTCGGGTACTGCTCAAAGTACTTCAGCGAGAGGGCTCTCCTGAGGACGGCGGCGACTCCGTAGGCCACTATGACGCCAACTATGACGATTATTATGAACTCTATTATTGACGGGAGCGACTGGGTAAAGGCGTATTCAAGGGACGAGTACCATGCCATATAGGATCACCGTTTTTCTTTAACTAAGGGCTTTGGTTTAAAAAACTTATCTCTGAATGCTAATGATATTTTAAACTTAACTGTGAATACTAAAGGTTCTGTAGCCATTCCACGTTTTCGTTTGTATACATAGAACCTCATAGCGTTTTACTGGCCCAGCGGCTCACGCTGACGGGTAGCCTTGAGGGGCCTATACCCTTCACAGCCCGTGGTGGGCGTCGGCTCCCTGGTCCTGAGGGGACAGGAGGTACTCATGGTCAGGAGGGCCGCGCCTCCTGAGGCAGGCAAGTGGGCCCTTCCAGGGGGCAAGGTGGAGCTCGGCGAGGGGGTCCTTGAGGCGGCTGAGAGGGAGCTCGAGGAGGAGACGGGCCTCCTCTGCAGGCCCCTGGGCGTCATTAACGTTGATCAAATAATATCAAGGGACGAGGCCGGGGCCGTCAAGTACCACTACATATTGATCACTGTGCTAATGGGGGACTGCAGGGGCACGCTGAGGCCCTCAAGCGACGCCCTCGAGGCGGCCTTCCTTGACGCCAGGGTCTACGCTGCGAGCCCTGAGGTGGCCGAGTCCACCAGGAGGTTCCTGCGGAAGCTGTTGAACGGGGAGGTCCCGCTTGAGAGGCCTATAAGGGTGGAGACGTCAAGCCCTACGTAGTTGTTTCAACTTTCATATAGTTTTATAATTTGTCACCGCAATCAGCATATACAGGAGGTACGTAACCCAGCACTCAAGATGTGGGGTCCCTGGGGTGGCCCTGAACGCCCCCAAGCCCGATGAAG
>JAKLZP010000046.1:0-2595 GCA_022015155.1 Acidilobus sp. | reverse complement strand
GAGGTATGAGGCGCTGAAGGGCGAGGCCGAGGTCAAGGTTCACCCCCTGTTCTACATGGTGGAGGGCGACGTGGAGCCGTGGGAGAGGGTTAAGGCCTTTGGCTAACGCTTCCGTTTGCCCCTAGGCGCTCATTCTCATCGATGTTATGTTCATTTGTCGCGCCCAGGGGGCTTCCACCTCGTCCGTAGGGGCTCACAGTACCCTATGTTTATAGGTTAGGCGACCTCTGAAAACGCGAGCGTTATTGAGCTGGTGTAACGCCTTCCTCAGCGCCGCCCGCTGGCTTACCCTTCAACTTCCTCCACTCGTCCAGTAGCCTCCTTGCGACTTCAACCAGCCTGACAGGGGCGCCGCCCTTTACGTCAAGGGTGTAGAATTCTATCTCCTTGCCCTTGAAGCGCTCGAGCTTCCTGACGTACCTCTCGAGCCTAAGCAGCTGCGGCAGATAAATGACGGCCTGGGGGTTCGGCACGACGACCCAGAGCCTGCTTGCGCCCGCTTTGACCCTGCTCTCTATGGTGTCTAGGACCTTGTGGAGAGCGGTGCCCGTGCCGTAGAGAGTCTCGACCTCAACGACCAGGCCGCTCATGGAGCCGCAGTCACTGTTAGCATCTTTATCTTTAACATATACGTCGAACCTGACGTTGGCGCTACCCGGCTGGTGCTCAGTCCTGACGCACTCTAACGCGCTCCGCCTCGCCTCGTCCTCCTTAGCCCCCTCCCCCTTGAACTCCTCTGTCAGCCTGCTGACCAGGTAGTTGACCATGAAGGCCTTGGTCAGGTAGTGGCTCATGGACTCGCGGCCTGCCTCGTCGCCCTCAGCGCTGGGCCTGACCAGGACCTGCACGTTGAAGTCCTTAAGGGCGCCCTCGAGGGCCCTCCAGTACTCGTCCTCAAGCCTGACGACGAGCCCGTCGAAGCTGCCTATGTCCTCATAGTCCATCTTCGGCTCGCTGACCCTGCCCCACATCAGGTTAGCGAGCAGGACGTAGAGGCTCTCCTTCGAGATCTCAGGGCTTATCCTATTTGGTCTCGGTATAGTTAACAGGTAGTTCTTGAGGGCGCCTCCGCGGAGGGCCTCGGCCCAGGCGCCTCTCATGAGGATGTCTATGTAGTGGTCGCCATAGATCACTATGAAGCCGTAGCCCTGGGAGAACAGCTCCCTGAGCCTGTCCATGATCCTCATGAGAAGGGCCTGCGAAGGCCCTTTGACATTACTATTCTTCAGCAAGTCGCCCAGGTCGCCGCTGACCAGGTCTATTACGAAGATCCTTCCCCCGGCGCCGACCTCAACGGGTATGAGAGGCCGTAGGTCGGCGACGTTGCTCACGTGCTTTGGCTCCGGCAGGCCCCCGACCCTGACCCTGTAGACCTCCCTGAGGGCCCTCTTGAGGAACTCTATGTAGCCAAAGCCCTTGACGTGCTCCGCAAATATTAGAAGGGGCCTGTCGGGCACGAGCCTGCCCAGGCCGAACAGGGCACTGTCAACAGCTTTCTCGACCTCTTCTATCTCGCCCTCGCTCAGCTCGTGGGGGCTGGGCGCCGCCGCTGACGTTGTGGCGCTCTTTGACGAGATGCTAGGAGGGGGCGACGCAAACTGAGCAGCCGCCGACTCCGTGGCGCTCTCCGTGACACTCTTTGTAGAACTTGCTGGGGTAACGCCCAGGCCGCGTACCTCATCACTGACGTTCCCAAGGGACGCCCGCCCAGGCTGAGCGAACGTTACTGACACCGGCTTGAGCTCATAGGTGGTCCTCTGCGGCACGTGATTGCTGTCGTCAAGCTGAAGGCTCGCGGCGCTCGGCCTGCTGAACGAGACCGTGACCGGCTGCAGCGAAACTTTAGCGCTTAGCATAACATTGGCAGGGACTCTCTCGTCAACCTTTAGCGATATTGGGCTAACGCTGTTGAAGGAAACCCCAACGGGCACCAGCTGTAACTGCCTCAGTGCTGAGATGCTTGGCGCCTCTGCGTTAAGGCTAAGCGCAATGCCAGCAGGCCTTTCAAAGCGAACGCCTACCTCGGCCAGCCTCAGGGCGGCTACACTTACCTTCGGTGTTGACGAGTCGATGCCTAGGCTAAGGCTTGGGCTGCTTGCAAAGCTGACGCCAACCCTGGCCAGCCTAATCCTGATCTCTTCGACTTCACTAATGGCGGCGGAACCTGCACTGCCTGGCGTCGTCTGTATTGATAATGAGGGTCCCGCTTCTCCAAACTGAGCGGGCTGTCCTCCTGGCGTCGTCTGTATTGATAATGTGCCCAGGCCCTTAGGGCGGCGGACGCGAAGAATGATATAGTCTTCGTGAAGCTCCTCCTCAACAACCTCAGCCTCCTGAGCCACGTCAATCACCTGGGGCACTCGACGTGTAGTGTATTACCCTCGATCCAGGCAATGCCGAGGAACATTAATGGCGAGAACAGTTCTAAGAACTTGTCATATGTTATGCGTATTATGCCCTCATGATATAGCTCGACAACACCTTTTTCAACTTTTGTAATACTCATTTCGCCACAGTACTTTTTATATTCAGAATTCGCTTGTATCACGCTCCCAAGTATGGAGCCTGCCGATGTCCTTTCGTTATACTTCGCCT
>JAKLZP010000018.1:0-20847 GCA_022015155.1 Acidilobus sp. | reverse complement strand
CATCGGGCTTGGGGGCGTTCAGGGCCACCCCAGGGGCCCCACATCTTGAGTGCTCGGTTATGTACCTCCTGTATATGCTAATTGCGGTGATAACTTATAAACCTATATGAAAGTTGAAACAGCTCTGAAGGCGCTGTCGTGCTCTTTCTAACCAGTCAAGTCATAGGGACAACCTCGTACTAGTTAAAATAAAGGCTGAGAGGTCGCTATTGATAGGAGCCAAGTTGGCCCACATGGTTGACGTCACTGAGAAGCCCATTGTGTACAGGGAGGCCGTGGCGAGCGGCGAGATAGTCCTAAGGCCTGAGACAGTCAAGCGCATAAGGTCTAGAGGGGTGGAGAAGGGGGACGTTGAGGCAGTTGCATCGGTAGCGGCAGTCATGGCGGCCAAGGAGGCCTCAAGGATAATCCCATTGGCTCACCCCATACCAATAACGGGTGTTGAGGTCTCCTTCAGCTACGGGGAGGACCGCGTTAGGGTGCAGGTCAGGGTTAGGACAAAGGCCGAGACAGGCGTTGAAATGGACGCCTTAGCGGGGGTCATGGCGGCCCTTCTCACGATCTGGGACATGGTCAAGTCGTATGAGAAGGATGAGAGGGGCCAGTACCCTCACACGAGGATTGAGAACGTAGTGGTCGAGTCTAAGTTCAAGGCTGCTGCGCCCTGACGCGTGAGACTGTACAAAGGGATAATATTCCACGGGACCCAGGACAGGCCGGAGCGGGCTTGAGGGTTCACGACGCGCTGAGGAAGGCCTTCACCAAGTTCAACGCCTACGCCGACCCCTTTACACTGATGGAGCTAGAGGGCTTCGTCCTCTCAGCCCTCAAGGAGGGTGAGCCTGGCCAGGCCCAGAGGACCCTGATTGACAACGTCAGGGACGTCCTGGCTAGGTCCGACGACCCGGACCCAGAGGGCAGGGCCAAGGCCATAGTAGACTATGTCCTGCAGCTCTGCTCAAGGGGCTGCACGTCTTGAGCCTCTCGAGGAATGCCCTGGCCTCCCTACTAGCGTCATCAGAGCCCCTCATAGTGGCCCACTGGGACGCTGACGGCATAGCCTCTGCCGTCACCGCTGCGGGCTTCGTGAGCGGCAGGGCCGACTTCGTTATACCCCCCTTCACCTACAGGCCCCCAAGGGACTTCCTTGAGATGATAGCCAGGAGGGCTGAGACCAAGGACCTGGTCCTAGTCCTTGACTACAATGTGAGCCCTGAGGTCCTGGTCTCCATGGCGGCCTTGGTCAGGAAGCCCGTCGTCGTTGTTGACCATCACATAGCCTCATACCCTCGCGTGCCCAACGTCTACTACTACAACCCGGCCGCCGAGGGGGACCCCGAGGGCCTCTGGCCCTCCGCAGCTCATGTGCTGGCTGACGCGCTGGGCTTCTACGATCCCCTGCTCATAGCGATGAGCATATACAGCGACCTACGTGACGAGGCGCCGCGCAATAGGGTCTTTAGGTACTACATGGAGCAGGTAGGCCTTGACCCTGAGGCTGACCTGGGCCTGCTGGCCCAGTGCTCAGACCAGGTATGGGGGGCTGAGGCTGTAGGCGACCTCAGCGCGCTTGAGGGCCTCCCCTACGAGCTGGCTTATGGGGGCGTTGACCCCTGTCAGGCCCTGATGAGTGACCCAAGGCTGACCAACGACAGGCTAAGGGCCGAGGAGGAGGTTGAGAGGGCCGTCAGAGAGGCCATGGCCTCAAGGAGGGCCGAGGGGAGGGCGGGAGTCTACGTCGTAAGCCTCAGGGCCAGGGTGGCTGGCGAGGTGGCCAGGAGGGTCAGGAGGAGTTCCAGTGACCCAGTCATCGTCCTTGTGGCGCATGAGGAGAGCACGGGGTCGACAAAGATCTACGTAAGAGGGGATGAGCTGAACGTAGCCAAGGTAATGAAGGCCCTTGAGGGACAGGGCATAAGGGCTTCAGGCAAGGACCAGGCAGGCAACAGGGTCCTTGTAATTGACGTAGGTCAAGGGCCTCATGAGAGGGCGCTTCAGGCGCTCATCGAGGCCGTAAACGCGCCCTAGGCCATAGCGTCCATTATAAGGGCCCCCAGAAGCTTAGCTGCGCCCCTAGGGCTCCTCAACGCCAGCATAGCAGCCCCAAGAGGGGCCCTCAAGGACCTGATAGAGGCAGTGAAGAGGGTATAGTGGACGTCGTAGTCTACCCTGCCTGACACGGTCCTGGCCAGGCCTGAGGCCTCGGCGGCCTCCGCCAACAAGTCAACTATGTCAGGCCTCGCGTGGAGGAGCTTAGACACGTGGTAGCTCCTCCTCAGCTCGCGGGAGACAGTCAGCATCGCCCTCTCAACCGATGACAACGGGTCAACGCCATCACTTATCATTGAGAGCGCTAGGGCCGCTGCCTTGGCCGAGGGGTAGAGGCCTCCCCCGGTAAGGGGCTTGTTCATGCCTGCGGCGTCGCCTACCACTATCAGCTTCCCAAGCCTGAGCCTCTCGGCCGGAGGGCCCGTTATAACGGGGCCTCCGTAGAACCTGTTGACCCTCGCGCCCTCAAGGCCGAAGCGCTTCATGGCCTCCCTTAGAAGGGAGTGGAGCAGACGGGGCTCACTGGAAGCCGTCCCCACGAGGGAGGTCGACCCCATCGGAACGTACCACGAGAAGAGCCCCCTTGAAGTGCTGTTGTCGAAGAGCGCCACGAAGTCCCCCTGTGAGGAGCCCTCAACCTCAGCGTTGACCCCATAGAGGGGCTGGGCGGTGTAGCCTATGCCAAGGGATCGCCTCAGCCTGCCGGTGTAGCCCTCGGCTAAGACGATAAGGTCGTATTCCCTGCCCTCAGGCAACACAGCGCCCTCAGGGGTGACCCTCACCTTGACGCCTGGCCTGTACCTCACCCCCTCCCTCACAGCCTCATCTAGCATCTCCTGCTCAAGCCTCACCCTGTCAAGCTTTATCACAGGCTCGGAGGTCCTCAACCTCACGGCGTGCCTAGGGCCCGATATTATGAAGCCCTCATAGGCTGCGAGCCTGGACCTCTCGGCAGGCCTGCCTATGAGCCTCACGGTCGCTAGCGAGACCAGGCCCGTGCAGTGCTCAGGGAAGCCCACCCTCTCGTGCTCCTCGTAGAGGTCCACGTTGGCGCCGGCCCTCGCCAGGGCCGTGGCGAACATCAGCCCTGAGAACCCTGCCCCAACCACCGCGACCCTCAAAGTCAGGGCACTATATATTCGCCCCAAAGTCCAATCCCTAAAAATCCGGCTAAGCCTGGGGCTGAGGGGAAGGGACCTTGAGCAGAACGGACATAGAGGTGGCCTTTGAGAAGATGGACACCTACATGGGGCCTGCCACCATAGTCAACCTGAGAAGGCTTGAGGAGGCCGGCCTCGTCAAGGTAAGCCGCATGCCCTACTCCATAAGGGTGCTCCTTGAGAACATCGTTAGGAACTACGACGGCTTCGTGGTGAGGGACGAGGACCTTAAGGCCATATTCAACTGGAAGGAGAGCGCTGGCAAGGAAGAGATCCCTCTTCTCCCAGCCAGGGTCATAATGCAGGACCTGACGGGTGTCCCAGCTGTAATCGACCTGGCAGCCATGAGGGACGCTTTTAAGGAGATGGGCTACGACCCCAACCTCGTCAACCCCCTGATACCCGTTGACCTCGTTATAGACCACAGCGTCCAGGTTGACTATTACGGGACGTCGCTAGCCCTGAGGAAGAACATGGAGAAGGAGTTCGAGAGGAACTCCGAGAGGTACAGGTTCCTCAAGTGGGCCCAGAAGGCCTTCCAGAACTTCAGGGTCGTCCCGCCAGGCAAGGGCATCATACACCAGGTCAACCTGGAGTACCTGGCTAAGGTCGTCTGGCTAGGGAACGACAGGAGGCGCGGCCTCATGGCCTACCCGGACAGCGTCCTGGGCACCGACAGCCACACAACCATGATAAACGGCATTGGCGTCCTGGGCTGGGGCGTCGGGGGGATAGAGGCCGAGGCCGTCCTCCTAGGCCAGCCGTACTACATGCTTGTGCCCCCGGTCGTGGGCGTCAGGCTCGTCGGCAGACCAAAGAGCGGCGTCACCCCGACAGACATAGTGCTCTACATAACTGAGCTCCTAAGGAAGAAGGGCGTCGTGGGCAAGTTCGTGGAGTTCTTTGGACCAGGCCTAAAGTACCTGAGCGCCGCCGACAGGGCGACGATAGCTAACATGGCCCCCGAGTACGGGGCCACCATGGGCTACTTCCCAATAGATGAGATAACTATCAACTACCTGATGATGACAGGCAGGGACCCAAGGCACGTAAGCCTTGTCGCAGAGTACGCCAAGAGGGTCGGGCTCTGGTACGACCCAGAGGCGCCAGAGCCGGAGTACTCGGAGGTCGTAGAGGTCGACCTGGGCAACGTAGAGCCTGCCATAGCTGGGCCAGCGAACCCTGAGGACAGGATACCGCTGGCCCAGGCCAAGGAGAAGCTCAGCTCAATAATAGAAGCCTACGTCAAGAATGCCAAGAGGGAGAGGAAGAGGGCCTTCCTGACTATTGATGGCGAGAGCTACGAAGTTGGGGACGGGATGGTCATCATCGCTGCGATAACCAGCTGTACCAACACGAGCAACCCGACCAACATGGTGGCGGCAGGCCTCCTGGCCAGGAACGCTGTGCAGAGGGGCCTCAAGGTGAAGCCGTGGGTCAAGACGAGCAACGCCCCCGGCAGCAGGGTGGTTACGGAGTACCTCACTAGGCTCGGCCTCATGCCCTACCTCGAGGCCCTCGGCTTCCACGTGACCGGCTACGGCTGCACGGTCTGCATAGGCAACACAGGCCCGCTGAGGAAGGAGGTTGAGGACTTCATAAGGAAGGAGGGCGTCTACACCGCTGCAGTCCTTAGCGGCAACAGGAACTTTGAGGGCAGAATTCACCCGCTGGCCTCAGGCGCCTTCCTGGCCTCGCCGCCGCTCGTGGTAGCCTACGCTATAGCTGGACGCATAGACATAGACTTCGACAAGGAGCCCCTGGAATACGACCCCAACGGGGAGCCGGTCTACCTGAGGGACATATGGCCTGACCCAGAGGAGCTGAGGAAATATGTCGATGCTGCCCTTGACCCAAAGGAGTTCCAGGCCAAGTACAGTGACGTCTTCGAGGGCACTGAGGAGTGGGCCAAGCTGGAGGCCCCCGCCACACCGACGTTCCAGTGGGACCCCAAGAGCACTTACCTGAAGAAGCCGCCGTTCTTCGAGAAGCTGTCCGAGAAGCCTGAGCCGCTTAAGGACATAATAGGCGCCAGGGTGCTGATCTACGCCCCCGACAGGATAAGCACAGACCACATAAGCCCTGCGGGAGCCATAAGCCCTAGCTCCAAGGCCGGCCAGTACCTACAGAGCCTCGGCGTCCCGCCAGAGGAGCTTAACACCTGCGGCAGCAGGAGGGGCAACTACGAGGTCATGATGAGGTGTACCTTCGACAACCCGAAGTTCAGGAACCTGCTGGTCCCCGACAGGCAGGGAGGGTGGACGATATTCTGGCCCACCAAGGAGGTTATGCACGTCTTTGACGCGGCCATGAAGTACAAGGAGCTGGGGACGCCCGTTATAGTGCTGGGGAGAAGTAACTACGGCGTGGGCAGCAGCAGGGACTGGGCGGCAAAGGGGCCCTATCTGCTCGGCGTCAGGGCGGTCATAGCTAAGAGCTTCGAGAGGATTCACAGGAGCAACCTAGTAGGCATGGGCATCATCCCGCTGGAGTTCATGCCGGGCCAGGGACCAGATGAGCTGGGCCTTGACGGTAGTGAGACCTACGACATACTGGGGCTCTCCGACCTGACGCCCGGTAAGATACTGAAGGTCAGGGCAGTGAAGCCGGACGGCAAGGTGATAGAGTTCAACGTGAAGGCCAGGGTGGACACGCCTATAGAGGTCGAGTACGTCAAACATGGCGGCATACTGCATTACATGCTCAGGAAGCTGGCCGAGGAGGCCAAGGAGAGGCAGAAGACCTCGTAAGCCCTTCTTGATCTTAATTGCCCTTAACGTTGTGTTTTACTTCAATACTCACTGAGGGTGCCCTCCCTCCTAGCCTTGTCAAAGCCCAACCTGTAAATTAGAACGCCAAGGGGCAGAAGGACAGCGTCGTAAACCAGTAGCTCCAGCTCGTAAGTCGCAAGCCTGAGCACCCCGTAGCCCTGAAGCAGTGAGAGTCTGAGCGCCTCAAGGGCCAGCGTAAGCGGGACTGAGTAGCTCAGGGCCTGGGCCCAGAGGGGCATCACGGTCACCGGGAACACCGTGCCGGAGATCAGCGTCGTGACGGTTGTAAAGAAGAACGATATGGGGTTGCCCTGCTTGGTTATCATAACTACGCCGCCTGCCATCATGGCCAGGCCCAGGGTGGCCACCAGCAGCTCTGCAGTTATTATTATGGCCGCGAGGAGGCCCGAGACCAGGTACCTGACTCCGAGCGCGTAGCCTATCGCTAAGGTGACGGCCATGTTTATTGAGTTCAGTATGAAGCCCCACAGGGAGGAGTAGATTAGCATGCCGAAGACGCCGCTCTGCGTCATGAGGTAGTACTCTATTGTGCCCATGAGCTGCTCGTTCCTAAGCCTCTGACTTATAGTAGTTACCACCGATGACACGTAGCCCTGGAAGGCGAGGCCTATCACTACAAAAGGTGTGTACTCCCGTGGAGCCATGCCCATGCCCTTTACTATCCTGGCCCCCAGCGCCGTGCCCGTGAAGTAATACGTGAAGACTGGCAACACCCAGCTCAGCACGTTGAGGACTATCTGGGTCCTGTAACTGGCCCACACCTTGAAGCCCCTAAGGTAGATGTAAGCATATAGCCTGGCGCCAACTACTGAAAGCCTCCTGCCGACGGACCTCCTTACGCTCCCCACCTGGCCGCCCATCCCCCTCCCCTCCGCCGGCCCCTTGACCCGAAGTCTATCTCGAAGGCCTCCTCGCCAACGAGGTGGGCATATACGTCCTCAAGCGTTGGCTCTGAGACCCCAAGCACCTCCGCTGAGCCATTGACAGGGGAAAGGACGTCATTAGGCGCCCTGACCCGCGCCTTCCCCCCTCTGACAAAGACTACGTATCTCATG
This sequence comes from Acidilobus sp., assembly GCA_022015155.1. Taxonomy (GTDB): domain Archaea; phylum Thermoproteota; class Thermoprotei_A; order Sulfolobales; family Acidilobaceae; genus Acidilobus. The sequence goes on along the minus strand of JAKLZP010000018.1, from coordinate 13,791 downwards.
AGCTCGCGGGGCACCAGGTCAAACGGCACATCGGCCTCAACGACTTTCCCTACAAGCCTCTTGAGCTCCTCAGGGGTTCCCTCAGCTATGATCCTGCCGTCCTTTATTACATATATGTAGTCCGCCAGGCCCTCGACCTCGCCCATGTAATGGCTTGTGAAGAGCACGGCCTTGTCCTCTGAGAGCGACCTCAGTAACGACCTGAGCTCCCTGGCTGAGACGGGGTCAAGGCCCAGGGTGAGCTCATCAAGCAGGAGCACAGGAGGGTCGTGCATGAGGGCCCTGGCTAGGGCCAGCCTCCTCTGCATCCCCAGGCTGTACTTCATGTACTGGACGTCGGCCCACCTCGAGAGCCCGACCATATTCAGGACTTCCCTTGCCCTCCTCCTGACCTCGCTCAAGCTCATGTTGTAGAGGCTCCCGAAGAACACCAGGTTCTCGTAGCCTGTGAGCCTGTAGTAAAACAGCCTCTCGCCAGTCAACACGAGGCCTATGCTCCTCCTCACCTCCCTCTCCTGGGAGGTGACGTCATAGCCCATGATGTAGGCCTTGCCAGAGGTCGGCGTGAGCAGCGTTGAGAGTATCTTTATGAGAGTTGTCTTGCCGGCCCCGTTAGGGCCCACGAGGGCTACGACGTTTCCCTTCCTGACCCTAATAGAGACACCATTTAGCGCCCTGACCTCAAGGCCCTTGACCTTGAAGACCCTGACGAGGTCCTCTGTCCTTATTGCCTCCGTCACGGACCCCTCTGTGACCGATATATCAGCACCAGCGATTTGTTTTAAGGTTGTCGGGCCAGCGACTCACAGAGAAGGAGAAGCCTGGCCGAGACCCTGACGGCCCTGAAGTCACCCCTTGGCACAACCCCCTGCGACCTGAGGGCCTCCATGACGTGGCCGAGCTCATCAGGGCTTAGCCCAAGGGCCTTGGCGGCCGCCATAAAGTCATCAGAGGACGCTATCGCGCTGAGCACCCTTACCTGCTCCTTGGACAGCCTGCCGCACATGGACAGGGGTCTGGTAACCCTGTCCAGCGCCTCCTCGACTGCCGCCTCAACAGTCTCGTACAGCTCGTCAGGGTTCACGTAGAGCTGATCAGGCAGAGTTATCACTTCAACGCCCAGCCTGCGGGCTACCGCCACAGCGGCCTCGTCGGAGAAGCCCCTGGCCACCAAGAGGGGCTTCATGCCCGTGAGGACGGAGTTGACATAAGCTTGCCTCACTGACGACACGTCCACATAACCCGCCTTAACCTCGACAGCATAGCGGACCCCGTCCCTTTCGGCGACTATGTCCACGTCAGAGACCTCAACGTTGTCAACTATTACCTTGAACCTCCTCTCTATGATCTTGAAGCCCATTGACTCAAGGGCCCTCGCGGCTATCTCCTCGCTCTCCCTCAGCTGGCCTGTCAAGCGATGTCCCTAACGTATGCAGGTCAAGGCAAGGCTTAATTTTTGAAGAGCGCTTTACAACCGAGAGATCATGAACAGGCCCTCTGGAACCTATGACGTTGTCTTCATAGGCGGCGGAGGCGCCTCATACCCTGGGGCCTTCGAGCTGGCTAAGAGGGGCCACAGGGTCCTGGTAGTTGACGACAAGGGCGTCCTGGGCGGCGTATGTCTCTACGCCGGCTGCGTGCCCTCCAAGGCGCTCAGGCGATGGGCGCTCGCAGTGCGCGATGCCGAGGTCTTTGGTAACGCAAAGGTGGACCCCGACGACATCTGGAGGAGAGCTGTTGAGGCCAAGGAGGGCGTTCAGAAGGAGGTTTTCGGCCAACTTGACTGGCTGGCAAGGCAGCTCGGCGAGAGCCTGGACTTCGTGAAGGGGTGGGCCTCCATAAGGGACGAGAGGAACGTCGTTGTAAGGACCGACGAAGGGGAGTTCAACGTGACCACCAAGTTCATCCACGTGGGCGCTGGATCCGTTGACGTTATCCCTCCTGGCCTACAAGGGGCTGAGCTGGCCTTGACGAGCGACGACCTCTACGCCTACGGCCGCTCCCTGAGGGACCTCCCGGACTCAATGGTAATCGTCGGCGCCGGCTACGTGGGCGTCGAGACCGCTGTCTTGCTCTCGATGTTTAAGGTCAAGGTGACCCTCGTAGAGATGATGGATAGGCCCCTGCCCAACATGCCCATGGACGTCTCTAGGTCCGTCCTGAGGGGGCTTCAGAGGCTGGGGGTCACAGTACACCTGGGCGCTAGGGCATCATCTATAGAGAGGAAGGGCAGCTCAAAGGTCCTGAGGGCCGTCAAGAGGGACGGCAACACCCTAGAGCTTGAGGCCGACGAGGTGATGCTTGCCGTGGGCAGAAGGCCAAGGCTTGAGGGCTATGGGCTTGAGAACCTCGCTGCGAGGGGGCTGAAGTACTCAAGGGACGGAGTAAGCGTTGACGAGTACATGAGGACCTCGCTGCCTAACGTTTTCGCTGCAGGCGACGTTATCGGTGGGGCCATGCTCTACCACGCTGCCCTGGTAGGCAGCCTCGTGGCGGCTAGGAACATGGAGGCAGGCACCAACAAGTACAGGTACAACCCGATGACTATCCCACGCGTGGTCTTCACGCACCCTGAGGCAGGCTACGTGGGCTACACAGAGGAGCAGCTGAAGCAGGCCGGCGTGGGCTACACAGTCATAAGGTACAGCATGAAGGCCAACTCCTACTCCCTTATTGAGGGCATGCCTGACGCGTGGGTCAAGGTGATAGTCAGCAAGGAGGACGGCAGGGTACTTGGGGCCCAGGCGTACGCCCCCGAAGCCCATTCAATACTGGCCGCGTTTGCCCTCGGCCTAATGAGGGGGCTTGGCAAGGAGGACTTCTACTGGCTGGCGGCCCCACACCCAAGCCCCATTGAGGCCCTTCCAGAGTCCTTCAGGATGGCCGAGCTCCTTGACTAGGGCCTATAGGGGTCTAGCTCTCACCATGGGCTCGCATCATCTTACGATCATCGCCTCATCGTTCCCCCGCACCCGATCGGGGCCTCATCGGGCTTGGGGGTTCAGGGCCACCCAGGACTCTACATCTCAAGCGCCCTACCACATACCCTCTGTAGACATCGCTTGAACGATGTCCCATAAACCTTATATGAGATCGAAAACAGCTACGGCCTATAGGCGTCCCTGGCTATCGAGGAGGGCGGCGACATGGCTATAGCCGCAGCCCCCTCAAGGACCTGGTCATCGCCGAAAGAGCACCTCTCAATCCTCGGTACGCCAAAGACCCCCACGTACCTCTGCAAGTGCTTAACTACGCCAGGCCTTATCAGGTCCTCGTTGTAGAGGTATATGCTGCCACCTATGAATATGGCCTCGGGGTCGTAGGCAGCTATTAACGTCATTATGCCTGCAGCATGGGCCCTGTTAATGTAATCGACCACGTGAGCCGCGAAGGGGTCGCCCTCCCTCGCCATGGAGTACAGCAGCTCAGGGCTCAGCTCCCCGCGAGACGCGAGCTCGTAGGCCCTCGTCTTGGGGCCATTCCAGAGCTGGGCCAGCCTGGCCGCCACCCTCGGTATGTTCCTGCCGCCCACAAAGGCCTCCCAGTGGCCTACGCCCCCGCACCCGCACGGCATATCTGACTCAAAGCTTATCACAGCGTGGCCCAGCTCGTGAGCGTTGCCCCTCCTCCCCACGAGCAGGTTCCCGTCAACGACAGCGCCTACCCCGAGGCCCGTGCTCATGGTTATGTAAGCTAGGTCGTTCAGGTCCTTGCCCTTCCCTAGGACCTTCTCTGCCCAGGCGCCCGCCATGGCGTCGTTGGCCAGGTAGACAGGCCTCCTGAACTCCTCACCCAGGGAGTCCCTGATCCTGACGTTACCGTAGCCCAGGTTAGGGGTGTATAGGATGAGCCCCTTTGAGATGTCCAGGGGGCCTATCGAGGCTACGCCGATAGCGTTAAAGTCCTCACCTTGACTGACCTCCTTGATCAGATCTATGATTGTCATTATCAGGTCGTCACCTGACGTCCTGGGCGTCGGGACCTTCCTAAGCCTCACCGGCGAGGTGCCTGAGAACAGCGCAACCCTCAGGTTGGTCGCCCCCACGTCAACAGCTACCACGTTCAAGTCCTTCACCTCCTGTACTGTTCTCATGTTACCTATCAGCTTGAGCCTGCGACACGCTTTTAAGAGTCCTCAGTTGAGGGCCTTAGGGATATAAGTGCCACGGGTTCCCGTTAAGTTAGTCTCCTGGGATGAAATAGTAGAGTGGAGCCTAGGCCTCGGTAAGGTGATTGAGTCCTCTGGCTGGATCCCAGACATGGTGGTGGCGGTCGCCAGGGGAGGCTACGTGCCCGCGAGGCTCCTGTGCGATTACCTTGGCGTCACGGACCTGATGAGCCTTCAGAGCCAGCACTGGGTTGAGGCCGCGAAGGCCGCCCAGAAGGCCATCATAAGGAACGCCTACAGTATCGAGGCCAGGGGACTTAAGGTCCTCGTCGTTGACGATATAGTGGACACGGGAGAGACCCTGGCCTTGGCAAGGGACTTCATCAGGGCGGAGTGGAAGCCTGAGGACGTTAGGACTGCCGCGCTTCAGTGGATAAGCCCCATAGCCAAGTTCAAGCCTGACTACTACTATATTGAGGTTAAGGACTGGACTTGGTTCCAGTACCCGTGGACAAGGCTTGAGGACCTGACCCAGTTCATAGAGCGGATATTCAGGGAGGACGAGAGGGCCCGCGGAGGCCTGTCAGAGGAGGACCTGAGGAGGGTCTTCACGGAGTGGTACGGCGTCAGGCCTGAGGACTTCGGCTCCTACTGGAGGCTAGCCCTTGACAGGCTCACCAGCAAGGGTATCCTTGAGGTCGTTGAGGGCAGGCTGCGCCTGGCCAGAAGGCCTAAGGCCCAGGGTTAGAGCATCTGTCTAACCTTAACTATTGCCGTGGCCCTGTCAAGGGACCACGAGAGCTCTACCACCAGCGAGCCAGGACCCAGGAGGCCCCTGGCCCTGAGCTCCCTCTCCGTCTCCTCAAGGCCCTTGACCTCATCAAGCCCGTCCTTCACTGTGACCGTGTTCATGCCCCACAGCACGCTCAGCAGCCTGGCCAGCCTCCTGTCCGAGACGCCTACGTAAACGGGGGAGGGCGGCCTGAAGGCCGCCAGCAGCCTGGCAGCGTCGTAGTCAGCCGCGTAGGCCACTATTGAGGCCCCGACGCTCTGGGCGAGCTCTACGACGCCCCTTGATATCCTCGCGTCGAGGCCTGTAGCTATGGGCTCTACCCTCCTCGGCCTCACGTTCTTGTTGGCCTCCTCGATGACCCTGTTGAGCCAGGAGACGACCTCGACCGGGTACTTACCTATCGAGGTCTCTGACGTCACTAGGAAGCCGTCGACGCCTTCCTCTACCCCAGCGTAGACGTCTGATATCTCCCCCCTGGTGGGCAGGGGCCTCTCCATCATGCTCATGAATATCTCCGTGGCGAGGATCACGGGCTTCAGCCTCTTCCTTGACGCCTCTATGATCCTTCTCTGTATGACCGGTATGTCCTCAAGTGGGAAGTGCATACCTAGGTCGCCCCTTGCCACAACGATGCCGTCGGCTGACTCGGCTATCTCATCAATGTTGACCACGCCACTTGGGGTCTCTATCTTGGCCAGAACCTTAACGTCCTTGGCCCCTGCCTCCCTCAACGCCCTCTTAATTACGTCTATGTGCCTGGCGCTCCTTACGAAGCTGGCCATGACGTAGTCGAAGTCCCTTGAGGCTATGAACCCTATGTCCTTCAGGTCCTTGTCAGTAAGCGGGGGCAGGTCGTACTCCTTGCCCGCCACAACGACCCCCTTCCTGGCCTCGAGCCTTGAGCCTGAGACCACCCTCAACGTGGCCTGGTCCCTCTCAACGTCCTCCACGGTCAGGACGACCTTGCCGTCGTCTACTAGGACCCTGTCACCCCTCTCTATGGTGTCAAAGAAGGCCCTGCTGTCAACAGGTACCCCCTCACCGCCTGCGTCCTTGTACTTGAACTTCACAACGTCCCCAGGCTTGACGTCAAGTCCATCAAATGAGCCGAGCCTCACCCTCGGGCCCTCCAGGTCAGCTATTAAGGCCACGTCAAGGCCTAGCTCCTCTGACGCCTTCCTAACCATGTCAGCAAATGACGACCACTGGGCCTCATCCCCGTGGCTCATGTTAATTCTGAAACCGTCGGCTCCAGCGGCGAGCATCCTTCTGACCACGGCGTAGTCCGACGTCGATGGGCCCATAGTTACCAGCACCTTGGCTAGCCTCGTCAAGGCTGATCCCTAAGAACCCCGCGAGGCTGAGGATAAAATAACGCTAGGCCCTGATTATACCTGCCTCGCGAAGCCTCCTCATGATTATCTGAGCCTCGTCAAACTCCTCTACGGCTTTCTTTATCTCTTCATAGCTTACCTTCAGCCTGCCTCTCTTCACCAGGTCAGCCACCCTCTTGAGGCCCTCCAAGTCCTCCTCCCTGCCCGCCCTCCCCTTGAGGGCCAGGTACTCCTCTGGCTTTATGACCTTGACCTTGACCCCCTCTACGTCAACCCTCTTGGCCTCATGGATGAACCTCTCCGGCACGTAGAAGTCATAGAGGTTATCGTAAAACTCCACGGGCACCTCCTCAGCCTCGACCACCATGGTGATCCTCGGCGTCCCTAACCAAGTCTGGCCGAGCTCCCAGTGATTAAGGTCAGCCGCCCTCCCATAGGCCTCCTCGGCCTCCACCACGCTGGGGGACTCTGCAAACAGGTCTATGTCGTCGCCCATGTCGTCAAGCCCCGCGGCTATGCTTATCACGGAGCCGCCGATGATCGTGAACCTGAAGCCGTTGTCGAGGAGCGCCCTCAGCGCGGCCGCGAACGCCCTCCTGCTGACCATAGCTCTGGCCTCCTACATTACTAAGCGCGGGCGGGCTACTAAAAATGTCACCTAGTGACCTTGGACTCGAGAACCTTAACGAGCTGGGCGACGTCGGGCCTCTCGAAGAGCTTCCTGGGCCCCTCAAGGAGCCTTATAAGCGCCTCTGCCGTGGCCTCCTTGAGGTCGGCCGGGTGAAGCCTCCCTTCAACGTACGCCCTCTCCAGCTCCTCGTATGAGTAGAAGTCCACGGGCCCCCCGTATTTCTGAGGCCTGTCAACGTGAAGCGTAAAGCCTGGCCTCGCGAACAGCAGGTACTTGTTAATTTCCATCACTGGGTTGAACTCGACCTGCCTCGGCGGGCAGTAGGCAGCCCTGACCTTCGCCCTTATCTCCTCAGGCGTGTCGTTAACAAATATCGCGTCTGAGGCCTTGGACTTGGACATCTTGAAGGCAGCGACCTCCTCATCCTTCTCGGCCCCCTCCATCCTCTTCCCCCCGCTGAGCCCTGTGAGGATGGGCGTGTGAAGCGCTATGACCTTCTTGCGGCCCATGCGCTCCGCCACCTCCCTCTGGAGCACGTGGGCCTTCCTCTGGTCAAGCCCCCCTAGGGCTATATCGAGGTCCAGGTAAATTATGTCGGAGACCTGCATAGCGGGGTAAATGAGCTTTGACGTGTCAAGCTCGGCCTCATCAATGCTCCTCCCCATTATGGTGAGGGCCCTTCTCATCCTTGCAAGGCTTGTCATCTTCATTACCTTGATTACCAGGGCCCAGTAGTCCTTATCAGATGCCAGCCTCTCAGCGTCAACGAACTCTACACGATCAACGTCGATGCCGACGGACCTCATGACCTCCCTCATCAGCCATGCAGCCTTCCTTATGAGGTCTATGTCGCCCCCTAGCTTGTCGTTAATCATGGCGTGCCATGTGGCCTCAAGGACTATGAAGTGTATTCCTGCCTCCACGAGATCCTTGACCTTGTTCATCCATATCAGGTGACCGATGTGGACCAGGCCGCTCGGCTCGTACCCTATGTACCCCCTTAGCCTCTGGCCTGACTCCAGCTTCTCCTTCAGCTCGGCCTCCGTTATCACCTCAACAAGGTTCCTCGTGATCAGTGAGAGCTTGTCCTCTGCTGTCAAGCTGCATCTGAGGACATAACTGGGTAACTGTTTAAATAAGGTTATCTCTCGAATCCCGGTATCCTCGCTTTCTCAAACCTCAAGTCCGAGCCCAGAGGCTTAGTAGCGTCTATCCCGACCTTGCTAGTCATGCCGTCCTCTACCGAGCTGGGGTCAAGCGTCGACCCCCTTGCCCTGTACACCACCACCAGTCCCCTGTCAGCTTGGAACCTCGTGGCTATGGCCCACTCGACCTGGCCAAGGTCGTCAACGTCTATGTCGTCATCTACTATGACAACGTGTTTAAGGCTGGGGTGGGCGCCAAAGGCGGCCATTATGGCGTTCTTCGGGTCCCCGTCATGGCTCTTCCTTATAGATATCACCGCGTGAAGCCAGTAGCCGCTGGCCTGCGTTAGCCTCACCGCAACAACCTCAGGCACGACCCTCGAGACCGCGTCCCATATGGCGGCCTCCCGAGGGAACCCCATCAGCATCCCGTGCTCATAGCCCCCTGGAAGGATCACGTGAGCCGGCTCCTCAACATTTATCAGCACTTTCCTTACAGCCAGGACTGGCTGCTTCCTCACCCTGTCGTAGCCGCCCATGGCCTCAACAAAGGGCCCCTCGTCAACGAGCTCACCTGTCAGGTAGCCCTCGATCACAGCCGCAACTCCTGTTGGGATCGGGTTGCCATGGACAGGGCTCCTGAAGACCTCCAGGCCCCCAAGGAGGGCTGAGGCAGCCTCAAGCTCAAAGGTGCCCAGAGGAGGTGAGGAGGCGGCTGCTAGCATAACGGCTGGGTGGACGCCGATCACTACGGTGACTGGGAGGTCCTCCCCCCTTGACCTGGCCTGCTGGTAGAGGTACCAGAGGTGCCTCGGCACGAGCCTCACAGCGCCCCTCCTCTCATCAAGGACCATGACCCTGTGAACGCTTGCGTTGCATATCCCCATGTAGCAGGCCACGAAGACCCCGCTCGTGAGGTAATAGCCCCCATCACGCTCGTAGAACCTTATGGCAGGCAACGACAGGAGCCCCCTGCTGGCCTCCCTGAGGGGAGGAGGAGAGGCCTCAACGAGCCGCTGAGGCGACGAGAGCGCTGACAACAGCTTCCTGTAGGCGTCCCTCAGGTTGCTGACCCCAAGCGCTGTCATGACCTTAGACCTCGTGTCGACCACGTTGCCCACGGCCTGGAGCTCCGAGTCCCTCACCGAGAACCTGAGGGCCCTGGGCCCTCCCTGGGACCTCTTCAGCGCGGCGGCTGGCTCAAAGTCGCGGGAGAGCAGGCCGACGTCTTCATAGCCTATCCTCTCCACAAATGACGCCAGCGAGGCCTTCATCGGATCACCAACTTACGGGGCCAGTACTCATTATTTAATGATTGACCACCTGTAGAAGCGCTAAGCGAACCGCCGCCCTCGCGTTCCTGTCCCTGAGCCTGATGGGCAGTAGGTTAACCGCGGAGTTCGTGGTGCCCATCTCGTCGGCTACCGTGAAGCTCAGGCCCCTCTCAAGCAGCCTTGACGCCACTTCCTCCCACCCGCTCCCTGACCCCAGGACGAGGCTGAACCTCGCGGCAGGCGCTGCCCTTACGAGCCTCTCTGCCCGCTCGGCTACCTCGTCACATGTGACAGAGCGCGCCTCTATAATCATGCCGTCAGCCACGGCCGCGAGCCCGCAGAGCCTCTGGCCAGGGTCCACGCCAATCCTGAGCGTGGAAAAGCCCTCCTTTGGGTACGCAAGGGCCAGGAGGAGCGCCCTCAGGGGGTCTTCATCACCTACGGTCGGCCCCTTAGCCAGCACAACGCTGAAGACCTTTGACTCAGGCGACCCAGGCAGCGGCGTAACGGCTACGTCCCACTCCGACGCTGGGTCAAAGGTCACATATACGCCCTGCGACCTTAGGAGCCACAGCCTTGATTTAAGCTCCCTTATGGCCTCTGGGTCACCTCTGAGCCAAAGTATCCTCTTAGCGACCCAGCCAGCACCCATGGCATATTATTACAGCGGGGATATAAGCTGTTCCCAGGGCCGCTTCCACAGTCACAAGGACTAAGTGGTGGGGCCGCCGGGATTTGAACCCGGGACCACGAGGGCCCAAGCCTCGCATCCTACCAAGCTGGACTACGGCCCCCGAACCCTCTCGGGTGAGGGCTGGCTATTTTGCGTATCGCGCCTAAGGTCAATGGGTAATACGTCCGCGGGGAAGGGGTCCTTGAAGGGTTGTCGTAAGGCGGCGATGTCTTTTTAAGCTTTGGCCGACCACAACTACCTGAGCACAGCGGGTGAGTGAGCATGTCCCAGAACCTGGAGTTGGTGAAGGAGTGGATCATCACCAGGAAGCCGGCTAGGGTCGAGGTAGGCCTCTTCGAGCTCCCTGACGGCAAGAGGAGGGTAATGAGCCTGAAGAAGGGCCAGGAGGCCGGCTACAAGCTAATCAAGTCATGGACTCTCGCTCCAAAGCACGTCAAGGCTCTGAAGGCCCAGCTCTTCAAGGACAAGACCACAGGCAAGTACGTCAGGAAGATAGTCCCGGCTTAACGAATTAAATCAAAAATATTTTTTATTTTTTAATTTTTATTAAGTTTATGCGATCCTGCTATGCCTACAAAGTAAGGCCCAGACTTACGTCCTAGTGACGCCGGGGGTGGGATTCGAACCCACGCGCCCCTTTAGGAGCAACGGGTCTCGAGCCCGTCGCCTTGGACCGCTCGGCCACCCCGGCGCCGTTATTTATGTTCCCTCAGCCCCTTTTTACCTTGCTTGCACCAGTAGCCCTGGTGGGATCGTGCTCAGCCCTGCTGACCACATAAAGTCATGTCGTTGCTTAAGAGAAGGCCTTTCCGAACTAACCTTATTATCCTTAACTCCCTCCAAGCGATTTGGCTGATGGAACCCAGCGTTGCATGACGTAGCTTAAAGGGTGAGAAGACTTGAAGTACCTGATAAAGGCCTCATTTGAGGTCGACGGAAGGGTTGAAAAACATGACATAATAGGCGCTGTGTTCGGGCAGACAGAGGGCCTGCTGGGCTCAGAGTTCAACCTGGAGGAGCTACAGAACAAGGACAAGATAGGAAGGGTCCACATAGACCTGAAGTACCAGGGGACTAAGACCGTTGGCATGATCCAGATCCCAAGTAACCTGGACCGCGTGGAGACGGTCATCCTGGCCGCGATGCTTGAGACCGTTGACCGCGTGGGGCCCTACTCGGCCAGGATCACGGTGGAGTCCATTGAGGACCTCAGGGCCGAGAAGCTGAAGTGGATAGTTCAGAGGGCGCGCGAGCTGCTCCAGCAGGTCAAGGAGCAGGAGCCCGACATCAAGGAGATCATAAGGCAGGTCTCCCAGAAGGCTGAGGCCCCGCCCAAGGTAATAGAGTACGGCGAGGACAGGCTGCCAGCAGGACCTGATGTGGAGAAGTCCGACACGCTGATAGTGGTTGAGGGAAGAGCTGACGTAATCAACTTGCTCAGGTACGGCTACACAAACGTGATAGCCTTGGGCGGAGCCAAGGAGAAGGTGCCTAAGACTATCCTCGAGCTGGCCAAGAACAAGAAGGTCATACTCTTCGTCGACGGTGACAGGGGAGGGGAGCTCATACTAAAGAACGTGCTTAACCAGATGCACGTTGACTACGTGGCCAGGGCCCCCAAGGGGATGGAGGTCGAACAGCTCACCGGGAAGGAGATAGCGAGGGCCCTGGCCCAGATGGTGCCAGCAGAGGAGGTGGCCAAACAGCTGCTCAAGGAGACAGCCCAGCAGCCCCAGGCGCCTACACCCCCAGCCCCCCAGGCGCCTCAACCTGCTCAACCCGAGGTAGCCCCTCAGCCCGCTGAGGTCCAGGTTCAGCCAGCGCCGCCCGTAGCTGAACAGGCCCAGAGGACTGAGCAACAGGCCGCTGCGCTTGCTCAACAGGCCCCGGCGGCCGAAGTCCAGCAGCCCCAGGCGCCCCTCCAGCAGGCTGAGCAGCAGGCCGTGACCACGATGGCCGTGCCAAGGAAGGTCATAGATGGCATAAAGGACCTCAAGGGGACCCTTGAGGCCGTGGCCTATGACAGGTCCTGGAACGAGGTGAGCAGGGTGAAGGTGAAGGACCTCTTCAACTGGCTACAGCAGGTGGAGCCAGGCAAGGTCTACGCTGTCGTGTTTGACGGCATAGTGACGCAGAGGCTCCTCGACGTAGCGTCAGAGAAGGGCATAGCCCTGCTCATTGGGGCCCGCATAGGCAGCAAGGTCACGTCTAAGAAGGGAGACGTAATATTTATGACGTTCAGCGACCTCACCTAACCTCCTTTTTTGCCCAGGTAGTCGAATAGGGAGGCCTGCCTGGCCCCTGACTTGAGCTCCCTCTCACTGACGCCGAAGAGCTCCAGGATCCTCAGGGCCGCCGGCACTACCTGCTTATCTATGTAATAGTTATAGTCTACCTCTGTGGGCTTAACTATGAAGTAGGGCCTGGCCCTCCTTGAGATGGGCCCTTCGCCCTTAACTATCACGTAACCTATCTTAGACCCAACGTCCACCTTGAAGCCGAGCTTCTCCATCATCCTGGCGGCGTATACGTGAGGCGCCTCTGCCTCGTACTCGTCGAGGCCCTTGGTCAACGTCTTCCATATGACTAGCTTCTCTATGTTAACCTTCCCGGACCTCAGGTCATTTATGATGGCCCTAACGTAGTCGATAGCCTTTCTGACGTCGCCTGTCCTCAGCACTATCTCAGCGACGTTAGCCTGCGTCTCCTTAGCCAGCTCGCTCCAGTCTCCCCTCACAGCCTCAAAGCCCACTATGTCAATCTTACCGTCAGCGGTAAGGCCGGCGTACCTCTTCTTGGCCTTAGTGAAGAATACCCTGCTGTAGACCTTGTCGACCTTTATGTCAAACTCGAGGCCCTTTGTTATCTCATCTATGAGCCTTGAGACCTTCTCGGGCTCGTTGGCCACGAACAGGCTGTCTGTGTCACCATAGTACACCTGTAGACCTAGCGACCTGGCTATGGAGACGGCCTTAGTTATGAGCTCCCTTCCCCAGGCGGTAACCGACTCCGCGCACTCCTTACAGTACCACCTAGCCGCGGCCCAGCCCATGTAGCCGTAGCTCGCGTTGGCCAGGACCTTTATCGCCCTCTGCCTCTCGTTCAGGAGCCTGTACTGAGGTGAGCCCTCGGGGTACTTCTTCATGGCGGCCTTGACCTCGGCCCTCCACTTGAGGAACCTCTCAAGGACCCTCCTGAAGAAGGCTGGCCTGTCAGCGCAGAACCTGTGGCCCACCCCTGGGGCCTTGTTTTCCCTTTCACATCGCTCGCCCTCCTTAAGCAACGTGTCAGGCCCCACGTTGTACTTGACCATTATGCTCGGGTACATGCTGGCGAAGTCGAGGACGGCGACGTCCTTATGGACGCCGGGCTTGGGTTCAAGTACTATAGCCCCTGTGTAGGTCTCGAAGGCCCTCGTCTCCTCCTCCTTCCTGTTGGGCACCAGCTCGCCCAGCTTCTTGGCCTCCCTCATGAACCTCATCTCTAGCCTGAAGGCGACGCTCGCGGCGGCGACCTGGTCAAGGGGGAGGCCGCTTATCTGGCTGAGCTGGGCCCCGAAGGGCAGGAACTGGTAGGCCAGCCCGAGGGTCGAGGTCACGTCATCCATGTTATAGGCCAGCAGGAGCCCGCGCCTCTCCGGGCTGTCCCAGTACTCTGCTATCTTCCACCACTCTATGTTGACCCTCTTGTCCTTCGGCATGACCCCGAGGTAGTCAGCCACCTCGTCAAGTGACTTAACCTTGACCTCCTCTATCTCCTCGGCGAAGTTATAGAGGTCAACGTTGAGCCTGCCCTGAACTGATATGTGGCCA
>JAKLZP010000045.1:0-2663 GCA_022015155.1 Acidilobus sp. | reverse complement strand
TACGACGCCGCCTACCTTTACTACGCGGCCGAGAACGGGTTGGCGCTCGTTACAAATGACAAGAAGCTTCGGGAAAGGGCTAGGCAATACGTTAAAGCGATGACCGTTGACGAGCTCCTGTTAGAGCTGGGCGGCGCTGACAAGGTCTGTAAAGGGTAGCCCAGCGAGCCCTGGGCTGGCTCAGACCTGATAGCAGGTTAAGTTACGCTTAGCGCCGTGAGGGCTGTGACGTTGACGAGCCCTGTCAGATAGCCCCAGCTTGGCCTTCGGGAACGCTTCCTCAGCCTGAGACCAGGTACCCGAGCACCCTCGAGCGCCGCTGCCTGGCGTTGACGTTTATCAGCAGGTACCTCTCAAGGGCCGGCAGGGGCCTCGAGAGGGCCACCTCAGCAGTGCCGTTCCTCAGCGTCAGCGACGCTGGCACGGGGGCGCCCGCCCCCACCACGTGAACTCCCCCGGACTGGGGCACGTCAGACCAGGGGTATATGACGGCCCTCACGCTGAGCCTCTGGGCCACCCGGGAGGGCTCCGTCACGAGCGCGTAGGACTCCTTGAGCTCCTCCGCCTCAGCCCCCTTAACGGCGAAGCCCACCCTCACGCCGGGGCCAACCGAGTCCTGCTCCTCGTCGAGTACCTCTATGCTCCTGACCTCGACCTGCCTCATCGAGGGCAGGGCGTAGAGCCTGTCGTGGACGTAGACCTTGGTCTTCGTGTAGCCCAGCACGACGGGGCCCACGCCCTTGACGTTGAAGGCCCTGTCAACGTAGACGTAGCCCTCGTCGCGCGAGGTTATGTTCATAGCCCCCTCAAGGAGCGCCCTGGCGAGCTCCCCCTCGTCAATGGCCTTCAGCCTGAGCCCGCTCCTCCTTATGATACTATCCGCGGCCCCGTTGGCTGAGGCCACGAGCCCCAGCTGGGCGGGGGAGGCGTCAACTGCGCTTATGAGCTCCCCGTCCCGCCAGTCCAGCTCATGGCCTGTGGCCACGACCCCTACGTCAGCTATTGACATGGCTGCGGCCACGTCCATCACGCTGGCCGGGTAACCAGTTGGCACGACTATGGACAGCAGCCTCCCCTCTGAGACCTTCCTGTAGTACATTAGCATAGGCTCCCTGTCCGTGAGCTTAGCCACCGAGGCCGCCAGGGCCTGGGCCCTGCTCAGCTCTGCTGAGGCCAGCGACACTATAGTGCCGGTCAGCACGTTAGGCCCTCGGCAGTGCCGTTAGCCGAGGAGCTAATATAATTTGGCCTCAGCGCTGCTGACACATATTCTCAAGTTTCGTTAAGCGTCAGCTTGCGCCATAAGGGCCTTCCATGGAGGTCGTCAGGCCGGCCCTCCCCTTCAGGCCTTCAAGTCCCTGGCGGCCGCCGGAGGCCCTGCCGCTGCTCGCGAGGGAAATTTAAAGGAAAATTTAAATAAGGCCGCATCACAATACACAGCGTAGGTGTGGTCCCGTGAAGGTACCGCGAGTGAGGACGTACGTGCCTGGCCTTGACGAGATACTCTACGGCGGCATACCGGACAGGAGCGCGGTGCTGATCTCAGGCGGCCCCGGCACAGGGAAGTCGATACTGGGCAAGCAGTTCCTCTACAACGGGCTCACCAGGGGCGAGCCCTGCGTCTTCGTGGCCCTGGAGGAGCACCCCGCTGCCACAAGGAGGAGCTTCAGGCACTTCGGCTGGGACATAGACAAGTACGAGAGGGAGGGCAGGTGCGCCATAGTTGACGCCTTCACGGCCGGCGTGGGGGCGGCGGCCCAGAGGGAGAGGTACCTGGTGAAGGACGTCGACAACGTCCACGAGCTGATAGACGTCCTGAGGCAGGCCATAAGGGACACGGGGGCGCAGAGGATAACCATTGACTCTGTGAGCACCCTCTACCTGACCAAGCCGGCGGTGGCCAGGTCAATAGTCATGATGCTCAAGAGGGTCATCGCGGGCCTCGGGGCCACGGCCATGTTCGTAAGCCAGGTCTCTGTGGGCGAGAGGGGCTTCGGGGGGCCGGGGGTTGAGCACGCGGTTGACGGCATAATAAGGCTCGACCTGGACGAGGTCGAGGGGAAGCTCTACAGGTCCATAGTCGTCTGGAAGATGAGGGACACCAAGATAAGCATGGTGAGGCACCCCATGGACATAACGGACGAGGGGGTCGTGGTCCAGTGGGACAAGTACCTCAGGGTCACGGGCGCCTCAGTGAGCGTGCAGCCGCTGCCGAAGGAGGAGGTCGAGGAGATGAGGAGGGCCGTGGAGGAGGCAGAGAAAGAGGTCAGGAAGGCCGCGGCGGCCGAGGAGGAAGAGGAGTGAGGCCTTCAAGGGCCCCTCGCTTAGCGCTGAGGGCCTGAGCGCGGGACCCCTCGCATATAGCTGAAGTCATTTAAAGTCCAAGGCCCCGTCACAGGCGGGCTCGGCTTGAGGCTGCTGCTCATAAGCGACGCCCACGGCAACCCATACGCCCTTAGGGCCGTCCTTGAGGCTGAGAGGTATGACGAGGTCCTGTTCCTGGGGGACGCGGTAGACTACGGCCCCAGGCCAGCGGAGGTCATAGACTTGCTTAGGTCGGCCGGCGCCAGGATGGTGATGGGGAACCACGACAACGCTGTGGCCTTCGGCGTGGACTGCATGTGTGGCGAGGCGACCCACTGGGTGAGCGTCTTCTTCAGGGC
>JAKLZP010000044.1:0-2681 GCA_022015155.1 Acidilobus sp. | reverse complement strand
GCCCTTCTGTAGCCTGGCCCCTCAACTATCACAGCCCTCCTGGGCCTGGCCGCGTCAGCTGACAGGTAGGCAGCGAATGCAAGGGCCAGGAGGATGCCGTAGTAGGCTATCGTGATGGCGAAGCCGGCCCTCAGCGACCAAGGCGGGTAAGCGGTGAGGAGCAGCGCCATTAGGAGGAGGGAGGCCGCCAGGGCTGCGACAGCCCTGCCGCCCCCGATGCTTGCCCTGCCAGGCCTTGCTCTCCCCCTCATTACGACTTCCCCCGAGGGGGTCCTAATGACTACTTCCTCCCCTCTCACCTCATATGAGAGGGCGAAGCCCTCGGCCCTCACGGCGCCTCCACGTACTGGGGTCCACCTTTTTAAAGTCCTTAGCCCGCTCACGGCCCTGGGGTAGGCTTGTCCACGGAGGCCGTCGTTAGGGCGGTGCTTAGCGCCGTCAGCGACCACAGGGCCATGAGGGTCCTGGCCTCGCTGACCTCATACAACAGGGTCCAGGGGACCATAGGGCTCGTCGACGCGGCCAAGCACGTCCAGGAGGTGCTGCTTCAGGAGGCCGGCGACTCGCTTGAGGTGGAGCTGATAAAGTTCGGGGGGACCAACGTGCCCGACTGGATGTCGGCGCCAACGGGCTGGGCTATACACGAGGCCTCGGTGAAGGTTGAGGGGGGAACCGAGCTCACCCTTGAGGCCCACCCGACCCTCGCGGCTGCCCACACGCCGCCGAGCGGGGGAGAGGTGAGCGGGGAGCCCCTGATCGTTGACAGGGAGTGGTGGAGACCTGAGTCGTACGCCAACGCCAAGGGCAAGGTAGTGGTGAGCCCCGGCAACCCGTACATAGTATACAGGCTGGCCTCCGAGGCTGGGGCAGTCGCGGTAGCGCTCTACAGCGAGTCCGCGCCCCCTGACGCTGTGCCCTACAAGGGTCTCTTCCTGAGCAGGAACGAGGCTGCCAACAGCACTATTCCGGCTGTCTCAATACCCAGGTCGCTCCTGGGCCCGCTCAGGGAGGGCAGGAGGCTCACGGTAAGGGTAGATAGCGACGTCAGGAAGGACCCAGGGTTCCCGATAGTTGTGGCGTGGATAGGGGACAGGGACGGAAAGGGGCCCGCAGCCGTGGCCCACATATGCCACCCGACGCCTGGGGCCAACGACAACGGCAGCGGCTCAGCGGCCATAGCCGAGGCGGCCATAGCTCTCTCTAAGCTCATAGACAGGGGCGCCCTCGCCCAGCCGAGCTCGACTATAAGGTTCATATGGATACCCGAGTACACAGGGAGCTCTGTAGCCTTCACTAAGACCTTCAAGGGCCTCATAACCCAGGTCCTGAACTTCGACATGGTTGGCGTCGAGCCGGGAAACGGCAACGGGCCCCTGAGGGTCGTAGCGAGCAGCCTCTCAGCCATGGGGGAGGCGGACGCAGCCCTTGCGGAGGCCACGGACCTCGTCTCTGAGGCCCTGGGCTTCGAGGGCCACAGGCTGGTAGCTTATGACGGGGGCAGCGACCACGACGTTGCCACGGCGCTTGGCATGCCGTCAGCCATGCTCAACGGCTGGCCCGACGTGAACTACCACACGGACCTCGACGACCTCGACAAGGTCTCGAGGAGGATGTTGAGGCTCTCGGCCTCCGTTGCGGCCGCGTCGGTCTATGCCCTGGCCTCCTCCCCACCTGACCCAAAGGCCTTCAGGTCCCAGCTCCTCAACACAATAGTATCAAGGCACCTGCTCTCCGGCGACGAGGTGGCGGCCAGGCTAGCGAGGAGCCTCATGGCCAGGGCCATGGGCCTACAGGAGTCCTCAGGGGCCCCTGAGGGCTGGCCGCCTAAGGTTGACGTTACCGTTAAGTCGAGGCCGCCAATGATAGAGAGCCTGAGGGCCATAGCGAGGAGGTCCCTTGACGCAGCCCTGAGGGTCGCCGGCATGATGGCAGCGGCGGGCCAGCAGGCCTACACGGTCTACCTGCTGGAGGGGGTGTTCCTGGCCACGCCCGACAGGACGCTCGGGGAGGTGGCGTCACTCCTCGCGGCCGAGTACGGGACCGCCGCGGTCTCGGTTGAGAGGCTGACGGAGCTCTTCAACCTGTTAGCAGACATAAAGATGGTCGAGCTGGGCTGAGCGCTGACGCCAGCGCTGTAGCTCTGCCGTGTGAAGGCCTACTTCGAAACGGAGGTTGGCTTTTCTCTCGCAAGGTCAAGGATAATTGACAAGTAGGCGTCAACTATCGACCGCTTCTGAACTCGCCCGGAGCTGGTAGTCAAGGGGCCTTATAGAGTACTACAGCCAATTACAAAGGGGCCGGGGCGATGATGTATCTCGTGGCGGCTGATCATGATGAACCTAGTCCAGGCTGAGCCCCGGCCCTTTGTTTGAATCGTAGCCAGGACTCAAAAGCTTACTGCTAAGGCCTCATTCGTCGAGGCCTGAAAGAGGCGAGATGGCCTGGGCCGCCAGGGTCATCCTTGAGCCCCTGGCCTTCCCAGTTGGCTACAGGGGCACGGCGATAGCCATAGTCAGGATAGTCCCGTACGCCCTCTACGTGGCCTCCGTCTTCTACCTGGCGAACTTCACGCAGCTCCAGTACATGATCTACAATGTGGGCCTCTGGGGCGTGGGGGCAGCGGCGTCGATAGCCTGGTACCTCAGGGGGCCTGAGGTCAGCTGAGGCTTATTAGGCCGCTG
>JAKLZP010000017.1:0-21494 GCA_022015155.1 Acidilobus sp. | reverse complement strand
GAGGCCCCGCTCTAAGCGCCCTCTGCGTGAAGGTAGTCCTCGCTGAGCACCGCCGAGCACAGTATTGCGGAGAAGACTATCATCAGGTTCCTCACGGCGTCGTCGACCTTTGACAGCACCGCCGCCTCCTTCGGGTCCTGGCTTGAGCCCAGCAGGTCCTCCAGCCAGGCGGAGAGCGAGAGGGCCGTGAGGGAGGCCTCGTGGAGCCTCTTCACGCTCGGCTGCGCCACCATAGCGCTCACCATGGGTATCAGGTCCCTCAGCTGGCCCGCCACCTCCGCCACCCTGCTCGACCTGAGGGACCACCTCTGGGCAAGCCTTAGCGCCTCGAGGAGCACGTTCCCCACTACCCCGAGCACGGCCGTGCCCACTATGGTGCCCTGGACCCTGGTGTCTATGACACCCTCGCTCACAGAGCTTACCACGTGCCTCATTATCAGGTGCTGGTACTTCAGCAGCTCGGCGGTGGCGACCTCCACCTCGTCGTTGCCGAGCGCCTCCCCTGAGGAGGCCCTCCTGAGCAGCTCAGCTATGTTGCCAACGGCCGAGCCGAGGCCCTTTATCGCCATCTTCGGGTCCGCCCTGCTGTCGTCAAGCACTATCCTGACCGAGGCCCTCTCGCTGTCCAGCTGCGTTACCTCAAGGCCGAGGAGCCTCATGGAGGTCTGCTTGAGGTACTTCAGGCCCTCCTCCCCCATCCCCTTCAGGTCCATGACGACGTCGTTTATGTTGTTCACGTAGAGGCAGGTGAGGGCCGCGGAGGCGAGCTGGGGCATGGCGAGCTTGTAGGCGTCGAAGCGGTAGCTCCTCCTGGCCTCTGAGGGCTGGGCCGGGACTATCCTGAGCCTGTCGCCCTCGTCTATGACGTAAACTAGGTCCCCCGGCTTGAGGCCGTGGGCCTCGACCCACCTCCTGGGCAGGGTCACGACGAGAGAGGAGAGGCCTAGGCGCTGGAGCTTCCTGGGCGTGACGCTCAAGGCCTTCACCATATATACCTGTATTTTCGTGAACTAGCATGTATTGGGCAATATAAAACCCTGCGTACTGAGCCAAGAGGAGGAGCTTGACGATACTTGGCGATGAGGTCAAGGGCTTCACAACGGGCCCCCTGCCGATGGGGTGCAGCCTCTGCTTCGCCGGCCTCAAGGCCGTCATCTTCGTAACTGGGGTCTGCGACGAGGACTGCTACTACTGCCCCATAGACATGAGCAGGTGGGGCAGGCCAGTGATATACGTGAACGAGGAGAGGGCGACCGACCTAGACTCGGTGATAGCTGAGGTCCAGAGGCAGGGCGCTAAGGGGGCCAGCATAACCGGAGGGGACCCGCTGGCCGACCTGCCCCTGGTCCTGAGGCTCATCAGGGCGCTCAAGTACGTCATGGGGGATGGCTTTCACATACACCTCTACACGCCGGGGAGGTACGCGACCCCTGACGCCCTGGTGGCCCTCTGGAGGGCCGGGCTTGACGAGATAAGGTTCCACCCTGTCAAGAGGGAGTACTACAGGGCAATTGAGCTGGCCGCCAAGCTAACTGGCATGAGGGTCGGGGCCGAGATACCCATAGCGCCTGGGCTTGAGGGCTGGGCCATGGAGGTCATAAGGGCTGTTGAGGAGGCAGGGGGCTCCTTCGTCAACATGAACGAGATGGAGTTCTCCGACTCCAACTTCCAGAGGCTTAGGCTGAGGGGCCTCAGGCCCTCAAGATCGAGGTACCCAGCGGTGGAGGGCGCCCTTGAGGCTGCCCTGAGGGTAATGAGGTGGGCTGCTGAGAACTCAAGGGTCACGGTCCACTACTGCCCCGCCTCTTACAAGAGCCTCATACAGGTCAGGAACAGGTTCAGGGTCACGGCAAGGAGGGACCTGAGGTGGTTCGAGGCCCCGACCCGCGACGGCCTGGTGGCGAGGGGGGAGGTGCTGAGGGACGGCGAGGTGGTAGGCTACTTCAACCCAAGGGAGCCGCCGAGGCCTGAGGAGGGCCTTGAGTACAGGGTGCTCGTAAGCTACCCGACGAGCTCCAGGGAGCCGGTCATATGCGAGAGCGCCTCCCAGGACCCCAGGGAGGCCGTCAGGGACTGCCTAGGTGAACGGGCTTGAAGGTTGTCAGGTCGCTGGTCGAGGAGGCCCAGAGGAGGGCCGTAGGGAGGAGGC
This sequence comes from Acidilobus sp., assembly GCA_022015155.1. Taxonomy (GTDB): domain Archaea; phylum Thermoproteota; class Thermoprotei_A; order Sulfolobales; family Acidilobaceae; genus Acidilobus. The sequence continues at coordinate 19,345 of JAKLZP010000017.1, read as the reverse complement.
TGAGGAGGGTCATAGTGGGCAGGTACGCCCTGGTGGTACTTGACGACGGCTCGGCCGGGCTGGCATACGTGGACTGGGACTGGGTCAAGCCCTTCAGGCCCTACAGGGAGCCCCCTGGGGACGCCGAGGAGGCGGTGTCGCTGGCGCTGTCCTATGACCCGGTCGAGGCTGCCATAGGGGTGGCGACAATAAACGCCCTGGCGCCTAGGGAGGGCCTGACAAAAGCCGACCCCCTTGACCTGGTCAGGGTGGGGGAGGGGGCCAGGGTAGGGCTCGTAGGCTACATAAGGGGCTACGTGAGGAGGCTGAGGGAGAGGGCGGAGCTTTACGTCTTCGAGACCAGGCCCTACGAGGAGGACTTCGTCTACCCCTGGTACGCCGAGGAGGAGCTCCTGCCGAGGATGGACCTGGTAATAGCCACTGGCGTAACGGTGGTCAACAAGACCATAGACAGGATAGCTGACCTCGCCAGGGGGCCCCTCCTGATAGTGGGCCCCTCGCCGCCCCTTTGGCCCGAGGTCCTGGGAGGCCACGAGGGCGCCCTCGGAGGGTCCCTGGTGAGGGACCTCGACGCGGCTGTCAGGATGGTCGAGCTGGGCTACGGGGCCGAGCACCTCCTGAGGCAGAGGGTCCTGGAGAAGGCCACGTTGTTGGTGGGAATCAACAGGTCTTAAGCCTCCCAAAGGTATACTTATCCTGGGGAGGCCTTTGAGGCTCCCCAAGGTGGCCCTCTCGCCTGGCCAGGCGAGAGGACCTCCTTACTCAGCCACGATAGAGGCCATGATATGGCCTGGGGTCAGGGAGAGGGTCAACCTCAGGCTGCTCGCCAGGAAGCCGGAGAGCGCCTGCTGCAACAGGTGCGAGAGGCTCCCGGACGGCAGGCTGACCTACGTCGTGACCCTCTACAACAGGGGGCAGCCGTTCGCCAGCGTCTACCTTGACGCCAGCTGGCTCAGGTCATGATGTAAACCGCGTCCTTGCCCGCTACCCCGGCCCTGGCCCAGCCGGGCGGGAGCTGAGGGGGCTCCCCCAGCTTAACTATGGCAGTAGCCAGGGCAGACCCTGAGACCCTCCCCAGCTCCCTCAGGGCCTCCTCAGGCCTCTCGAGCAGGTTTACGACCGAGAAGGAGTAGCCCACGTCGAAGGCCTTGTCTCCGAACGGCAGGCTGTAGGCGTCTCCCTGTATGACAGCGCATTTCCCCCTACAAAGGGCCAGGGCCCTCTGCCTGGCCCTCTCGAGCATGCAGCCGCTTACGTCAACGCAGACGTAGAGGTCAACAGCCTCAAGCAGCCCCTCCCTCGCCATGTACTCCATCAGGAGCCCCGTCCCGCAGCCCACGTCAACTACTTTGCCGCGGGGCCTAAGCAGCCTCAGGGCGGCCTCGTACTTCTCGAGCTGCTCTGAGAAGTAGAGTTCGTCGTAGGCCTCGCAGCCCGCCTCGTACCTGTCAACCAGCTCCCTGTCTGACGCCCTGCTCAGCTCAACCACCGCCCGCGGCCATTGAGTAGGCCTCCCTTATCGCGTCCTGCACCCTGTTAAGGACGTCAAGGGTCGTAACGTTCTCGCCCCTCTCGCTCACCGCCAGCTCCCCCGCCCTGCCGGAGACCCAGGCAGCGGCCGCAGCTATGTGGAGCGGGTCAAGGGTCTTGGAGAGGGCGACCCTCCTGGCGAGGAAGCCAGCGGTTATGCCTGTTAGCACGTCCCCTGTGCCCCCGACTGCCATCGCTGGGTGGCCCGTCAGGTTATACCTGCACCTTCCGTCAGGGCTGCATATTACGTCGCCCGGGGGCTTTGGGGCCTTAACTATCACCGTGGCGCCGTAGGCCTTAGCTATCTCGGCCGCCAGCTCCTGCGGCTCCCCCTCCCTGCCTGCGAGCATCCTGGCCTCGCCCCTGTGGGGCGTAAGGACCGCCTGTGGCCAGAGGGCCGGCCTGGCCTCGGCAACAGCCTTCAGGGCGTCCGCGTCTATAACGACGGGCTTCCCCCTCAGCCTCTGGAGCAGCTCTATTACTGCCTCCTTGGTGGACTTGTCAGTCCCAAGCCCTGGGCCTATGGCTACCGCGTCGACGTGCTTAGCCTCCTCGACCAGCAGGTCGAGGTGGCCCGGCTCAACTATCTCGCCCTTCAGCGGGAACGGGATTATGCCAGGGTTTGACGAGGCCGCCGCCTTGGCTACGTCAGAGGGGGCCGCCAGGAATGATAGGTCGGCCCCGGCTAGAAGCGCGGCTGAGGCAGCGTAGAAGGGGGCCCCGAAGTAGTGGTAGGAGCCTCCTATGACCAGCACCTTCCCGTTGCCGCCCTTGTAGGCGTCCCTCGGCCTCCTGGGCACCCTGGCAGCCACGTCGCCTGGGCCGGCGAAGGTGACCGCGTCCCTCGGCATGCCCACCTCGGCCACCAGGACCTCGCCCACGTACGGCTTTGCCTCCTCCTTCATGAGGCCGGGCTTGAGCGCGTGCATGGTCACGGTCACGTCGGCCCTTGCAGCCCCCTCGACGGCCTGGCCCGTGTCGGGGTCTAGGCCCGTGGGCACGTCTATGGCCACCCTGAGCCCCCTCGAGGCGTTGAAGGCCGCCAGGGCGCTGGCTATGGGCTCCCTCAGCCTCCCCCTGACGCCTATGCCCAGGATCCCGTCAATTAGGGCGTCCGCCTCCTCAGGCCTGTACTCCCTCGGGTCCTCAAGGTGAACGACCTTCACGCTCCTCATCTTCAGCAGGGCCTGTAGGTTGACCTGAGTGTCCCTGTGCTCGACGAGCTTAGGGTCATAGAGCAGGTAGACGGTTACGTCAGCCCCTCTCGCGGCCAGGTGCCTGGCCGAGACTATCGCGTCGCCCCCGTTGCCGCCCTTGCCCGCGTAGACGACTACCTTCTTCCCCCTCACGTCGCCAAGGTAGCACTCAACGGCGTCAGCCACCGCCCTCCCGGCGTTCTCCATGAGCAGCAGGAGCGGGACGCCCAGCCACACCGTGTTTATCTCGTAGGCCCTGGTGTCCTCAACCGACCATACCTCGGCCGCCTCGACGAACCCCGGGCACTCCCTGGCCAAGCCCGGCACCGCCCTGGGGGGAGCTGTCAAGCTATTATGTTCGCCGTCATGAGGGCAATAGACGGGGTCCTCAGCGCTTAAATTCCCCGCGCTTGTGATTGAGGAGGGAGACATTATGCAGGCCGCGAAGAAGGTGGAGCTGGGCGACGGCACCTGGCTCGAGGTGCTGTCTGAGAAGAGGAACGAGCTGCTGAAGAGGCTTGAGGTTGAGGCCCTGGCTCACCACGAGCTTAAGTCAACGCCCTCTAGGGCGTCGCTGAGGGAGGCCATAGCCAAGGCCTACGGGAGGCCCGTCGACACCGTTTACGTTAAGAACATATACACGTCCTACGGCGTAGGCCTCTCGAGGGTCCACGTGCACATTTACGACACCCATGAGGACGCCGTTAAGGTGGAGCCCACTTACGTGCTGGCCAGGCACGGCGAGGCCGAGAAGAAGAAAGTGAAGGCTAAGCAGGCCGGCAGGGGAGGTCAGAGGCAGTGAGGTGAAAAGGTATGGCGAAGAAGGGCGTTAAGGCCTACGTCAGGCTCCTCTACGAGTACGACTACAGCACTGGCACCATAACCCCTAAGAACAAGAAGTGCCCCAGGTGCGGCAGGTTCATGGCCCACCACCTGAAGCCTGTGGAGAGGTGGCACTGTGGGTACTGCGGCTACACGGAGTACGTCGTCAAGTGAGGGCGAGGTAATTGTACTGGGCATAGAGTCGACGGCCCACACCTTCGGCGTCGGCCTGGCCAGGTGGGACAGGTCAGGCATTCACCTGCTCAGGGACTCAAGGAGGACGTATGTGCCGAGGAAGGGGGGCATAGTCCCCCGCGAGGTGGCCCAGTTCTTCAGCGAGGTGGCCGCTGAGGTAATAGAGGAGGCCCTCTCGGTCAACGGCGTCAGCGTCAGGGAGGTAGGGGCCGTCGCTGTCGCCCTCGGCCCTGGCATGGGCCCCCAGCTGAGGGTGGGGGCCACGGTGGCCAGGGCCATAGCGAGCCGCTTCAACGTGCCCCTCGTGCCCGTGAACCACGCCGTGGCCCACCTAGAGGTGGGGAGGTACACGACTGGCCTGCTCGACCCGGTGATCCTCTACGTCTCCGGCGGCAACACGGCGGTGACTACCTTTGTTGAGGGCAGGTACAGGGTCTTCGGTGAGACCCTTGACATAGCCCTCGGCAACCTTCTCGACACCTTTGCCAGGGAGGTGGGGCTTGGGCCGCCCTACGTGAGGGAGGGGATGCACGTTGTTGACATATGCGCCGAGGGAGGGGAGTTCATAAGCGGCATACCGTATGTGGTCAAGGGGCAGGACGTCTCCTTCTCGGGCATACTCACGGCCGCCGTGAGGCTCGTGAGGTCGGGCGCCAGGCTGAGGGACGTGTGCTACACGCTCAGGGAGGTGGCCTTCTCAAGCGTCACCGAGGTCACAGAGAGGTGCCTGGCGCACACGGGCAAGAGGGAAGTCCTCCTTACCGGGGGAGTCGCGGCCAACAGGCTCCTCACCTCGAAGCTCGAGTCCATGGCCAGGCTCCACGGCGGCAGGTTCATGGCCGTGCCCCCGCAGTACGCTGGCGACAACGGGGCAATGATAGCGCTCACAGGCCTTCTAGCGTTCCTCAGCGGCATTACGGTTGAGCCCGAGAGGGCCTACATAAATCAGAGGTGGAGGCTCGACGAGGTTGACGTGCCTTGGTATGGGAGGCTCCTCTGATACCTCAGTGGGCCAGGGGGCTCAAGGTGGTCAAGCAGGGGGCCGAGTCAGTCATTCTCCTCGGCGACTTCCTCGGGCTAAAGGCGATATACAAGCTGAGGCTCCCAAAGCCCTACATGCACCCCTCGCTCGACCAGTCCCTGAGGTCGCAGAGGACGCTGAAGGAGGCCAAGGTGCTCTCCCAGGCCGCCAGGGCAGGGGCCAACGTGCCCTCCCTTTACGCCATCTACCCCTCCATGGGGCTAATAGTGATGGAGTACGTTGAGGGGCCCACGCTGAAGGAGTACGTCTCAGGGGGCCAGCCCGGCTGGAGGGAGGTCGTCAGGGAGGCTGGGGCCCAGCTGGGCGTGCTTCACAGGGCCGGGGTGGTCCACGGCGACTCGACGACCTCAAACATAGTTGTCAGGGAGGGAAGGGCCTACCTCATAGACTTCGGCCTGGCCGAGTTCTCGACGAGGGATGAGGACAGGGCCGTCGACCTTCACCTCTTCAGGGAGGCCGTCATAAGCACCCACCCATCCCTGTCACAGGAGCTCTTCAACCTCTTCGTGGAGGGCTACAGGTCCTCGGTGGGGGACGACGTTGCCAGGTCGGTCCTTGAGAGGATGAGGTCGGTGGAGATGAGGGGGAGGTATATAGCGGCCAGGAGGAGCGTGTGGAGGGGATGAAGACGTGCTTTACATAGTGACGACCAACGATGGCAAGTTCAGGGAGGCCAGGGAGCTGCTGGCGGCCTACGGGATAGAGCTGGGCCAGATAAAGGACGAGAAGCTGGAGGTCCAGCACGACGACGTCGAGCTGATAGCGAGGGTGGCGGCTGAGGAGGCCTTCAGGAAGCACAGGGTCCCCCTCATAGTTGACGACACAGGCCTCTACGTTGAGGCCCTGAACGGCTTCCCGGGGCCCTACAGCAGCTACGTAATCAGCAAGGTGGGCCTCAGGGGCTTCCTGAAGCTCATGGAGGGGGTTGAAAACAGGAGGGCCTGCTTCAGGACGGCCGTGGCCTTCGCTGACGGGACCGGGGTGTACACGTTCACGGGCGAGACCTGCGGCCGCATAGCAGAGTCCCCGAGGGGCTCAGGAGGCTTCGGCTACGACCCCGTCTTCGTCCCTGAGGGCCAGACGAGGACGTATGCTGAGATGGGCCTTGAGGAGAAGAACGCCATATCTCACAGGGGCAAGGCCCTCAGGGCGTTCGCCTCATGGTACCTTGCCAGGTATTATCGGCCCACCCAAGGCTAAGGCCTGGCTAGGCCAAGAGACGTTAGGATCTGGCTTGGAGCCCGTGGAGTCCCACGTTAAGAGGGTGTTGTCCCTGGACATAGCTTATCTCCTGGGCGAGCTGAAGGGGGTGTGCACAAGGCTTGACGAGCTCTCCTCGAGGTCTGACGATGAGGCCAGGCTCGAGAGCATAGTCCTGAAGGCCTACAGGGCTCACCTCCTGGAGGACCTGGAGTCCCTGGTTTCCTTCAGCGCGGGCGCACCGGAAGCTAAGGCTGAGGAGCAGCTGAAGGGGACCCTAGCCACTTAAGCGGCACAGCTTGCTGCACGTCCCGTAGCCTTCGTCAAAGGCCGCCAGGTTCTTGTCAGCCATCGGCAGCTCGGCTATCCTCGCCTTGAGCCTCGAAATGTCGACGAACCTGTCCAGGAGGCCCGTTGAGGCCAGGGCCCCGAGAAGGACCATGTTCTCGCTCAGGTAGCTCCCCACCTTCTCAGCTATCTCCCTGGCGGGCACGACGAAGTACCTGATGCCGGCCTTCCTGAAGGCCTCCTCTATATCCTTCCTGCTCGGGCTGACGACGCCAGGTATCGGGGGCCTGAGGAGGACGTCTGAGGTTATCAGTACGCCGCCCTGCCTCAGGTACGGGACCCCCCTCGCGGCCTCTATGAGCTCGAAGGCCAGGAGGACGTCAGCCCTCCCACGGGGGACCAGGGGGGCGTAGACGTCGCCGAGCCTGACGTGCACCTCCACCGCCCCTCCCCTCTGGCTCAGGCCGTGGGTCTCGGCCACGAGCGCCTTCGTGCCGCTGTCTATGGCAGCGTCGGCGAGCACCTTCGCCGCGGTTATCAGGCCCTGGCCCCCCACGCCAACCATGACTAAGTTAAGCTTGCCGCTCACTCCCATACCTCCCACCACCCCTCGCCTTCCTCAACGACCTTCACTATGGCCTTGTAGGGGCATATCTCAGCGCAGACGCCGCAGCCGACGCAGAGGCTCGGGTCTATCCAGGCCTTCTTGTCGTCGCGTACCATTATGGCAGGGCATGAGAAGGCGTTGTAGCATATGCCGCAGGCGGTGCACTTGTCCTCAACCACCTGGTAGAGAGGTATCTTGACCCTGCGCCTCCTGGCCCTCCTGACCGCCTCAAGGGCGCAGGCCTTCCTCGCGACGGCCACGGCAGGCTTCCTCTCCTTGACCACGTAGGAGAGGGCCTCCATCAGCTTGTCAGTGGCCTCCTTCAGGTTGAAGGGGTCGAACGTCACGACCTTCTCAACGCCTACCCCCTTAGAAATCTCCTCTATGCTTATGACCTTAGCGGGCTCGCCGAGCGCGTTGAGCCCAGTGCCTGGGTCGGGCTGCTCCCCGGTCATTGCCGTGACCCTGTTGTCTAGGACCAGCACGAGCATGGGCGACCTGTTGTAGACGGCGTTTATGAGGCCGGGGACCGCCGCGTGGAAGAAGGTTGAGTCGCCCACAATGGCTATGACCACCTGGTCTGTCAGCGTGTGGGCGAGGCCGTTGGCGGCGCCGACGCTTCCGCCCATCTCAAGTATTATGTCCTGCTCCCTGAAGGGCTCGTAGAGGCCGAGGCTGTAGCAGCCTATGTCGCCGCTGTAGACGGGCTTAATCCTCAGGCCGTTGACGGCCCTCCTGAGGGCGTAGAAGGTGGCCCTGTGTGGGCACCCAGGGCAGAACGTTGGGGGCCTGGGCGGAAGCTGCAGGTCAAGCTTCGTGATAGGGGGCTCCGGCATGGTCATGCCTATGAACTTCGCTATGGCCCCCTCGACGCGCTCAAGCGTCAGCTCGCCTGGGAGGCCCACCAGCTCCTTCCCCACGACCTTCACCTTGAGCCCCTCCTCAGCCACCAGCTCCTTCAGCTGCCTCTCAACAACGGGCTCCAGCTCCTCTACGACCAGGACCTCGTCTACGTCGGAGAGGGCGTTGAGGGTGAACCTCCTCGGGAGGGGCACGGGGCTCGAGAGCTTGACCACCTTGACCTTGCCCTCAAGGCCAAGCTCAGAGATGGCCTCCTTCACGAAGACGTAGGCTACCCCGTCAGCCACCACGGCCTTCCTCCCCTCCCCCTCGACCCTGTTGAAGGGCGAGAGGCCGTCAACGTACTTGGTTATGTCCTGCCACTTGGCTATGAGCTTCTCCCTCTGCTCCCTCGCCACTGCTGGCACCAGGGTCAGCCCCCTCGCCCTCTCGAACCTCCCCTTCGTCCTGGGGGGCCTGAGCTGGCCCAGCGTGACGGGCGCCCTGGTGTGCGAGACCCTCGTAGTGCTGATCACGAGCACGGGGCTACTGAAGGCCTCGCTTATGTCAAAGGCCTTCACCGTCAGGTCCTTGGCCTCCTGGGGGTCTGATGGGGTCAGGACGGGCGTGTAGGATATGAGGCCGTAGATCCTGTTGTCCTGCTCGTTCTGGCTGCTCCACATGCTTGGGTCGCCTGCAGAGAAGATTACGAGCCCTCCCTTGACGCCAGTGTAGGCTATGCTCATCAGGGCGTCTGAGGCCACGTTCAGGCCCACGTGCTTCATGGTGGCCATGCTCCTGACGCCTGCGAGCGAGGCGCCGTAGGCGGCCTCAAGGGCCACCTTCTCGTTGACGCTCCACTCCACGTATATGCCGACCTCCTTGGCCACCTCGGCCAGGGACTCTATGACCTCGGTTGAAGGGGTTCCGGGGTAGCCTGAGGCGAAGCCGCCTCCGGCCTCAAGGAACCCCCTTGCTACCGCCTCGTTCCCCATGAGCAGCTGGACGGTCCCAGGGGCCCCAAGTAGCCTATACAATAGGCGTTTCCCGCCAGAGAATCCCCAGCGGGGATTAACTTTCTTCCTAAGGATGAGCGATGGGCCCAATGGCCCTCCAAGGGCCCTGCAGCTGGCCTCCCGCCGCCCTTAAGGGCCAGGCCTTCAGTCGTAAAACGGCAGGCCCCACAGGGCCTGAAGGTGCCTGGCTTGCTGGTAGGGGTCGTGAGCGACTCCCATGACGACGTGGCCTCCGTGAGGAAGGTCGCGGAGTTCCTTCACAGGTCAGGGGTCGAGGCCGTGATACACCTGGGCGACATCATTGCCCCCTTCACCCTAAGGGAGCTCGCTAAGGGAGTAGGGGTGCCCATAGAGGGGGTCTTCGGCAACAACGACTGCGAGCTTGAGCTCCTGCTCGAGACCGCAAGGGACGTCAACGCCAGGATTTCATCATGGCCCAGGATAATACAGCTTGGGGGTAGGAGGCTGCTCCTCATGCACGGGAAGGGCTCAGCCGAGGTGACGGTTGAGGTGGCCCACGCCCTGGCCGAGTCGGGCAGGTTCGACGGGGTCCTCTACGGCCACACCCACAGGGAGGAGCTGAGCTACGTGAGGGGCGTCCTCGTACTCAACCCCGGCCCCGTATCCTCAGCCCTTGGGGGCCCCAGGCTGGCCCTGCTCGACACTGAGACCATGGCGGCTAAGCTCGTGAAACTATGAGGGCCTGCGAGCCCCTGAGGCTCAGCCGTTCCCTCCTCGAGGCCCTTAGCAGGCAGGCCTCGGCCTCAGGGCGTGAGGTGGTGGGCTTCCTGCTCGGGGTCGGCTGCAGGGCCTTGGTGGCGTTCCCCATGGAGAACTTAGCGTCTTCATCCGTGGAGTTCCTGGCCAACCCCCTTGACGTCGTTGCGGCCCACAACCTGGCGGAGGCGCTGGGCCTTGAGCTGATAGCGCTTTACCACAGCCACCCCTTCGGGCCGGCGGCGCCCAGCCCCAAGGACGTTGAGGGGATGAAGTGGTGGCCCATGACCTGGCTGATAGTCTCAGCTCAGGGGGCGAGGGCCTGGAGGCTCGCGGAGGGGAAAGCCGTTGAGGTGCCTATCGAGCTCGTGGCCTGAGCTCAGGGACCCTTGAGCGTTGCCGGCTGAGCTCAGACCGTCCGCCCAGGCAAGGCCTCCAAAGCAGCCGTCATCGGCTAGAGGAACTTCAGCCCCAGCGAGTAGCCTCCCTTGGAGACCATGTAGAGGAAGGCGAGGGCCAGGACCATGACCGGCAGGGCGGCCACGAGGGCCATGGCGGCCAGGAGGCCCCACCTGATTATTGACTGCTCTATGGCGGTCAGGGCGTAAATGGTCACCGTCTGGGCGCCGACGGGCGGGAAGCTGAAGTTGTAGGGCGTGCTCGCGAGTATCAGGGGGTAGACCAGGAGGTGCCAGGCGAATATCAGGGAGACCAGGAAGACGCTGAGGAGAACTGGCCTTGACAGGGGCATTATGATCCTCATCATCTTGCCCCTTATGTTGAAGAGGTCCGCCAGCTCCTCGTAGGCCTTAGGCATGTCGATGTAGAAGCCGTGCATAGCCCACACCGCGAAGGTGGCGGTGAATATGGGCGAGGCCAACATGAGGGCCCACCAGGTGTTGAGGAGGCCAACTCTGCTGAACCATATGTAGAGGGGCACAACGTAGGACATGGAGGGCAGCGTGTAAAGGAATATCGAGAGGGTCAGGAGCCACCTGCCCGCCCTCCCCCTGGCGATCTCATATGCCGCGGGGGCTGAGAACAGGACCGTCAGGAGCCCCACGCCCACGCTCACGACGACGCTGCTTATCATGTATGGCACGCTCCCCCTGATGGCCTGGTCGAAGTAGGAGGCCGTGAAGGCCACGGGCACCAGAACGGGGGGCCTCCTGAAGTCGAGCACGTCTGGCCTGAAGGCCACGAGGAACATCCAGTAGACGGGCATCAGGTTGGCGAAGACGAGCAGGGCCCCCAGGAGAACCATGAGGGCCTTGAAGGCCCCGTCAGGCATGTGAAGCCTTACGCTCGGCAACAGGGGCCGCTGGGCCCTCATGGTGACGAGCAGGAGGAGGGCCGGCGCCAGGGCCAGGGCTGAGAGGACCGCGGCTATCAGGGCGCCTGCGGGGAAGCTGCCCATCTCGAATATTGCGTTGTAGACCAGTATCGCCAGGTTCGTCGTGGTGAAGCCGGGCCCTCCCATGGTCATGACGTAGGGTATGTCGAAGTTGCCCAGCCCCAGGGCGAACTGGAGGAGGAACGAGATAACTATGGCCTTGCTCGCCATGGGTATCGCCACCTCGCCGTAGTACCTAGAGAGGCCGAGGCCGTCCATCAGGGCGTTCTCCTTCACCTCCCTCGGTATGGACCTGAGGGCGGAGTAGATCAACAGGAAGGAGAAGGGCGCGGAGGCCCAGACGCTGACCATGGTTATCGTCAGCATCGCCGTGGAGGGCTGGTAGAGCGGGTCGTTCCTCAGGTGGAGGAAGTACGTGAACCAGCCGTAGCCCTCGCCGTACAGGCTTATGACCCACATGAGGGCGGCCGACGTGAAGGGGACAGTGTAGGGGAGCATCAGGAGGAGCGAGAGCGGTGTCCTCAGCCTCTCGGAGAGCGAGTCGACTATAATGGCCTCTATGAGGCCTATGAGGGTCGCGCCCAGGGCCTGCCCCACGGCCAGGAGGAAGGTGTTGTAGAACACGAGGCCGAGGTAGGGGCGTATGGCGGTGAGCAGCGTGAGGGCCGACCTCAGGCCGACCCCCATGTAGGCGAAGGTGGCTAAGAAAGGCGCTAGGCCGAAGACCACTATGTAGGCGGCGTATGGAAGCGAGTACCTTGCCCTCAAGCCTGCCTAGGCGCCCTCAGCGCCATTACGTATTAAAGGTTACGGCTTCATCCTGTTGAACGTTCAACAAGCCGTTAAGGGGTCGGGGAAGGAAGGGGGCTGGGCGAGCTGAGTTGAACAGGGGCGTCCTAGTTGCCGTGGTGGTAGTCATTGTAGTCGTTGCCGCGGTGGCCGGGTGGCTGGCCTACTACAGGGCGTCCGCGAGCCAGAGGCTCGTGGTGGTCACCTATAATGACATAAAGCCCGTGATCCAGCTGGCGGCCGAGGAGTTCGAGGCCTCGCACCCGGGCGTCAAGGTGGTAGTGGTCTCTTTCCCCTGGGACTCCTACATCAATAACGAGCTGACGGTCCTCGAGGCCAAGAGCCCGCAGTACGACGTTGTGACGTTCACTCCTACCTCGTCTCAGCTCGTGGCCCCCTACCTCGTGCCCCTTAACATGAGCTACTTCAACCAGAGCGACATAATATGGGACCAGGAGGCCTTCGGGGGAGTGTACAGGCTCAGCAACGGCAGCACAGAGGTCATAGGCGTCGCGATCCAGACCTGGGTGGAGCTGCTAGTCTATAACGCGACGCTCTTTAACAACGCAACCCTTCAGCAGGAGTTCTACAGCGAGTACCACCTCAGCCTCAACCCCTGGACGTGGCAGAACTGGACCGCCGTGATCGACGCTGACAAGTTCCTCGTGGGCAAGGGGCTTGTAAAGTACGGCTTCCTGGTTGAGGACGAGCCCTCACATGAGCTCATAGACACCTACCCGGCCATCTTCGAGTGGTTCTACATGCACAACTCAACCCTGAGCTGCGGCAACCCTGCCGGGCTGCCGGGCTACGGCACGATGTTCATGGGCTGCATACCGAGCTGGTGGCATTACCCGTTCCCTCCGCCCAGCTTCAATAGCACCGCCGGGGTTCAGGCCCTTGAGGTGCTAAGGGAGCTGGTGGCCTACGAGCCCTCCCCCTCAGTCATGCCCATAGGGTACACGGCGCTGAGCCAGCTTATCGAGGGCGGCTCCGTGGCGGGGGCCGTGGCGTGGGCCAACGACATAATGGGCCTCAACTCCAGCGTCGCCTCGCAGCTCCTCATGGCCCCCCTGCCTGGCGGCTACGGGGAGCCCGGCTCTACGTTCCTTGGGATAAGTAAGTACTCCCAGCACAAGAGGCTGGCCCTGGAGTTCCTCCAGTTCGTGATGTCGCCCCAGTTCCAGGAGAAGGCCTTCTACCTAGAGGGCTCCCTTCCCATATCTAAGGAGGCCTACGCTGAGATAATGTCGAACTCCTCCCTGCCGGCCTACGAGAGGGAGTGGCTGAAGGCCATACTCATAGCTAACGAGAACGCCACCGCGACGCCGCCGACAGTGCCCCAGACCTACCCCTACCTGATACCGTCGTTCAACGGGCCCGTCTTCTCGTGGCTTCAGAACCCCACGCAGGACCCAGGCCAGCTCCTCGCCTCTATAGCCGCCCAGTGGGTCAGGTACCTCTCGGAGGGAAGCTAGGCTGAACTTAGAGGAGGTTCAGGCAGAGAAGGACAGGATCAGGAGGGCCGTCTGGGACCTCCTCGAGAGGAGCGGCGTTGCCGCGCCCCCGAGGCCGGTCCACGGCAGGATACCCAACTTCATAGGGGCTGAGAGGGCGGCCAGGAGGCTGGCCGAGGCCAGGGAGTTCAGGGAGGCTAAAGTAATCAAGGTCAACCCTGACTCGCCCCAGAGGCCCCTTAGGGAGCTGGCCCTAAGGCTCGGGAAGGTAGTCCTGGTGCCGACGCCGAGGCTGAGGGGGCAGTTCTATCTTCTCGAGCCAGGCAGGGTTGACCCTGTCGAGGCATCAAGGATATCGGGCTTCACCAGGCTCGGCGAGGTCATCGACGTGGAGTCGGCGCCCCGCATAGACCTGGTCGTGGCCGGCTCGGTGGCCGTCACGCTTGACGGCGCGAGGGTTGGCAAGGGGGAGGGCTTCAGCGAGCTTGAGTACGCCATGCTCAGGGAGGTCGGCAAGGTCAACGACGACACGCCGATAGCCACTACAGTCCACGACCTCCAGGTGGTCGACAGGATACCCTCGCTCCCCTTCGACGTGCCGGTCGACATAATAGCCACGCCCACAAGGCTCCACTACGTTAACCCCAGGAGGCCACGCCCGCCGGGCCTGCTGCTGGAGTTCCTGACGAGGGAGAAGGTCGAGAGGACCCCATACCTCAGGAACTACCTGCTGAGGACTGGCAGGTACAACCTGGTCGGCAGGCCTCGGGGCCTCTGAGGAAAGGCCTTTTTGCCCGCCCCCAGCGGTCCCCGGGGCCTGAGATGCTCAGCCTAGAGGAGATCCTCTACGTGTCGCTCGCCGCGGGCCTCCTCGTAGGCTTAGCGCTCTCAAGGGGGCCAGGCAAGGGCGTGAGGGCCGTTGACTCGATCTTCACTGCATCAATACTTGCCCTTGTGTTCTCCATGGGGCTCGTGGTGGGCTCCGAGCTCACCTCCATCAGGGGCCAGGCCATAACTATAGTGGTCGCCTCCGTCGCCATAGCCGTTCTCCCCGGCCTGCTGGGGTCCCTCATAGCCGAGGCCCTGGTGAGGAGACTTGAGGGAGGAGCTTAGGGCGGCCCTGAGGACGGTTCTCGCCTTCTCCGTGGGCATAGTCATAGGGGCCCTGGCCAGGCCTGAGCCCAGCGCTGTGCTGCCCTACGCCTACCTCTTCCTCTACCTCGTGGTGGGCGCGGCCGGCGTCTACGTGGGCCTCTCCTGGAGGAAGTTGTTGGGGGCCGGGAGGAGGATAGCTGTCAGGGGCCTGGCCTTCACTGCCTCGGCTATAGCAGGCGATATAGTTGCTGGCCTCATCATAGCCGTCCCCCTGGGCCTGCCCCTCTGGCTGACCGTCGACGCTGCGCTCGGCTCCGGCTGGTACTCGTTCACCGGCCCGTTCCTGTCGCTCTTCAGCGCAGCCATGGGTGTCATCGGCTTCGTGGGCAACCAGCTCAGGGAGGACCTAACGCTGGCCCTCTTCCCGCTGCTGAAGGAGATCATAGGGGAGGGCTCAGTGGTGATGGGAGGGGCCACGTCAATGGACACCACCCTTGGCGTCATAACGAGGTACGCTGGGCCCGAGGTAGGCCTTGAGGGGATGGTGCAGGGCGTCCTGCTGACCCTCCTCATACCCATAATGTTGCCAGCCCTAGCCCACCTCTAGGCAAGGTTCTCGCCCTGGTAGGCCCCCTGGTATAGCTTGGCTGGCTTTGACTCGAGCCTTATGAAGACAAGCTGGGCCACCCTCGCACCCTGGGCTATGGTGACGCCGTGGGGGTTCAACACCGTCATCAGGGACTCGCCCCTGCCCGAGTAGCCTGGGTCCCAGACGGCGCATGATATGCTGACCCCCATCCTGAGCAGGGTGCTCCTGGGGAAGCACAGGCCTACTGCGTCAGGGGGGACGCTGACGACGTCCATGAACCTTATCTTGTAGGCGCCTGGCTGGAGCCTGTAGAGGCCGTCAGCTGGCCTCACAGGCCTGACGTCCGGGAGCCTCCTGGAGCCCTGCGTGAGGATGCCCTCGTTCAGGAACTCGAAGACCTCGCCCAGCCTCAGGTCAACGCCTGCCGGCTGGACCTGCTCGTCCAGGGACCCCGCAACGTATGTCCTGGCCACGTGCCCCGGAACTGCCATGGTGGCCCCTCTCTCAGCTTGCAGGGGAGGCCTTAAGGGGAGGAGGTTACCGGGCTAGTGATACGTGAAGCTGTACTTGACTGAGGCCGGTAGCCCCTCGAAGCCGCAGGAGCCCCTCCTGCACCTTATCACGGCCCTCACGCCATCGTCGTAGTACGGGTAGTCAAGGTCGGAGACCCTGTAGGCGTGCACCTCGAGCGGGGTGAAGGGGCCCTCGCTGACGTGGTCTACGTCAACCGCTAACATTGGTATGACCGAGTTCTCCCTAACCAGCAGCGGGAACTTGTCGAGGGAGTCGTAAGTTATGGTTACCCACCTGCCCCCCTCATAGGTGGTCCCCGTGAACATGTCGACCCACTTACCCTGGGGCAGGTAGACGGCCCTCCCCGTGGCCCCCTCCTCAACGATAGGCGCCACCAGCAGGCTTGAGCCCAGGTAGAACTCGTCGTCTATATCATAGACGTTGGGGTCATCGGGGTGCTCGAGGGGCAGGGGCCTCACAAGCGGCACCCTCTCCTCTATGGACCTCCAGGCCTCAGAGTAGATGTAGGGCAACAGCCTGTACCTCAGCCTGAGCGCCGCCAGGGTCTCCCTGGGCGAGTACTTCCACGGCTCCCTGTCGGTTACGCCGTGGGCCCTGACGTGGCTGACCATAATGCCCGCCTGGAGGAACCTGAGGTAGAGCTCGTCGCTCGGCCTCCCTATGAAGCCGCCCACGTCGAAGGAGGCGAAGAAGGCGCCGCTCGCGTGGTACGACAGCAGCCCCCTTATGGCCTGCCTCAGGCCCTCCCAGCTGGACGGCACGTCGCCTCCCCAGTTGAGCGGGTACTGCCAGACGCCGGTGCTGCCTGACCTGCCCCACACTATGCCGTAGCCCTTGGCCTCAAGGGTTGCCTCGTAGACGGCCCTCATGTAGAGCACGGGGTAGTAGTTGTGGGCCTGCTCGCCGCTCATGCCGTTCCTGAAGTCAGCCTCCTCGGGCACGGCCTCACCGTAGTCCGCCTTTATGACGTCAGCGTAGGGGAGCACGAGGTCCTTGAGGGCCTGCTTGAAGGCGTTGAAGCCCTCAGGGTCTGTAAGGTCAACCAGGCCAGCGCCCTCCCTCCTCTGGCAGTCCGCTGCCGGGGTCGCCAGGCCCCCAAGCTTCGACTTGACCATGTACCTCTCAAGCCTTGACCAGAGCCTCGTGCCTGGCTCTATGTACGGGTTTATCCAGAGCGATAGCCTGAAGCCTAGCCTGTGCAGCTCCTCGACCATCCCCTTGGGGTCAGGGAAGGCGCTTGTGTCCCACTCGAAGTCTACGGTGTCACACCTGTACTTCCTCCAGTTCCCCTCCCACGGCGGGTCTATGTGGATCACGTCAGCCGGGTACCCTCTCGCCCTGAACTCCCTGGCGACGCTGAGGACCTCTTCCTGGGTGTTGTAGGCGCACTTGCTCTGCCAGAAGCCGAAGCTCCACTTGGGCGGGGGCGCCCTGGGGGCGCCTGTGAGCTGGTAGAGGGCCTTCAGGATTTCCTTTGGCGTCCCGAGAATTATGTAGAGGTCAAGGGGCTCCCTGGTCACTATCAGGAGCCTGTCGTAGGAGGCCTTGCCGAGGTCGAAGTAGACCGGGGAGTAGGTGTTTACCAGAATTCCCCAGCCCCTCGGGGACCATATGAACGGCACGGGCACGTAGGTCGCGTAGCTCGGCGTTGAGGGTACGTCGGCTGCCCACGTTATGAACTCCTGCCCCCTCTTGTTAATGTGCCCGAAGTGCTCCCCCAGGCCGTAGATCGGCTCCCCTGGCCTCAGGGAGACCGCAAAGGAGCTGCAGAGCCTGCCGTCGGAGCACGTCAGCTTGCCCGTAACTATAGTGCGGTAGTTGGTCCAGGGCTCCGTCCTAGGGGGACCTATGAAGAGGGGGTCGACGAAGGGCCTGTTGGCTCCCCACGAGGTCTCTGGCCCTGACGGGTCCCACTCCTCAAAGACGACCCTGTTGGCCTTCCTCACGGTGACCCTGGGGTACAGGGAGACCCTGTAGTCGCCCAGGCTGAGCTCCTGGGGGAGCCGCTCGCCTGTCGGGGACTCGGTGACCCTTATCACGTTCTCGAGGGGCTTAGAGAAGCACAGCCTTCCCGAGTCCGAGTAGACGCAGCCGTCGTGGAAGACCCTGTTGGAGGAGGGGGTGAAGCTCAGGGCCCTGAACTTGCTCTCATCAAACCTGAACGTGACCAAGCGGCTCGCCCAGGCCAGGGTGCCAGGAGGTCATAATTAGGCGTTAGCCCTGCCACTGCCCATGCATTGACCTCCTGCAGGCCAGCTGGGCCCTTGGGAAGTGAGCCCGAAGAGGCCTGGGCCCAGCCGAGGTCGCTGGCCCTCTGCCCACGGGAATCCCTCAGCGCAGCCCTCACAGGGCTTTAGAGAAGGGTTGGCGGAGTAGGTCGCAGGAGGAGGCTTGAACTCTAGGGACTGGATGGTGTCGCTGATACCGTTCAACATAGCCATGGGTCCGCTGTCGACGCTCGTGACCCTTCAGATCTACGACCTGAGGGGAGGGGCTGTGAGCGTCAGCTACGCCATGTCGGCCGGCACGGCGGCGTCCATATTGGCGTCCATAGTGTGGGGCTTCGCGCTGGACAGGTATGACAGGAAGAAGGTGCTGCTAGTCGGCGTCCTGGGCACCTTCCTGTCCATTTTGGCCCTCTCCTTCGCGAGCTCAACGGCCCAGGTCACAGCTTACTACGCCGCGGCGGCCCTCTTCTCTTCAGCCGTTGGCATGGCCGTAAGCATACTGATAATGGACACCATAGAGAAGTCCAGGTGGAGCCTGGCCTACGCCAGGTACAACATGATCTCCTCGGTGGGCTACCTGGCAGGTGACGTGGGGGCCGCCGCTCTCTCAGGGCTCCTCCGCATAACTACCATAGATGAGATCATGGCCGCCCTGACGGCTGCCTCAGCGGCCTGGGCCCTCTGGGCCGTGCCCAGGTCAGTCATCACGTTTGAGAGGGAGTCGCTGCTTCACGTCATTGAGGCCTTCCTGCTCAGGCTCAGGCTGGTGCCCACGCTCTTCCTGAGGCTGCCCTCGAGAACTACCTTCAAGCCCCTCAGGCTCCTTAAGCTGGGCAGGAGCCCTGCGGCCTACGTGCCCACGCTCTTCCTGGCCATCACGGTCTTCTACATATCTTCAGGGATCTTCAACACGGTCTACCCCTACGGGCTCAGGGCGCTCGGGCTCAGCGGCACCGAGGTCTTCATAGTGATCTCAGCCGGCATGGCCTTCCAGGCCCTGGGCTACGAGCTGGCTCCAAGGCTCATGTCCCGCTGGGGGAGCAAGGCCAGGGCGGCCTTCAACGCCCTCGTGATCAGGGGGTCCTCATATGTCGGCATAGGGCTGGCCACCAGCCTAGGGGGAACCCAGGCCTACCTCCTCGGCACCGGGCTCACCCTTTACCCCCTGGCCGCAGGCATAGCCTTCGCGACCTTCTACACGGCCTCCAACGTGATGGTCTTCGAGGTCCTCAAGGGGACGAGGGAGGGAAGGGGGCTGGGGCTCTACAGCACGCTGAGCGGCTCCGCCTACTTCGCGGGCTCCCTGGCCTCAGGCTTCATGGCGGAGTCCATAGGCTACGGCTACACCTACGTCATAGCTGGCCTCCTGCTCGGGGGCTCGGCCTACATGTTCAGGGAGCTGGAGAACATGGCTTAGGGTCAGAGAAGAGCGCTCCGGCCATCGCTCAGCCCGAATGAGACCTTCCTCATCCCCAAGGCCTCCCTGCGGCAGGTAGCTTAATGCTTTCTCATCACGTGCCGCCCGGCTACCTGAGGCCGAGGGCCCTCGCCACAATGTAGTAAGTCATGCACTTGGACCAGGCCAGGAGGGCCCTCGCGTTAGCCCTCAGGGCGCCCTAACGTAGCTGTTTTGACTTTCATATAGTTTTATAAGTTGTCACCGCAATCAGCATATACAGGAGGTACGTAACCCAGCACTCAAGATGTGGGGTCCCTGGGGTGGCCCTGAACGCCCCCAAGCCCGATGAGGCCCCGAGCGGGGTGCGGGGGAATAAGGATGAGGCGATGACGGTAAGCTACATGAACCTGTATGGGAGCTGAACCCCTTCAGAGCTAGAGGCTTTCA
>JAKLZP010000016.1:0-22228 GCA_022015155.1 Acidilobus sp. | reverse complement strand
GGCTGAGGCCGGCGCTACTTAACCTCCTTAGGGATAGGGATGCGTTCACGATGCTTACAACCGTTTCATCAGTTTCGTACTTCTTAGAGGGAGCCTCCTTCTACGTAATTACTGGGGCCCCCTCCTGCTTTACAACTGAAAGCCTAGCCTTTTAAGGCGGGGATGGATAGAAAAGCTTATAAGGTTCTGTTTTCCTGTTAGTAGTAGTGGTGGTAGTAGTGGTAAAGCTACGGTGCCCGTACTGCGGCTACGTCTGGGACTACAGGGGCAAGAAGACCCGCTACGCCACATGCCCTAACTGCCTGAGGAAGGTGGACATCCAAAGGAACAGGGTGGAGTAAATGTCCGCGAGCGATGAGGGAGAGCTAACCCTGACGGTTAGAATGAGGGTTAGCCCCGAGCCCGAAAGCCAGCAGGCAGTGCTGGACCTCATGAGGAGGTACAGGGACGCCCTCAACTTCTCGATAAGAGTGATAATAGCTAACAGGGCCCTGAGCCTCGGCAAGGCCCACAGGCTCCTTTACAACGACCTAAAGGAGAGGTACGGCCTGCCATCCAATATTGCAGTTGGCTGCTACAGGGAGGCCATCGCCATAGCCAAGTCCTGGCTCAGGAACCCGAGAAGGGGCGATATGCCTGTGGTCAAGGGCTTGAGTATGTGGCTGACGCACGAACTGGGCTACAGGGTCAAGGGTGACCACGTGGAGCTGATAGGGGGCTACAGGCTCAGAGTAATCGGCTGGGACAGGAGGTATGACGACTTCCCTAATAGGGAGGCCAGGCTTGTGTTCAGGGAAGGCGAGTTTACCCTTTATGTGTTCAAGCGTGTGCCTAGGCCAGCCAAGTACGCCCCTAAGGGCGTGCTGGCAGTTGATATAAATGAGCGACAGATCGTCGTAGGTAACTCAAGCGTTGAGGTAAGGGTTGAGACGCCAATTGAGAGGGCCCTGCGCTACAGGAGGCTTGCTGAAAGGCTTCAGGAGAAGTACTCCTTCCCCAAATACAACGCCTGGCTAAGGAGGAGCGGGATAATGAGGAGGGTAAGGCACTTCCACAGGAAGGCCAAGAACATCATAGAGGACTGGGCCAGGAAGACGTCGTACATGATTATATCGCTGGCAAAGCAGGGCCAGCTGGCTGTAGCCAGGGAGGACCTCACGGGGCTGGTGGAGAGCCTAAGGAGGCTTCCAAAGGGGCACAAATCAGCCCTGCTGGCGCTCGGCTACAGGAGGCTGGCGTTCTGGGTGGACTGGCAGGCCGAGAAGAACGGAGTGCCAATACTTGTTATTGACCCAGCTGGCACATCCACGATGTGCCCTAGGTGCGGCGCTGAGCTCGTGGAGGTGGGGCACCGCAGGCTCAGGTGTCCAAGGTGTGGCCTTGAGGCCGACAGGGACAGCATAGCCGTGCTTAACATCGAGAGGAGGGCGCTTAGCCAGATGGGGGGAACTCTGGCCTCCCCGACTGCCCCCCAGGTGACAGATGTAAACCCGAACAGATGGGGGGAACCTGTGAACCGCCCTTTAGGGCGGGGAGGAGGTCAGGCAGGCAAGCTAAGTGAGCAGGTGAGGGCGCTTAATAACTCTTAAACCTTTGAATAAGCATCTGGAACTTCATGAATGAGGGCTGAGAGCTCACATGGAGCAGGGGTTCCTGAGCACCAGGGAGGCCCTGCAGAGGCCGGACGGCGAGAGGGTCAGACTGAGGGGCTGGGTCTATAGGAGAAGAGACCTAGGAGGCAAGATCTTCATAGTTCTTAGGGACTCCGAGGGCATAATTCAGTGTGTTATAGAAGGCTCGTCAAAGGCTGCTCCTGAGGCCTCTAAGGCCACTATAGAGTCATCAGTAATGGTGGAGGGCATCGTCAGGTCAGACCCAAGGGCGCCTGGAGGTAAGGAGGTAAGGGTCGAGGACTTCAAGGTAATAGGGTTAGCAGAGGACTTCCCTATCAAGGGCGGTGAAAGCGTTGACTATCTTCTCGATGTTAGGCACCTTTGGCTGAGGTCAAGGAGGCTCACGCAGGTCATGAGGATCAGGGCCACGGTCCTCGAGGCCCTCAGGGAGTACTTCACGAGAAACGGCTGGTGGGAGGTGAGCCCACCCATACTTACCCAGAGCGCCGTTGAAGGGGGCGCTACGCTATTCTCTGTAGACTTCTTTGGGAGGAAGGCGTACCTTAGCCAGAGCGCCCAGTTCTACCTGGAGGTCATGATATTCAGCCTTGAGAGGGTGTGGTCCCTGACGCCTAGCTTCAGGGCCGAGAAGAGCAGGACGAGGAGGCATCTCTACGAGTACTGGCACCTAGAGGCCGAGGCTGCCTGGATGGACATGCATGACATGATGAAGGTTGTCGAAGGTTTGGTAAAGCACGCCGTTAAGAGCGTGCTTGAGAAGAGGCTTGAGGAGCTCAGCGCGCTTGGCCGCAGGACCGAGCCCCTCGAGGCAACCCTTAAGGCCACGTTCCCAGAGGTGACTTACGACGAAGCCATTGAAAGGCTCAAGAGGAAGGGCTTTAACATAAAGTGGGGTGACGACATCGGGGCCGACGAGGAGAGGGCGCTGACGGAAGATGAGGAGGTGCCCTTCTTCTTGACGATGTTCCCCAAGCACCTGAAGAGCTTCTACATGAAGCTCTATGATCAAAGGCCTGAGTTAGTTCTGGGCTTTGACCTAGAGGCCCCAGAGGGCTATGGCGAGATCGTAGGTGGCAGCCAGAGGGAGGACAGGTACGACGTTCTGCTTCAGAGGATTAAGGAGAACAACCTGAACCCCGAGGATTACCAGTGGTACCTTGACCTCAGGCGCTACGGAAGCGTGCCGCACAGCGGGTTTGGCCTTGGCGTTGACAGGCTCGTTATGTGGATAGCCGGGCTAGACCACATAAGGGACTCGATACCGTTCCCTAGGCTGCGCGAGCGGATATACCCGTGAGGGCCTTCTGCTCCCTACTCTCGGGCGGCAAGGACAGTACGTATGCCCTTCATAAGGCCCTTGACGAGGGCCTAGCCCCTGCATGTATAGGTATTGTAGTTCCTGGAAGGCCTGACAGCTGGATGTTTCACAGGCCCTTCGTAGAGTTCGTTCCACTTCAGCTTAATGCCATGGGCCTGTCAGGGCTTAGCTACGAGATCAGGGTGAGCGGCGAGAAGGAGAAGGAGGTGGAAGAGCTGAAGGAGTCGCTGGCAAGGGCTAAGGAGGTCAGGGCCTTCGACACGCTGGTCATAGGAGGCATAGCGAGCAGGTATCAGCTGACCAGGTTCAGAATGATTGCTGAGGAGCTGGGGCTCAGAATTTACGACCCTCAGTGGGGTATGGACCCTGAGGCCTACATGTATGAGCTGCTAAGATATGGCATCATATACGTGATAACTCAGATAACAACGGCGGGGCTTCCCTACAGGCTCCTTGGGGTGCCCATTAATAACGAAGGCCTGGTCAGAGAGATCGTTGAGCTTGCTAGAAAGCATGGCTTTCATCCAGCCTTTGAAGGAGGGGAGGCCGAGACCTTTGTGATTAAGGCGCCTAGGTACAGCGGCGGGATATGCCTGGAGGCTAAGAGGGTTAGGGTCTCTGAGTTCGAGTACAGGCTGGAGCCGATCTCAGCCACTCTCTGCGACAGGCCAAGGGTGATGATCGACGGCGTTATGTACGAAGCTTGAGGAGCCTCTCCGAGTTCATGGCTATGACCTCTTGTAGCTCGCCTTCGGCAACTCCCTTGAGCTCAGCGACTAACTTGACGAGCCTAGGTATCATAAGCGGCGTCAGCCTAAGGCCATGGTAATTGTAGGGCCCGTCGCTCTCAAAGACTATATTGGTTAACGGCGCTACCTTAGCGACGTCCTTTGACTTGCTCTGGACCTCGGCGGCTACGTTTATTGACACGAAGTACCCTCTCTTTACTATCTCATCTATCAAGTCCAGCGGGCCTGTGTACCAGTGAAAGACGGCGTCCTCAACGCCGACTTCAACTATCACGTTCAGGGCATCCCTCCAGGCCCCTGGCGAATGTATGTTAAGGAAGGCGTTCATGTCCCTGGCGGCCTTGGCGAAGGCCTCAAACACCTTCCTCTGGGTAGTGAAGGTCTCCTCAGGCATGAACTTCCTGTCTAGGCCGACCTCGCCTATGCAGACGACCCCAGCCCTCTCCGCGAGCCTGATGACCTGCCATGCCTCCTCTAGCGGGTGATCTTTGAGTGACCACGGGTGAAAGCCGGCACAGGGGAAGACCCTGCCCTGATACCTTGAGGCTATGTCGAGGACCCTGTTGAGGCTCCTGATGTCATCGGAGACCGCCACCACCTTAAGGTTGGGCATAGAGGTCATCATTTGCTCTATCTCGTTGTCCGTGAATTCAGCGAGATGACAGTGTATATCGTAGTATATAGGCTCCACCCTTCAGGCCCTCTCATTCTCTAAAAGTAAGGACTTTAAGAGCCTCCTCTGTATTCCTGACAGGAGTCCGAAGTCGGGCCCGTAGTCTAGACTGGATAGGACGCCGCCCTTACACGGCGGAGGTCGGGGGTTCAAGTCCCCCCGGGCCCACCAGTTCTCCAAAATTTAATGAGTTGGCTCGACGCAGTTCCTGGCGCTAGAGTTCTCGTCTTAAGGTGCTTGAAATCTAGACATCCCTAAGCTTTAGAACACTAATAACGGAAAACTATATATTGCTTCAAAACAGGGGTACGCGGTAAGGGGAAAGGCTTGGAGTACAAGTGGACAGTGCTCATTAATACGACGCTGGGAATAATAATGTCATCCATGAACATGTATATCGTGATGATATCACTGCCAACGATCTTCAGGGGGCTTGGCGTGAACCCCTTCGCCCCTGGTGAGTTCGCTTACCTGATATGGGTGCTGATGGGCTACAGCATAGTCCTGGCCTCTGTACTTGTCACCTTTGGGAGGCTGTCAGACATACATGGCAGGGCGAGGGTCTACACGTGGGGATTCATAATATTCGCAGCGGCCTCTGTGGCCCTCTCCTTCATACCCAGCGGCAGCGGCAACCTCGGCGCGCTGCTGTTGATCGCGCTCAGGATGGTCCAGGCGGTTGGCGGGGTCTCCTGATGGTGAACAGCACAGCGCTGCTCACCGACGCCTTTCCGCCTACTGAGAGAGGGAGAGCCCTTGGAATAAACCAGATATCATTTGTGGTTGGCTCCTTCTTAGGCCTTGTCGTTGGGGGGCTGCTGGCCGGCTACGACTGGCACCTGGTGTTCATAGTCAGCGTGCCCTTCGCCGTCGCAGGCGCAGTCTGGTCTGTGCTGAAGCTTAGGAGGACCCCTGGCAGCGGGGGGCAGAGCTATGATCTGCTTGGCAACGTTACGTTGGCAGGAGGCCTGCTCCTTCTCTCCTTAGCCTTCACGTACGCGCTGATGCCTTACGGTAACTCTCAGTTAGGCTGGGGGAACCCTCTCGTTGAGGCCTCCTTCGTAGGGGCCGCCGTGGCGTTCTTATCGTTCTTCTTTGTTGAGAGGAGGGCCCTTGCCCCGCTCTTCGACCTCAGGCTCTTCAAGGTCAGGCCCTTCACCTATGGGGTTCTAGCCCTCTTCATGAACTCAATGGCAAGGGGCGCCGTGATGTTCCTGGTGACGCTGTGGCTTCAGGCCATATGGTTGCCGCTTCACGGCATCTCTTACCAGGCAGCGCCGTTCTGGGCAGGAGTTTACATGTTCCCTATGCTGCTTGGAACGGTTATAATGGGACCTATAGGCGGCATGCTAACGGACAAGTACGGCGCTAGGGCCTTCGCCACAGCGGGGATGATCATAATAGCTGTGACGCTTTACGCTCTTACGCTCCTGCCATACAACTTCAACCTGCTTCAGTTCGAGCTGCTCCTGTTCCTTAATGGGGTTGGAAACGGCCTCTTCTCAGCCCCTAACACGACATCTATAATGAACGCGCTCAGACCTGAGGACAGAGCGGCTGGCAACGGGATGAGGCAGACGTTCGCCAATGTGGGCTCCACCATAAGCATGGCGATGTTCTTCACCATAGCCATAACGGTGCTGACAAACAGGCTTCCCTCAAGCATATACTCCCTGGCCCTGAAGTACGGGCTTCCGAGCCAGGTGGCCTCTTTCCTGGCGAGCCTGCCACCGAGCGGCCTTCTCTTTGCCGCCTTCCTTGGCTATGACCCTGCCTCCGCGATACCTGCGTCGGTACTAAGGGACCTGCCGTCAAGCGTCATTGAGGCCCTGGACTCCCATACGTTACTGCCTACGGCCCTAGGGCCTTCCTTCATGGCAGGTCTCAGGCTCTCAATAATGATCTCTGTAGTGCTAGTCCTAGTGGGTTCTATATTCTCATATCTGAGGGGCGGCAGGTATGTGTATGAGGAGGAGGCTCACAGGTTAAGGTTAAGAGGGGATAGGCAGCGTTAGCGCTAGAAGGATGCCGTAAATTATAACGGCTACAACGCCAGACTTGCTGAGCCTTGACTCCTCCAGGGCCGGGCCTGGGTGCCTTCCTCGGGTCAGAAAGAGCAGGGCCAGGGCTATGAGGCCGAAGAGGCCGAGCGTAGGGACGTAAAGCCCCAAGGCCAACAGGACCGCGACAAGGATGAACGATATAACCATGTGGCCCTTCTCACCGAGCGCTGCTCTCAACACGTGCCCTCCGTCGAGCTGCCCTACCGGTATAAGGTTCAGGAACGTCACAAAGAACACTATGTAAGCGGCAAAGGCAAGGGGTGACATCTCCACCACGTAACCGGTGGGGGCGTGCAGGAAGACCATGAGGACATTCATGATCATGGGAACGAAGGGTATCGTTGAGCTGGGAGGGACTAAGGACGCTGGAACTAAAGCCGAGGTCTTCAGGCCCACCAAGGCTATGGGAAGCGCCACTAGGAAGCCTGCTAGGGGGCCTGAGACACCTATTATCGCAAGCTCGTCAGCCGTGGCCGGTATCCACTTCATGTTTATGACGGCGCCCAGCGTGCCCAAGAACCCAAACTGAAGAGGGGGCGCAGGTATGAGGTAGGGCAGGCTCCTTGGAACCCTGTACCTCCTCATGGCTAGCCAGTGTCCTGATTCATGGATGAGGAGGGGCGCCAGGAGGCCGAGCAGGTAAAGACCTGGCGTTAATGGACCTCCTCCTGGGAGGCCTATCAACGCGAGTCCCGAGTAGTAAACGGATGCTATCGTAAGTGCCGCCAGCGTAATCCATAAGGCCAAGTTGTACCGAGAGCTATATCTGGCTATGACGAGGTAAAGCGAGGACCCCTCCCTCCTTAGGGCCGGGGCGTACCCAAGCCTCACAAGCTCGCTGTAGAGGGACCTAAAGGAGGCCACCAGGTCGCCTTCCTTCAGCCCTATCACCTGCGTCCTGTAAACGCCATTCCCTATCTCGACAAGCTCCGTCACTTCAAAGTGCCTGTTTATGACCTCCCGCGCCTTATCAAGTTCACTCAACGGCCCGCGCCGTTACCTCTGCGTCAAGGTGGGGTATTAACAACTATTTTAGTCGCTACCTCTGCTGTAGGGGCTATGGGCTAGCCATTACTTTATGCCGCGCCGAGAAGTAAAGGTTACAGGGGTCTATTCTCCTCAACAGCTTTAGGTGAAGGTCTATCAGGCCTGATGGAACCCCATGGACTAACTTCAGGAACTCCTGCTCCACAGGGTGAAGGGAGGCCGGCACTATCATCGTTGACGGCGTAATAGGCCTTAAGGCCTCGGGCTCTGAGAGGCGAGAGTAGGTCACATAAACGTCATTGTCTGTCACTGACACTGCTAACACCAGCAGGTCGCCAAGGTCCTCCCTCTGGTCGCTTAGGAGCTCGTTGAAGGCCTTGAGGAGCTCCCTAGTGCCATCAGCCGGAGGCAGCTGCCTTCCCTCCTGGTCGACGTCAAGGAGTACGAGGCTGTGAAGGTCGAGGCAGAGGTTGCCAAGGAGCCAGTAGGCCACGGGCGTTACATCAACGCCTCTCCAGGGCCCTGGAACCGTGACCTTCCTGCCGAACCTGTAGAACTGAAGTCCTGAGAGCGACATAGCTGCGCAGGGGCCTGAGACAGCTGGTATCACCTTGACCTTAACGCCTCTCGTTAGGGCCTCAACTACAACAGAGGAATGAGTGGTCGCTATGAGGGGGTCACCGGCGACAAGGACAACGACATCCCTGTCGCGTGCCATATCTATGAGCTTATTCACATTCTCCTCCAGCAGGTCCCTGGTGGCCTTAACCGTGGCCTTATTAAGGGCCTTAGCTAGGTCTTCAAGCCAGCCGCTGTTAGGCGAGGTATAGGCCTCTATGATAACAACCTCAGCTCTCTTGATAAGGCTCTTAGCGAGATCAGTGACGTGCTGAGGGCCCAGCCCGGCTCCTACTATGAACAGCAACTTCAGCCCTCTGCAAGCCTCTTCTGAAACTGCGTGGCCCACTCAAGCAACTTCGAGCGGAGGGCCTTTGCGCTGTCGGCAAAGCCGTGCTCCTCGAGCGCCTTGAGGGACGAGCTCGCTATAAGGTCAAGGAAGTTCGTGTAGATCTGGACCTTACGGGTCAAGATCTCATTGAGCTGCCGCCAGCCCTTGTCGGTGAGCGCGTAAACTATCTTCCTGCCGCCCCTGACGCCTTCCTCCTCGACAACCACCACGTCTATCAGGCCCAGGTCCTTCATGTAGCTCAGGAGCGGATATATTGAGCCGGCGGCAGGCTTCC
Source organism: Acidilobus sp. (assembly GCA_022015155.1). Taxonomy (GTDB): domain Archaea; phylum Thermoproteota; class Thermoprotei_A; order Sulfolobales; family Acidilobaceae; genus Acidilobus. The sequence goes on along the minus strand of JAKLZP010000016.1, from coordinate 13,560 downwards.
ATTGGTTTGCGGTGAGCTCGTTGATCTTCTTTATGATCTCATATCCGTGCATAGGCTTCTGAGAAAGTATCAGGAGCATTAGCCAGATTAACGTATCCCTGTACCTGGTAGATCCCATGACCTCTGCGGCTTCCTTCTGCATACTCTCCCAGCGCTCATAACCAAAAATATCACTAGAAAATATATTCCTGACTATTGTAGGCCTTTGATAAAGCCTCATAAGGACGCTCCGCTCTGGCGTCTTTCTTCATCAGGGTCAGTAATACCAACCCTCTTCATCGCGCGGTTTTATCAATGTAGCGACAGGTTATAAGCTTTGTAACTCTGTTAACGTTATTATACAATTTTATATTTAAACCTCTTCTAGCGTCTTGGGCAAAGGGCGCAGATCACTAAACCTTATTATGTTATCATCATTATTTAACGTAGGGACTTCGAAGCTGACTTAGCTGATTACAAACGTCACGCCAGGCGTGGACAAGGGTACGAAGGGTCTGCCGAGGCCTCTGTAGAACTTGTTAAACCACTCATAGAAGTGTAGCCTTAGGTCATGAGCAAAGGCTACTATGCCTTCAAGGCCTGCCGTGAGCAGATTACCCGTGATGTATATCGACACCGCCGCAACATAGGTCAAGGGGTTGGGGTGTGGCGTCAAGGTTACATAGTAAAGTATTGTAAACCCTACCATGAGCCCAGCGTGCGCTAGGCTTAGGCCCATGATCCTAAGGAAGCTGATGGTGTTGCCTAAGGCGAGAAGCATGCCCTCAAACATGCCGAGGAAGCCCTCTATGGGGTCTAACCTGAAGCCCTCGCCTATAGCCAGTGTGTAGAGCCCTTCACCTATCAGCAGCCACACGATAGATGCTATGGCCCCATAGAAGACGAAGGCCCCTATAGGCCCGCCCTTTCCAAGGCCGAAGATGGCCTCCTCTATAATATAGCCTGCCCTGTAGGCGTTGAAGTAAATAAGGAATGGAAGGCCGGCCGCGAGGAAGAGAAGGGTTAGCGGGGCCCTTCTCGCAATAAGGTCCTCGTAGTTCCTGCTCAGGAGGTCATTAGCTATCCCCAGTATATTGCCGAAGGTCAGCATAAAGGCCCCTATCCAGAAGGATATGTCCAAGATCTCGTTGAACAGCTGCATCACGTAAGGCTCTGTGGAGCTTTCCGTGGCTGCGTCCACGGGCGATAGCAGGGGTGGAACCCTGAACCCCAGCTGTTCCCAAAGCCTGTCAAGACCTATGGCGTGAGCTGGTATCGGGCCAAAGAACTCGCCAGCAAGGAAACCCGTTATCATTCCCGCTACGCCAAGCACCGAGGCGACCTTGGCTATGTCTCTGCTCCTTGGCAACATGTAGAAGACGGCAAAGAGCAGAACTAGCAGCCCGTGGCCGATGTCGGGGAACATCAGGCCAAATATTATGGGCATCGTTATTGCCATGAAGAGCGTCGGAACGATCTCATCACCTGAGGGCGTTCCGTACATCTCCACTATGCTGTGGAACCACTTGAAGTAGCCCGGCAGGTCAACCTTTGTCGGGACGTACTTCTCACCCCGCCTCACCCCCAGGCTTTTAACTACGTAAGCTCCATCACAACAGGCGTCCAGGATCTGCCTGAGCCTCTTTGAGTCCTTAAGGTCAACAAAGCCGTATATGAAAGACATAGTATCAGTTCTTGAAGAGAGCGACAGAGCTCTTAGGATGTTGACGAGGCCTGAGACCTGAGCGTAGTATTTGTTGAGATCCCCAGCGCGCTTAAGGGCCTCCGACCTTAAGGCTGAGACCTCCTCCATAACTTTCGTTAACGCCTTTAGCGAGGCATCGTAAGCCTCCTTAGGCGAGCCCGGCATGTCAGGCGGAATGGCTATTCTTCTCCAGCCCAGCCTTGAGAGCTCTGCTGCGGCTGCCGCGACGGAGTCGCTCTCGCCAGCTATGACGAGTACCGCGAGCTCATTGACAGGCTGCGTTATGTAAAGGAGCTTGTATTTGTTAGCGACTCCTATGGCTGAGGGCGTCAAATCAAGGCTCATAACCCCGACAGCTGCCCTAACGTGTGTACCCTCCCAGGCAGTCCTGATGTCCGCTGAGACCTCCTTCACAGGTTCAAGGAGGCTGACGAGCGCCTGGAGCTCTGCAGCGCGGGCGTTCAGCTCGGTTACTCTTGAAGCCAGTCTCTCCATCTCCTCTTCAAGCTTCGAGTTCGCAGCGACAACATCACGATATGCCTGCTCCCAGTCCTTAACGGTTACTGTGACCTGCTCGCTGGGTCTAGGCTCAAGGCCCAACGCCTTGAATATGCCCTCGAGTTTAGACTTCCTCTCGGCGGCCTCTAAGGCTATCCTCCTGTAGGATCTGTTGGTGTAGTTCTTAAGTGGCTCCGGCGGCTCATCGACGTTGATTATGCTGGCGTTGGCAAGGGACGCCAGCGCCTTATCGTAGTTCTCGTTCGGTACGACTATCAGCACCTCTTCAAGCCTGTTGCTTATTATCAAGCTGGCGCCCTGTTGGGGCCAGCAGCATAGGTTAATAAGGTCTGCAAGGAGCCGGCGCTAGGCCTTTTCCTCTCGTCGTGACCTGTTAACGCTTAAAATGACCCCTTCTAGGCCTAACCTGGGTAGACATGTCAGCTAGAGAGGTCAAGGTCCTAGTAGTTGGGGACGAACAGAGCCTGCCGCTCTTCAGGATGGCAGGGATGTCGGTTATGAAGGCTTCAAACCAGTCAGAGGCTGAGGAGGCCGTTAAAAGGGGTGTAGAGGAGGGCTACGGGCTAATCATCGTCCTTAAGCACGTCGTCTCTGATGAGGAGAGGTTGAGGAGGATTGCCGCTGGTACAGGCTCCGTTGTCTTCGTCCTGCCCACAAAGTGGTCCAAGGCAGAGCCCATAAATATAGAGAGGCTTTTGGCTGAAGCGCTAGGCCTAGGGTGAAGGATATGAGCATAAGCGGCGACGCTCGGAAGGTCGCTGATAACGTGACTAAGAAAGCGCTCTCGCAGCTGGAGTCCCAGCTTGACGAGGCCTTGTCAGCGGCCCTTAAGCTCACGGACTCCTCTCATAAGGCCTCGTCTGAGAAGGCGGTCAAGGCTATAAAGATGAAGGCGGAGGAGCTCCGCGAGCTTCTAAGGAGCAAGGCGGCAGAGGCTGACCTGAAGGTTAAGCTCAAGGAGGAGTCCATAAAGGCAGAGGTCACTGACAAGGTGATGAGCGAGGCCCTGAGGAGGCTTAAGCTGGACAGAGGGGAGTGGTACACGAAGTTCCTAAGGAGGATCCTTGACACCCTACAGGACGAGGCGAAGTCCTACGGCGGCTTCATCATACACTGCTCAGCAGAGGACCTCAACTTGTTAAGGGACCTCATAAAAGGTTATAGTGGTCTGGAGCTTTCTGAGGAGCCGGTCCAGGTAGTGGGAGGCGTCGTGGCCATTTCGAAGGACGGAAGCGTGAGGCTCGACTACACGTTGGACCAGCTCGTAAAGGAGAACTACACGTACCTCCGTGGTCTCGCTTCTAGGGAGCTCTTTGAGGTGAGGTGAAGTGCCCGTCAGGGGGAGGATAGTCAGGATATCGGGTCCGCTCGTCGTAGCTGAGGGCATGACCGGGGTTCAGATGTACGAGATGGTCAGGGTGGGCGAACAGGGCCTCGTAGGTGAGGTCACCAGGATAAGGGGCGACACGGCCTACGTGCAGGTCTACGAGTCGACCAGCGGCCTGAGACCAGGGGAGCCCGTGGAGGGCACAGGCGCGCCGCTAAGCGTTGAGCTCGGCCCAGGGCTCATAGGCAGCATCTTCGACGGCATTCAGAGGCCGCTGCCCCTGATAGCACAACAGATAGCTAAGGTGAACCCGGCCCGCAGCATATTCGTTGAGAGAGGCGTTAACGTGCCTCCAATACCCAGGGATAAGAAGTGGCACTTTGTGCCAAGGGAAGGACTTAAGGCTGGCGACAAGGTCTCAGGAGGCGATATAATAGGGGCTGTCCAGGAGACGCCGCTGATCCTGAATAAGGTCATGGTTCCGCCGAACGTCTTCGGCGTCCTTAGGTGGATAGCCCCTGAAGGGGACTACACCATAGTCGACCCCATAGCGGAGGTTGAGACGAGCGAGGGCGAGGTCAAGCAGGTGTACCTATCGCAGCGCTGGCCCGTCAGGATACCAAGGCCGTACTCAGCGAAGCTCGACCCGACGGAGCCCCTCATAACTGGCATGAGGATCATTGACCTCCTCTTCCCGATGGCTAAGGGCGGCACGGGCATGATACCTGGGGGCTTTGGAACAGGCAAGACCGTTACTCTACATAATTTAGCTCAGTGGTCATCGGCCAACGTGATAATTTACATAGGGTGCGGCGAAAGGGGGAACGAGATGACGGAGGTCCTGGAGAGGTTCCCAACCTATAAGGACCCGTGGACGGGCAGGCCCCTAATGGAGAGAACCATACTGATCGCCAACACAAGCAACATGCCCGTCGCCGCGAGAGAGGCAAGCATCTACGTTGGGATAACGATGGCTGAGTACTACCGTGACATGGGATATGACGTCCTTCTGGTGGCCGACTCAACGAGCAGGTGGGCCGAGGCGCTGAGGGAAATAGCTGGCAGACTTGAGGAGATGCCCGCCGAGGAGGGCTACCCAAGCTACCTGGCCTCAAGGCTTGCAGAGTTCTACGAGAGGGCTGGACGCGTCAGGGCCATGGGCAGCCCTGAGAGGCTTGGCAGCGTGACCGTGGTGGGGGCCGTAAGCCCGCCAGGAGGCGACTTCACGGAGCCAGTCACAACCCACACGAGGAGGTTCACCAAGGTCTTCTGGGCCCTCGACACGGCGCTTGCTTACAGCAGGCATTACCCAGCCATAAACTGGATATTGAGCTACAGCGCGTACGCTGAAACAGTTGAGGAGTGGTGGAGGAAGAATGTTGACGAGAGGTGGGCCGAGTACAGGAAGGTTATAATGGATATATTGATCAGGGAGAACGCCCTGAGAGAGATCGTGAGGCTCGTGGGCACAGAGGGCCTGAGCGAGCAGGACAAGCTTGTTCTCGAGACCGCGAGGCTCATAAAGGACGGCCTACTGAAGCAGAACGCCTTCGATCCAATCGACACGTTCACAACGCCTCAGAAGCAGGTAGCGCTCATGAGGATGTTCGTAGAGTTCTATAAGGCGGCAAGCGAGGCCATAAAGAGGAACGTAACTGTCGCCCAGCTAAGGGAGGCCATAGGTAGGCTCTACATCGACATGGTTAAGGCAAGGTTCACTATACCTAATGACAAGGTCGAGGAAATAGAGAAGCTTACGCAGAATGTTGTTAGCATAATAAGTAAGCTTGGAGGTGGTTAACATGAGCGTAATAGGCGTTAAGGAGTACACGAGAATATCAGAGATCAGAGGGCCACTCATTATAGTTGAGGGCGTCAGCAGGGTAGCGTACGACGAGGTGGTTGAAGTTGAGCTAAACACCGGCGAGAGGAGAAGGGGAAGGGTTCTAGAGGTTACGAGGAACGCGGCGGTAGTTCAGGTGTTCGAGGGGACCACGGGCATTTCAACAGTCGGAGCTAAGGTGAGGTTCCTGGGCAGGACGCTTGAGATGCCTGTCTCAGAGGACATGTTGGGGAGGATATTCGACGCCCTGGGGAAGCCCATAGATGGAGGTCCCGACATAGTTGCTGAGGAGAAGTACGACATAAACGGGGCTCCCATAAACCCGGCCGTCAGGGCCTACCCTGAGGACTTCATACAGACAGGCATAAGCGCTATAGATGGCATGAACACGTTGGTCAGGGGGCAGAAGCTGCCGATCTTCAGCGGCAGCGGGCTTCCTCACAACGTACTTGCTGCTCAGATAGCGAGGCAGGCGACGGTCAGAGGCAAGGAGGAGGAGTTCGCCGTGGTCTTCGCGGCGATAGGGATAAAGTATGACGACTTCGTGTTCTTCAGGAGGTTCTTCGAGGAGACGGGCGCTATGAAGAGGGTAGCAATGTTCGTGAACCTTGCCAATGAGCCCGCCATGTTGAGGCTCGTCGCCCCAAGGGCTGCGCTGACGCTCGCTGAGTACCTGGCCTATGAGAGAGACATGCACGTCCTGGCTATACTCACGGACATGACCAACTATGCGGAGGCCCTGAGAGAGATCAGCGCGGCGAGGGAGGAGGTGCCCGGGAGGCAGGGCTACCCAGGCTACATGTACAGCGACCTCGCAAGCATCTATGAGAGGGCTGGGAGAGTCCACGGGAGGAAGGGAAGCATAACGCAGATGCCAATACTCACAATGCCGAATGACGATATAACTCACCCGATACCTGACCTGACGGGCTACATAACCGAGGGACAGATAGTTCTAAGCAGGGACCTCTACAACAGGGGCATATACCCGCCCATCAACGTCCTCATGAGCCTGTCAAGGCTCATGAAGGAGGGCATAGGGCCAGGCAAGACAAGGGAGGACCACTCCCAGGTGAGCGACCAGCTCTACGCAGCTTACAGCAGGGGCGTTGAGCTTAGGAGCCTGGCCGCGGTCGTAGGCGAGGAGAGCCTCAGCGAGACCGAGAGGAAGTACCTGAGGTTCGCGGACGTCTTCGAGAGGAAGTTCCTAAGCCAGGGCGTCAGGGAGAACAGGACGATAGAGCAGACCCTTGACCTGGCCTGGGAGGTTCTATCAGAGCTCCCTGAGGAGGAGCTGACGAACATAAGGGAGGAGTTCATAAAGAAGTACCATCCGAAGTACAGGAAGTCCTCAGGCGCGTCCTAAGGCCTCACCCACGACCCCACGCCCTCGCCCCTTATTACTTTCACCAGGACTGCTGGGTTTCTTCCGTCAGCGAACACGAGAGTTAGACGGCTCCTCTTGACGATCTCTAAGGCCACGTGGTCGAACAGCTCATAGCTCCCTGCCACCTGCTCCTTGCCCGAGATTATTTCTTCCAGCTGAGAGTACGTAAGGCTGTCAATCTTCCTGGAGCCGGGCTCGCCTGGCCTGCCTGTGTAAACTCCGTCAACGCCGTTCAAGAGGTTCACCAAGAGGTCAGCCTTAATGGCCTCAGCTAGGACCGCTGCCACAGCGTTAGTGCTCTGGCCCGGCTGAAGGCCACCAAGGACTGGCACAAGGCCCTCTTGCAAGATCCTGACAGCCTCCCTCAGGTCCCTGGGCACGGTAGGGGGCGAGAGCGGGTAAAGCGCCAGAGCTACGGACAACGCGTTAAGGTTTGCTGACTCAATGCCTATTTCGTCAAGCAATGACTCAGGGACCCCCAAGGCCCTCAGCGTCCTTATGTACCCTCTGGCCACCTCACCCCCGCCCACTACGAGAGCTATTCTCCAGCCTTCATCAAGCAGGACCTTTACAGTTTCCCTTAGGTCAGAGAGGTATGAGGCTGATGGAGGGTAGATCAGGGACCCGCTGAACTTAATGACGGCGGAGTTGCCCTTCCTCAAGCGAACCGACCTCAGCTGCCTGGCCCCGATCACCCTCTCACAGCTTTTAACCTACATCATCGGCCGCGCTAAGGTTAACTGTTGAACCTTTAAGCTTAAGGGGGCCTCAGAGCCAGGGTGCAGCTATGCCCTTGGTCACCTTAGAGGTTGACATGGGGAAGTACAAGAGCGTCACAGTCCCCTTAGAGGTGGCAGAGAAGCTGATAATGGAAGTCAGCAAGAGGCTCAACGTTGAGTCAAAGGACGTCATGGAGGCCTTGAGGATCGTCAGGAACTTCGACGAGTTCTATGAGTTCCAGGAGAAGAAGTTCAAGGACTACTTAGTCCCGGACAAGGACATAAGTGATATGATAAGGGGCGCTGTAGTCGTTGACAGCCTTAAGCTTATCAAGAGAGGGGACGTCAAGGAGGTCCTCGTCACGTTTGACAGAAGGGTAAGCGAGGAAGTGATAGCTAAGGCCTTAAAGGACCTAGGCTACGAGGTTAATATCAGGAGGCGTAGCTTTTCAGAACTCCTAGCTAGCTGACCCCTCCTCAGCGCTTTCCTTTCCTGAGGTCTTTGAGCTCCTTTTTCTCCTGCTGCTTGCCTTCTTTTTCTCAGAGGCCTTCTTTGTGGGCCTACGCCTCGACGTCTTTTTGACGGCTTCTCCTGCCTTCTTGAGCGCCTCATCGACTTTTTCAAAGAGCAACGCCTTAGCCTCGCTTAGCGATATCTGTCCCTCGCTGGCCCTCTCCAGTATGTCGAAGGCGTCAAGCATGACCTCTATGAGCTCAGGGGCCCCAAGCTTATACTCTGGCGGTGCGAGCTCCTCGGGTACTGCGCCCTCCTCTCTCTCCGTCTCTTCCGCGGCTACCTCCTCTACCTCTTCGCTTTCAGTCTCGGCAGCCTCCTCGGAGCTCACTATGGACCCCAGCACTACTGGGTTCGCACAGTTTAAACTTAAATACTTTTGAGACGTAACGCGTCTTCATTGGCGTGAGGTTATGTCAGAAAGGGAGCCAAAGCTTTACCCTACGACTAAGGATGAAATAAGGATAGGCCCACCGTTCCTTACAAAGTACGAGAGGGCTAAGATCATAGGTTTAAGGGCCCTTCAGCTAGACTATGGAGCCTTTCCCCTCATCGACGTTGAGAGGTTAGGGATTAGAAAGGACCCCATCGAGATAGCCAGGTATGAGCTTGACCATGGCCTCCTACCCCTTTCCATAGTTAGGCACACGCCTGCAGGGCAGGTCCAGATAATACCCCTGAAGCTCCTGTTGTCCTAAGGGCCTCTGCTAAACGCTTTTAATTGAGTCTGGAAGGTCAAGGTGAGGTGTAACATGGTAAAGGCGCCCAAAGGCTATAGGCATAGGACAAGGAAGCTGCTCAGCAAGGACGTAAGGGAGCGGGGAGCTGTGCCGAGGGCCAGCGTGATGTTCTACCCCTACAAGGAGGGCGACAGAGTAGCTATAATCATAGACCCCTCCTTCCATGACGGGATGCCCCACAGGAGATATCATGGCCTTACAGGCGTCATAGTGGGCAGAAGGGGCAGGGCCTATATAGTAAAGGTCATGTTAGGCAATAAGGAGAAGACGATAATAACTTACGCCGCCCACCTCAGGCCCCTTAAGTCTTAGAAGGGGTCTTATATGAACAGGAGGATCGAGTCACGAAGGTACTTGACTTATGTCGAGGCGCGCGAGATCCTTCAGCGCAGGATCTCAGAGAGCGGGGCCAGCGTTAACCCTGTTCAGGAGAGGACGTGGGAGTTTCTTAGACTCTTTGGCCAAGGGGACCCCACTGCGTCAAGGAAGGCCATAGAGGAGTTGATGAACGCCGGCCTTGATGAGGACCTGGCGGTGGAGCTTGTCAATATGTGCCCTGATGATGAAGGCTTCATAAACTTGATACTTTCAGGCAAGAAAGGGCTAACGATATCGGAGGAGCTGCTGAACAAGATAAAGGAGGTCCTCTCCTCCGTTTGTCATAAAGAGTCCTCCACTTAGGTTTGCTGTCCACAATGAATAGCAGTGCTTCTGAGTTGAACAAGGGCGTTTTTATCCTGGAAATAATTTCCGAGACCCCTGTTAAACCTTTGTCATTGTCGTTCAGGGTCTTAGGCTAACATGTTATAAGCTCCGCTAGCTCGTAGAGCCAGAGCTCTTAACATGGGCATGAAAAGACGTTTACTTGATACTGGAAGGGCTTCAACCCTTTCTGTCTCCAGGAGCGCCTTCTAGCTCGGAGCCCTGATGCGTTCGGCGCCCTGTAAGCTCCAGAGGCCTTATGTGGCAGTGGTAGCGGAGAAGCCGAAGGCCGCTTTCAGGATAGCGCAGGCCCTCGGCCAGGCAACCCTTTGCAGGATAGGAGGGATTCCCGTTTACTACGTGAGGTTCAACGGTCAGCTTTTAGTGATAGTAAGCAGCGCGGGCCACATGTTCGGCCCCACCACGGCCGTTGAGGGATTGCCTGTAACGGAGCTTAAATGGGAGCCCCTCTGGTCATTCGAGCGAAGGTCTAAGCACCTTCGACCTTACTATGAAGTTTTAGCGAAGACGCTGCCTGGCGCCCTAGCCTACATCAGCGCCTGTGACTATGACCTGGAGGGCAGCACAATATGTTACAAGATAATAGAGGCCTTCGGGGACCTTAAAAGGGCCAGGAGAGCCAAGTTCTCATCATTGACCGCCGGTGAGCTCAGGAGGGCCTTCATGAACCTGGGCCCACTCGACGTGAATAACGCCATGGCTGGCGTCGCTCGGGCAGAGCTTGACTGGCTGTGGGGTATAAACTTCTCAAGGCTCCTGATGAGGGCCTATAGGATGACCGTTGGGAAGAGGCTGTCGCTTAGCGCTGGCCGCGTCCAGACGCCGACGCTAGCCGAGGCCGTGAGGAGGTGGATGGACAGGAACTCCTACGTCCCTGTACCATCCCTGAGCCTCAGCGCGGAGCTAGAGGTTGGTGGCGTCAAGTTCAGGGCTAGGCCAGACGGCTGGGAGCCCAAGACGAGGGCTGAAGCGCAGGCCATAGTTAGAGAGGTCAAGGAAAGGGGCTATATGGTGACTGTTAGCTATAAATCAGAGGAGGAGTCCATAAGGCCTCCTCCTCCGTTCAACCTCACAGACCTTCAGGAGGAGGCGGCGAGGATCTACGGCCTATCGCCCTATAGGACGCAGGAAATAGCTGAGGACCTCTACCTCTCAGCCCTCATAAGCTACCCCAGGACCGAGAGCCAGAGGCTCCCTCCTGACCTCGACTATAAGGGCGTCCTGACGGCCTTAGCCAGGCAACGGGAGTTCTCTGCGCTGGTCTCAGACCTGCTGAGGGAGACAGGAGGCGTCCTCAGGCCTGTTGAAGGGCCTAAGAGGGACCCAGCCCACCCAGCTATATATCCCACAGGCGAGACCCCAAGGGAACCTCTGGACAAGTATCACAGGGCCATATACGAGCTCATAGTCAGGAGGTTTATGGCTGCCTTCGCAAGACCGCTCGTGATAGCAAGGGCAGAGGCCACGCTCAGGGACCCTGCAGGCAGGCCCTGGAGGGCCTCGGGGCAGAGGGTAATTAGGAGGGGCTGGACTCATTACTACCCCTACGTGAGCCTTGAGGAGGCCCAGCTCCCTCAGCTCAGGACAGGGCAGAGGGCTAACCTGGTCTCTGCTAGCGTAAGGGTGGTCTGGCCTGCCTCAGGCGTGAGGCTCTCAAGGCTGGCGTTGCTGGAGTGGATGGAGTCCAACGACCTTGGGACAAAGGGCACTAGGGCCAGGATCATAGAGACTTTGTTAAGGAGGGGCTTCCTCGAGATTAAGGGCAAGCGCGCAGAGGTCACGGAGCTCGGATACGCTGTCTATAAGACTCTGGCTGCAACCGCGCCCGAACTGGTCTCTGTCGAGCTAACTAGGGATTTTGAGAGGAAGCTCAAGCTCATAGTCGACGGCAAGCTCTCGAGGGACGCTGTTGTTTCGGAGGCCAAGCAGTACATCAGCGACCTAGTTAGGAAGTACAGCCAGCAAATAGACGTTATAGGGAGGAGGCTGGCAGAGCTGGCAGGAGCCGTCAGGCCAGCAAGGACGTGTCCGATCTGCGGAAGGCCGGCTTCAGGCGAGCTCTGCGAGCTTCATGAGCTCGCCCTTAAGGAGCTTAACGAAAAGCTAGATATGATAGCTGAGAGGCTGGGCCTTTCCAGGTCTGAGGCGCTAAGAGTTGTCGCTAACAGGAAGTCCACAGGGGTCTGGGCCCGCGAGGTAGCCCAGTACCTGTTGAGGAAGCTTAAGTAGGGCCTGAGGGAGGCCTCAGGGCTATCGAGAGGGACCCGATGAACGGTATAGCTATGGGGGTTCGTCCCCCCAGGACCACTCCTACGACCTTCCAATACGGAACCCCTGAGACGTTAGTGCCGTTGACGTTAACGTAGCCGCAGTACTGGGGGAACCCCGGGTCAGGGAGAGGGTTGTTGTCACCTTTGGTCACGAAGCACAGGACTCCGTTGTTATAGTAGATGTAAACAACCCTGTGTATTATGTAGACATTATAGAGGTAAATGCCATAGAAGGACCCTGTGTACTTATAGACTATCACATCCCCTACCGATATAGTTGTGGGGTTCTCCTTCACCATCAGGACGAGGTCGCCTGTCTGAAGGGTCGGCAGCATACTGTTTCCATCAACGACGACAACGTCGAGCCCCAGGACTATGTGCAGCGCGGCAACCACTATAACGACAGCTATTATGACGGCAGCCCAGGTTATAGCCGAGGTCCTCCTCAAGGGCGTAGCCCCAGGAACATTGCCGTAGCCACGTTTATTAGTTATAAGGACAGGAAGCTTAGAGGTGGCTCTAGATATTACAGGTCTTACATGTGCTGTTCTCATCGGTCTCTACCTTAACGACCCCGTTGCCCCCCTCAGCCTTGACGTTAAAGAGCTCGCCGAGCTTCTGGTCGCTGACGACTTCTTCGGCCTTCATCTCTTTCTTCACTATGGCCATTCTCATGGCTGGCCTCTTCACTAACTTGATGGGGACGTCAGCGAGCTCGGCCTTCTGGCCGCCGAAGTAGATGACCTGTACGCTCTTGCTCTCGTCCCTGTATACGGTGATGCCCTTCAGGCCCGTCAGCCAGGCCGCTATGTATGACGTGGCGACCGAGTTAACGGAGGCCCACTTGGGCAGGTTCACAGTCTTGCTAATAGCCTGGTCTGTGTAGAGCTGGGCCGCGGCCTGATGAGCTATGTGATACCATACGTCAAAGTCCATGCTCGTGGCATAGAGCCTAGCGAGCTCCCTCAGCCCAGCTATGAAGCCTTCAACGTCCCAGGAGGGCTTCACTATCTTGCCCCCCTCTACCGTTATTGAGGCCTCCCTCACGGCCTTCTCAAGGTCGTCAAGGGCCCATCTCAGGCTTCCCTTGTGCCTAGATATGATCTCTGCCACAAGCCTCAGAACGTTGTCAGGCGCGCCGGTACGCCTGGCCAGGCTGAGAAGGCTCTCCCTGAACTCCCTGACAACCTCCCAGAGCTCGCCAAGGGTCACCCTCCTGAGGTAGACTAGGGCGAAGTAGGGCTCTATCCCGCTGGAGGTCCCCGCTATTATTGATATAGACCCAGTGGGGGCGGTGGTGTTGACGGCCGTGTGCCTGGGCGCCCTGGCCCCGATGGACCTGCCGTAGTCCTTGAGCCTCTCCCAGAGGCCTGCCGGGTCATAGATGGCCATCGCGAGCAGGTGCCTGGGGCTGCTGGCTAGCTTCACAGGGTCCATATCCCTGGCCTCGGCCAGGGTCTTCTCGCTCACGCCAAAGACCTCGGCCAGCACGCGCTCAAGGGCCTCTCTCCTCAGTAGGCGCACAGAGCCGTCATCAGCTATCCTCCTGGCAGTCTCGCCCTCCAGCTGGCTCCTAACGTAGTCGTTGAGCTTGACGTGGTGGTACTTTACCGTTACCCACTCGTTATCAAGCCTCATGACTTCAGAGGCCTTGAGCAGGGCCGGGGTCAGCAGCTCCACGGTCTCCTCAGGTCTCGCCTTCCTCTTACAGGTGAGGGTGTTCCAGTCAAACTCCGAGCACTCAAAGGCCGGGGCGTGCCCAAGCTTAGCCCCAAGCTCCCAGCTCCTCTTCCATGCCTCGGCCTCGAGGAGGGCCATGACGGCCATCGTGAAA